>NZ_BDJL01000001.1 GCF_001950325.1 Carboxydothermus islandicus
GCCGCCGGCTTCCTTCAGATTCCACCTCGCGATGGACACCCTTGCCTTAAGCTAACGGCTACTACTACCTTCGCCGTTCAGGACTTTCACCTTATAGGCAACACCCATGCCGGGCGCACATAAAAAATGAGCCAAAAATTTGGCTCATTTTATAACTCATCTTTTATCTCCTTTATTGCTTCTAAAAATTTCTCTACTTCCTCTTCGGTATTAAAATATGAGAAGCTTGCCCGCACCGCCCCCCGCTCCAGGGTTCCGGCAACTTCATGGGCTTTAGGAGCACAGTGAAGTCCGGGCCGGGTGGCTATGTCGTAAAGCTTGTCTAACATAAAGCTTACCGTTGCCGCATCGGCTTCGGGTAAATTAAAAGATATTAGCGGTGCCCGGTCGTTTTCCAGATCCGGACCCAAAATTTCCGCCCCCAGCTCCTTTAACCCCTGATAAAGCTTCTGGGTAAGTTTCTTTTCATGCTGAAAAATTTTCTCCACACCTGTCTTTAAAACAAACTCCACCCCGGCTTTTAGTCCCGCAATACCAATCGTATTGAGGGTACCACTCTCGTATTTATCCGGCAAAATTTCCGGCGGTAGCTCTTCTTCCGAATGCCCCCCGGTCCCGCCTTCTTTTAAGGTTCTTACCACCTTTTCCCATTCCGGCGCGATATAGAGGCCGCCGGTTCCTTGAGGACCGTATAATCCTTTATGACCGGTAAAAGCCAGCAGGGAAATGTTGCAGCTCTGGACGTCCACCGGTATCGTTCCCAGGGATTGTGCCGCATCTACAATAAAAGCAATTCCCGCTTCCCTGCAAATCTTTCCTGCTTCCGCTACCGGTGTGATGCATCCCAAAACATTTGAAGCATGGGTTAAAACCACCGCCCGGGTATTGTGCTTTAAAAGCTTTTTTATTTCATTAGGGTCGATTTCTCCCTTGGGTGATGATGATAAGTAACTTACCTCAACTCCTTCCCGGCACAAGCGGTTTAAAGGTCGTTGAACCGCATTATGCTCAAAAGGCGATGCTATGACATGATCTCCGGCTTGAAGAAGGCCTTTTAAGGCTAAGTTTAAGCTTTCCGTTGCATTGGCGGTAAAAATTACCCGGTCTGCCGAAACTCCATTGATTAATTTTTTTATAGCTTCCCGGGCTTCAAGGATTATTTGGGCAGCTTTTAAAGCCTTTTGATGACTTCCTCTTCCGGGGTTTGCTCCTACTTTTTCGGCAAAATATATCATTGCTTCCATTACTTCCGGGGGTTTGGGGTAGGTTGTGGCACTGTTGTCAAAGTAAATTGGTGACATATAATTCACCTCTCATTCGATATACAATAAATCAAGAATCCGCTGCAACTCCTCCGGCGAATAATATTCAATGGTTATTTTTCCCCGCCCTTTAGCAGTATTTTTTACTTCTACTTTAGTAGAAAAGAAGGCTCGTAACTTGTCTTCAATTTCCCGGATTTCCGGAGCTACCTGCCGTTTGGTTCTTATTTTTTCTTCAGGGCTATTTTTTATTTTTTTCACCAATTCTTCCGTTGCCCGCACCGAAAGACCCTCATTTTTCACCTTGCGGGCAACTTCACTCATTTTAATTGGGTCTTCTAAAGCTAATAGAGCCCGGGCATGACCGTAACTCAATTCACCTTTCTCCACCATTTCCTGAATTACCGGGGGAAGATTTAACAGGCGCAAGAGATTCGTCACGTACGTGCGGGATTTAGACAGGTTTTCAGCTACCTCTTCCTGGGTTAAGCCAAACTCCTCAATAAGACGCTTTAAAGCTTTGGCCTGCTCCAAGGGATTTAAGTCTTCCCGTTGGAGATTTTCCATTAATGCTACTACGGTTGCTTCTTCATCGTTTAAATCCTTTACTACCGCAGGAATTTGTTTTAGCCCCGCTAACTGGGCTGCCCGCCAGCGCCGTTCACCGGCCACCAATTCATATTTTTCTTCATCAATTTTTCGAACTACGATAGGCTGTAAAACCCCGTGCTTTTGAATTGATTCCGCCAGCTCCTTTAAAGCTTCCTCGCTAAAAATCGTGCGGGGCTGTCTGGGATTTGGTATTATTTTTTCAACAGCAATTTCTAAAAGTCCATTTTTCCGCTCTAAATTTAATTTTCCCTCGGGAATCAATGCATTTAACCCTCGACCCAAACCTTTCTTATTTTTCATTTCTTTCCATCACTTCCTTGGCAAGTTCATGATATACCTCCGCTCCGCGGCACTTTGGATCATACAAAAAGATGGGTTTTCCGTAGCTCGGCGCCTCCGATAAACGGACATTGCGCGGGATTACCGTACCGTAAACTAACCCCTTGAAAAATCCCTTAACCTCTTCTACTACCTGAATTGATAGATTGGTCCGACCGTCAAACATGGTAAGTAAAACCCCTTCAATTTTTAAATCCGGGTTTAGACGTTTTTTTACAAGATCAATGGTATTTATTAACTGGGTTACCCCCTCTAAAGCATAATACTCGCACTGAATGGGAATAAGGATGGTATCTGCCGCTGCCAGACCGTTTAAGGTAATAAGGCCCAAGGATGGTGGGCTGTCAATTAAGATGTAATCGTATTTATCTTTAATGGGAAGCAACACTTTTTTTAAGCGAAGCTCCCTTTCTTCCAGCATGACCAGTTCAATTTCAGCGCCAGCCAACTCTACCGTAGACGGAATGAGATAGAGCCCGGAAATTTCCGTTTCTAAAATCCCTTCTTCCTTAACGCCGTCCACCAGCATGTCATAAATTGTTACCGGCAGTCCTTCCTTTGGAAATCCCAGACCACTGGTCAAATTTGCCTGGGGATCGGTATCCACTAAAAGGACTTTTTTCCCTGCTAATGCCAGGGCTGCCCCTAAATTTATTGCTGTAGTCGTTTTTGCAACGCCACCTTTTTGGTTGGCAACGGCAATAATCTTTCCCATAACATCCTCTCCGCTGTGTGAATTAACTAATCATATTTTAACATAATTTTCGGTTTGTTTCTTAATGTTTCACGTGAAACATTAAATTTTTCTTTTTTACCCTTTGAGATCAGTCGTATGTTTCACGTGAAACATTTAAAATTATAAAGGTCTTTTTTCCGGAATACCCGGACGCCGGGGATAATTTTCCGGAGTGGTTTTTAATTTTTTATATACCACCAAAGAGCGCTCTCCAAAGTTTCCCGGTAGTCGATAGTGAAATACATCCATTAACCCCAAGCCCAGTTGTTTTGCAGCCGTTTCGGCCTTTTTTAACTCTTCATCTACCTCGGGGCCTTTAAACAGGATAGCTTCTCCCCCCACGCGTAATAGGGGAGCATGAAACTCCAGTAAGATTCTAACTTCAGCCACAGCCCGGGAAAAGGTTAAATCAAAATTTTCCCGATACAGCTTTTGCTGGCCAACGTTTTCCGCACGTTCGTTTAACACCACTACGTTTTTAAAGTTCAATTCCCGTACAACCCTTTCAAGAAATTGACACCGTTTTTTTATAGAATCCAAAAGCAGTATTTCTAAACCCGGAACCATAATTTTTAGGGGAATACCAGGGAAACCGGCACCGGTTCCAATATCCACCGCTTTTAAATCCGTTAGGTCGCGATAAAGCAGCACAGCCGTACTATCAAGAAAATGCTTTACTATAACCTCATCTTCACCGGTTACCGCGGTTAAGTTGTATTTTTCATTTTCAGATATTAATAAGCGATAATAATACTCAAAGAGTTTGATTTTTTCCATTTCAATTGTCAGTCCAAACTCGGCAAAAAAAGCTTTAAGCTTCGTTTCCATTTCCATCCTCACTTTTTTTACTCTCTAAATAAATTAGTAATACCGAAATATCGGCAGGAGTCACTCCGGAAACCCGCGAAGCCTGTCCAATATTTTCCGGTTTTATAGCATTAAGTTTTTGCACCGCTTCTGCCGATAAACCTTTCACCTTGCTGTAATCAAAATCGGGAGGTAATTTTTTACCTTCATATTTATTAAAACGCTCGATTTCCTTTAGTTGTTTTTCAATGTAACCTTCATATTTTACTAAGATTTCCACCTGCTCCTTTACATCGTCGGAAAACTGCCCTTCGATGGCAAAAATTTTTTCAATGGCATCCATGTTAATTTCCGGTCGTCGTAAAAACTCTTTACCGGAAATTCCATGTTTGGGTGGAGAGGTACCGTATTCCTCCATGATTTCAAGATTTCTTTTAGTAGGGGTTACCTGGTTCTCCTCCAAAAATTCCATCAACTTATTGATTTTCTCAACCCGCTCATTGAACTTTCGCCACCGCTCTTCGGTAACAAGACCAATTTTATAACCTTTTTCGGTGAGGCGAAGATCCGCATTATCATGGCGCAAAATTAGCCGATATTCCGCCCGGGAAGTTAAAAGCCGGTAGGGATCGGTAACTCCCTTGGTTACGAGGTCATCAATCATGACCCCGATGTAAGCTTCAGATCTTTTTAAAATAAACGGTTCTTTTTCTTTAACGTATAAAGCAGCATTAATTCCGGCAACTATCCCCTGACCGGCAGCTTCTTCATAACCGGAAGTCCCGTTAATTTGCCCGGCAAAGAAAAGTCCTTTAATGTGCTTTGCTTCTAAGGTAAGCTTTAACTGAGTTGGATCAATATAGTCGTACTCGATTGCATAGGCAGGTCGCATAATTTCTACATGTTCAAGTCCCGGTAAAGTACGTAACATTTTTATTTGTAAATCTTCAGGAAGACTGGTGGACATGCCCTGGACATACATTTCATAAGTATCAAGCCCTTCCGGCTCTAAAAACACCTGATGTCTTGGTTTATCGGAAAAACGCACAACCTTATCTTCAATTGAAGGACAATACCTGGGGCCAACTCCTTTAATTTCCCCCGAATAAAGAGGGGACCGGTGCAAATTTTCTAAGATAATGGTATGAGTTTCTAAATTGGTGTAGGTAAGCCAGCAGGATACATTGGGTCGCTTTATTCCTTCGGTCATATAAGAAAAATAAAGGGGACGGTCATCGCCCGGTTGTTCAATCATCTTGGAAAAATCAACGGTTCTTTTGTCAACCCTGGCAGGAGTTCCAGTTTTAAAACGCCCCAATTTAAATCCTAAATCGGCCAGACTCCTGGATAGGAGAGTTGCATAGGGAAATCCTGCCGGTCCGGAAGGATAGTGAACATCTCCAATAATAATCCTTGAACTTAAATAAGTTCCCGAGGTGACGACGACTGCCCGCGAAGTAAAAATAGCCCCGGTCCGGGTAAGTACTCCTTTAACTTTTTCCCCTTCGACCAAGATTTTGATGGCTTCTGCCTGTTTTAAATAAAGGTTTTCCTGACGCTCAATGGTTTTCTTCATCTCTTCCTGATAACGTCGTTTATCCGCTTGAGCGCGCAAAGTGCGAACAGCCGGTCCTTTTCCGGTATTAAGCATCCTAATTTGAATATATGTTTTGTCGGTGTTAATTCCCATTTCTCCGCCTAAAGCATCCACTTCCCGAACCACCACACCTTTTGCGGGACCGCCAACAGCAGGATTGCAGGGCATTAAAGCCACATTATCCAGGGATAAAGTTAAAAGCAAAGTCTTAAGTCCCATCCGGGCAGAAGCCAGCGCCGCTTCCACTCCCGCATGACCGGCTCCCACTATAATCACATCATAATCACCAGCATGATATTCCATTTCACACCCCTACTTTCCTACACAAAATTGGGAAAATATTTCATTTATGATCTCATCACCAATAGTATCGCCGGTAATTGCTCCTAATTCCCTTAAGGCCTCGTTTAAATCAATGGCCACAAGATCTACCGGCTCCCCAGAAGCTATATTTTTCTTGGCACTTAATAAAGAATTTAAAGCTTTTTCCAGGTAATTTTTATGGCGAAGGTTGGAAATTAAAGCGGATTCACCGCCTCCTTCCTGTTCGGGAAGAAATAGTTCGTAAAGCTTATTTTCTAAAGTTTCCAGTCCTTCAAAGTTCCTGGCGGAAAAAGGAACGTAATTTTTAATTCCGGTTTTTTGCGCATAGTGTTCAAAATTTACCTTACCCGGCAGTAAGTCAATTTTATTAATTACCAATAAACTTTTATCTTTATTTATTAAACTTAAAATCTTCTCATCATTTTCATCAATCCCCATACTAACGTCGATAACAAATAATGTCACATCCGCCTGATTTAAATATTCCCGGGTCTTTTCTACTCCAAGCTTTTCCACTAAATCTTCCGTTTCCCGGATACCCGCTGTATCGACAATTTTAACCGGGATTCCTTTTAAATTCAAATAATCTTCAATCACATCCCGGGTAGTGCCGGGTATATCGGTAACTATAGCCCTTTTTTTCCGCAATAAAGCATTTAATAAAGACGACTTTCCTACATTGGGTTTTCCGGCTATAACCGCCGTAATACCTTCTTTTAAAATCCGTCCCCGTTCATACGAAGAGAGAAGTTTTTGAATGTCACTTATAATTTCATCAATGTTTTTAAGGGCGGAATCGGGACTTACTTCATCAAACTCGTATTCCGGATAGTCAATGCTTACTTCGATAAAAGCTAAAATGTTGATAATTTTTTGCCGCACAGCATTTATTTTTTCCCGAAGTTCGCCAGATAATTGTCGTTCCGCAAGCTTCAAACTTGCATCGGTCCTGGCCCGGATAATATCAATAACCGCTTCGGCCTGGGATAAATCAATGCGCCCGTTTAAAAAAGCCCTTTTGGTAAACTCCCCGGGGTCGGCTAAACGTATCCCTTGCTTTAAAATAAGTTCCAATACTTTTTCCACCGCCACAATTCCGCCGTGACAGTTAATTTCTACCACATTTTCACCGGTATAGCTTTTAGGGGCCCGCATAACCGATACCAAAACCTCATCCACGATTTTACCGTCAGCAGGGTCAATAATTTTTCCATAATGGAGAGTAAAGCCTGGAACCTTGGCCAAATCCTTGTTTTTTCGCGGTACAAAAACTTTTTTAACGGCCTCAATAGCTTGCGGACCGCTAACCCGTACGATTCCAATGCCTCCTTCCCCTAAAGGGGTAGAAATGGCTGCGATAGTATCTTCCATCATGTCTTTCACTCCTAAGAGCTTTTTAAAAAATTATAACAACATTTAAACGATGAAAAAAGGCAGGTGTTAGACCTGCCTATCTTTTAGGTGCTATTATTACTTTACGGTTGGGATCTTCGCCTTCACTGTAGGTATAAACTCCTTCAAAGTTTTGTAAAGCAGTGTGAATAATTCTTCGTTCCTGCGGGGTCATAGGTTCTAAAGCAAAAGGACGTCCTTTTTGCCGGACCTTTTCCGCCACTCTTTCAGCAAGGCGGATTAAAGTTTTTTCCCGTCGCTCGCGATATCCCTGGGCATCTAAAATAATCCGCCGGGGAGTTATTTCATTTTTATTGGCAGCCAAATTAGTTATATATTGCAACGCATCTAAAGTTTCCCCCCGGTACCCAATTAATATACCAACATCATTGCCATAGAGGTTAATTAACAGGTGGTCTTCCCGCTGTAAAATTTCATAACTAACTTTAACACCCATGGCCGCAATAACATCATCCAAAAATTTTTTGGCCTTTTCAATAACCCTGCTTTTAATAGTAAGTCTTACCTTTGCCGGTTTCTGTCCAAAAAGACCTAAAATACCTTTGGAAGGTTGCTCCAAAATTTCAATCTCCACGTCTGAGCGTTCGACCCCAAGCTGCTCTAAACCAAAACTTATCGCATCTTCGACAGTCTTGCCGGTAACCTCAATCTCCCGCATTTTACAAGGTACCCCTTTCACCGTTCTTATGGGTGCTCTTGTTAATAAAATATTGCTGAATAATGCCCATGATATTTAACATTACCCAGTAAATACCCAATCCTGCCGGCAACGTCATAGCAATCCAGCCAATCATTAACGGCATAACGTAAAGCATAACTTTTTGATTGGGGTCATTGCCCGACGGCATAGTCATTTTACTCTGGATGTAAGTGGTAAGAGCAGCCAGTATCGGTAAAATAAAATACGGGTCTTTATGACTTATATTGGAAATCCAGAAAAATTTGGCATGTGCCGGATTTAGATATTGAAAACGATAAAGCGCTTGATACAACGCTATCAAAATAGGTAATTGAATTAATAATGGCAGACAACCGGACATCGGGTTAACCCCGTATTCTTTATACAATTCCATTAAAGCCTGCTGCTGCTTTTGCGGGTCATTTTTATATTTTTTTTGTATTTCCTGCATTTTTGGTTGCAGTTCCTGCATCACTTTCATTGACTTCATTTGTGCATGATTTAAAGGATATAAGATTATTTTTATCAAAATAGTAAGCAAAATAATAGCCAGGGCATAACTCGGTATTCCTATGCTTTTGGTAAATAAGTAAAGGTTATTTAAAATCCAGGTTATGGCATCAATTAAAGGCTGCAAATCATTTTTACCTCCTTAGCTTTTTCTCGGGTACCGGATCATAGCCTCCGGGATTAAAAGGATGACAGCGCAGGATTCTTTTAATACCCAGGTAGCTGCCGTAGATTACTCCATACCGCTCAATAGCTTCATAAGTATACTGGGAACAGGTTGGGTAAAAACGACAATTACTACCTAAAATAGGAGATACAAATTTTTGATAAAAACGAATAAGAAGTAAGATAATTTTACGCATTATTAATCGACCGCTTCAATAACTTAATTATATATAATAGCTGTTCCAAAATCACAGAAAATTCATCATTTTTAAAGGATACCCGGGGTATAACTACATAATCATATCCGGGTAAAAATTCAACGCATAGTCTTTTTAAAGCTTCTTTTAATCTTCTCCGTAAACGATTCCGAACAACTGCTTTACCAATTTTTTTACTCACCGAAACACCAAAAGAGGGTATTTTGCTCTCATCATCGTTTTTTAAGTAATAAACAACAAAGTAACGGGATGCTATGGAACGACCATTTTGATAAATATTACGGTATTCTTCGTTTTTAGAAAGAAACTGGCATTTTTTCATAGCACATCTTTTAAAAGGATTTCCCAAATTAGAGAAGCTTATACAGAATAAAGGCCCGTTGGGCCTTTATGCAGTAAGTCTCTTTCTACCTTTAAGCCGCCGTCTTTTAATAACTCTACGCCCGCCTGGGGTTCGCATCCGCTTTAAGAAACCGTGTACTCTTTTCCGTCGCCGGTTTTTTGGCTGATAGGTCCTTTTCATTTTCACACCTCCTAATCTATCTAAAAAAGCCTTTATCCCCCATAGATACACCTAAATTATAGAAGATGGGATAAGACCCGTCAAGAAATTTTTCTTGATTTTTTCTTTATCCACAACCCTTACTTTCACCAGGCTGTTTATAAAACTTTTTTATTAGCAAAAAATAGTAAAAACCTTGTTTTATCCACAAATCCACAAAATTTTTTTCACATTTTTTTCAGGTTGTGAATAACTTTTTAAATAATTATTGCAGGTATATCTTCAGTTATGCTATTATTTTAATGAACTAATCATCCTGTGGATAATTTTTTACAATAAGATATGCACAAGTTGTGAATAAGTTGTGGAAAAACTGTTAGGATAGTGTTTACATCAACCAGGTAGGATTTTTTTTCCTTCCTGGTTTTTAATGCCTTATAGACGTTTTTATTCCGGGAGGGTAATGATGTTGAAAAATCCGGTTGAAGAGCTTTGGGAACAGGTAATGGAAGTACTTAAAAATCACGTCAACAAACCAAGCTGGGACATGTGGATTAAAAGTATCAGGCCCCTGGGATTCTTAGAAAACACCATATTAGTAGAGGTTCCCAATAAATTTGCCAAAGATTGGTTAGAAGAGCACTACGCCAGCTTAATTAAACATATTTTAAGCTTAATAACCAATGAAGATATTAACTTTAAATTAGTTGTACCCAGTGAATCGGCATTAGAAGAAAGCGAAGGAAAAACAAAAGTAAAGAAAAATTCTCCCAAAAAACCAAGCAAATTTTTTGAAGAAGGCATCTTTTTTACCTTAAATCCCAAATATACCTTTGAAACGTTTGTGGTGGGTAACTCCAACCGTTTCGCCCATGCCGCCTGTCTTGCCGTAGCCGAGTCACCCGCTGAAGCGTATAATCCACTTTTTATCTACGGTGGCGTTGGTCTGGGTAAAACCCACCTCATGCACGCTATCGGCCATTATATCTTGAAAAATAAGCCGGAAATGAAAGTAGCGTACGTTACCACTGAAAAGTTTACCAATGATTTGATAAACTCAATTAAGGACGATACCACCGAAGAATTTAGAAACAAATATCGGAGTATAGACGTATTACTAATAGATGATATTCAATTTTTAGAGAAAAAAGAACGAACCCAGGAAGAGTTTTTCCATACCTTTAACGCTTTATACGAAGCGAATAAACAAATTGTCATATCCAGTGACCGAACACCCAAAGAACTATCAACATTAGAGGATCGCTTAAGATCAAGGTTCGAATGGGGTCTTATTACCGATATTCAACCTCCGGATTTAGAAACGAGAATTGCTATTCTGCGAAAAAAAGCCCAGCTTGATAATCTTCATGTAGACGATGCGGTTTTAAATTTCATTGCCAATGAGATTGTTTCTAACATTCGGGAATTGGAAGGGGCATTAATCCGGGTTGTGGCCTATGCCGGCCTGCACGGCGAGCCAATTACCGTTGATCTGGCAGCAAAGGCCTTAAAAGATTTACTTCCTTCAAATCACGTTAAACCCATAACTATTCCCTTGATTCAACAGGTGGTAGCCAACTTTTATGGCCTGACCGTGGACGACTTAAAAGCGAAAAAACGAACCAAGTCGGTGGCATTTCCCCGTCAGGTTGCTATGTACTTATGCCGGGAACTTACGGACGCCTCCTTGCCTAAAATTGGTGAGGAATTTGGCGGCCGTGACCACACCACCGTCATTCATGCGCACGAAAAAATTCAACAAGACCTTCAATCAGACCCAAACTTAAAAACCGTGATAAGACAGCTTACCGAACAAATCCACAAAGCTTGATGAACAACTTTTAACATAAAATTTAAACTTCTGCTTAAAACGTTTTTTCTTTTTTAATTTTGTGTATAAGATTTTTGTTTTTAAACAGTTTATTCACAAGTGGATAGTTTAATTTTTAAAGAGGTTTTTTTAAGTTTTCCACAATTTCCACAATCCTGATTATTACTACGATCCTATAATTAGTTTTTAAAAGGAGGATAAGGAATGAAGTTTACCTGCCCAACTTCAATTCTTTCGGAAAATATCTCTTTAGCGCAAAAGGCAGTTTCTATCAAAAGTCCATTTCCCGTTTTAACCGGTATTCTTTTCGTAGCCGACGAACAAAATAGTACCATTACCCTGACTGCCACCGATTTACAAATGTCCATTGAAACTTCCTTTCCGGCAAAGATAATTAATGGAGGCAGTGTGGTTCTTGCTTCAAAGTTTCTCGGGGATATTATTAAAAAACTTCCGGAAACGGAGTTAATGTTTGAATATTTACCAAATGAAGGAAAATGCGTGATAAAATACGGTTCGTCGGAATTATCGGTGGCCACTTACCGGTCGGAGGAGTTTCCTAAAAATGAAGAGGTTATTGACGGTGAAAGCTTTTATATAAGCGGGGAAGAATTTTCTACCTTTATTAAACAGGTTTTATTTGCCACCGGAACCGATGAATCAAGACCGGTATTTACCGGGGTTTTATTTGAAATAGTTGGTCCGGAACTAAGGTTAGTAGCCAGTGATACCCACCGGCTTGCTTTTAGGAAAACATTTATTAAAAGAGAAGATACCGGCAAAAATATTAATGTGATTATTCCCAGTAGAACCTTACACGAGGCAGTAAGAATTTTTGGGACCGTTGAAGAAATCTTAATAAAAATAAGCGAAGGGCAGGTAGAATTTTCCGGAAACGGTATTAAACTTACATCCCGTTTAATTGAAGGACAATTTCCCAATTATCAACAGGTAATTCCCACTGCTTTTAAGTCTAACATTCTCGTAAATAAAAAATATTTTTTGGATTCACTGGAAAGGGCAGCGTTACTTCCGCGGGATAAAGACAAAACTCCCGTTGCCAAGTTTTATTTGGAAAAGGAAAACATGATCATTACAAGCCAGTCCGAGTCCGGTTCCATCCGGGAGGAATTACCGATATCGTTAGAGGGGGAAGAGTTTACCGTAGCTTTTAATACGCGGTACTTAATTGATGTTTTAAAAGTATTAGAAACGGAGGAAATTTATTTAAGTCTCACCGGACCACTTAATCCAGGGGTGGTAAAACCGGTTAATGACGAGAACTACCTCTGTTTGGTACTTCCGGTTAGACCTTCATAGGTGATATTATGGTAAAAATTTACATCCATACGGAATATATTGAATTGGATTCATTATTGAAGTGGGCAAACATAGCCATGACCGGCGGCGAAGCCAAAAAAATGATAAGAAGTGGCATGGTTTTAGTAAACGGCGTGGTTGAAACCCGGCGAAAGAAAAAAATATATCCCGGTGACCGGGTGGAAATTGCCGGAGGCCCTGCATTAATTGTGGAAAAAGAGGAGCGGTAACGTGTTTGTCGACCGACTCCAGATTGTAAATTTTCGCAATTACGACGAACTTTTAGTAGATTTTTCTCCGGGGAAGATATTAATTTATGGGGCCAACGGTCAGGGTAAGACAAATCTGATTGAAGCAATTTATTACTTGGTAATCGGTAAGTCTTTTCGCGGAAAAGATAATTCTTTAATCCGTTTTGGAGCGGAAAGCTTTCAAATAGGAGCAAAAATCAGTAAAAACGACCAAAAAATAACTTTAGGGGTAGAATACTCGGAAAAAGGTAAGTTTTTTTTAAAAAACGGTCAAAAACAAAAAAGTTTTAGCAGTATTCTGGGGAATCTTAAGGGCGTGTTATTTACTCCGGATGAGCCGGTGGTTTTTTTTGGATTTCCGGCAAATCGAAGAAAAGCTTTAGACTTATTTTTAGCTCAAACCAGTAAAACTTACCTATTAAGTTTAATTTATTACCAGAAAGTTTTAACCAATAAAAATGCTCTTTTAAAACAATCACGGGATGTGGAAAATTTAATTGAGGCTTGGAATTATAAGTTAGCGGAGTTTGGTGCGGAAATTATCAAGGAAAGGGAAAAGTGTTTAAAGATTTTAAATGATATAATAAAGGAACTAAACGCTCAATTAAGGTTTTTACCCGGAAAAATCGAGGTTTCTTATAAAACTACCGGAACAGATGATAAAGAAAAAATCTTTGAACTCTTAAAGCAAAGATATACCGAAGAAAAGGACAAAAAGCAGTCTTTATTTGGACCCCATCGGGATGATTTAAATTTTTACGTAAACGGAAGAGATTTAAAAATATTTGGCTCTCAGGGCCAGAAAAAAGGCGCACTTTTATTATTTAAACTTGCTCAGGCGGTATATATGGCAAAGATTTCCGGGGAAAGACCGGTGGTACTATTAGATGACCTTTATAGTGAATTTGATAAGGAAAAAAAAGAGACCCTTGAGGGTTTTTTCTTAAAGTACAGTGACCAGGTATTTATAACTGCTACCGAACCCATTGATTTAAAAAACTATCATCAGGTAGTTTTCATTGAGAACGGTAAAGTATTTTAGGGGGAATAGTTATGTTTTTACACTTGGGAAGCGATTTCGTTGTGCCGGGAAAAGAGGTTATTGGAATTTTCGATATTGAAACCTTTTCCGCTAAAGATTATGGTAGAATTTTAAGCCATTTTTCGTTTAAACTTCCGGTAGAAAAAATTGGTGAAGAACCCTTTAAGTCGTTAGTTTTAACCAACGGTAAAATTTTTCTTACGCAAATTTCCTCCCTTACCCTAAAAAAACGGTGGGAAAACTTAGAACTGTTTTACGAAGAAGAAGATCATCGTTAACATTATTTCGTCCGGACTGCAGCTTTGCTGCAGTTTTAATTTTTATGTTATAATAAATAAGATGAGGATATTTAAAAAAGTGGAGGTTTTATATGGAGTTAGAAAAAAACGGGGTTAAGTACAGTGCCGAGGAAATTCAGGTTTTGAAAGGTTTAGAAGGCGTAAGAAAACGGCCGGCAATGTATATCGGTAGTACCAACGAAAAGGGCTTACACCATTTAGTTTATGAAGTAGTAGATAACTCAATCGATGAAGCTTTGGCCGGGTTTTGCAATCGTATAGAAGTTATTATTCATAAAGATGGGAGTATTACCGTAGCCGATAACGGTAGGGGCATTCCCGTTGATATCCACCCGGAAGTGGGGAGACCAGCAGTAGAAGTTGTCTTAACCATGCTTCACGCTGGCGGAAAATTTGGTGGTGGAGGTTACAAAGTATCCGGGGGATTGCACGGCGTTGGGGTATCGGTAGTAAACGCCCTTTCCGAGTGGCTTGAAGTTAGGATAAAAAGAGATGGTAACCTGTATTACCAAAGATTTTCCAGAGGCGAGCCGATTACCGAATTAAAAATTATTGGTAAAAGTAAGTCTACCGGAACAATTATTACCTTTAAACCCGATGCCGAAATCTTTGAAACGGTGGAATTCAACTACGATACGTTAGCGAAAAGGCTTTTAGAACTTTCTTATTTAAATAAAAACGTCAAAATAATTTTAAAAGATGAGAGGACTAATAAAGAAGAAGTTTTTGAGCATTCAGGAGGTATAAAGGATTACTTAAAATATTTAAATAAAAATAAAGAGCCTCTTCACAAAATTATCTATTTTGAAAAAGAAAAAGACGAAGTAGTTGTGGAAGTGGCCCTGCAATACTGTAACTCTTTTTCGGAAAATATTCTATCCTTTACCAACAACATCAACACTACCGAGGGTGGAACCCACGAGATTGGTTTTAAAACAGCCCTTACCCGGGTGATTAACGATTATGCCAAAAAATACAACTTAATTAAAGAAAACAACCTCTCCCTCCAGGGGGAAGACATCCGGGAAGGATTAACGGCGATTATCAGCGTAAAAGTACCGGATCCGCAATTTGAAGGTCAGACAAAAACAAAATTAGTAAATACGGAAGTTCGCAGCATTGTCGATAGCATTGTTTCCGATTACCTTTCCACTTACCTGGAAGAAAATCCCGCTGTAGGAAAGAAGTTAATTGAAAATGCTGTCCGGGCAGCCCGGGCCCGGGAAGCGGCAAGGAAAGCCCGGGAGCTTGCCCGCCGGAAAACAGCCCTGGAATCCAACACCCTCCCCGGGAAACTCGCCGATTGCTCGGAAAAAGATCCTTCCCTCTGCGAGCTTTACCTGGTAGAGGGGGATTCGGCGGGAGGTTCGGCCAAGCAGGGAAGGGACCGCAGATTTCAGGCTATACTACCGCTTCGAGGTAAGATTTTAAATGTGGAAAAATCGCGGCTTGATAAAATTTTAGCCAATGAAGAAATAAGGGCGATGATTACCGCTTTAGGCACGGGGGTTGACAAGGATTTTGATATTGAAAAAGCCCGTTACCACCGGTTAATTATCATGACCGATGCCGATGTCGACGGGGCGCATATTAGAACCCTTCTTTTAACCTTTTTTTACCGGTACTTAAGACCGTTAATAGAAAATGGTTACGTTTATATAGCTCAGCCTCCCCTTTATAAGGTAAAAAAAGGGAAGTTAGAAAAGTACCTGTACAGTGACGATGAACTGGAAAGATATTTAAACGAGATAGGCCGGGAAGGCGTTACCATTCAAAGATACAAAGGTCTTGGGGAAATGGATCCGGAGCAGCTCTGGGAAACTACGATGAATCCCGAAACAAGAACTATTTTAAAAGTTACCCTGGAAGATGCAGCTAAAGCGGACGAGATTTTTTCTATTTTAATGGGTGATAAAGTTGAACCGCGGCGGGAATTTATTGAAAAGAACGCCAAACTTGTCCGAAATCTCGATATTTAATTCTTAACTTTGAGGTGATTTATTTTGTTTAGTATTGGGAAAGTCTTACCGGTTAAATTGGAAGAGGAAATGAAGTCAAGTTATTTGGATTATGCCATGAGTGTAATTGTCGGTCGGGCTTTACCCGATGTCCGGGATGGGTTAAAGCCCGTTCACCGGCGTATTTTATATGCCATGCATATTTTGGGAATGACTCCCGACAAACCCCACCGTAAATCGGCGCACATAGTGGGGGAGGTTTTGGGAAAATTCCATCCTCACGGTGACGTTGCGGTTTACGATGCTATGGTACGAATGGCCCAGGATTTTTCCACCCGTTATCCCTTAATTGACGGACACGGTAACTTTGGTTCGGTAGACGGCGATAGCGCTGCGGCCATGCGATACACCGAGGCCCGCATGGCAAAAATTACGGTGGAGATGCTGCGGGATATTGACAAGGATACCGTTGACTTTATGCCGAACTACGATAACTCCACCAAAGAACCGGTAGTACTGCCGTCCAGAATTCCCAATCTTTTGGTCAATGGTTCTTCAGGAATTGCGGTAGGTATGGCCACCAACATTCCGCCCCATAATTTACGAGAAGTGATCGACGGGGTTGTGAAAATGATTGATGACCCGGAAGTGGAGATCGGGGAGCTTATGAAAATCATCAAAGGTCCCGATTTTCCGACCGGCGGTAAGATCATGGGCCGGCAGGGAATTCGGCAGGCTTATACTACCGGTAGGGGAACGATTAAAGTTCGGGCGGTAACCACTTTTGAAAAATTAAGCGGGGGAAAAACGGCAATCATTGTTACCGAGCTTCCCTACCAGGTTAATAAAGCCAAGCTTATTGAAAAGATAGCCGACCTGGTCCGGGATAAGAAAATCGATGGAATTGCGGATTTACGGGATGAATCGGACAGAAAGGGTATGCGCATTGTTATTGAATTAAAGCGGGATGCAAACCCCCAGGTTGTTTTAAATCAGCTCTTTAAACATACCCAGCTCCAGGATACCTTTGGTATTATCATGTTAGCGCTGGTAGACAATCAGCCTAAGATTTTAAATTTAAAGGAAATTCTTTTTTACTACTTGGAGCATCAAAAAAATGTGGTAACCCGGCGAACACGGTATGACTTAAATAAAGCCGAAGAGCGGGCACATATTTTGGAAGGGTTGAAAATTGCCCTTGCTAACTTGGATGAGGTTATAAAAATCATTCGCGGCTCCAAAGATGTGGATACCGCTCGGCAGGGATTAATGAGCCGCTTTGGGCTTACCGAAAAACAGGCCCAGGCCATCCTCGATATGCGGCTCCAAAGGCTTACTGCTTTAGAGCGGGAAAAAATTGATGAAGAGTACCGGGAATTAATTAAGAAGATAGAATATTTTAACTCAATTTTAGCCGATGAGAGGGTACTTTTAGGGGTAATCCGTCAGGAACTTTTAGAAATTAAGGAAAAATACGGTGATGCCCGGCGGACGCAAATCACCAATGAAGAATCTATCTTCGATGAGGAAGATTTAATTGCCGAAGAGGACATGGTAATAACCATTACCCACCAGGGTTACATCAAGAGGCTTCCGGTGGATACCTATAAAAATCAGCGCCGGGGTGGCCGCGGGGTTACCGCCATGGCTACCAAAGAAGAAGACTTTGTGCGGCATTTATTTGTCACTTCTACTCATAATTACTTACTGTTCTTTACCAATAAAGGAAAGGTGTATCGTTTAAAGGTCCATGAGATCCCTGAAGCCGGAAGACAGGCCAGGGGAACTCCTATCGTAAATTTACTTTATGTTGACCAGGATGAAAGGATTACCGCCATTATTCCGGTAAAAGAGTTTAGCGATGACCATTATCTCTTAATGGTGACGAAAAACGGTATTGTGAAAAAGACCGTTTTATCCGAATACGATAGCTCCAGAAGAGACGGAATTATTGCTTTATCGTTAGAAGAAGGGGATAAGCTAATTGATGTTAAGCTTTCCACCGGGCAGGAAGAAGTAATTATTGGAACAAAAAAAGGAATGGCCATAAGATTTTCGGAAACCGATGTTCGCCCCATGGGCCGCACTGCTAAGGGGGTAAGAGGAATAACCCTGAGCCCCGGGGATGAGGTAATTGGTCTTGAAGTGGTGGACGAGCAGGCGGAACTTCTAACGGTAACTTCTAAAGGCTTTGGAAAAAAGACTCCTTTTAGCGAGTACCGGGTTCAGAGCCGGGGTGGTAAGGGTATTATTAATATGAAAGTTACCCAGAAAAATGGTGAAGTAGTGGGTATTGTTGCCGTACGTCCGGAAGATGAAGTAATGGCTATTTCCGGGGAAGGGATAATGATTCGGGTAAAAGCTGCGGAAATATCGACCCAGGGCAGGGCAACTCAGGGGGTTACTTTAATGAAACTCAATAAAGATGATCAGTTAACGGCCGTAGCTAAGATTGCTGCCCAGGAAGAGGAAGAAAATGCCTAAAATAGGTTATTGACTGCCCAAAAATCGGCTTTAACAGTGAAAAATTTTAAGGAAGATAAGGTACGGGAAGATTTTTAACTTTGGTATGTTTTTTGCTTGGCAAAAAGTTTGAGGCTTGCAGAAAAAACAAAAATTAAGTTAAGATAAAAATTAATACCGTATTAGGAGGAGTCATAAAATGGGTGAAAAAGGGACATGGGTGGTTAAAAAGGGTCTTGCGGAAATGTTAAAAGGCGGTGTCATAATGGATGTCACCACTCCCGAACAGGCTAAAATTGCCGAAGAAGCCGGAGCCTGTGCGGTTATGGCTTTGGAAAGGGTGCCGGCGGATATCCGGGCGGCGGGAGGAGTTGCTCGGATGGCTGATCCTAACGTAATTTTGCGAATCATGGACGCAGTAACCATACCGGTAATGGCCAAAGTGCGCATAGGACATTTTGTTGAAGCTCAGATTTTAGAAGCTCTCGGGGTCGATTACATTGACGAGAGTGAAGTTTTAACTCCTGCCGATGAACTTTTCCATATCGATAAGCATGCTTTTAAAGTGCCGTTTGTTTGCGGAGCCCGGAACTTGGGTGAAGCTTTACGGCGGATTGGCGAAGGGGCAGCGATGATCCGGACCAAAGGTGAACCGGGCACGGGAAACGTAGTTGAGGCGGTTCGCCATATGCGGCAGGTAATGGGAGAAATCCGGCGGCTTCAAAACATGCCAAGGGAGGAGTTAATGACCGCAGCTAAAGAAATGGGCGCTCCGTATGATTTGGTATTATACGTTCATGAACATGGTCGGCTACCGGTGGTGAATTTTGCTGCCGGTGGAATTGCAACTCCTGCCGATGCGGCATTAATGATGCAGCTTGGTGCTGACGGTATTTTTGTAGGGTCGGGCATCTTTAAATCCAAGGATCCGGTAGGTAGAGCAAAAGCTATCGTAGCCGCAACTACTTATTATGACGACCCCAAGGTATTGGCTGAAGTCTCCAAAGGCTTGGGAGAAGCTATGCCCGGTATTGATATTAAAACCATTGCCCAAGCCGAAAGAATGAGCGAACGGGGCTGGTAACCTCTAGGGACGGTTCTGTTAACGTGCTAATTAATAGAGGGAGGAAAAGGAGATGAAAATCGGGGTAATAGCAATGCAGGGGGCTTTTCGTGAACATGAACAAACCCTGGCCCGGTTGGGAGTTGAAACGTTAAGGATTAGACGCTCCGAACAGCTATCTCAGGTAGATGGGGTAATTATACCCGGCGGTGAAAGCACTACTATTGGCAAGCTTTTAGGGGACTTTAATTTAATGGAACCCTTGCGGGAAAAAATTTTAAAGGGCCTTCCGGTGTTTGGAACCTGTGCCGGAATGATTCTTTTGGCCAAGGAAATAGAAAACAGCAACCAGCCGAGAATAGGAACTATGGATATAAAAGTTGCCAGAAATGCTTTTGGCCGGCAGGTGGATAGTTTTGAAATAGACCTGGTAATACCTGAAGTGGGTCAGGAGCCGGTGCGGGCGGTCTTTATCCGGGCGCCGTATATTTTAGAGGTGAAGCCCAACGTTCAAATACTGGCTAAAGTAGAGGATAAAATAGTTATGGCCCGGCAGGAAAACATGTTAGTTTCGGCCTTCCATCCGGAATTAACCGACGACTTGCGGATTCACCGGTATTTTATTGAAAAAGTTTGTAAAGGCTTATAGTTAATGGCAAAGCGCACATTTTGGTGCGCTTAATTTTTTCCCCAAGACCAATCTTTAAAAAAATAAAAAAATAAAAATGTATACACAAATACCCCCTTGACAAAACTGTTTACAATCTTTTAGATTAATAAGCAAAATAAATTGTAAACTCAATGCCGGGGAGTAGTAGCAAGCCTCTTCCCTGAAGAGAGCCGGTGGCTGGTGGAAACCGGTGGGAATGCTTTGTGAATCCGCCCCCAAGAGGTACCGGCGAAAGTAAAGTAGCCGGTAACGGCCATGCCGTTAACCAAACGAGGTGGGCAGGATTATTCTGCCAAGAAGGGTGGCACCGCGAAAGGACTCCTTTCGTCCCTTAAGGGATGAAAGGAGTTTTTTGTTTAGGGGTTGGGGGTTTGAGGCAGGAGATTAGAAAAGGATAATTTTTAAACATCAAAAGTAAATATTTATCATTAAAGCATAAATTTTAAAAATTTTACATTTTAAAGGGAGGGGTTTTTATGCAAAAGAAATATCTTATGATTCCCGGGCCTACACCTATTCCGCCGGAGGTAACGCTGGCCATGAGCCGGCCGATGATTGGCCACCGGAGCGGTGATTTTGCCAAACTGCATGAGCGGGTGGTGGCAAAGTTAAAACAGGTTTTTAAAACGCAAAATGATATTTTTATTCTCACCAACTCCGGTACCGGAGGAATGGAAATGGCCGTAGCCAACATTGTAAATCCTGGGGACGAAGTTTTGGCTCTATCTACCGGTAACTTTGGTGAGCGATTTGCCAAGATTGCCAAAGAATACGGTGCTAAGGTCGACATGGTGGATTTTGGCTGGGGTAATGCGGTGGATTTAGCGCTGGTTGAGGAGAAGTTGAAGCAGAATCCCAATTACAAAGCAGTTTTGGCTACCCACAATGAAACTTCCACCGGGGTTAAAAACGATATCGCTGGGATTGCGGCTTTAACCAGAAACCACCGGGCAGTTTTAATTGTGGATGCGGTTTCAAGTTTAGGAGGCATGGAGTTTGACACCGATGGCTGGGGAGTGGATGTGGTAGTTACTGGTTCCCAAAAAGCACTGATGTTGCCGCCGGGCTTAGCGTTTATTTCCTTTAGTCAAAAAGCTTTAGAGGCGGCTCAGGAAAACAAAAACCCGAAATTTTACTTTAGCTTACCGGCGGCTAAGAAAGCTTTGGCGGAATGGAATACCGCATATACACCGGCAGTGTCACTGTTCTTCGGGCTGGAAGCGGCTCTTGATTTAATCTTGGAGGAAGGCTTGGATAATGTAATTAAGCGGCATAAACTCTTGGCCCGGGCCTGCCGGGAAGGAGTAAAAGCTTTAGGTCTAAAACTTTTCCCGGCGGAGGAAAATGCTTCCGATACGGTAACGGCGGTAGCCGGGGATGACCGGTATGATCCGGAACAGTTAAGAAAAGTACTAAGAACCAAATACGGTGTAACCTTTGCCGGTGGTCAAAAAGACCTGAAGGGTAAGATTTTTAGAATTGGCCATATGGGTTATGTTGATAAGCTTGATATTATTGTGGCAATAGGAGCATTGGAAATGGCCTTAAAAGAAATTGGCTATCCGGTGGAACTGGGTGCTGGCGTTAAAAAGGCAATGGAAATAATTACCGGAGGTGAGGGGTAGTGCGAATTCTGGCTTCTGACCCGGTAGCGGAAAAAGGTTTAAATATTTTGCGGGAAGAAGGATTTATCGTTGACGAAAAAATAAAGCTTTCGGAAGAAGAATTGATTAAAATTATTCCCCAGTACGACGCGTTAATTGTTCGGAGCGAAACAAAGGTTACCGCAAGAATTATTGAAGCGGCAGAAAACTTAAAGATAATTGGACGGGCCGGGGTAGGGGTAGATAACATTGACTTAGCAGCTGCTTCCAAAAAAGGAATTATTGTGGTTAATTCTCCGGAAGGTAATACCATTGCGGCGGCGGAGCATACCATTGCCCTGATGATGGCTTTACTTAGAAACATACCTCAAGCCCATGCTGCTTTAAAAGCAGGAAAATGGCTGAGAAAGGAGTTTACCGGCTATGAGCTGCGGGGCAAAACGGTTGGGATTATTGGCCTTGGCCGGATAGGAACGGCGGTAGCTAAAAGGGTTAAAGCTTTTGAAACCAGGGTAATCGGTTATGATCCTTTTATTTCCGAAGAACGGGCGCAAATGCTCGGGATAACTTTAATGCCTTTAGAAGAACTTTTACAAAACGCTGATATTGTTACCATGCACCTTCCTTTAAACAACGAAACCCGGAATTTAATCAACCGGGAGCGGTTAAAGCTCATGAAAAAGTCAGCATTTATCATAAATTGCGCCCGGGGAGGAATTATTGACGAAGAAGCGCTATATGAAGCGTTAAAAGCCGGAGAAATTGCCGGAGCAGCTTTAGACGTTTTTGCCAAGGAGCCGCTTACCGAGTCTCCTTTATTTGAGCTCCAAAACGTGATTGTAACTCCCCACCTGGGAGCTTCGACAAAGGAAGCGCAGATTAACGTCGCTATTGATGTGGCCCGGGAAATTGCTAACGTTTTAAAGGGCGGCCTTGCCCAGAATGCCGTTAATTTCCCGGCAATGGATAAGGAAAGCTATCAACGGCTTAAGCCTTACATTAATCTTGCAGAAAAACTTGGCAACTTCTTAGCCCAGATTTTATCGGGAGGGCTTTTAGCCGCGGAAATAGTTTACAATGGTTTGGCTTTTAAAGAGGAAACCCGTCCTCTAACCCTGGCAGCCTTGAAGGGATTGTTAGATCCTCTTCTCATGGAAAAGGTGAATTATGTTAATGCACCGGTAGTTGCCAAAGAAAGAGGAATTAAAGTCAGGGAAACGGTAATGGAAAACGGTGCGGACTACACCAACCTCATTACCTTGAAAGTAACTACCGAAAAAGGTGAACGAATTATTGCCGGAACTTTGTTTAGAAATAATGAACCGCGAATTGTGCAAATAGACCAGTATCGGGTTGATGTGGTACCCGAAGGATATAAACTTTTTGTGCCCCATAAAGACCAACCTTTAATGATTGGGAGAGTTGGATTAATTTTAGGAGAAAAGGGAATTAATATTGCCGGAATGCAGCTGGGAAGATTAACTCCCGGTGGCGATGCGGTGATGGTTTTATCGCTGGATCATCCGGCGGATGGTGACAGCATTAAAGCTATTGCGGAAATTCCGGGGATTTATGAAGTAAAAGCGGTGAGTTTATAACTTTACTTTTAAAATTTTCAAATGCCGTAAAAAATGTTATAATGAACGTGAAAAATTTACCAAAACGGAAGTAATAGGGGGATTTGTAAATGCTCGATATTAAAAAAGTACGGCAAAACCCGGAAATAGTAGTGGAAGCGTTAAAAAAACGGGGGGCAAACTTAAGCCTTGATGAGTTTTTGCGCTTGGATGAGAAGCGAAGAAAACTTTTGGTGGATGTTGAACAAAAAAAATTTAAAAGAAACACCGTTTCCGAAGAAATTGGCAGGCTTAAAAAACAGGGGCTCCCGGCGGAAGAGTTAATCCTGGAAATGCGGGCGTTATCCGATGAAATTAAAAAACTTGATGATGAAGTGGCCCAAATTGAAGAAAAATTAAATGCTATCCTCCTTACTATTCCCAATATCCCCCACGAGTCGGTGCCGGTTGGTAAAGACAGTAGCGAAAATGTTGAAGTGCGGCGATGGGGCGAGCCGCGAAAGTTTACCTTTACTCCCAAGGCCCACTGGGAAATTGGGGAAGAGTTAGATATCCTGGACTTTGCCCGGGGGAGTAAGGTGACCGGAACCCGCTTTACTTTCTACAAGGGTTTTGGAGCTATGCTTGAGCGGGCGGTCATTAACTTTATGCTTGATCTCCACACCCGGGAACACGGTTATATCGAGGTATTTCCACCGTTTATCGTCAATGCCGATTCGATGGTGGGTACCGGGCAGTTGCCAAAGTTTGCCGAAGATATGTTTAAACTTGAGGGATTAAATTATTATCTTATTCCTACGGCGGAAGTACCGGTAACCAACCTTTACCGGGAAGAAATCTTAGACGGGGATAAGCTTCCCATTTACCACTGTGCTTACAGTGCATGCTTTAGAGCGGAAGCGGGAGCGGCCGGACGGGACACCCGGGGTTTAATCCGCCAGCACCAGTTTAATAAAGTAGAGTTGGTTAAGTTCGTCAAACCGGAAAATTCGTATGAGGAGCTGGAAAAACTTACCCGGGATGCGGAAAGGGTTCTGCAACTTTTAGGACTACCTTACCGGGTGGTGGTGCTTTGCACCGGGGACCTGGGATTTAGTTCGGCCAAAACTTATGACATAGAAGTATGGCTTCCCAGCTACAACGACTATAAAGAAATATCTTCCTGCAGTAATTTTGAGGATTTTCAGGCCCGGCGGGCTCAGATTCGCTATAAAGAGCATCCCAAGGCCAAGCCGGAGTTTGTCCATACCCTAAATGGCTCTGGCCTGGCGGTGGGCCGGACGGTGGCGGCTATTTTGGAAAATTACCAGAATGAAGACGGCTCGGTAACGGTACCGGAAGTTTTACGGCCTTATATGGGAGTGGATAGGATTTATAAAAAATAAGGCGTGGTTTTATGGAAAAATTTTTCCGCTTAAAAGAGGTTTGTGAGAATTTCGACATAAAAATTTTATATGCTTTTGGTTCTAATTGCGATAAGGCCAAAAAAATATTACAGGGGGAAGAGGTAATTTATAATAATAACGACCTTGATATCGGGGCAGTTTTTTTGCGAGAACTTCCTGCGGGTCGAAAGAGGACTATTTTATATGCGGATATCTATAATGAATTAGAAGATATTTTTTTCCCCTTTACCTTAGATTTAGTGTTTTTGGAAGAAAACCATTCGGTTTTTCAAAGCCAGGCCATTTTACAGGGGGAAGTTATTTATTTTGCCGATGAAAAAGAAAAAGAGGAATATGAAGAACGAATCTTAGCCCGGGCCTTTGATTTTAAATACCATCTTGATAAATTTTACGAAGAAATGCTGGAGGAACTGCAGGATGGTAAATAAAGTGCTAATTGAAGGAAAGTTAAATTTAATTATCGAATATGTAGATCGGTTAAAGAAACTAAAATCTCTGCCGCCTAAAGAATTTTTAGAAGATTACCGAAACCCGGCAACTGCAGAAAGTTATCTGAGAAGAGCCCTGGAGGCGGTATTTGATATTGGCAGGCATATTTTGGCAAAAAATCGCGGCAAAGATTTAAGCTTAGAGTATAAAGCAATTGCCCGGGGTATGGTAGAATTGGGTATTGTAAATGAAAAGCTTGGCCAAAAATTAATCCAAATGGCTGGCTACCGAAACCGTTTGGTTCACCTGTATTCACTGGTTACCGATGAAGAACTTTATGAGATAATTCAAAATGATTTAGAGGATTTACTTAATTTTGTTAAAGCAATCCGGAATTATCTTGATAAATTACAATAATTTAACAAAAATCCTTTACTTGACACTATTATTTGGGCTGTGATATATTATTTATGCTATCGCAGAAAGTGGCGGGCAGGGAGGGGTGTCCGAGTGGTTTAAGGAGCCGGTCTTGAAAACCGGTGACTCGCCCTGCGAGCCGTGGGTTCGAATCCCACCCCCTCCGCCATGGCGATTTGGTTGCGGAGAGATGGCCGAGTTGGTCGAAGGCGGTCGCCTGCTAAGCGATTGTACAGGCTAAAACCTGTACCGCGGGTTCGAATCCCGCTCTCTCCGCCATTTAATTTTATACAGGCGCCCGTAGCTCAACTGGATAGAGTAACAGACTACGAATCTGGAGGTTGCAGGTTCGAGTCCTGCCGGGCGCGCCATTTGGTAAATAAAGCCGGGGTAAAGATTCCCGGTTTTTTATTTTTTCAAAACGGGTTTACAACCCGTTTATTTTTTTAATCCCATAAAAACCGGTAAAAATACTTGACAATACGACAAAAAGTAATAAAATAAAAGTAAATACATATAAGCAAATCGGAAATGAGGTAATTTATTGTGGCAAATAATTTCTTCTGGCAGGAAGGTAAAATAACGGCGGAAGATCGGGAAAAATTATTGGGGCAAAAAGGAGTGGTTATTTGGCTTACCGGTCTTTCCGGTTCGGGAAAATCAACGATAGCCCGGGAACTGGAAACGGTATTGTACCGGGAAGGTAAGCTTGCATACGTTTTAGATGGCGATAATATCCGCATGGGTTTAAATAAAGACCTGGGCTTTTCCGAAAAAGACCGCCAGGAAAATATTCGCCGGATCGGGGAAGTAGCCAAACTTTTTGTAGACGCTGGCGTTATTATCATCACTGCTTTTATTTCACCTTTCCGGGCTGATAGGGATAAGGTTCGGTCTTTATTGCCGGAGGGGAAATTTATTGAAGTGTTTGTAGACTGCCCACTGGAAGTGTGTGAAGCAAGGGATGTTAAAGGTCTTTACCGGAAGGCCCGGGAAGGGAAAATACCCGAATTTACCGGGATCACCTCTCCTTATGAGCCGCCGCTAAAACCGGAAATTACGTTGAAAACCGCCGAGCAATCGTTAAAAGAGTGTGTGGATATAATTCTCACTTATTTACGCAAAAATTTATACCTTTAAATATAAGTATTCCGATATGATTTAATAAATATCCCTGGGGGAATTTTTCATGGTTGGATTTATCTTAGCCGGATTTATTACCGGTTTATCTATTGGGCTAACGGGAGTGGGTGGAGGTTCTATCTTGGCACCCCTTTTACTGCTATTGGGAGTGGCCCCGGGGCAAGTGGTGGGAAATGATCTGGTTTTTGCCTCGATCACCAAGGGAATAGCCCTTTATCCATATAAAAAAGAAAATAAAATCAATTTTTCTACCGCTAAAAAACTTTTATATGGAAGCATTCCCGGAGGAATTACTGGGGTTTTAATACTAGAACACTTAAAAAAAACCGCTGGCAGTTCCGCTTTGCTTACCCATGTTTTAGCAGGGTTAATAATTGCTGTAAGTATTATTTCTTTATTAAAAGAATTTTTGAATTTTAAAGGAAGTTTACTGAGTTTACCCCCGGAAAACTGGGGAGTTATTTTAACGGGATTTGTTACTGGAATAATGGTAGGCCTAACTTCTGTCGGTGCAGGTATTTTGGTAGGTTTATACCTTTATATGACCGGAAAGTTTGATAGCCGGGAATTAGTTGGTACCGATATTTTTCACGGCCTAATACTGGCTTTGATTCTTGGTTTTTTCCATTTTAAATTCGGTAATATTAATCCGAAAATTCTAATTTATCTAATTTTAGGGTCTATTCCTGGTGCTTTACTTGGCGGAAAATTAAATTTTTATCTCTCCCCGAAAGTGGTACGGGTAATTTTTCTTACCATGACAACGGCTCTTTCGCTAAAAATACTTATTTAAACGAGGAGGAGGGTTTAGTGGGCACGGTAATAATAGGCGGTGGTGTTGCTGGGCTGACTGCTGCGATAAGACTAAAAGAGCTTTTACCCCGGGAAGAAGTGGTGGTGGTGGAGCGGGCTCATGTTTTAAGAAGTGGATGCTTAGCTGCCGGGGTTAATGCTTTAAACAACGTTTTACTCGATGACACCCCGGAAAGTTATGTAGATTTTTTAAAAAAGGAATTTCCCGGTTTAATTGAGGATGAACTACCGTTAAGTTTAGCCAAAAGGTTAAACGAAACGGTGGATCTTTTAGAAAGCTGGGGAGCAAATATTCCCAAAGACAATGGGAAATTTTTACGCCGGGGAAAACGGAGCATTATTGTTTACGGGGAAAACTTAAAAGAAGTCATTGCCCAAAAAGCTTTAAAAACCGGAATAAAGATTTTTAACCGTACGTTTGTTTTTGATGTCGAAACGGATCAAAATCAAATAGTTGCAGTACTGGCCTATGACTTAACTTCCCGGAAGTTTTTAAGAATAGCCGGAGATAAATACATCCTGGCAACCGGGGGTGCTACTGGACTTTACCAGGGGGCAAATCCCTATCATCCCGGGAGTACCTGGTATCCCCTATCTAACAGCGGAGTTGGGCATGTACTGGCGGTAAAGGCCGGTGCTTATTTAAAATCATTAGAAATTCGTTTTATTCCTCTAAGAGTTAAAGGAGTGGCCGCTCCAACCGGAACTTTGGCTATGAATGTTAAAGGCAAGCTTGTTAATCAAAAAGGTGAAGAGTTAAAAACAAAACATCAACCGGCCAATACCGCCGAACGGCTTAAAGCTGTTATAGAGGAAAGGCAGGCCGGGGAAGTTCCGGTTTTTGTGGTTGAGGGTGTTTACCGGGATGAACTCATAAGGGCTTATTTTGATATGCGTCCCGGTGCAGCTTTACTTTTACGGGAAGATAAAGGCGAAAAAATTTACCTGGAGGTAGATGGTTTTGAACCCCTGATTAACGGTGGACATGGGCTTTCAGGAGTCATGGTAGATAAAAACCGGAAAACTGCGGTGGAAAACCTCTGGGCTTGCGGGGATATTGCCGCCGGTTCACCCAAGAAATACGTTACCGGAGCTATGGCTGAAGGATTAATTGCGGCAGAGGACGTAGCGGGGAAAGAAGGTGGAGGTCGACTTGAGATTCAGGAAATTGTCTTTAACCTTACCAGTAACTTTAAAGGTTTGGTTACTCCGTTATCTTTAAAGTACGGCTTAAACGTAATCATGGAAGAGTATGCCGGTGGTAAGAAAACTAATTACCGGTATACCGCTCGAAGTTTAGAAATTGGAGAAGAAAAGCTTTACTCTTTAAAGGAAAAATTAGGACTTGCAAAAATTACCGGTGATTTTGATTTACTGCAATTTTTTGAGGTAAAAAATCAAATATTACTGGCGACTTTTCTTATTAAACATATGGCTTTTAGGACTGAAAGCCGTTTGCCCTGTTATCAGGAGCGGGTGGACTACCCCGGTAAAGCGCCGGAAGACTACCTTCTTATCTCCAAATTAGAAGAGGGCAGGCCTGTTGTGGAAAGGAGGAAGTTAAATGCCTCCGCGCTTTTATAAGGAGCGGTGTAACGGTTGCCCTAAAGCAAAAGTAGCTCCCTGCGAAGCGATTTGTCCTTTAAACTTACTTTATCGAGATAGGGGTGAAGTGTTTATTTATCATGAAGCTTTTTGCTACGACTGTGCGGCATGCGTCAAAAAGTGCCCTCAAAAAGCTATATCCCTTGCTTTGCATCCTTCGGTAGCCCTGGTTAATGCAGAATTGTTTTACGATAAAGGGTTTAAATTTAAAGATCTGGAGGAGGAGTAACTATGGTTAATTATCACGGGCGAAAAGAAGTAAGTAATATCTTAACGTCAGAAGAATATGAAGAGCTAAAAGGGCAAAACTTTTTAAAGCTATCGGTTTCAAAAACCGAATATTTTGATTTATTTCTTTTGGGGGTTGGGCTTTATGCTCCCTTAGAAGGGTTTATGGATGAAGACGATTATTATTCAACTTTAGAACAGTTTACCTTAAGTTCCGGGGTTTTATGGTCGATTCCCATAGTCTTAAGGGTCAGTGAAGAAGAAGCCCGGCTTTACGACGGCAGAGAAAAAATTTTACTAACTGCTGCAAACGGTGAGCTTTTAGGTCTTTTGGAAAGTCCCCGGGCGTTTAAGTTAAATAAAATTTTAGAAGTGGAAAAAGTATTTAAAACTTCTTCCCCTGAGCATCCGGGAGTGCAAAAAATTCTCGGAGAGAACAAATGGGCAGTTGCCGGTAAGGTTAAAATTTATCCGCCGGCTTTCAGGGAGATTGATTTAAATCTCTCTCTTTTCCCCCAGAAAACCCGGGAAATATTTAAAAGCAGGAATTACAAGACGGTAGTTGGCTTTCAAACAAGAAACCCCATCCACCGGGCCCATGAATATTTGCAAAAAATCGCTCTGGAGATTTTTGACGGGCTTTTTGTTAATCCTCTGGTGGGTGAAACCAAGGGGGATGATATTCCTGCCGATGTTCGGCTTAAGTGTTATGAAGCTTTACTGAACAACTATTATCCTAAAGACCGGTTTGTCTTTGCTACGTTACCTGCACCTATGCGTTATGCGGGACCCAGGGAAGCGGTTCACCACGCGATTATCCGGCAAAATTACGGTTGCACCCATTTTATTGTCGGCCGGGACCATGCCGGGGTGGGGAATTTTTACGGTCCCTTTGAAGCGCAGGAGATTTTTAACACTTTACCAGAAAATGCTTTGGAAATTAAGATTGTAAAATTTGATAACGCTTTTTACTGCTATAAATGCGGACAAATGGCTACGAAAAAAACCTGCCCTCACGGTCCTGAACATCATTTAAACTTAAGCGGTACTAAAGTCCGGGAAATGCTTAAAGAAGGCAAATCCCTTCCGGATGAGTTTACCCGTCCGGAGGTAGCGGAAGTTTTAAGTCGTTATTATCAAAGTCTTTAAAGGAAAGGAGAGGTAGGCTATGAAGATAGTGGTAAATGGAGTGGAAAAAGAGATTCCCCAAAGCTTTACAATTGCGGAACTTTTAGAGTACTTTCAGGTGGAGATGCCCAATTATGTTTCGGTGGTCCTAAATGGAGAGTTTGTAAAGCGTGAAGAGTTTAGTAGCGTAAAAGTTTCCGAAGGAGACGAAATAGAATGGATGTATTTCATGGGAGGTGGCGGATATGCTTTCGCGTGAACAGCTGTTCCGCTATTCCCGCAATATTCTTTTGCCGGAAGTAGGGGTAAAAGGGCAGGAAAAACTTTTAAATTCTAAAGTTCTGGTAATAGGGGCCGGGGGACTTGGGGCACCGGTGGCCCTGTATCTGGCAGCGGCCGGGATAGGGACCATCGGTATTGCCGACTACGATGTAGTGGACTTGACCAACCTGCAGCGTCAGATAATTCACTTTACCCGGGATGTGGGGACCGAAAAAGTTTTATCGGCAAAAAGTAAAATTGAAGCTCTTAATCCGGAGGTACAGGTGATTACCTATAATGAACCGATAACTTCCGCAAATATTTTAAGTATTATCGAGCAGTATGATTTTATTATCGATGGCACCGATAATTTCCCCGCCAAGTTTTTGATTAACGATGCCTGTGTTAAAGCTAAAAAACCTTTTTCCCATGGTGGAATTTTGCGGTTCTGGGGCCAGACTTTGACCTATCGTCCCGACGGGAAAACACCCTGTTACCGCTGTGCTTTTAAAGAACCACCGCCCCCGGGGAGCGTACCCAGTTGTAAAGAAGCGGGGGTTATTGGAGCGGTAGCGGGAGTTATTGGCTCTCTTCAGGTTACGGAGTGTATCAAGTATCTTTTAGGAATGGATACTTTAGCTGGGAATTTATTGTTTGTTGATTTAAAATCAATGGAATTTAACAAAATTCCATTAAAGAAAAGACAGAGTTGTCTTTGTGCAAAAGACCCCGAACAGATTATTTTGTTAGATTACAGCCAGCCGGTATGCGACTTAAAGGGGGAAAATTAAAATGCTGGTATTTTTTGAATTTCAAATAGAAAAAATTGTTAAATTCTGCCGGGAACAGTATCCCATTGAGGCCTGCGGTTTACTTGGAGGAAAGATTGAAAACGGAGTTAAGATTGTAAAATCGGTTTATTTTGCCAGAAATATTGCCCAATCGGAAAGCCGTTTTGATATTGAGGCCAAAGAACAGTACGAAATTATTAAAAAAATGCGGGCGAAAAACGAGGTGCTTTTAGGGAATTTTCACAGTCATCCAAAGACTCCGGCAAGACCTTCTGCTGAGGACAGGGAATTGATGTTAGACCCTAATTTGGTTTATGTAATTTTTTCTTTGAAAGACAATCCCCCAACTTTCAAAGGGTTTAAAGTTTCCCGGGGAGAGGTTAGTGAAGAAGAGATTACGGTAAAAAAAGTTGATTATAAAACGTTAAAAAGCGGCGGCATCATGCGGCAGACGGAAGATGGGTATTTTGCGGTCCGGCTAAAGATAACGGGAGGAAATTTAAGTATTGAACAGTTAAAGGGATTAGAAGAGGTAGCTTCCCGGTACGGAAACGGTACTCTTCATTTAACCGCCCGGCAGGGGGTTGAGATACCTTATATCCATATTGCCGATTTAGAAGAAGTGATTGAGAAACTTAAAAGCTATGGCTTAGAACTGGGAGCCTGTGGGCCAAGGGTCAGGACGGTTACCGCCTGCCAGGGACGAAGTATTTGCCCCAACGGCTGTATTGAAACCCAGGAATTGGCCCGGGAAATTGCTGCCCGCTATTACGGCCAAACTCTTCCCCATAAATTTAAATTTGGCATTACCGGCTGTGCCAACAACTGTTTAAAGGCCGAGGAAAACGACCTGGGGATAAAAGGGGTTTGCAGGCCGCTCTGGCTAAAGGATAACTGCACTGCCTGTGGGCTTTGTACTAAAATTTGCCCGGTTAATGCCATTACCTTAAACCAGCAGGAAATAAGTGTTGATTATGAGGTATGTATCGGTTGTGGCGATTGCGTTAAAGCCTGTCCCTTTGAAGCTTATAAAGGAGAATACGGTTACAGTTTAAGCTTTGGGGGAAGCTTTGGCCGGAAAATTAATATTGGGAAAAAATTAATTCCGTTTATAAGTTCAAAAGAAAAAATGTTTACCATTTTTGATAAAACCCTGGAGTTTTACCGGAAGGAAGGAAAAACAGGCGAACGGTTTTATAAAACTTTGGAGAGGGTAGGTTTTGCTAAGTTAGAACAATATTTGCGCGAAGGGGAAAGGGAAAATGGAGGTAATTAAAACTATTGATTTAAGGGAATACGTTTGCCCGATGACGTACGTAATCCTGCAAGCGGAAATTGCTTATTTAAATTCCGGGGATAAAATTGCAGTAATTTTGGCAGGGAAAAACACTTTAGCGGATGTTACCAAAAGCCTTAAAATGGATGGCTACCGGGTAGAGAAGATTGAGGAAGAAGGAGAGGAAATTTATAAAATCATTATTACGGTGAAATAAGGGGGTTGGGGAAAAGTGCACATTGAAACTTTTCTGGTAAACCGGGCGGTGGAAGGTCCGAGCTTACAGACTGCTTATTTTTACACCGAACCGGAAAAGCTTGAACAAATATTTAAAGGAAAAGCCCCCGGCTTTTTTTATAGCCGGGTTGCAAACCCTACCGTGGCAGCTTTAGAAGAAAAGATTGCCCGGCTCGAGGGGGGAATAATGGCGACGGCCACTTCTTCCGGGATGGCGGCCCTAACCCTTACCTTTATGGCCTTTGCCCAGCCCGGGGCCGAATTTTTGGTGTGTGCTGGTTTATTTGGCGGGACATTAAATTTATTAAGAAGCTTAGCTAAAACCTGTGGACTAACCTATAAACTGTTGCCTTCTCCTGACCCCGGATTAATAGAAAAGCATTTAACCCCCCGTACTCGCCTGGTATTTGTGGAATCTATTGGCAACCCTACCCTGAAAGTACCGGACTTTGCGGGATTGGCTTCTCTTTTAAAGGCGCACAGAATACCTCTGGTGGTGGACAATACTGTAGCCCCTCTTTTGGTGAAACCCCTTTCTTTGGGGGCCAATATTGTTATTCATTCCTTATCGAAATATATATCCGGTCAGGGAACGGTTATTGGTGGGTGTATTGTCGATGGCGGAAACTTTGAATGGGACGAACGCTTCCAGAATCTTTATCCTTTAGTGCGGGAAGCTGGACCCCTTGCCTTTTCGGCTTATGTAAAAAAGGAATTAGCAACCGACATAGGGATGTGTTTATCTCCTTTTGCCGCCTGGCAGGTATTAATTGGAAGTGAAACTTTGGCTTTAAGAATGGAACGTATGGTGGAAAATGCCCGGGAGCTTGCCAGGTACTTAAAAAGTTTTGCAGCAATAAAAGTTAATTATCCTGGGTTTGAAGATAGTCCGGAATGGCAAAATTGCCATAAATACCTTGGCGGCAAGGGCGGAAATTTAATTGTATTAAGTTTTAAAGATAAAGAAACGGCTTTTAATTTTATAAAAAAACTTAACATAGCGCGGCTTGCCACCAACATCGGCGATGTCAGGACCCTGGTTTGTCATCTGGATTCTACCATTTACCAAAAGATACCGCCGGATGAAAAGAAAATTCTTAACATAACAGACAGTCAGGTGCGGGTTAGCGTGGGGATTGAGAATATTGAAGATTTAAAAGAAGATTTTGTAAAAAGTATTAAATGAGGTAAAAAGGAGGAGGGGTATGATGAGTAACAGTAACTTAGAATTTCTCAAAAAAGAAGACTGGTGGGCAGTATATATTGGAATAGGGCTTGTTTTGGTGGCACTTATTTTATACAAAATGGGACTTTCAATTAACTTTATTGCCGTATCGCCCCCAAAATGGGAGTCGTTTTCGGAAGTAATTGACTACTTTGCTGGAAATGGTTTAAAGTATGTGTATCTTTACTTGCTGTTTTTAGTATTATTTAGCATAAGCATTAAGTTTATGGGATTTGAGATAACTGAATTTGTTAAAGGTTTTTCCATTCTTTACCTAATCACCATAGTTGTAATGGTTTTGGGCTCGTCTAAAGTTTCAGAAAAGTATAATCTTGAGCCTCCACTTTTAGCTCTGTTGCTGGGTTTAATAGTCAGCAACTTTTTTAAACTTCCTAAATGGTTAGATACTAGTTTTAGGACGGAATTTTACATTAAAACAGGTATTGTCTTACTTGGTGCTACCCTGCCCTTTACGTTAATTCTAAAAGCTGGCCCAATTGCACTTTTCCAGGCGACAGTTATTTCGGTGCTTACCTGGCTGACGATTTTTTATACGGCAACCCGACTTTTTGGGTTAGAAAAAACCTTTGGGGCTACACTTGGAGCTGGCGGTTCAATTTGTGGTGTTTCCGCATCAATTGCGGTGGGTGGGGCGGTTAATGCCAAAAAAGAACATGTATCCCTTTCTATTGCACTGGTTACTTTTTTTGCAGTAATTATGATTTTTGTTCTACCGTTTGCCAGCAAAGCTCTCGGCTTACCAGCAGGGCAGGCCGGTGCCTGGATTGGATCCTCGGAGTTTGCCGATGCAGCAGGACTTGCAGCTGCTTCGACGATTGGAGATGAAATGGCAATTAAAGCGTTTACGCTAGTGAAAGTTATTGGCCGGGATATCTGGATAGGGATTTGGTGTCTTATTTTATCGTTAGTGGCAGCAACCAAGTGGGAAAAACGTTCCCACGAAGCTTCGGTTTCATTAAAAGAAATATGGGTGCGTTTTCCAAAATTTGTAGTTGGATTTTTTCTTGCAACAATAATCATAAGCCTTGTTGATGCAAATCTCTCAGCTCAAACTTCAAAAGAAATATTAACTCCTTTGGTAATAAAACCGATTAAAACTTTACGCACCTGGGTTTTTACTTTTTGTTTTTTAAGTATTGGTTTTACTACTCGAGTGAGGGAATTGTTAACTTTTAGCTGGAGACCGTTGGGTGCATTTTTAATTGGAGTTATTGTCAATGTTATCCTGGGTTATACTTTCTCGGTAAAGATTTTTGGAGATTACTGGAATAAACTTTAAATACATCGCTGATTTGCTATAACTTTGCAAATTTTACCAACTTGACAGTCATTTTAGTTTGACATAAAATATTTTTTGCAAATAAAGTGCGCCCGTAGCTCAGGTGGATAGAGCAGCGGTTTCCTAAACCGCGTGTCGGTGGTTCGAGTCCTCCCGGGCGCACCATTTTATTTCTTCAGGTGATTCCATGGACCATGAAAAGTTTATGGCTGAAGCTTTAAAGGAAGCAGAGAAAGCGGCGCTCCAAGGGGAAGTCCCGGTGGGCGCCGTTGTGGTATATAAGGGGGAAATCATTGGGCGGGGGCACAATCTCCGGGAGGCCCTTTCTGACCCAACTGCCCATGCGGAAATAGTAGCTTTAAGAGAAGCTGCCGGTAAACTTAAAAACTGGCAGTTAAAGGACTGTGCCCTTTATGTTACCGTAGAACCGTGTCCCATGTGTGCCGGAGCGATTTACCAGGCCAGAATTAAAACCCTGGTATACGGAGCTCCTGACCTTAAAGCGGGAGCGGTGGATACCTTATTCGATTTAGTGCGAAATCCTCGTTTAAACCACCGGGTAGAGGTGATATCCGGGGTACTTGCTGCTGAGGCGAGTAAAATAATAACAGACTTTTTCAGGGAAAAAAGGAACAGAGGAAAATTTTAATTATTGTCCATCAGGTAAAATTATGCTAAAATAATTAAGCATAAAAAGTGCGGAGAGATGGCCGAGAGGTCGAAGGCGCTCGACTCGAAATCGAGTAGGCGGGCCAAAACCCGCCTCGTGGGTTCAAATCCCACTCTCTCCGCCAGTTTAATTCCTCTTGCCTGAGGATTAAAATAGTTGTATAATATCTTCTGCATGGAATTAAATATTTTTTTAGGTTCAAGCACGCGGAGAGGTGGCTGAGTGGTTGAAGGCGCTCGCCTGGAGAGCGAGTAGACGGGTCAATCCCTGTCTCGCGGGTTCAAATCCCGCCCTCTCCGCCATTAATTTAATTAAAGATGTTAAAATTTGCCGTGCTAGGCGGGGAGGTAGCGGTGCCCTGTACCCGCAATCCGCTATAGCGGGGCCGAAGACTGCCCGAGGGTTTACCTTGTGAGGACCGGCCCCGGCAAGTAGCAATGAGATTTGGGTCTTGCGCAGCGGAGACTCCCGAACCGTGTCAGGTCCGGAAGGAAGCAGCACTAAGGGAAATCCCTCCGGGTGCCGCAAGGGTGCCTGAATCGAGCCAACTACCGGGGTAACGCTCGTACGATAAACTCGACGGCAGTTGCACGGCATTAAAATTAAAAGGAGGTATCGGATGGCGGTACCTCCTTTTAATTTTAAGCTTAAAGGCTATTTTTTTTTACCGAAAAATATTAAAATATATATAAACATAGAAGGGAGAGGGTTTGAGTGTTATATTCTAACCCCTTTGGCGATTTTCCGGTGATTGGGCAAAATACTTATATTCATCCCTCGGCTCAAATAATTGGTAAGGTGATAATCGGGGACAATTGTTTTATCGGTCCCAACGCGGTTATCCGGGCCGATGAGCCCGAAAACGGCAAAGTAAGCCCGATTACAATTGGTAATAATGTAAATGTTCAGGATGGGGTCATAATCCATGCTTTAGCGGGAACGGAAGTAAAAATTAGCAGTAACGTATCAATAGCCCACGGTGCAATTATTCATGGCCCGGTAGATATCAGGGAAAACTGCTTTATTGGTTTTGGGGCGGTGGTATTTAAAGCGGTATTAAATGAATGGGTTTTTGTAGGCCATAGAGCGATTGTTCAGGATATGGAAATTAAAGTGGAAAAATTTATTCCTGCTGGCTTGGTTGTAACCAAAGAATCATTCTTACCTGAATTAACAGGAGAACAAAAGGACTTTATTAAAAAAGTTCAGCAAATGAACGTCCTTTTGGCTAATGGGTATTTAACTTTAAAACGCTAAGAAAGCAAAGGTGGAAAAATGTTAACGAAATACCTTATTTTGTGGTCTAATCCCTGGATTATTCTGTTAAACTTTTTTATTGCCCTCTACATTGGTTTAGGGGTTCGCAATAAAAAAGGCTTTTTTTTAGGATTAATTGCCACTGTTCTTTTATTTGTTACCTTTCCCCTGGGAATAATAGTTTATCTTATTTTTATTCGACCCAAACTTAAATAAACTCTTTGACTCTTTCGGTAATTAAGACGTTGCCGTTTTGTTCGATGATGTTTTCGATCTTCGCAAAAACCTTTTCTAAATCGTCTTTTTTTAAAGATACCGCTGCTAAAGCCAGGGTAGACCTCTGCCAGAGGTTTTGATTTCCTACTTCGGCGATGGAAACGTTGTAATTATGTTTTATTTTTTCGGTGATACTTTTTAAGACCATCCGCTTTTCTTTTAACGATTGGGATTGAGGGATGTAAAGCTCTAAAGTAAGGACGCCGATAATCATGGTAGTCTCCTTTGCGTTACAGCCAAAGTCAAGCTTTTTACAATAATATTATAGTGAAGAGTTAAGGTTTTAGCTATAGACTAAATTTTTCGGGGGAAAGTTATGTATTTAGCGTTATACCGCAAATGGCGGCCCAAAACCTTTTCGGAGATTGTCGGACAGGAAACCATTGTGAAAATCTTAAAAAATGCGGTGGCCACAATGCAGGTGGCCCATGCTTACCTTTTCTCCGGTCCCCGGGGAACGGGGAAAACCACTACCGCCAAGGTTTTAGCTAAGGCGGTAAACTGCGAACGCCCTGTAGATGGAGAACCGTGTAACCAATGTCCTTCGTGCATAGGGATTAACAACCAGAGCCTTTTAAATGTCTTTGAAATAGATGCCGCTTCCAACCGGGGGATCGATGAAATCCGGGAATTGCGGGAATCTATCAAATTAGTTCCGGCTCAGGGTAAATATAAAGTATACATCATTGATGAAGTACATATGCTGACTAATGAAGCGTTTAACGCCCTTTTAAAAACCTTGGAAGAACCGCCGGAACATGTTATTTTTATTTTAGCAACCACCGAGTTTAACAAGGTGCCGGTAACCATTGTTTCCCGCTGCCAGCGCTTTGATTTTAAAAGAATCAGCACCAAAACAATCTGGGAGCATTTAAAGAATATTGCGGAAAAAGAAAAGCTTCAGTATGAAGCGGAAGCCCTACATTTAATTGCCGAAGCTTCGGAAGGTGGGCTCAGGGATGCTTTAAGCTTAATGGACCAGGTGCTGGTGTTTAATCCGAAAATTACGGTGGAAGATACCTTAAAAGTCCTGGGGTTTGTCAGCTGGAGGAAAATATTAGAACTTATTTCTGCTATCAGGGAAAATAACCAAGTAAAAATAATCAACGAAATAGCGGAAGTGGTGGATCGGGGGCTTGATGTCAAGCTTTTTGTTCAGCAAATTTTACAGTATGTTCGTTATTTGAATTTACTAAAAAACGGTATAGAAGTTGAAGAACTAATGCCTGAAATACAGGAAAAATTAAAAGAGGAAGCTACCTTTTGGGAGGAAGATAAACTTTTTCACTTATGGGATGATATAGCTCGTCTTGAGCGGGAAATCCGTTATGCAAGTTTCCCCCGGATCTGGGCGGAAGTAGGACTTTTAAAAGTGGCAAGAAATTTGGAATTAAAACCATTAAAGGTTGCAAATATTCTAAAGCCGGTAAAGGAAAATAAAGAGGAAAATAAAAAGGAAAGCAAAAAAACAAGTGAAGAAAAAACCACCGTTGGTGCCATCAATCTTTTAAAGACTCCCGAATGGCAGGAAGTTTTACAAAAAACCCGGGAAATTTCTCCCTCTCTTGCTATTCACTTAAGTAAAGGTATTCCCTTTAAAACTGCCGATAGCATAAAAATAGTTTTTACCGACGAAGAACCCTTAAACTGGATTATTCACTATAAAAAAGGTTCTCAGGTCAAAGCGATAATTAAAGAAGTTTTTACCGAAGCGCTGGGGGAAGGTTTAAAAATTACCTTTAACGTAAAAAAACATTCTGTAGAAGAAAAAACGGATGAACCAAAAGCTCTTACTAAAGCGAAAGAGCTTTTTGGTGAAGATAAAGTTGTCATTATCAATAAAGAGGAGGAATAAAGATGTTTGGTAACATGGGTAATATGCAAAAAATGTTAAAGCAGGTACAGAAAATGCAGCAGGATATGGCTAAGCTTCAGGAAGAACTAAATGAAAAAACCGTTGAAGCTACCTCCGGTGGTGGTATGGTTAAGGCCGTGGTGAACGGCAAACAGGAATTGGTATCCTTAACCATCAATCCCCAGGCGGTAGATCCGGAAGATGTGGAAATGCTGGTGGATATGATTACCGCTGCCGTGAACGAAGCTTTGAGAAAATCAAAAGATATGGTAGCGGAAGAGATGAATAAGATTACCGGCGGCCTTAATTTAAACCTTCCCGGATTGTTTTAAGGGGGAAGCGGGAAATTGTATTTTGCAGAACCGGTAGCAAAACTAATCGAACATCTTGGTAAACTTCCGGGGATTGGTCCAAAAACAGCACAAAAATTAGCTCTCTATCTTTTAGAAATTCCTGAAGAAGAAGCACGGGCTTTAGCGGAAGCGATAATAACTGCCCGGAAAAATACCAAATACTGCTCCGTTTGTTTTAACCTGACCGATACTGACCCCTGTGCCATTTGCCAAAATCCCGGTCGCAATCACCGGCTTTTAATGGTGGTAGAAGAACCAAAAGATGTGGCAGCTATGGAACGAACCGGAAGCTTTAACGGGATATATCATGTTCTTCACGGAGTTTTATCGCCAATAAAAGGAATAGGGCCGGAAGATTTAAAAGTAAGAGAGTTGTTATTGAGGCTTTCCCGGGAGCCGGTGGAAGAAATAATAATTGCCACCAATCCGACGGTTGAAGGGGAAGCAACGGCCATGTATTTAGCATCCCTTTTAAAACCCTTAAATTTTAAAGTAACGAGAATTGCCCACGGTTTACCGGTGGGAAGCGATATTGAGTATGCCGATGAATTAACTATCCGAAAAGCCTTGGAAGGTCGAAGAGTTTTGGAATAAGTTGTCCAAAAGCTTCATAAGTATTACCGGGGGGATATCCGGTGGAGCTTTTGGGTTTGGTGCTTAAAAAAATCCTTTTTTGGTTTGTTATTGGCTTTATTTTACTTGGAGTATTTAATTTAATTGGTGATAAGATTGGCTGGCATATACCGATAAATCCGGTAACTGTGGTGATTGTTGGGGTTTTGGATTTACCGGGAATAATATTATTAACAGCATTTAGGTATCTTGTAACTGTTTTTTAAAAAGTATACATGTAAAAAGGGGCTTTAGAAGCCCTTTTTTTTCTTGACACATTGATACCTACCTGCTATCATAAACTGGGTTTTTAAGGAGGTGTATTTTTGATGAAAAAATATGATGTGATAGTTGTCGGGGCAGGTCCGGCGGGAATTTTTGCCGCCCTGGAGATTACCTCGCTGAAGCCCGAAGCTAAAGTGCTTATTTTGGAAAAAGGTCCTGACGTCAATAGAAGGATTTGTCCCTCAAAAGAAAGAGGCATACCGTGTATTAATTGTAAGCCCTGCGCGATTGTAACCGGTTGGGGCGGGGCTGGAGCGGTTTCCGATGGTAAGCTTACCCTGTCCACCGAAGTGGGGGGACATCTGGGTGAGTACATTGGCGAAAAGGAATTAAACGAGCTCATAAAATACGTTGATAATATATATCTTAAATTTGGCGCTCCGAACGAGGTTTATGGTGTTGATCGGGAAGAGGAAATCCGGGAAATTCAAAAGAGAGCGATTTTAGCCGATTTAAGGTTGGTTCCGGCGCCTATTCGCCACCTGGGAACCGGTCGCGCTTTGGAAATAGTTGCCGCAATGAAAGAAGAGCTTTTGCGGCGGGGGGTGGATATAGCTACCAATACTCCGGTGGCAGAAATTATTGCTGATCGCGGGAAAGTAAAAGGAGTTCAGACCACTTCCGGCGAATATTATGAAGGTGAGGCAGTCATAGTTGCTCCTGGCCGGGAAGGGGCTGAATGGCTTTTAAAAGAGTCTTTAAAGCTTGGGCTTAAAACGGCCGTTAACCCCGTGGATATCGGGGTGCGGGTTGAGCTACCCGCTGTGGTATTGGAGCCAATTACCAGAGTAGTTTATGAATCGAAGTTTATTTACTACTCGAAGACTTTCGAAGATAAAGTAAGGACTTTTTGCATGAATCCTTACGGCGAAGTGGTACAGGAAAACAACGATGGGATTATTACCGTTAACGGTCATTCTCATGCCCATAAGAAAACGGAAAACACCAACTTTGCCCTGCTTGTTAGCAAAACCTTTACCCATCCCTTTAAAGAACCTATTGCCTACGGCAAGTACATTGCCCGGCTTGCTAACTTATTAGGAGGTGGGGTATTAGTACAACGGCTGGGGGATTTAATGGACGGTCGCCGGACTACCGAGGAACGGCTTAAAAAAGGTTTGGTGCGGCCGACTCTGGAAGATGCTACTCCGGGAGACTTAAGTTTGGTCTTTCCCTACCGCCATTTAATGGCTCTGGTTGAAATGCTCCAGGCTTTAGACAAAATTGCTCCCGGGGTGTTTAATAGAAATACCTTGCTTTACGGGGTGGAAGTAAAGTTTTACTCTTCCCGCTTGGAGTTGAGTCCGGTTTTGGAAACTAAAATTCAAAATCTTTTTGCTGCCGGCGACGGTGCAGGGGTAACCCGGGGACTTATTCAGGCTTCCGCTTCGGGAGTACTTATAGGCCGTGAGCTGGCAAAACGCTTTTAAGGGGGAGTTTATAATTGACAACTGTAGTTTTAATTGGAACCCAGTGGGGGGACGAAGGGAAAGGAAAGATTACTGACTTTCTGGCAGAAAAAGCTGACCTGGTGGTTCGTTACCAGGGAGGAAATAATGCCGGACACACGGTAGTGGTAGGGGAAAATTCTTTTAAGCTTCATCTTATACCATCAGGGATTTTGTACCCCGACAAAATTTGCGTTATCGGCAATGGAGTGGTAATTGACCCTAAGGTTTTAAAAGAAGAACTGGAATACTTAAGAGAACGGGGGATTGCTACTGATAATTTAAAGATAAGCTTGCGGGCTCATCTTATTATGCCCTACCACAAGAAACTTGATGAGCTGGAAGAGGAAGATAAAGGAGAAAACAAAATAGGTACAACCAAACGGGGTATTGGTCCCGCTTATCGGGATAAAGCAGCAAGGACAGGGATCAGGGTATGTGACCTTTTAGATAAGGAACTATTTGCGGAGAAATTGGCTTTAAATTTAAAAGAAAAAAATAATCTTTTGGAAAAAATTTATGGAGTGGAAGGGTTTTCCTATGATGAACTTTACCACGAGTATTTAGAATATGCGGAAGTTATTAGACCTTACGCTACCGATACTTCCCGGTTGATTAACGATGCCATTGAAGGGGGTCAAAAAGTTCTCTTTGAAGGAGCTCAGGGGACCCTTTTAGATTTAGATCACGGAACCTATCCCTATGTTACTTCCAGCCATCCGGTGGCTGGAGCTGCTTGTATTGGTGCCGGTATTGGACCAACAAAAATCCATAAAGTAATTGGGGTGGTAAAGGCCTATACCACGCGGGTAGGAAGTGGTCCCTTTCCTACCGAGCTTTTAGATGAAACCGGCGAGTTTTTAAGAAAACAGGGGTACGAATTTGGCACTACCACCGGACGGCCCCGCCGCTGCGGCTGGTTTGACGGGGTAATTGCTCGCTATGCCGCCCGGGTTAACGGTTTATCCGGCCTTGCGGTTACCAAGCTTGATGTTTTAACCGGGCTTGAAACTATAAAAGTAGCGGTAGGGTACCGGTTCAATGGAAAGGTCATAAATGAATTTCCTGCCAGTTTAAAAGAGTTGTCCCGGTGTGAACCGGTTTATGAGGAGCTTCCCGGGTGGAGTGAGGATATTACCGGGGCCAGGAAACTTACCGACCTTCCGGAAAACGCCAGAAACTATTTAAGAAAAATTGAAGAGATTACCGGTGTTCCCATTAAAATTATTTCGGTGGGAACCCGTAGGGATCAAACTATTATTTTGGACCAGGTTTTTTAAAATGGATAAGGTATTTATTAACGGTAAAATTCTTCCCCGGGAAAAGGCGGTTATCTCCCCTTTTGACCGGGGATTTTCCTATGGTGATGGAGTTTTCGAGACTATTGGCGTTTTTTCCGGAGTACCGTTTTTACTGGAAAAGCATCTCCAAAGGCTATTTCTGGGGCTGCAGTTATTAGAAATAAAGCTACCTTACAGTAAAGAACAATTGATATTGAAGATAGGGGAGTATCTTAACGAAAATAAAGTGGTTAACGGAGTTTTAAAAATTATCGTAAGCCGCGGCATAGGCGAGCGGGGTCTTTTGCCGGCTAAAGATTTAGAGCCAACGGTTTTAATGAGTTTATCTCCCCTGCCTCCACGGGAATTTAAGCCCATAAAAACTTCTTTTCTTTCGGTACCGGTACTGCCGCCTAAACTGGTTATAGGACAGATTAAAACTTTAAACCAGCTTCCCCAGGTGTTGGCGGCTAAAGAATGTCAGAAAAAAGGTATTGTGGAAGGTATCCGGCTTACTGTGGAAGGTTATTTGGCTGAAGGCAGTATGGCGAATCTTTTCTGGGTTAAAAATGGGGTGTTGAAAACCCCGGAGAAAAATCTGGTTTTACCCGGAATTGCCCGGGAACTTATTTTAGAACTGGCCCGAGTTGCCGGCATTCCGGTATCTGAAGGTAAATATCCTGCCGAAGAAATATTAGGGGCAACGGAAATATTTTTTACCAATTCGGTGCGGGGGATTATTCCCGTAGGTCAGTTCGACCAGCGGGAATTCCATGACTATTCGGTAACTAATCGATTATGGGCTCTTTATGAAGCTTATTTAGAAAAATACATACTGGAAAACGGGAGCGAAGAATAAAATGTTAACTATCGAGATTCCGGGAAGATTTACATTAAATTTTGCGTATTTGGTACTGGACTATAATGGTACTATTGCCGTGGACGGAAAGCTATTGCCCGGGGTGATAGAGCTTTTGGAAAAACTTAGTAAGTACTTAAAAATTTACGTTTTAACCCGCGATACCTTTGGTAAGGTAAAGGAAGAGCTATCTTTTCTTCCTTATGTGGAAGTGGTGATAGTAGGAGAGCCCGGTGCCCAAGAAAAACTTGAGTTTATAAAAAAACTTGGGGCGGAAAAGACGGTGGCTATTGGTAATGGTTACAATGACCGACTGATGTTAAAGGAAGCGGCTTTAGGGATTTTAGTCATTGAAGAAGAAGGAGCAAATATTGAGGCATTACTTAATGCGGATATCGTAGTAAAATCGCCGATAGATGCTTTAAAGTTATTAACGAATAAAGACCGGTTGGTGGCTACTCTTCGTTGTTAATAATTAACAGTATAAATTCTTAATAAAAAGTTGTTGACACTGTGAAGGATTTATTGTAATATAATTTCTGCACGGATGAGCCATTAGCTCAGTTGGTAGAGCACCTGACTTTTAATCAGGGTGTCGGAGGTTCGAGTCCTCCATGGCTCACCATTTTATTTTGGCCCCATGGTCAAGTGGTTAAGACACCGCCCTTTCAAGGCGGTAACCCGGGTTCGAATCCCGGTGGGGTCACCATTTATTTTGCGGGAGTAGCTCAGGGGTAGAGCATCGGCTTCCCAAGCCGAGGGTCGCGGGTTCGAATCCCGTTTCCCGCTCCAGAAGAAGGAAAGGGTTCCGGAACTTTTAGTTGGTGCCGGAACCCTTTTTTGATGCCATTTTGGTGTCATTTTTTAATGCCTTATCTATTTTGGCGGTAGTAGTTTTTTTAACCTCAAGGGTAACCTGCGAGTAAATATCGCTTTATGGTTTAATACGCTTGAGATTGAATATATCGGCATCGTGATGGGCAAGTTTAAACAGGACGTAATCTAACTTTTCTGTGTGTTCTTTAAGTGTTTGTTTAACTTCTTTCATATCATTTTTAAGTTCATCTACATCTTTTCTAAGCACTTCTACATCTTTTCTAAGTCCTTCTACATCTTTTCTAAGCCCTTCTACCTCTTTTCCAAGCCCTTCTACATCTTTTCTAAGCCCTTCTACTACGGCGTTGGTATTGCCGACTATGCGGATTAATTCAGTGAGCATGTCCGTAATTTGATCTAAGCGGGCTTCGGTTTTGGTAATATCCATGTAATCATCACCTACCGGTAGTTATTTTCTTCTTCCAATAGACTTAAGCGAGTTTTTTATGGTTAGTCCTTTGATTTGGCTATGAGGTTTGGCTTTAAAATTATCTTTAATAAAATCTTATCATAAAATAGTACTGGTTTAAAATAGAAATGTCGTAAAAAAATAAAAATTTGACGCTACAAAAGTATTTAAGCTATAATAATCAAGGAAAGTTTGGCAAAGGGGGTTTTAAAATGAAGCATATTAAATCTTTAAAAGGAAGTCTTGGTCATTTTGAAGGTAAAGGCTGTGGCAATTGCCAGGCATCCTGCCAGTCGGCTTGCAAAACTTCCTGCACGGTGGGAAATCAGGTATGCAAGAACTAACCTGAGATTAACCTAATCCTTTGGGTTAGGTTAATTTTTTTATTTATTTAAAATAAAAAAGGAAGGGTCTATGATGCACATTTACCGCTATAAAGGAGTTAATATTGCTGTAGACGAATTTTCCGGGGGAATCCATGTTTTGGATGAAATTACCTACGAAATATTAAAAGAATATGACGGCTACCAGGGAAAAGCTCCATTAGAAGATCTTACTTTGGAAAAAGTTTTACCAAAATTAGAAGGACGTTATTCCCCTGCCGAAGTGATGGAAGCATTGGAGGAAATAAAAACCTTGATTGCCGAAGGCCAGCTTTTTTCCGAGGATAAGTTTAAAGAGTATTATAAACCTCCGAAAACAGAAATAAAAGCCATGTGTTTAAACATTGCCCATGACTGCAACATGCGCTGTCGCTACTGTTTTGCTGGTACCGGAAGTTACGGGCATGAACGGGGGCTTATGCCCCTTACAATTGCTCAAAAAGCCATTGATTTTTTAATTGAAAACAGTGGGCACCGGAAAAACCTTGAGGTGGACTTTTTTGGAGGCGAGCCGCTTTTAAACTGGGAAGTGGTTAAAGCTACCGTTTTATACGGCAAAGATAAAGCTAAAGCTCTTGGTAAAAATATTAGCTTTACCCTTACTACCAATGCTCTCCTTCTTACCGATGAAATCCAGGAGTTTTTAGCGGAGCACGATATGGGGATTGTTTTAAGCTTAGATGGCCGGGAAGAAGTTCACGACCGGATGCGTCCGCTGCCCGGGGGGAAAGCATCGTACCAGACGGTTCTTACCAACATTAAAAATTTCCTGGAAAAGTGGGGAGAACGCCCTTATTATATTCGGGGTACCTTTACTGCCCAAAATCCTGACTTTGCCGAAGACTTTAAGGCTTTAGCCCGGGAAGGTTTTAAGTCCATTTCGTTAGAACCGGTGGTATTACCGGATTCTTCTCCCCTTGCCTTAAGAGAAGAACTTTTACCTGTTTTAAAGGCGCAGTACGATGAACTTGGAGAATATCTTTATAAGCTCTGGCAGGAAGGAAAAAACGTAGAGTTTTTCCACTTTAATTTAAATCCCTACGAAGGGCCGTGCCTTCATAAACGGCTTTCCGGCTGCGGTGCCGGTTTTGAGTATGTGGCGGTTTCACCGGAAGGGGATATTTATCCCTGTCACCAGTTCGTGGGTAAAGAAGAGTTCCGCATGGGTAATGTGGAGGAAGGTATAGTTCGCAAGGATATTCCGGAAACCTTTAAAAATGCTCATATCTATAATAAAACCGAATGTGCTTCCTGCTGGGCCCGGTATTACTGCAGCGGCGGCTGTCACGCCAATAATTTAAATATGACCGGGGACATTCTAAAGCCCTATAAAACTTCCTGTGAAATGATGAGAAAAAGGGTAGAAATAGCTTTATATCTTACCTTGAAAAAAGAAGGTCTTATTTAAAGCCCCAGAAATGGGGCTTTAACCTTTTTGGAGCTGATTTCATAACTTAATAGTAGGTGAGACTAAATTCTTTTAAAAAGGAGGTAATAAAGTTGGTTATTTCGAATCCCCTCCCAATTTCAGTTGGTGCAGGACTTTCCCTGGATGTTGAATACATTAAACCCCGGGAACAGATATTAAGCGGCCGGAGAATTTTAGTTTATCCGGTAAAATTTATTTGCGGCTTTATTCCAAACCCTTCGGAAATTACAGAGGCAACATTACCACCGGGTGAAGAGCCACCTTTAAAGCCTGCAAATTATGCCACGGCGATCAATGTAATAAACCTGACCGATCATACAGTCACCTTTACTAAAAAGGCGGTAATCGCACTACCGGAAGGAGCACACAATTATCCAATAATTGGGGATAAAATAACAGAAACATTACTTCCCAACGCTGCACTGGAAATCGATTGTAGCGATATTGTAAATAATCTCCTTGCTGGAAAAACTCTTCCGCCAGTTACTTTATTAAAAGGCTTTGTGGTGATCGAACTTCCAAAAACCGTAAGTTGCTTGAAAGATTTTCAACCGCTGGAGGTAGTAGCAATTTATACCGCTCTTCATAAACAATTTGTTTTATCAAGTGTTTAGGGCAGGGTTTTCCCTGCCTTTTACATTTTTTGCTTGGACATAGTCGAAAATTTTTGGTAAAATATTAAAAGATTCTTGGCAAGTGGAGGTTATAAATGAAGTTTTTAAGAAAAGGCTTACTTTTGCCAGCACTTATCATAACAATTAGCTTATTTATCCTGGGACTAAGTTTTGAAGAAAATAGAGAAATAGCCAAAGTAAATAGTTTTTCCACTGCGTTGTTGGCCAGTATAGAGCCAAAGCTTACTTTGGTAACTAAAGTAAAAGAAAATACCTTGAAAACCAGGACTTCTCCTCGAAAATCCAAAGCAGTTGTTCAAAAGCCCAAAAAAATTTCCCGTAAATCCAGGTTAATAGCTTCCCGGGACGAAGCGGAAAGATTTATCTGGCCTGCCCGGGGAGGAATTAACTCCCCCTTTGGCGAGCGCTGGGGCAGGATGCATGAAGGCATTGATATTGATGGCTCCACCGGTGATCCGGTACGGGCCTCCCGGGATGGTGTGGTAACTTTTGCCGGCTGGGAAAGCGGTTATGGTAAGCTTATTGTCTTAGACCATGCGGGACCCTATAAAACCAAGTACGGCCACCTATCGAAAATTTTGGTTCGCGAAGGCCAAAGAGTAGAAGCGGGAGAGATAATTGGATTAATTGGCAGTACCGGCCGTTCTACCGGTTCGCACCTGCACTTTGAAATCCTCATCAATGGGAACCCGGTAAATCCGTTAAAATATTTACCTTAAGAACGATGGGCCGGCAAGAGCCGGCTGTTATATTTTTTTATTTCTTAATTACCGACGACTTACCACTAACCACTGACGACAATTATGGCCGGCTCCTGCCGGATTGATTTATTTCTTTGTTAAAATTTTAACTTTTCTTGCAGGATTAACGAAAAGAAAAAAGAATTATATAAGTAAAATGCCAAAGCAAGGGGAGATAATATGAGTATTTTGCAATTAAGAGCTAAAAAGCGGCAGCAAAAAATAATTTTATGGACCGTTGCGGTGGTGCTTGGTCTGGGTCTGATAGCTTCTTCCGTTGCCTGGACAATTGGTAATAGCTCAAATCTTAATCAACTCCCAAATAACCAGGTAATAGATCCGGCGCTTGCTTTAGAGGCGGAGGTTCTGGCAAATCCTACCGATGTTAATAAAATGTATCAACTGGCCGTTACCCTATTTGATAAAAGTACTCCCGAAGGTTACTTAAAAGCTGCGTATTACTTTGGGAAAATTTTAGAGCTCAATAGCACCAACGTTCCGGTAATGGTGGACCGGGCTATTGCGCTTTTTTATCTGGGCCAGGTGGATGATGCGATAAAACAGGTAGAAGATGCCTTAAAAATTGACCCAAATCACGTTAAAGCTCATTTTAACTATGGTATTTTTTTAGGTTATGGTAAAGAAAAATACAAAGAGGGAATTGCTGAACTGGAAAAAGCTATAGCTTTGGCGGGTCCAACTTCCGCAGATGCTCAAAATGCGAAAAAAATCATAGAAGAATTTAAAAAGAATCTTGACAAAAAGTAAATTACCAGAATTTTAAACTATAATTAAAATTTAAAATATTTTATAATTGAGTAAAAAGGCCCCGTAGAGGAGGAGATCCCCATGCGGGCTTTATTTTTTGCCCGAAAAAGAATAATTGGGTTATTGTTACTGGTGTTACTCTTTTTAAGCCAGATACCTTTCGAAACAAAACACTCGTTAAAACAGAGTTTTGCGGTTTTTGGCTTTAAGTTACTCGGATATAATGTTTATAACTACCGAGAGGTAACGGTATTAAGTAAAAGCCCTCTTCCCCGGCGTTTTTTACCCGGAGCAAACGACCTTTTTTTGAAGGAGAAAAAATATTTTTCCTATCAAGGGAAGAGCCGGGTGGTAATTGTATTAACGTCTAATCTTAATTCTAATAGCTTTTTGGCCCTGCCCTCCCAGGGCTACTACTGGGAAGGGGTTATTTATCTTACAAACGATCTGGAAAGCCCGGCTTTAGCCCATGAGATATCCCACCTTTTAATCGACATTAAAACCGGAGGGAAACTTTCCCGCTATTTACACGAGGGACTGGCCCAGTGGGCGGAAGTAGCCTTTGGGGGAGTACCGGCCTTTTGGGGGAGTGAGGTAGATGTGTTTTCCAGTATTGCTGCCTTAGAAAAAAATCTTGATGATAAAGAAAACCAGTATGCAGCGTATCGCCAGAGTTATTATTTTGTTAAGTTTTTGGAAGCAAAAAAAGGTAAAGAAGGTATATTACGTTTTCTGGAGGAGACAAAACGAAGCGGGAAAGAAAAAGCCTTTATGAAAGTTTACGGCCAGAGAGAAGAAGAGATTTTTTCTAAGTTCTTAAAGTGGTACCAAAAGTTTAAAAGCGGAGCATTAGCTCCGCTTTTTAAATGGCTTTTGCTTCCTCGGAAATTGCTTTTAAGCAATCGGTGCAAATGAGCTTTCCTTTATAATGGTGCACGTTTGCGGCATTACCGCAGAAAATGCACGCTGGTTCATACTTTTTGAGAATGATTTTTTCGTTGTCTACGTAAATTTCCAGAGCATCTTTTTCTTCGATGCCCAAAGTCCTTCTCAGCTCAATGGGGATTACTACCCGGCCGAGCTCGTCTACTTTTCTGACTATTCCGGTAGATTTCATTATAAATTCTCCTCCTTTATTATTGCAATTTTCGACAAAATTTTTTCAACTAAATATTACCAAAGTTAACTCTAATAGTCAATAAGGTTTGTCCAATTTTTTTTAAAAAATTCTTAGCAGTTGACGGTTAATTTTAAGTTTGGTACGATATCACCAAAAAGTACCGGTAAGGCAGGAGGCGTGTTTTAAATGGGCAAAAGCTTTTATATAACCACACCGATTTATTATCCCAGCGATAATCTACATATTGGCCATGCGTATACCACCGTGGCGGCAGATACGATGGCTCGCTTTAAGCGGATGACCGGTTATGATGTCTGGTTCTTAACCGGCTCCGACGAACACGGCCAGAAAATAGAAAGAAAGGCTAAAAGCCAGGGACTTTCTCCCAAGGAATACGTTGACCCCATCGTCGATAGTTTTAAACATTTGTGGAAGCTTTTAGATATAAGTTATGACGACTTTATCCGTACCACCGAAGAGCGGCACAAAAAAGTGGTACAGGCAATTTTTCAAAAACTTTACGAGCAGGGCGATATCTATAAGTCTGCCTATGAAGGATGGTACTGCACGCCCTGCGAAGCTTTCTGGACCGAGGGCAAACTTGTTGACGGCAAATGTCCGGACTGCGGGCGCCCGGTAGAGTGGACCAGAGAAGAAAGCTACTTTTTTAGAATGTCCAGGTATGCCGACCGGCTTTTAAAACATATTGAAGAAAACCCGGAGTTCATAGTACCCGAATCCCGGCGTAACGAAATGATAAATTTTATAAAGCAGGGGTTAGAAGACTTATGCGTTTCCCGGACCACTTTTAACTGGGGAATACCTGTGCCTTTTGATGAAAAGCATGTGGTCTATGTTTGGGTAGATGCCCTTACCAACTACATTTCCGCTCTGGGTTACGGCACCGATGATGACCATCTTTTCCAGAAATACTGGCCGGCGGACGTTCATTTAGTTGGGAAAGACATCGTGCGTTTCCACACCGTTATTTGGCCTATAATTCTTCTTGCTTTAGGAGTTGAGCTTCCCAAAAAAGTAGTGGGACACGGCTGGTTTGTTCTGGAAGGGGGCAAGATGTCCAAATCCAAAGGTAATGTGGTTGACCCGGTAAAGCTGGTGGAAAAATACGGAGTGGATGCGGTCCGTTACTTTTTGGTTCGGGAAATGCCTCTGGGTCTTGATGCGGTTTATTCCGAAGAAGCGTTAATCAACCGGATAAATGTTGATTTGGCCAATGACCTGGGCAACCTTTTAAACCGAACCTTGTCTATGTTAGAAAAGTTCCTTGGCGGAGAGATACCCCTTCCTTATGAATATGAGGAAATTGATCGGGAAGTAATCGAACTGGCATTGGCTTTGCCGGCAGAAACCGAAAAATTAATGGATAAATTTGACCTTGCCGGAGCTCTTGCTAATATCTGGCGGCTGGTAACCAGGCTTAATAAGTATATTGACGAAGTAGCCCCCTGGAGTTTAAACAAAGAAGGTAAAATTGAGCGGCTTAAAACGGTTCTTTATGTCGTGTTGGAAGGCTACCGGTTTATTACGGTTCTATTAAAACCGGTAATGCCCAACTTTCCTGCGAAAGTAGCGGCTCAATTAGGAGTTAACGATGAAGCTCTCTTTACCTGGGAGTCGCTCTCCAACTGGGGACGACTACCGGCGGGGGTAAAAACCAAAAAAGGCGAGCCGTTGTTCCCCCGCCTGGACCCGGAAATTTTATTAAAGACCACCGACGACCAGCCACTGACAACTATTAATGCAGGATCGGCTGCTACCGACAAAAAGGAGGAAAAGACCGTGACCGAACACGCGGAAGAAAAATCTCTCGTTACCATAGAGGAATTCTCCCAAATTGATTTAAGGGTAGCCAGGGTTCTTGAGGCCGAGCGGGTACCCAAGACGGATAAGCTCATGAAACTCAAGGTTACTCTCGGAGACGAAGAGAGAACGATTGTGGCAGGCATTGCCCAGTATTACGAACCGGAAGCGCTGGTCGGCAAACAGTTAGTGATTGTTGCCAACCTAAAACCGGCAAAACTTCGGGGTATTGAGTCCCAGGGGATGGTTTTGGCAGCATCCGGTAATGGCAATCTCCAGGTATTATTTGTTGACGATCAGATTCCTCCGGGGAGTAAAGTAAAGTAAAAAACAGGGGAAGAGGTTTATGCTTATAGACAGCCACGCTCATTTAAATGATCCCAAATTTAAAGATGATATAGAAGAAGTATTAAAACGCGCCCGGCAAAACGGGGTGGAAAAGATTATTACCGTGGGCTATGATCTTCCATCTTCGGAAGAAGCGGTTAGACTTTCGGAAAAATATCCGGAAATTTATGCTGCTGTTGGCATTCATCCCCATGATGCCAAAACTTTAAATGATAAAGTTTTTGGGCGTCTTGAGGCCCTTTTAGACCATCCCCGGGTAGTAGCGTTAGGGGAAATAGGCCTTGATTTTTACCGGAATTTATCTCCCCGGGAGGTACAGCGAGAAGCCTTTATCCGCCAGCTAAAGCTTGCCCGGCAAAAAAGAAAGCCCGTAATAATTCACGACCGGGAAGCTCACCAGGAGGTATTTGATACTTTAAAAGAACATGCCCTGGAGCTTTCCGGGGTGATGCACTGCTATTCCGGTTCGGCAGAGCTTGCTCTAAGGTATATTAAAGAGCTTAACTTTTACATTTCTTTGGCGGGACCGCTTACCTTTAAAAACAACGTCAAAGGTAAAGAAGTTGCCAAAAAAGTGCCACTGGAGTATCTACTGGTAGAAACCGATTGCCCTTATCTTACTCCGGAACCCTTTCGGGGAAGGAGAAATGAGCCTGGTTTGGTAACGTTGGTGGCCGAAGAAATCGCCCGGATTAAAGGCATTGCCAAAGAAGAAGCCTTCCGGGCTTTAACCGAAAACACGGTAAAGTTATTTTATTTATAATGTTTTTATACTAACTTCCAACTTCTGACTTCTAACTTCTAATTTGGGGGGGATGGATGGTACATGGGGAAAGAAAAAGGTCTTGTCCTGGTCTTTACCGGAAATGGTAAGGGGAAGACCACCTCGGCTCTCGGGATGGCTCTAAGGGCCTGGGGTCAGGGAATGCGGATTTTAGTTTTACAGTTTATTAAAGGTGGCTGGAAATACGGGGAACTAAAAGCTGCCGAAGCTTTAGGCGAGCGCTTTGTTATGCGCCAGATGGGGGAAGGCTTTTTATCCGAAGAAAAATTTGACGAGCACCGTAGAGCTGCCCAGGAAGCTTTGGAGGAAGCAAAAAAAGAGATTTTGTCGGGGAACTGGGATATGATAATCCTTGATGAAATTATTTACTCCATTGGCTACGGCCTTGTAGATGAAGAACAGGTGCTGGATTTAATAAAAATTAAACCGGAAAAACTGCACCTGGTTTTAACCGGAAGGAATGCTTCGGAGCGGATAATTGAAGCTGCCGATTTAGTATCGGAAATCAGGGAAATAAAGCATCCCTACCAAAAGGGTATTCCTGCCCAGAAAGGAATAGAGTTTTAGAAGATAACCCCTAAGCCTTATGTTTAAGGTTTAGGGGTTAAATTTTTTTTGCTTAAAAAACAGCATTTTGGAGGAAATAAGGCTTCTTTGCAAGGTGAATTGCTAAAATCACCTGAGAAAAGCTTTTTAACATTGTTAAGCTACTTGATACTTTTGCATACGTGGTTAGATATTTGGTTGTAAAACCGAAAAGAATGGCATATAATGTAGTAAGGTTTTTTGCCTGCAAAAGCAGGAATTAATTGGCAGTTAGAAGAATAATTTAAAAGGAGTGCTAAATTTCCAACCTCTTCTAACATAAGGTGGTGAATCGATGAAAGATTGGTATATACCCGATGTTAAAGCCGCAGTTATTCCCCGGTACCGCAAAAAAACCGGAGTTCTGTGGTTGGCGTTGGGGCTAATTTTAATCTTGGTTTTAAGTGTGAGTTATTATTTTTATCTTGTTAAGGAAGTTACCATTATTGATGACGGAAAAACGGTGGTTTTAAAAACAAAGGCAGCAACTGTAGAGGAACTTTTAACCGAAACTAAACGGACTTTAGGGCTGAAGGATACCATTAATATGCCCTTAACCGCAAAGTTAAAAGAAGGAACAAAGATTGTTATTAACCGGGCGAAGCCGGTAAAAATAAAAGTAGATGGCCGGGAAATTGAAATCCTGACGGTGGCCAAAACCATTGCCGATGCTATTAAAGAAGCGGGAGTTACCGTAAATCCTCAGGACATTGTGGAGCCTTCTCCTGCGGAATTAGTTGGGTTAAATACCGAAGTAAAAATAATTCGGGTTAAGGTGGAAGAAAAAACAGAGGAGGTTGTTCTTGCCTACCGGACAATTAAAAGGCCTTCCAGCAACCTTTTTAAAGGCCGGACTAAAGTTTTAACCAAAGGAAAGACGGGTCTTGCCCGCACCTACTATAAAATTACTTACTATGATGGTAAAGTAGTGAAAAAAGAAGTTGTTAAGCAGGAAGTGGTAAAAAAGCCTGTAGATGAAGTAATACTGGTTGGTACCAAAAATACCGTTTCCCGGGGGGGAAAAATTATAAGATTTTCCCGGGTAATTGATGTTGTGGCCACTGCTTATACCCATACCGGTTACCGGACGGCAACCGGTGTTTATCCCCACCGGGGAGTGGTGGCGGTGGACCCGGACGTTATACCCTACGGTACCAGGCTTTATATCGATGGTTACGGTTACGGTACTGCTTTGGATACCGGTAGTGCTATCCGCGGAGCAAGGATTGACCTCTTCTTTGATACTTACGGAGAAGCGATTAGCTGGGGTCGAAGGTATACCCGCGTATATGTGTTAGAATAAAGGCAGGAAACTGCCTTTTTTTTGTTTATAATAAAAGGTAGTAGGTGATATGTGGTACGTGGTTGGTCGTTGTCACCGACGACCGACAACTGACCACCACTATCGTAGACCTAAAAACGTATAAAGGAGTATGCCATGAATCTCTGGTCGCCAACTACTTTAAAAGAAATTTTAGCAAAACATAATCTAACCCTGTCCCACGGGTTAGGACAGCATTTTTTGACGGATTTTGGGATTTTAGCTAAAATAGTGGAGAAAGCAGAAATTAATTCCGATAATGCCGTACTGGAGATCGGTCCCGGCGCCGGGGTGCTTACCCGGCTGTTAGCCCAAGCAGCTAAATACGTGGTGGCGATTGAAATAGACAAAAAGCTTCTGCCGGTACTGGCGGAAACCACCGGAGACCTGGGGAATGTAGTGGTAGTAAATGCCGATGCCCGGGAGATTGATTTTGACCGGGTGATGACGGAACGAACCGGCGGCGAATTTGGCTTTGAGGGGAAACCCTACTTAATTGTGGCCAATTTGCCTTATTACGCTACCAGTCCCTTAATTTTTAAGGTGTTTGAGGAAGGCTACAGGGTAAGTTCCATGACCTTAATGATGCAGAAGGAAGTTGCGGAAAGGATAACGGCAAAACCGGGGAGTAAGGCCTACGGGAGTTTATCGGTGGCCTGCCAGTACTTTTCGGAACCGAGAATCGTATTAAAAGTACCGCGGACGGTCTTTTTTCCGCCGCCGGAAGTGGAGTCGGCGGTGGTAAGGTTTACTTTAAAAGAAAATTGTCTTAGCTCCGAAGAACGGCTAAGATTTTTCCGGGTAGTGCGGGCGGCGTTTGCTACCCGCCGGAAAACTGTTGCCAAATCTTTAGCCGGGGCCTTAAATTTAGAGCGGCATTATGTGGAGGAAGTACTTTTAAAAGTAGGGATTAATCCAAACTTACGGGCAGAACAAATACCTCCTGAAAGTTTCTATCGCCTGAGCCAAGAGGTGGTAGGTGGTAAGTGGTAGGTGGTAGGAAAAAATTATTTATACCGACCACCGACCACATACCACCGACGACCATTGTAGTGGGGTCGACTCCTGGCGACATAAAATAATTGGCAGCTAAAGCTGCCCTATAAAAGTAGTGGTCACTTTTTTTACTTACGACCTATTACATACCACCGACCACCATTAAGAAGGGATATACATGGCACGGAAAAAAGAAGATTATTTTATAAGCCCGACTAAAGGAATTATGAGTTTTTCCCGGGTGATGGAAGATATTGAAGAATATATTGCCGGTCTTCCCACTTCATCGTATAAAATAATCATTGGCTCCGATTCCCAGGCTAAAAACAACGAAACGGTATTTGTAACGGCCATAGTCGTTCACCGGATCGGTAAAGGGGCTCGCTACTACTACAAGAAAAAAAGCGAGCGGCATGTGGTAAGCCTAAGGCAGAAAATTTTTTTTGAAACGGCCTTAAGCCTGGAAGTGGGAAGTCAGGTGGCCCATTACTTTTCCGAACACGGCCGGGCGGAGCTGCCCGTGGAAATCCATATCGATGTAGGAAATAGTGGCGAAACCCGGGAGCTCATTAAAGAGGTAGTGGGGATGGTCCTGGGTTCCGGCTTTACTCCGAAAATAAAGCCCGAAGCCTTTGGAGCAACGTCAGTTGCCGATAAGTATACAAAATAATTAAGTTACTTTCGTAAAAAAGCCCTCTTGCAAATGCTGCAAGAGGGCTTTTTTTAGGATTGGCCCTGAAAGATGATGTTCAAATCGGTGGATTGACCGAGAAGGGTGGACTTATATGCTACACGGATGTATCTAAGAAAAGTAGAAGCGGACAAAGCAGTGCTACTTCCAGGAGTAAGGGTTACTTCAGCCGAGTCGTCCAGCCAGTCGGTGTTGTTGGGGCTTATCTGGAGTTTTACGGTAGCGGAGTTGGTGGTTCCGGTATTTTTAACAAACATGGTGTAGGTGGCCATGGTTGATACATCCTGGGCTGTGGAGCCGGTGTAGGTATCGGTGGTGGTTCCAGTTTCGCTATATTCGGTAAAGGTACGGATTGTGGTGGACATAAGATTTCCGTTAGCATCGGTTTTAATGGCCCGGTTCTGGGTGCCGTCGTAACCGTAAATAAGGATGTTGTCTTGAGTGTTGGAAAGATTTCTAATATCCAGGTCAGTCGCGGTAATGTTTAAAGCAGTGGCACCGTCGGTGTAAACGGCTATGTGACCGGAACTATTGGTTTTTAAGACCTGGTTGGCGGTACCATCGTTGCCGTAAACCAAGATACTATCGGTGGAATTGGTTATAGGTCTGATATCCGGCCGTCCCGTATTATCAGTTTTAAGTGGGCGAACAACTGTGCCATCAAAGCCGTATGCCTGGTTTTTTAGTTTTTCCGGCTGATCCTGTAAAACTTTAAAGTTGGGCATATAAATGGACCTCCTTTTACTAAGATTCGGGTATTCTGATTTATCTTATGAAAAAAATAACAATTGGTTACTAAACCAATAAAAGGCAACCTGAATAAATTAAAGTAGAGGGGGAATAAAAAATGGTCAAAACTATTAAACCACCAAGAAGTGATACGTACGTAGTTTATCCGTATATATATGGCTCTCCCTTTTGGCAAAAAGAGCTACTTGTGGGAAAGGCTTATAATAAAGTCTACCGTTCATATATCCTCTTTGACCTGCCAGATCTTGAAGGTTATGAGATAAGGTCAGCAACTTTGTCTTTATATCTTTTTTTTAATTCGTCCCCGGTAACTTGCAAATCTTTAAAGCTTTTTCGGGTGATTTCTTCCTGGGATGAAAAATTTCTTAACTGGAACAACCAACCTTTCGTTGCTCTACCTGAGGAAGGAGAGGTTATTATTACCGGCGAAGTAAACACTTTTATTGATTTTAACGTTACAAACCTGGTAAGAAATTGGCTAATTGGGGATAGTGCTAATTTTGGAGTGCTTTTACGGATGGCTAATGAGGCTCAAAATAATTTAATTGGCTTTAAAAGCCGGGAGGAAGGCTATTCCGATTACTGGCCAAAGCTCACAATACATTATATTCGAAATTTAAATAATAAAATTGACCAAAAATTTATTGTTGAGTCAGGAATAAATTGGAATTTTCTTTCTGCGATAGATGTTTTAACCTTAAATTATAGCTTTATTATTGAAAATGTCGGAAATACACCCGGAGAGGTTGTTTTAGAAGTTGGTGCTGATGGTATTTCCTGGGTAAGGGATAGCGAAGTAAAACTGGTATTACCAAGGCAAATCTTAATTTTAATACCCAGCGTGATTACCCGCTATGCCCGGGTGGCTTATCGAGGTTCTAAGTTTAAAATTTATTTTCAAGGACGAAGTTTTTAAAATTTCTTTAATTTCACCAATGTTTTTAAGATTGAATATTTTAAAATAAAAAAGAGTAAAGGGGGTTAAATTGATGATTTCAGTAGGCGATATAGTTGCAAGGAAGTCATATGGAATGGATATTTACTTTCGCGTCATAGAAATTTATAAAAAAGATAATGTAAATATAGCCCATTTAAAAGGTATAGATGTCCGTTTATATGCGGATGCTCCTTTATCGGATTTAGTGAAAATTAACACCGCCGATTATCAAAGATATCTTAATCGAGTTATAGCGCTGGTGCGGGAAAAAAAAGAGTACATTCATAAAGAAAGAAATCTTAGATATTACATGCGGGGAAACCAGGGAGAACAGTACTTTAAAAGGCCAGGTGCTGTCCTCCATTTAGATGGTGACCCGGACTATCTGGAAATGTGTTTAAACACTTATAAAGAATTAAATATTCCAGCGTATGGTTATGTAGTAGCGGAAAAAGACCAGCCCCGTCTTGTTGAAGAACTCTATTTCAAACACTTACCGGACATTATAGTTTTAACCGGACATGATGCCCTTATAAAAAATAAGATCGACTTCCATGATTTAAATAGTTATAGGAATTCTCGCTACTTTGTTGAAGCAGTTAAAATTTTAAGACAAAAAATAGATCGTGATAAAGATAACCTCGTTATTTTTGCCGGTGCCTGTCAATCGTATTTTGAAGCCCTTTTAGAAGCTGGGGCAAATTTTGCAAGTTCCCCGGAGAGAGTTTTAATTCACGCTTATGACCCGGTATTTGTTGCGGAAAAAATAGCTTATTCATCAATTTATGATCCCTTAACCGTAAGAGAGGTAGTTACAAATACTATTACCGGTGCCAAAGGCATTGGTGGGGTAGATACTCGTGGAAAATTAAGACTTGGTTTTCCGATGATTTAGGAGGTAATTTTGCATGAATAGCGATAAGTTTGAAAAAGGATTTTTCGAAGGGAAAAAACTTGGGTATAGCGAAGGTTTTGCTGAAGGTTTTGAAGCCGGTTACGAAAGAGGATTGGCAGAAGGGAAAGCTCTGGGTTTTAACGATGGTTCACTCTCGATTTTAACCATGGAGGAGCATAAGCTCTGGCATGAATTTTTAACCCTGATGAAAAAGTATGGAAATGAAATAACCATTAATGGTCCAAAAAGTTTGGAGGTTAAAATGCTTTTAAAAAAATTGGGGATAACTTTAAGAGAGTGATGGGAGGGCAAACCATTGGCATTAGCCTCAATAATTATTATTTCCTATAATGAAGGGCAGTGGTTACAAAAAACTGTTGAAAGTTTTCTTTCGGCCAAAACCGGTATACCTTTTGAAATAATAGTTATAGATGATGGTTCTACCGACCAGAGTACTGTTTTTTTAAACTCCGGAAACTTCAAAAATATTGACTTAATAAAATTACCACGTTCGGGTGTAACCAGGGCCAAAAATGTAGGGGCAAATAAGGCAAGAGGAGACGTTCTAATTTTTTCCGATGCCCATATTTTAGTCGAAGATTTCTGGTTAGACAGGATGTTAGAAGACCTAAAGGAAAAAACAATTTTATCGCCTTTAGTGGTTTCCTTATTAGAACCCCAGCGGGTTGGGGTGGGGCTCACATTTAATAAAGAACTTTTACCCTGCTGGCGAGGTTATAAGACAAACTCGGTAGAAAACGTTCCAATATTACCGGGGGGATTTATGTTAATTAAAAAAAGTGATTTTATTACTCTTGGAGGATATGATGAAGGTCTAAAAATCTGGGGATACGATGATTGTGAGTTTTCGTTGCGGGCCTGGCTTATGGGGTTTAATTTATTGGTTACCCCCAAGACCAAAGTTTATCATTTATTCAGAAGCGGTCAAACTTATAAAGGATATAATGAAAATGTCTTATTTAATTTAGGACGACTTGCCTGTTTGCATTTTAAGCCTCAAAGAATTTTAAAGGTATTAGCTAAAATTAACCGTTTTCCCCGGGCTTTTGCAATAACCGAAAAGCTGGCAAAGGAGCAAAAACTTTGGCAACTTCGAGAAATATATTTAAAAATAAGGGTTTACGACGATGATTGGTACTTTAGCACTTTTGGAATAGATTTTTAAAATCCAAAAAGGTTCTTTTACCCCCTTAGATTCATAAATTAAAAAAAGGGGGTATTTTTATGTTTTCGATCATAATAACCTCGAAAAATGAAGGTATAAATCTTAAAAATACTATTTTTTCATTAACCCATAACCGGGTTGGAAAACCCTTTGAAATAATCGTAGTAGACGATGGATCCACCGATCATTCCACCGCTTTTCTTGAAAAAGATTCAAGATTTAGCCAGATAAAACTCATTAAAACCGAAGGAATAGGCCTTGCCCGGGCGAAAAACCTCGGGGCTAAATATGCTTCGGGCAAATACCTGGTCTTTTCCGATGCCCACATGAGCTATCAGACTTTCTGGCTGGACCATTTAGAAGCATTTTTAGCGGAAAAAGATGTCGGGGGCGTATGTCCGGCCATAGCCTCCCTATCCGAGCCCGAGCGGATTGGCTACGGGCAGACAATATCACCGGAGTTTCGCCTGACCTGGCTTCCTAAGCCCACTAAAGCAGCCGAAGTTCCTATCATACCCGGAGGGCTTATGGTAGTAAAAAGTAAAGTGTTTTATGAAGTTGGCGGCTTTGAAGCTCTCATGGAGAGGTGGGGATGGGAAGATGCCGAGTTATCCCTTCGACTCTGGCTTATGGGGTACCGCCTCTTAGTAGTGCCTAAGGTTGTTGTTTATCATTTATTTCGTGAGCGTCAACCTTACCCTACCAGCAGAAAAGCTACCTTAAAAAATCTTTTTATTTTAGCCCTGAACCATCTAAGCGAAGAACGGGTAAAAAAAATTTTAAAGCTTTATAGCCGCTGGTCGGATTTTCCAGAAGCTCTTGGGGAAATACTATTTACTTATCCCTGGACAAGAAGGCAGGAACTTTTTAATACCAGAAAATATGCTGACGACTGGTTTTTTCAGAAATTTAAAATTGTTTTTTAAAAGAAAAATCCCCCCAGCGTTGAGGGGGGAATTTTTTATGGGTTTCCGGTAACCTGCGGTGGCGGGCAGGAAGTGCATTCATTATACGGAGTATCGGGGTTATCCTGACACCAGGATGGGCATTCGGTAGGTTCCACATAATCGGGGCATTCTCCTGCCGGAGGCCCTTCGCCGGGGGCGCAGAACTCGGGGGGACAAAGCGGTAAGCATACCACGGCTTTGCAGTGCTTAAACGCCATAAATTCTTTTTCCACAATTACTCTGATGCGAACAACGGGAGAGCCCGTGCACAGCCCCTGACAGGAACCGGTGGTATCCATTTCCACGGTGGCAAAAATTACATGGAGTTTAGTAGCGGTTGCACATTCTTCCTCACAGCAGTCACATTTGGCAACGATGCAGTCGGTTTTAGCTAATGGTATGTTTACATCAAAATCAAATTGCTCGTCGGCAGTACCTACCTGGGTCTGGTTATCAAATTCGTAAAGTACCCTTACCCTGTAGGTACCTTTAATGTTCATGCAGCCATTAACCTGTTGCACGGAAGTAATGTTTAAATCATAAACAATAGCTTTTAAAATACATGCGTCAATTGGAATGCAATTGCCGTTGGTGTCTTTACACAGGATATGGGTGTTGTGAAAGCACTTTATTCCTGACTCGGTAACCGCGTCCATGACCACCGGACAGCAGTTTACTTCAATCTGGCGCATGTGATTTCCTCCCTTCCAGAGCTTTTATTTGTTCGGTGCTATTGTATAATATGAAGTTTTCAAGAAAAGGGTGCGAAAGTGAAACCTTTAAAAATTTTTTTTCATATTCTATAGCAAAGAGGAAAGGGAGGTGCAAAACATGACTCAATGCCACCACCATCGTTGTGTTGCTGCTTTCCTGTTCCTTTTGCTTCTCTTAGTATTACTAAATGAAGAATGCTGTTAGATCCGCCAGACCAGCGGTTTTTTAGCTACTTTCGGTGGTCTTCCTTTTTCCCCTCCTTTTCCGGGGGGAGTTCTTTTTTTGGGGGTTCGGAAGTTTGAGATAAAAAATTTGTCAAAAGGCTCATTAGAGCAGGATTTAAGTTCCCGCTGCTCCCACCTTTGCTCTGCATCATTGAGGTTAAAAGAGGAAGCAGGCTGGATAGCTCGCCGGAGGGTATAGAACCTGGAACTGCTCCTTGAAAGCTTATCGGGGAGATTCGGTGGAGAACGAGATTTGTTACCGCGGTAATATTCAGCAAGAGCATGGTGAGTAAAACTTTATCAGTATCAATTCCGCGTTTACTTTCAAGCTCAAGAAGGTAGAGCAAAGTATCGATTAAAGAGCCTCTACTTTCTTTTTCCTCTGCCATTTTACCACCTCAACTTATCGGTGTCTTTTAAAAGCTTATGTTTTTAAAGATTATTTTAGAACTCATAGTAACCTAATTGCCCTCAAATTCATAAGTTAAATTAGACAGAGTAAAAGGAGGGACGCGGATGTCGGTAATTGGGGGCAGCAAATGGTTCTTGTTTTTAATTCTCATCCTTTTAATTTTTGGTCTTAATGACCGTTATAGCGAGCAGGAAACTTATTCTACTGTGGAAAAGGAGGTAGTGTAATGGGCAATATGAAAAAGGGAATGGATTTCTTCTTTTTCCTGATTCTCATCCTCTTGCTTTTTGGCATGGAAGAGTAGTTAGTGAATTATTTTAAGGAGAGTGAAAGGAGGTCATTTTATGGGATATAATTGTAATCATGACCATCATAAAAAACCAATGAACTTCTTATTATTCTTTCTTTTAATCCTCTTACTATTTGGAATGGAAGATTAATCCTATTCTAAAGCCCTCCCTGGAGGGCTTTATTTATAAAAAAGAGGGAAGAAGGGGTAGATATGAACTTGGATAAACTTGTGGAAATGTTAGATCAGGCTTTAAAAGATGAAAAAGAGGCGGAGCTTTTTTACACGGAAGTATTAAAAGCGACTAACGATTATCTGGTGCGGGAAGCTTTTGTCGAGGCAAGACACGATGAGCGGGAACATATTGTAAAAATTTCCGATTTATACCGTGACCTGACGGGTAAAAGCCCGGTGATTACCGGAGTTTTGCCGGGGAAAGTGACCAATATTAAAGAAGCGGTGCAAAAGGCAATCAAAGGGGAAGAAGCGGCAATAAGGGATTATTTAGAGATTATAAATTATTCCACTTTAGAAAAGGTGGACCGGGTAATTTATGAAATTAGAAATGACGAAATAGTACACCTGGAAAAATTTCAAGCCCTCTACAATACCCTTTAAAAAAATATGACCCTCTCAAATTCCGGGCAGGGAATTGAGAGGGTTTTTATTTAGCCAAAGAGGTTAAAAAGATTGCTTAATGGAGAGTTTGAAAGATTTTTCTCTATCTCTTCGGCAATTATCTTTTGAGCTCTTTTGGCGGCTAAATTAAAGGTTTCTTTTAATAGCCGTTCAAGATAATCCACTTTTTCCTCTTTAAAAAGGGCAGGATTTATTTTTATTTCCATAACTTCCATAAGGCCGTTTAAAACTATTTTAACTCCGCCGCCGGGGCTTACCGTTTCAATTTTTTTGGCTAAAAGTTCCTTTTTACCCTGGGCTAAAAGTTTATCCAGGTCCAATTTTTCCACCTCCTGTTTACCCTTTAATACCATATTATGCAAAAGAGCAGGAAAAGAACCCTAACTTTTACTTATTCATATTTTAATAGTGGGGGTGAAGTTATGGAGGAGACGGTAAAGGCTCTGCCGGAACAGGCAGCGTTTAATTTTGTCTCAAATAAAAACTTAAAAATTCTTTTAATCATTGTAGTTTTAATTGCCCTATCGGAAGATATGGACCGGCACATAAGGTCGGTAAGCTTTACGTTAGATACGGTAAAGAAAACTTTATCAACGATAAGCTTTACCATATCCAATCTACGGGAAATCCTGGAGTATAAGCCGGACAGTAACCCCGAAGGAGTTAATTGAATATTATAAGGTAGAAACCAAAAGGAGGGAGAAAGATGAGCTGGAAAAATAACGAATGGATGTTTTTCTTCCTGTTCATTTTAGTCCTCTTCGTATTGAATGAAGACTAACTTTAAAGCCCGCCGCTCCGGCGGGTTTTAAAGTATAAAGATAGGGACAGTCCCCTTTTTTATACTTAAAGTATAATTTTAGGGACTGTCCCCAAATTGCTACTTGCCGCAGAAGTGCTGAACCCAGAGCTTGCCGTATCGGCCTCCGCTGACCGAAGCTACCCCGATATGGGTGTAGCGGGGGTCTAAGATATTGGCCCGGTGGGTGGGGCTGTTCATTAAGGCAGTAAAAGCCCGATCCACCGTTGAGTTTTGCGCTAAGTTTTCCCCCCCAATCCAACGGTAATCTTTAATGCCATAAGCTATCATCATGGTGGAAGGTTTACCGTAGGTGGGAGAGATGTGGCCAAAGTAACCGAGTTTGGCCATATCTTCGGCTTTGAGCCGGGCGGTTTGTACCAATCTTGGGTCCAACGTTAAAGGTTTAAGGCCATTTTTTATCCGGGCCTGATTGGTTAGTTCTAAGAATCTTTTTTCATCAGCGGTCAGCACTATTCCCTGAGGATTGGTAGCAACTGAGGCAGAAGGTCCAGAAGTAACCGCAGGAGTTGTTTTTGGTACGAGTACAATATTCAAGGTATAAGCAGAAACGGGAATAAGGGTGGCTCCTAAAAGAAAAAGCGCAAGCAAGGTAATAGTGATAAATTTTTTCATGTTACCCCTCCTTGTCTTAATTATAAAAGATAAAAAAGATTATATTAATCCATAAAATTCTGGAAAAACGTCTTTAGCCGCAAAATCATACTATAAATTAAGAAAAGAAGGAGGTGAAAAAATGGATATTTTAAAAGAGCAGTTAAAGGTCAACATTTTGGTGGGGGAAGCGGAAAAAGAGCTAAAATTAATGAGCGTGATGGAGCTGCCTTTCTACTTACCGCCAATAGAAAAAATAATAAGAGCCTATGCTGAATGTAAAATTCAAAAGGTTATGGTGGAAAAGGACAAGGTAAGGATTAATGGGGTTGTAACCGTTCATATCTACTACTCCGCTCAAAACCGGCACGATAAAGTTTTCCATTATGAAAAAAATCTACCTTTTGAGGATTTACTGGATTTACCCGGGGTAAGCCCGGGAGATCTGGTGAAAGCAACTTCGGAGGTCGTAAATTTTAAAGCGACTATAATCGACCAGGGGGAAAAGTTTTCGGTAGAAGTTACTCTTAAAAATAAGGTGCGGGCGGTTAAAACTACCGTCTTGGAGGTGGTAACCGATGCACCGGATAATTTACTTCCGGAAAAGACTTTAATTAAAGTAGATGCAGTAATAGGGATGGGGGAAAAGGAAAAATCGTATCAAAGCCGGGTTAAAATCCCCAAAGATAAACCGGATATAGATGGCATTTCAAGTATTACCGGGGAGTTTCGGGCTAAATCGGCGAGAACTTTAGCCGGAAAAGTGGTGGTAGAAGGAGAGATTGAAGCCAAGGTAACTTATTACCATGAGGATTCCGAATGTACGGTTCGTTTTACCATTCCCGTATTTGAATTTGTCGAAGTGCCATTGGCCGAAGAAGGGATGATGGGTGAGGTAAACGGTGAAGTTTTAGAGATTAAAGCGGTAAAAATTAGCAATCGGGAGCTTAGAATTGAAGTAAGGTTAAAACTTTTAGCCCAGGCCTTAATGGAAAAACAAATAAGAGTAGTAACCAAACTCACCGGTGCCGAATACACCACTACAAAGCTCTTAGCCGAAAGAGTGGTGGGTGAAAATACCGCCCAGACTACCGCTCAAAAAGAACGGAAACTTGATGGGGAGGTAAAAATCCTGCAAATCCACCAGGAAAAAGCCGTGGTGAAAACTTCGCGCTTAACCGATGGAGAGGTTGAAATTCAAGGGGAAGCAATGCTTGGGGTCATGTATTTGCCAGAAGGTTCGGAGGAAATCCGCCATCTTGATTTAAACGTACCCTTTAAACTTACGGTGAGCATTCCCGGAGCCAAACCCGGCCAAAATCTTTATACCTGGCCGAAGGTGGAATACGCCAGTGTAAAAGTGAGCGAGCATTGCACCCTTCAAGCGGAAGTAGTGGTCCGGGTAAGAACAAAAGTTACGGAAACCGTATCCCAGGTTGTTGTAACGGAAGTAGGAGAGGTGGCCGGAATGCCTCCGGAAACGATGGAGTACGTAATAAAGCCCGGTGATACTTTTTATAAAATAGCCAAGAAAATCGGCGTACCGGTGGAAGAAATTATAAAATTAAATCCTGGGAAAGATCCGCAAAAGCTAATGCCCGGTGATGTTATCTTACTGCCGGTAAGCCCGGGCCCGCCGCTGGGATAAATTTTAAAGCGGGCGGAAATCCCGGTTTCGCCTAAGGGGCTTCCTCAACGAAACGGTTGGGATTTCTTCCCGCTTTATTTATAGTTTTATTTGCAGATAAAAAATTTATGCTGACGAAAAAATGTTGAAAAATTTACTAAAATTGCAGCATTTAGTAATAATTATTATTAAATGCATTGATTTTCATTGATTTTTAGGCGTGAGATTAATATAATGAAATTAACAAAATTTTCCCTAAGGGAGGTATTGAAAATGGGTAAAACCAGGGATAATTTACTGGCGGCTTTTGCCGGTGAGAGTCAGGCGCGCAATAAGTATACTTTTTTTGCAGCGGTAGCCAAAAAGGAAGGATTAATTGAGATAGCCAAGTTTTTTGAAGAGACCGCCCAAAACGAAAAAGAGCACGCCGAACAGCTTTTTAAGCTTTTAGGGGCTTTAGGGGATACTGCAGCAAACTTAAAAGCGGCCATGGAAGGTGAAACTTACGAATACGCCGATATGTATCCGGAATTTGCTAAAATTGCCCGGGAAGAAGGGGAGATTGAGGCGGCAGAGCTTTTTGAAAGGCTTGCGACTATTGAGAAGTTTCATGCCGAACGGTATCAAAAGCTTTTAGAAATGGTAACGCAGGGAAAACTTTTAAAACGGGATGCGGCAATTCGCTGGCAGTGCAGTGAATGTGGCTTTATCGTAGAAGGTACGGAGCCGCCGGAAGTCTGCCCGGTTTGCAAACACGCTAAAGGCTATTATATGCCTTTAAGTGAAAACTATTAATAATGGTGGTAAGTGACCTTTTGGAAATTAGAAGTTGGAAATTGGAAGATAGAAAATGAAAAACTTATAAAGCTAATTTATATAACATTAAATCTATTTTATTCAAACCTCCAAAATCTAATTTCTTACTCTAAAAAGTTCCGTCTTATGAATTTAATTAAAAGGAGGTATATCAAATGCTTTTTAAATGTTCGGTGTGCGGATTTATCTGGGATGGGGATGATGCCCCGGATAAATGCCCCAAATGCGGTGCTCCCAAGGAAAAATTCAATCAACTGGAAGAGGATGTAGCCCAACTGGTATTAAAGTCCCGGGAAACCAATGATATACATATGAATCTGGCAAAACACTTAGCAATTGTTGCTGAGCTTGCTCAAAGGGGTCTGGAAATTAAGTTAGATCCTGGTTGCGTCGATATTTTTGAAAAAGCCACAAAAGCTGCTTATGAGCTTCGGCAAATGATAAAAGCCGAGCTTGCCACCCACATGACCAAGCAAAAATGGGGGTAAATTGGAAGTTGGAAGTTTGAGGTTGGAGATTGGAAATAATTGCAGGTCTGGCTTCAGGCATTGGCCCTGCGAAGGCAGTTAAAGCTGCCTTTTTCAAACCGTAAGGCTAAAACAAGCAGCGGTAGAAGCTGCTTGCACAGTGAGGTTGATAAGATGAAAATTGTGATTGTTGGCGGGGGGATTGCCGGGGTTTCGGCAGCTGCCGCTGCCCGGGAGGTTAGCGATACTGCGGAAGTAATTCTTATTTCCGCGGAGAAATACTATCCCTATTACCGGCTGAAGCTTTCGGAATACTTAAGCGGGGAGCTGGATGAAGAAAGCTTACTCCTTCATCCCCCTTCCTGGTATGAGGAACGGAAAATCCAGGTAATTCTGGGGAAAAAGGTTACCGGAGCCCGGTTGGAGTCCCGGGAGTTAACTTTGCATGATGGGACTGTAGTACCCTTTAGCAGCTTGGTGCTAACAACGGGAAGCTATGCTTTTAAACCCCCGGTGCCCGGTGGGGACCTTCCTGGAGTTTACACCTTAAGGAACTTGGATGATTTAAAGGCCATACGGGAGCGGGCGGAAAAAGCCCGGAGAGCAGTAATAATTGGTGGGGGAGTACTGGGGCTGGAAGTGGCTTACTATCTTGGCAAAAGGGGAATTCAAGTAGGGGTGGTAGAACATAACAACCGTTTATTACCCCGCCAGGTGGATGAAGAAGGTTCCCAAATTCTTGCCGGAGCTGCCCGGGAAGCAGGGGTGGAGCTTTATCTTACCAAAGATGTAGACCGGATTGAAGGTAACGAACAGGTAGAAAAGGTAGTATTTAAAGATGGAAGTTCGGTAGCTACCGATATGGTGGTATTTTCAACCGGGGTTCGGCCTTACCTGGAAGTGGCCAATATGCTAACTTTAGGGGTCAATCGGGGAATTATAGTGGACAAGTACATGGCTACTTCCCGGGAAAACATTTATGCAGCCGGTGATGTAGCCGAGTTTGAGGGTCAGATGCCGGGCATTTGGCCGGTGGCAATGGAGCAGGGAAAAATTGCCGGAGCAAATGCTGCCGGAGCATCTAAAATTTATACTCCTATTCCGCCGCAAAACGTGTTAAAAGTTTTTGGAAAGACAGTATTTAGCATTGGGACGGTGTCCGGTGAAGGAATTACTTCCCGGCGTGAAGACCGGGGAGATAATTTCCTTAAGTATTACTACAAGGATGAAAAACTTGTAGGAGCCCTTTTAATAGGTGATGTGAAGCTTGTAAATGAATTGAGAAAGCTTTTATCCTAAAATAAATTACAGGAGGTATGGTAATGGACAAATATGTTTGCAGTATTTGCGGGTATGTTTATGACCCGGAAGTGGGGGATGATTCTCAAGGTATAGCTCCGGGAACTCCTTTTGAGAATCTTCCTGCCGATTGGGTCTGTCCCGATTGCGGTGCCGACAAAGATGCTTTTGAAAAAATGTAAATAAAAATTGAAAACTAAAAAGAGCGCACAAAAGTGCGCTCTTTTTATATATTGAAGTTGGAGTAGGACGGGCAATTTTTGATGTTGAGGTTGACTTTTAACCTCTTACTTCTCTCCTGTTGTGGCAGGTAATAGCCTTTTACCGACGACCGACCACTTACTACTTATCACCGTTATACCCACCACTTACGACGCACCACCTATCACCATTCTCACATCCAATTTTTATACTTAAACCAGCGAATCATGCCGTAAGAAATAGCGATTAAACCTGCGGTGATAAAGCCGGTAGAGATATAATGGTCTTGAGCTGGAAAAGGTACGTTCATACCGAAAAAACCGGTGACAAAGGTGAGGGGCATGAAAATTGTGGAAATAATTGTTAAAACCCGCATAGTTTCGTTGGTACGGGTGGTGATGATGGAGTTATAAGTCATCAGGATTTGGTCAAGCATGTCCCGCTGGCTATCGACCGTATCGGTGGCCCGCTCTAAATGGTCGGCAAGGTCAGAAAAATAAGGTTTTATTTCTTCGCTTAACGGGAAAGGTGGACGAATTAAATTGCCGAAAATTCTTTTCTGGTGGGATATTGCCCGACGGATTGCTAAAATGGTACGCTTTAAGTCAATAAACTCATCGGTAATTTCCCGGTTGGGTTGTTCGTAAATTTCATCTTCCAGATCCTCGATACGGTTGGCTACCTGTTCGAGAATGGGAAAATACTCATCGACGATGCCGTCGATAATCGAATAAAGAAAGTATTCGGTGCCCTTCACACAGATTTCGGAACTCCGCCGGCAAACCAAAGCAAGCTTACCAAGACTGGGAAGGGCGCTTTTATGAACCGTAACGATAAAGTTCGAACCAAGATAAACACCTAACTGTACCAGAAGGATTTCTTCCTCCTGTTCTTCATCGTAGCGTAAGGCGTGGAGCAGGAAGAAATAATAATTTTCATACTTATCCACTTTGGCCCGGGGGCTAAAGGTTAAACAGTCTTCTACCGTCAACTCGTGAAAGTTAAAAATGCGGGCAAGGTAGTAAAGCTCTTTTTCCTCAAAGTTATACAAATCAACCCACAGCAAGCTTTCCGGATCCGCTAAAAGTTCGGAAAGTCTTGATAAATCCACATCATGTTCCATGGTGTTAGTTTTGTGGTTGTAGTAATAAGTTTTAATCATTTTTTTCACCCCCTTTGGCCGCAGCTTACATATTTAATTATAGAAGGATAACGGTGAATTTACCAGTTTTTTTGGACAAGTTTACCGAAAAAATGATAAAATATTAATAAATCGACTTAAGGCGGTGGTTTTTATGAAAAAGAATGGATATGTGATTTTAGGGATAATTATCGCTTTTGCTGCCGGTCTATTCCTGGGAGGAAGAATCTTGGCCCAGAATGAAAATGCGATTCCCGGCTCTCCCCAGGATCCACTGGTAGCTAAAAGTTATGTGGATAAACAGGTAAAAGCGGTTGCCGACCAGGTATATAAATTGCAGGAACGTATTGCTGCTTTAGAGAAAAAAATTGCAGAAATGTCAGCTGCTAACCCGGCAGTTCCTGTTACAACAAAAGTTGGGATTGTAGCAACTAATAACCTATACTTAAGAAAAACCCCCGAGATTTCCAGCAATAATATCATTGCGAAATTACCTTTAAATACACGTCTCACCGTTTACCTTAATAAGTCTACCGGAGATTGGTATTATGTAAAAACCTCGGGCGGGAAATATGGATATGTAAGCAAAAAATACGTAAAACTTCAGTAAATAACCCTCCGCTTAAGGAGGGTTATTTTTTTAAAACAATGCAGTTATTAGAAGATGGAATAAAAACATATTTTCGGATGCTATAAATAAAACTTATACCAATAAAATATAAAAAACACAAAATAAGCAAGGTGTAAATTTATAAAAGAAAAGCTACAACCATAAAAAACCATAAATAACTGAAATAGTATTTATAATTTTTTCCAAAACAAATTATTCCAATATTTCATATGACAGTTAAGTCGAAATATGTTAAAATTGTTACAAAAGTACTACAAAATATAAAAAATTTTGAAAGGGGGTTTTTTCGTGAAGCGTACTGTTTTGATCGTTGCCGGTATACTCGTAAGCCTGATGCTCTTTACCGGCGCGGCTTTTGCCAATAGTACTTATGCTTCACAAACCGGCAAGGCCTGTACTTATTGCCATGCGGACATGGCAGATTTCAGCAAACTTACTTCTGAAGGGCAGGCGTTTAAAAATAATGGCTACAAACTGCCTGCACCTGCTCCGGGCTATTACACCGAAAATGATTTTGCTGCTTCGGTGGACAAGATCTTAGGCAAGACTCTTCAAGTATCTGCACCTACCTCAACGGTAACCCGTCAGGAAGCCTACAAGTACATTGCAACTCTTTTAAATCTCAAGATTAATCCGTCGGAAGTAAATAAGGTGCTGGCCAAGTTTAAGGATTCAAAAGGGGTAAATGCCGCTTACAAAAGCTACGTTGCTATTATGGTTAAAAATAATCTTGTGTCCGGGGACAAATCCGGTAAGGATTATTACCTTAACGCCGGTAAGGTTTTAACCAAAACCGAGGCGGAAGCTCTTTTAGCTAAAGCGAAGACTTTAATGTATAAGGGAGCACCCAAAGAGCGTACTTTTGTCACTTCGGAAAAGTGCAAAACCTGTCACCCAACCGAATATAGTAGCTGGAAAGAAGATACCTATCACAGCAAGATGATTATGAAGCGGGATGAAGGAATTCTTAAAGATGCAGTATTAAAATGGGTTTATGACCAGGACGGTAATGGTACCAACGATGGACCAACCATTGGCAACGTTACCAAAGAGACCTTCTCCATCCTTGATGTTCAGTATGTAGTTGGATCCTACTGGAAGCAACGCTACCTTGTTAAAAATAAGGTTACCGGTGGCTGGCAATTGTTAAACAAGCAGTTTAACCGCATGACCGGCAAGTGGGAAAATTACGGGAATGCCAATGACTGGAACATGATGTGCGCTACCTGCCATACCACCGGATATAAGCTTACTTACTATGACCCGGCCAATCCGGCAACTTCAAAGGCAACCTGGTCGGAACTGAACGTTGGCTGCGAAGCGTGCCATGGTCCCGGCTCGGTTCACGTTTATACCAAGTCCAAGCTTGATATCTGGAATCCGGCCAAGAAAACCAAAGCCGAGCAAACCCGTGCTTGTGGCTACTGCCATATCCGGGTAGAAAATGAAAAGTATAAGTCTCCGCAAGGCAATTACCGGGAAGACCTGCCGGCTCCTGAAGTTGGTAAAACCTTTATGCCCTGGGATGACTGGACCAAATGGTATCCGGAAGAACTTGTAGCACCAGGAATTCAGCCGGAAGATCCCTTTGATAAGAGTTATACCGGAGATTTGGCAGGATTATTTAAGACCGACGTGCTTTCCACCACTTACGGGGTCTATGAAGAAGCCAAGCACCATCAGCAGTATCAGGGCTTCATCCAGTCCAATCACTACAAGAAAAATATCTTAAGTTGCAACGATTGCCATTCACCGCATAAAACTAAGAAAACCGCAACCCTCATAGATCCAAAAGCAACCTGTTCTACCTGCCACGGCAGTGCCTTTGATGTGGAGAAAATCATGCCGGGTACCGCTAAGACCGCCGATAACCTCTATGTCCGGACCCATACCTTCTTTGCCGGACAGACCAGAACAAGCGGTCCTACGGCTACCGGAAAACCGGTATATTATTTTGGCGAATAAAATTTAATAACCTGGGCGGAAGGGGAAGACCTCTTCCGCTTTTTCTTTTTTCTAAGATTTTAATATTGTGGAAGTTTTTAAAATAAAGTAAAATAGATGAGGAAATGAGGTGATAGTATTGGACTCAACTCTGGAAAGGGTACAGAAGAAAATTCAAAATAAGAAAAAGCGACGCAGAAAAGTCTTACTCTTATCCCTTTTAACTTTGCTATTTGTTGTCGGTACTGCCTTTGCCTATTTTTACTTTACGATGAAAGATGTGTTTACTCCCCCGCGAACCCAGGGGAATAACATAGCCATTGCCAGCGAAAAACCCGGGAGGGTAAATATTCTTCTTTTAGGGGTTGACGACCGCCATAGTAAAAACCGCAAAGAGCGGACCGATACCATTATCTTTGCCAGCATTGACAGCAACTTAAAAAAAGTTGTTCTGGTTTCCATACCGCGGGATACGCGGGTAAATATCCCGGGGCACGGCTGGGACAAGATAAATGCTGCCCACGTTATAGGTGGGATAGATTTAACCAAACAGATGGTTTCTGACCTTTTAGGAAAGCCCGTTGATTATTATGTCCTGGTAAATTTTGAAGATTTTAAAAAAATTATCGATACCTTGGGCGGGGTTACCATAGATGTTGAGAAAAACATGTATCACGCAGATGAATATCCCTATACCATTAATCTTAAAAAGGGGCGGCAGCACTTAAACGGGGAAAAAGCCTTAATGTACGTGCGCTATAGAAGTGATGCTTTGGGTGATATCAGTCGTACCCAGAGACAACAGAAATTTTTAAAAGCTTTAGCCGAACAAGCTTTGCAGCCGGGGACGCTTTTAAAGCTTCCCAAACTCATACCGGAAGTTATTCAAATGGTTGAAACGGATATGTCCACCAAAGACCTGATGTCGCTTTTGGCTTTTAGTCGGGAGCTTAACAAAGATAGTATCATTACCCAGACCCTTCCGGGATATTTCTATAACTACAATGGTATTAGCTACTGGCAGGCGGATCTGGAAGCGGCTAAAAACCTGGTAGATATGCTGTTTGCAGGCCAAATAGAACAAAATATCGTTCTTGGTACCAGGGAAGAAAACGCGGGGATTAAAATTGTCAAAAAGAAAAAAACCGTTGTGACTCCAAAGCCTTCAACTACTAAAGAAACCTATGAGGAAAAGCCAACAACTAATAGCGAAACCTATCAGCAAAATCCTGTCAGTTCCGATAACGGAAGTGATGGGAATAATATTCCTACCAATTCAAACAACGAAGGACAAACAACACCTCCAGGGCAAAATAATCAACAAACCACTCCATCCGGTGATTCAAGTAATACTACCGATGGGGCAACTTATCAAAGTAGCCCCGTCGGTTACTCCCCTTCCGCTGAGCAACAAACACCACCCCTAAACAGCATTTCCGATACTACTACAGGGGAAATTTATAACAATTAATCTTCCGAGGGAGTTAGGTGAAGAGGTCAAAAGCTATCTTAACCTTACTGATAGTAGGGGTTTTATGTTTTATTTTCCTACTGGGCTTTAAGTATGAAGATTTTTATCTCACTAAAATATACTGGTTAAATGCTAAGAAGGTTAAAGTTACCGACTTCGGAGCAACACCCGATGATAAATTTTTCGACGATGAAGCCTTTTTTGAAGCTATCCAGGCGGTTAAGAAGCACGGCAAGGGGATAATTTATCTACCCAAAGGGGTTTACTTATTGAGTAAACCTTTATTTTTACCGTCTAATTGCTATTTAATTGGTGAAGATGTCGATAAAACCGTTATTGCAAGGGCCGAAGACTTTAACGAATATTTAGTGATAAATGATAACATTGATGTTCCCGGTTTTAACGGTAATAAAAACATTATTGTTGAAAATTTAACCCTCGATGACCGGCGCGAGATTGTGCGACATTGGGGCGGTGGGGTAGGCTTTGCTCATGCTGAAAATGTCGCAGTAAGAAACTGCCGAATCCTTAATCCTTACTGGCATGGAATAGAATTTAATGCTGTAAATAACGGTTTGATTCAGGGATGTGAAATATTTAACGCAAAGAATGCAGCAATCCAAATTGATGCTTCCACAGCAGAATATGAAGGTTTACAGGGCTATGCCTTTCACGGTCTTTTAGATGAAAAAACTCCCAGTAAAAATATTAAAATTGTTGGCAACTCAATTAAGGGTTGTCTTTACAGCGGGATTAATTTTGCCCACCGGGAGGTAAAAGAACCTTATTCAAACATTATTATTGAAAAAAATTATATTGAAGGAAATAGTGCTTATGCGGCCATTCACAATGAGGCAAGCGTTAAAAATACGGTAATTACTGGTAATACCGTTATAAGTAATGTGGGAATTATTATTGGCAAAACAATAGAAGATATCGAAATTACCAAAAACCAAATTTACACCCGCAAAGGTGCGGGGTTGATTTTTAAAAATCCGGTAAAGGGGTTATATTTTAAAGATAATATTATAGTGGAGCCGGAAACTTAAAAAGCAGGGAAAAAGAGCGTAATGTTGAATATTTTAATGGGGAGCTTTAAGTAGAAACTTGGAGGCAGTTTTAATGAAATTCTGGTTAAAGATTATTTTAATCCAGTTAATTATATTTATGCTTATCTTTACCATTGGCGTTTTTTTTATTGAAGGCGATGTTTTTGACTTTTTTACCCCCGATGACTTAAAGACTTTTAAAGTTTTTGGTCTTGGGTTAAAAAATAATTCGTATAAAATTTATTTTGATTCTCCAATTTTAGCCCGGGGAAAAATAAAAATTTATAATGAGGTAAATGACCTGGTCCGGGAAATAAATTTAGAAAAGATAAAAAAAGGCACTAACGAAGTAACCTGGGATGGTCGGGATAATGATGGTAACTTATTAACCGACAAAAGATACCGCTTTGAAGTTGAAGCAGAGTTATACCATATTCCGGTTTTTCTTTTTCATGACATTAAACCACCCGGCGCGGATGATAAAAATATTTATGCCATCTATCCCCAGACCCTGGACCGGATTCTGGAGTTAATTAAAGAAGGGGGCTTTCAGACCGCTACCGCCGGTGAAATTGCCGATTACGTTGGGGAAAGGAATTTACCTCCTCCAAAACCGGTAGGACTAATTTTTATTGACGGTTATAAAGGATTTTTTAACGATGGGGCGGGCTTACTTAAGGCTTATGATATGAAATTTAGTTTGTTTTTAATAACAGGCTATATTGGTGTACGGCCGGAAATGATGACCTGGGAGGAAGTGCGGGCCGTAAGTCAATTAGGATTGGCTGAGTTTGGGATTGAGGGTCATAAAATTCCGGACAACGGCTTTTGGAGCCAAAAACCGGGGGAGTCGTTAGAACAGTATAAAAGCCGGATTATCAGTGATGTAAATGCCGCCAGAGACCTGGTGGGTAAAAATCTTAACACCGGTGTGGAGGGATTTTTGTGGAAGGCTAAACATAATAATGCTACCAATATGGAAGCGGTACGGCAAAGCGGTATTAAATATCAAGTCCTGGTAAATTACGACTTAGTAAATGAAATTGGCCAGGGAGATATCATTTATGCTTATCCGGTGTTAAAAACTACCGATATTAAAGAAATTGAAAAACGGTTAAATAATATTGTGGAAAGGAAAATAATTTTTAAAGGGGTGTTAACAAGAAAATAATGAGTGAGGCTATTAAAGACATTACAGAAATTATGAATATATTACCCCACCGGTATCCCTTTTTACTGGTGGACAAGATTGTTGAAGTTTTGCCAGGACAAAAAGCAGTGGGCCTTAAAAACGTTACGATAAATGAACCGTTTTTCCAGGGCCATTTTCCCGGAAAGCCAATAATGCCCGGAGTTCTTTTACTGGAGGCCATGGCCCAGGTAGGAGCTGTGGCTATTTTAACCGATGAACGTTATGCCGGAAAGCTTCCGATGTTTGCCGGTATTGATGGAGCCCGTTTTAGAAAGCCGGTATTACCGGGAGATCAGGTGGTTTTTGAAGTTGAACTTTTAAAAATAAAAGGAAGTCTTGGGAAAGCGAAGGGATTTGGGAAAGTTAGTGGTGAATTAGTGGTTGAAGCGGAAATTTTATTTGCCCTGGCTTAAGAAAAGAAAAAATTACTATTGAGAAAAATGCCGAAAATGTTACAATAATCTTTAGGGTTATTTTTTACAGGAGATGATTTAAGTGTTAGTGATTAAAACATTCCAAATATTTATCCTTGCTTTAATTTTAACGTTAATTTTAACTCCCATAATTAAAAAAATTGCCTTAAGAGCGGGAGCAATCGATATTCCCGATGCTCGAAAAGTTCATAAATCTCCCATTCCCCGGATGGGAGGTCTTGCCATTTTTTTGAGCTTTACTGTTACAGTTTTGTTTCTGTTACCAATTGACCAGAAGGTTCTGGCTATTTTGGCAGGAAGTGTTGTTTTAGTAATTTTTGGAATATTAGATGATGTTTATAGCTTAAATCCCAAAGTAAAGCTTTTAGGGCAAATTATGGCAGCTATTATTCCGGTTGCTTTTGGAATCAAAGTAAATTACGTTACCAATCCCTTTGGCGGTTTAATCTGGCTGGGAGATGCTTCTTATTTTTTAACCATTTTCTGGATTGTGGCAATTGTTAATGCCATTAATTTAATTGACGGTCTTGATGGGTTAGCTTCGGGGACCGCTGCTATTTCTGCTGTGTTTATCGGGATTGCAGCTTTGACCCGGGGAAATGAATTTGCTTATTATGCAGCGATTGCCTTAACGGGCGGGGCCCTGGCCTTTTTAAAATTTAACTTTAACCCGGCAAAAATATTTTTAGGTGACACCGGTTCAATGTTTTTAGGATACTGTTTGGGGATTTTGTCGGTTTTGGGTACCGCGAAAAGTCCAACTTTAATTTCAATTTTCATTCCTGTTTTAGTTATGGCTATACCTATTTTTGACACTTTATTTGCGATTTTAAGGAGGTTTTTTGCAGGCCGGCCTATTTTTAAACCGGACAAGGGCCATTTACACCATTGTATTTTAGACCTGGGCTATTCCCAGAGAAAAACCGTTTTGATAATTTATTTATTAAACATTTTACTTGGCATTGTTGCGTTGTATGTAAATCTTTTAACCTTTACTCAGGCAGCATTGCTTATATTAATTATTTTAGGGGCGATAACTTTTGGAGCACAGAAGATAGGAGTGTTAGGGGAAAGTCTCAGTAAGGGAAAAACTATAATTAATAATTAAAATTTTCCAGGAAAGCGTTTTTAGTCCACCCGATAGAGGGTGGATATTTAATTTGGAGGCGAGGTTATGATAGGGTTTTTAATGAATACCAAATTTCACTATACCTTATACGAACCTATAATTAAACATTTAAACAAAAGTGATTACAGGGTTATTTTAACGGAAGGGTATGTTCGCAATGTCCGGGAAGCAAGAAAATTTTTAACGGAAAAAGGAATAGACTTTTGGCAGATGATTGATAAGACCGAACAAAATTTAATTAAAGAAAATATTAAAGTATTTTTAGGTCCGTTTTTCTTTCCAACGGTCTACCGGTTAAAGCCCGAAGCCCATCATTTTCGGATGGTTTATGGTTTGGCAAAAGATGGGTGGAATTATGCCTGGTGGAATATTTTTTTTGATTTAATCTTTGTTTACGGAGATTACGATGCCGAAAAACTTTCCTTTTATGCACCGGTAGTGAAAGCTGGCAATCCCAGATTTGACCGCTGGTTTAAAGGAGAAGTAGTAGAAGATAAAGTCTTGGATTTAGCTAAAGGAAGACCGGTAATTCTTTATTTGCCCACCTACGGGGAGTTATCTTCCTGGGAATATTACCAAAAGGCACTGGAAGATTTAAGTGAACGTTATCTGGTGATTGCCAAATTACACCACGGCCTCAAAGTTACGGCAGGAAATAAGATAGTAATTCTTGATGAATCTGCGGATTTATTAAGTTTACTTAAAATTGCTGATGTGGTTATTTCCGATTATTCGGGGGCAATTTTTGATGCTATGTTAGCGGGCAAAAAAATATTATTATTTAATTTACCGCAAATTCCGGAACACTTAAGTTCAAAAGAAAGCTTGGAAAACATAATTCGCGGCTACTGCCGGCAGGTGAGTGAACCGGCAGAAGTTAGAGGGGTGATTGAAGAATTATTGCATTACGATGCTTTCTTAAGTCAAAGGGAGGCTATGAAAGCAAAAATTTTTAGCAATACTACGGGGAATTCCGGGGAAATTATAGCAAAGACGCTTTATGAGGCCCAAAATCGCGAAAAGAAACTTCCCCATGGAAAGGAACAGCTTTTAAGACAATTGGAACGATTGGCACTGCCGCAACTCATACGTAACAAAAAAATTTACGGTTATTTAAATAAAATTTTTAGCTAAGCGGGGTGGGGATTTAGGGTGAAAAAAGGAAAGATACTTTTAGCAATCTTACTGCTGGTAATTTTTGCTTTTTCAATAATTCTTTTGCCTCCGCGGATTGCTGAAGATGAAAAAAAAGAGACGGGTTTTTACTTGGATTACGAAACTTTAATAAATTTAAGTAGTTACTGGGGTTTAACACCGGAGCAAACCATAGCCAGGCTAAAGAAAACGGGCTTTGTTGGCTTAGCATTGTATGAAGAGAATGGAAGCAGCCAGGAAATATTTAATCAGGAGGCTGGACTTTTTTCGGGAGCTATCGCGGTTGCAACTTTTCCGGAATTCAAAGATTTCATTGAACTAAAAAAACCTTATACTTACTTAATTACCGATAACAAGGAAATTGTTGATTCGGCAATTCACGCGTTAAATGCCCGGAAAATTAAAAATCAATTACAGCAAGTAAATAAAAAATATATTCTAAAAATAAACTATCCGTATAAAAGCACGGAAAAGTTGTTACTGGGATTTAATCCTCAAGGTCTGGAAATAGCCCGGAAAAACAATTTAGATGTTCTGTTATTTATTCCCCAGTGGAGTATCGCAAACGAACAAGAAGTAAAAAATTATCTTTCCTATATAAAAACTTTTTGCCCGGAACCCAGGGTTGTTTTTGCCGATAAGAATTTGCCGGAAAACAACAAATTTACCAAAATTTTTTCCGATACCTTTTTAAAAGAAAACTTTTCCGTGGGGCTTTTAGATGGTATTGACCAGCCTCAAACTAACGCTATTATTAACCGGACAAAGCTTCCTGTTTTTCGGGTACGGCAAGTAACAATAAATACCATTGAAGGCGGCAATATTTTAGCAACTACGGAGGAAAAAATAGAAAGTTTAAAAATTGGCATCAGGGAGCGGAGGAATAAAGCCATTGTTTTTAAAATTCCGGCAAAAGAGTTTAACAAAACCACCGTTCTTGCTTTTGAGACCGTAACTTCAAAAACTTATGAAACGATGAAAAGTTTAAATTATCAATTTGTCCCGGTTAATCCTCTAAAGAAAATACCCGAAAGAAAGCTTGAAAAACTATTATTATCAGTATTGCTCATTGTCTTATTTGGATATTCCCTGGTGCTATTTGATTTAGCAAATATTAAAACCGCTCTAACTTTTACCGTAATTCTACTTATTGGTGGTTTTGTTTTATTTACCTTAAATTTCGATTTTTACATTAAACTTTGTGCCTTTGGTGCGTCCGTATTATATCCGCTAATTGCGCTGTTTAGCATCGATATTAAGAATCCAAATTCTTTTTTAAAGGCACTGGCTTCTCTTGTCATTGTAGTTTTAATCAGTGTTTTTGGAGGCTTTGCGATTTCTGCCTTTTTAACCGGAAATAATTACTTTGTTCATGCCGATTTATTTCGGGGTGTAAAATTATCGTTTCTTCTGCCGGTATTAATATTTGCAATCTATGCCGCAAAGGCTTTGTTAGTACGGGAAAAAAGTTTAAAACAAGTGGTTTTTGAGTATTTAGGTTTAGAATTAAAATTGTGGCAACTGTTTGCGCTAATAATTATTTTCGGGGCCGGTGCTTATTACCTGTTGCGAACGGGAAATACCGCGGAATCGCTGGTGTTACCCGGCGAGATAAAGCTTCGCGCCCTGCTAAATAAGTACCTGTATGTAAGGCCGAGATTTAAAGAATTTGCCATTGGCTATCCCTTGCTTCTTTGGGGATTATGGACAAAAGGAAGACCGGAGATACGGTATATAGCTCTGGTTATTGGAAGTTTAGCACCGGTTACGGTTATCAATACCTTTGCTCACCAGTACGATCCCCTGTGGGTTAGTTTAATTAGAACCGGAAACGGTTTATTATTAGGAAGCATCCTGGGGGTTTTCTTGATAGCTATAAATATGGTGATGGTAAAGCTATTTTTAAAAGGCAGTCAAGGTGAGATAAATGGCGACGATAAAAATTTATGATTTTCCGGTGGCCAACTTAAGTTTAAACGAAGCGGTAAACAAGGTGATAAAATTAATAGAAGAAAAAAGGAAAGCCCATATCATCACTATTAATCCGGAAATGATTTATGCCGCCTTAAATAATCCGAATTTAAAACAATTAATTTTAAACGCCGACTTAATCCTGCCCGATGGGGTGGGGATAGTTTTAGCCGGGAAAATAAAAGGTCAACCATTTAAAGAAAGGGTACCGGGGATCGAACTTATGGAAGGGGTTATCAGAAAAAAAGACAATTTGAAAGTGTATTTAATTGGTGCCAAACCCGGTGTTGCGGAAAAAGCAGCAATTAAGTTACAGGAATTTAACAATACCGTTGAAATTGTTGGTGTTGAAAACGGCTATTTTACCGATGATGAGGGAAAAATCGAACAAATAATTAAAGGCAATCCCGAACTTGTCCTGGTTGGAATGGGATTTCCGAGGCAGGAAATTTTTATCAGAAATTTACTTGCTAAGTCCCCCGGGCCTATGGTAGCCGTGGGAATTGGCGGAAGCTTTGATGTCTGGGCGGGGGTTACCAAAAGAGCTCCCAAATTCATGCAGAAAGCGGGTCTGGAGTGGCTCTGGCGGTTAATTCAGGAACCCTGGCGGTACAAAAGAATGCTGGTTTTACCGAAATTTGCCCTGAAAGTACTGGTTGATTACAAGTTACGGGGGAGGCAAGATTCGTGAAACTTGTTATCTTGGCAGCTGGAGTGGGAAGTAGGCTTTATCCTTTAACTTCCGACCGGCCGAAAGCAATGATTGAGATAAACGGCAAACCCTTAATTGAAAAACAAATTGAGGAAGCGTTAAAAAAGGGAATTAAAGCGGAGGATATTTATGTAGTTGGTGGCTACCAAATTGAGGTTTTGAAAAAAGTGCTGCCGCCAAAGGTGAAGCTTATCGAAAACCCGGATTACAATACCAAAAACAACGTGTATTCGGTGGCTCTGTTAAAAGATCACCTATCCGACGGTTTTATTCTTTTTAATTCCGATGTAGTTTTTGCACCGGAAATATTGGATGAGCTTTTTTTAGAAAATTATCCCGATGTACTGGTGGTAGATGACGTTAACCCGTTAGATGAAGAAGATATGAAAGTAGTTATTGAAAATGGCTTTATAACCCATATCAGCAAAAAAGTAAATCCCCGCGAGGCGCAGGGAGAATATATTGGAATTTTAAGGTTTAGCCGGGATACAGCGCAAAAAGTAATTAATCGCTGCTGGGAAATGGTGGAGGCGGGCGAAGTCAACGGCTGGTACGAAACCGCCTTAAATACTCTTTTACCGGAGTTAAAAATACGACCGGTATCTACCCGGGGATATTTATGGACGGAAATTGATGATTTTAAAGATTTAGAATATGCCCGGGAAATTGCTCAAAAAATCAACTGGTAAGAGGGATTTTTATGCCGTTATTTAACCGGTTTATAAGTTTACCGCTTTTTATCCGTATCGAGGAAAGCCTCCGTTATCATTTAAAAAACGTTATCCGGGAAAGTAATTTTTATTTTGAAAACCCTCTGTTTATAACCGGAGGAGCAAATACCTGGGGGGTTGCGGAAGAAGTTTCCCGGGGTTTTGAGGCGGAAAGAAATAATTTTTATCAGGTAGGAGATAACTCTTTACAGGAAATAAGTAGATTAAAGGAAAAGGTAACTACGGTAACCCCCGATTTGCTGGTAGCTGTGGGGGGTGGACGGGTTATCGATGTGGCAAAAGTGGTGGCAACGGAAAAGTTGCTACCCCTTATTACTTTTCCCACGACCTTAGCTAATGACGGGGTGGTAAGCCCGGTGGCGGTAATCCGGGATGGAGGTAAGCTTCGCAGTATTGGAGTTAACATGCCGGTTGGGGTATTAATTGATTTGCAGGTCATTAAAAACTCTCCGGTGAAGCTATTAAAAGCGGGGATTGGGGACTTAATTTCGAATATAACTGCTTTAAACGACTGGGAACTGGCCTGTCAGAAGGGTAAAGATAAAATGGATGGTTTTGCCTACATGCTTTCGGAAAAAGCTGCTTCATCGGTTTTAAATTATTCGGGAGATAACCTTTTAGCACCGGAATTTTTAAAGCTTTTAGCGGAAGGTTTGGTTTTATCCGGGATTGCGATGGCAATTGCCGGAAGTAGCCGGCCGGCGAGCGGAGCCGAGCATTTAATTAGCCATGCTTTAGATAAACTTTTTGACCGTCCGGCCCTTCACGGTGAGCAGGTCGGGGTGGCAGCGCTGTTTACCGCTGCGCTGCAGGGGAAAAATTTAAAAGAACTTTTAAGCTTCTATCGAAAATTCGGGTTATGGGAAAATCCCCAAAGTATCGGCCTTAACAAACAGCAATTTTTAGAAGCGGTTTACCTTGCCCCTTCTATGCGACCGGAGCGATATACGGTTTTAAACGAAGATGTTGTGCAAAAAGCGGCAGAAATTTACGATGAAGTCTATGGTAATTTGCCATAATAAGGCAAAACTATTATAATTATGATAAGTGGAGGGTTCAAAAATTATCCGAGGGGGGTAAGGGACATGAAAATCAAAAAAGCCATCATTCCTGCAGCGGGACTTGGAGTCAGGTTTTTGCCGGCAACTAAAGCTCAGCCCAAGGAAATGCTTCCTATTGTAGATAAACCAACGATTCAGTACATCGTGGAAGAAGCGGTGGCCTCGGGAATAGAGGACATTTTAATAGTTACCGGTAAAAACAAACGGGCTATTGAAGACCATTTTGACAAGTCGCCGGAATTGGAAATGTATTTAGAAAAAAAGGGAAAGGAAGACCTTTTAGAAATAGTCCGTTCCATCGGCAACATGGTGGACATCCATTACGTGCGGCAAAAAGAGCCTTTAGGTCTTGGCCATGCCATTTACTGCGCCCGGAAATTTATCGGCAATGAACCGTTTGCGGTTTTGCTCGGGGATGACTTAATGAAGGCCAGAACGCCGGTTTTAAAGCAGATGATTGACTTATATGAAAAAGTGGAAGCAAGTATCGTAGCGGTCCAGGCCGTAGAGCCCCGGGAAGTAAGCAAGTACGGAATTATAAGGGCCGAGGAGGCCGGAGAGCGTTTGTACCGGGTGTATGACCTGGTAGAAAAGCCAAAGCCGGAAGAAGCGCCCTCGAACCTGGCGGTAATGGGGCGTTACATAATTGAGCCGGAAATTTTTGATTTCCTGGAAAAAACTCCCCCCGGAGCCGGCGGCGAAATACAGTTGACCGATGCTTTAAGAATGCTCTGTCAGGTGAAACCTATTTACGGCTATGTGTATGAAGGTTTGCGCTACGATGTGGGCGATAAACTGGGCTTTTTAAAAGCAACTGTCGAGTTTGCTTTAGACCGGGAGGAGTTAGCAAGCGGTTTTAAAGCTTACTTAAAAGAATTAGTGGAAAAGGAGATAAAATAATAACCACCAAAAGGGAAGACTTAAAACCACCCCGAAAAAACTTCCCTTTAGTAATTTTGCCCTTTCCCGTTCATCCATAGGATCACCTCTACTGTAAGGTTATCCTTTTAATGCAAAAATTATGCAGCCGACGGAATAAAATCCGTCGGTTTTTTTCAAAATAGGGGTGGAGGTGTTCCTGTGCACGACATTACCGAAGTAATCCTTCGCTCAATTGCCGCTTTTATAGCAGTTCTGGTTATTACCAAACTAATTGGCAAATCCCAGTTAGGGCAGCTTACCATTTCCGACTATATAAACGGCATTGTCATTGGTTCGATTGCCGCCAATGTGGCGGTGGATTTACGCACCAACGTGGTTCATTACCTGACCGGAATGGTAGCCTTTGGGGTGTTGACGATTTTTGTCCAGTGGGCAAGCTTAAAAAACCGGAATATTAGAAAACTTTTACAGGACGAGCCGACCATTGTAGTTCACAACGGAAAAATATTGGAACATAACATGAAATTAATGCGGTATACGATGGATGATTTAATGATGCAACTGCGGGAAAAGGGTGCTTTTAACATTGCGGACGTGGAGTTTGCCATCGCCGAGCCCAACGGGGAGCTTTCGGTTTTATTTAAATCCACCAAACGGCCGGTGACTCCGGAAGATTTGGGCTTAAATCCGCCCTATGCAGGAGTACCGGCAGAACTGGTGGTGGATGGAGAATTAATTGAACAAAATTTTGAACAGCATGGAATATCAAAACAATGGTTTTTTCATTACTTAAAAGAACAGGGGATAAATGATATAAAAGATGTCGCTTATGCTCAAATCGATGCTAAAGGCCAGGTATATATTGACCTTAAACACGATAAGCTTACCATGACGGTGGATATTACCGATAAAAAACCAAGGAGAAAAGGGGGATAAGAGTGATTAAATTTGGTACCGATGGGTGGAGGGGCATTATTGCTAAAGATTTTACCTTTGCCAATTTGGAAAAGGTAACCCTGGGGTTAGCTGCTTATTTACAGGAAAAGTATCAGGATGGAGCGGTGGTAGTTGGGTATGACTGTCGTTTTTTATCGGAGCATTTTGCCGGGGCTGTGGTGGAAATTCTTTTAAAAAGCGGCTTTGATGTTTACCTTCCGGAGAAGTTTGTGCCAACACCTTACGTGGCTTTTGCGATAAACAAACTTAAGGCCATAGGCGGGGTAATGCTAACTGCCAGTCATAACCCGCCCGAGTACAACGGCTTTAAATTCATTCCAGACTATGCAGGACCGGCGCTACCTGATGTAACCGATCGCCTGGAACAGCTCATAAATGCCGGGGCAGTTCCATCTTTAAAGGAAAAGGGCAAAAAATTAACATTAGAATTAGAGAGTGCCTACGTTGACCACTTAAAAAAACTTACTGGTTTAAATCCCGGACAGGGTACGGTAGTCGTGGACCCGATGTATGGAGCGGGACAGGGGTATTTGGAAAAAGTTTTAACGGACTTTGGTTATAACGTCTATACTATAAGAAACTTCCGGGATCCCCTCTTTGGCGGTGGTATGCCCGAACCCAAGAGAAAAGAACTGCAACCCCTTGTCGAAGCAATGAAAAATAAAAAAGCCGACCTGGGCCTTGCTTTAGATGGCGATGCCGATCGGTTTGGGGTTGTAGAAGGTGAGCGGCTTTTTACTGCAAACGAAATTTTAATTCTTACTTACCATTACTTAATTGAAAGCGGGCAGGGAGGAGATGTAGCCCGGACCGTTCCTACCACCCATCTTTTAGATAAAATGGCCCGGGCCAATGGTTTTAACGTAATTGAAACGCCCGTTGGCTTTAAGTACATCGGTAAAGCCCTGAGGGAAGGAGCGGTGTTAGGCGGCGAAGAATCGGGAGGATTATCCATTGCCGGACATGTGCCGGAAAAAGACGGGATTTTGGCCGATTTACTGGCGGTAAAAATCCGGGAATTCTTTAAAAAGCCGTTATCGGAAGTTTTAGAGGATATTTATACCCGCTACGGCCGGTCCTATACTCGCCGGGATGACTACCGAACAACTCCCGAACAAAAAGAAGAAATCTTAAAGCGGCTGTCTGCGCTTAAACTTACGGAAATTGCCGGTGAGAAAGTTGTCCGGGAAAGCCGTATTGATGGGGTGAAGTGGGAACTTCAAAGCGGGGGCTTTGCCCTGGTTCGGGCTTCCGGTACCGAGCCGGTCTTTAGAATCTACGGCGAAGCCGCAAGCGAAGAAAAATTAGACCTCCTCTTAAACGAAATAAAAATGGTGGTTTTAGGGACGGTTCTGTGAGCATCCATTTTCGGGGAGGTTAAAAAAGATTTAAAGCGGGCTTTGGCCCGCTTTAAATTTAGCCGGCATTATCACATACCACCAATAACGGGTGCACTTCTGGGCGTTTTATTTGTTGGAAAAACTTTTTTAAAGCAAAAATTTAGCGGATAAGATATAATGTACTTAGGTGATAAAAGGTGCAAAAAAAGGTAGCTTATAGCTTATTATTTTTTTTCTTGATAGTTCAACTGTATTTTCTTACAAACCAAAATTTCACCCAGGCGGCGGTTTTTGCTCTCGGCATTGGCTTCGGCTATGCCGTTAGCCGCTCCCGCTTTTGCTTTGCTTCGGCCTTTCGGGATTTAATTATGTTTCGGGATAAAGCCATGAGCAGGGGCGTTACGGTGCTAATTGCTGTTTCGGCTGCCGGTTTTTTCGTAGTTCAGTGGTTAGCAGTCTTAGGAGGTAATGACCCACCGGGGAAAATAAATCCGGTGGGCTGGCATCTGGTAATTGGCGGCATTATTTTTGGCACCGGCATGGTCTTAGCCGGAGGCTGTGTGATTAGCACTTTGGTTCGGAGTGGAGAGGGTTTTTTCCACTACTGGGGGGTATTACTGGGAATAGTAATTGGCTCGGTTCTTGGGGCTTTTGGTTACGGTTACTGGAAGGATATATTAATATCCTCTCAAAAATTCTGGCTGCCCGGGATTATCGGCTGGATTCCGACACTTATTATTTATGCAATAATATTTTTCCTTTTATTTAAAGCCTTACGGGAGGAAAGGTAAATGGAAATAAAAATCGATTTAACCGGCGAAGTTTGCCCGGTTCCTCTCTGGCGGGTGCAGGAAGAATTAAAAAAAATGCAACCGGGGGATAAGATTACCGTTATTACCGATTTTAGCCGTTCGGTGCGCAATATCGTTGATCTGGCGGTAAGGTTAAAGTACGAGTACGATTTAGAAGAAATTTCTCCGGGAATTTGGGAAGTCAGCGTTATTAAGGGGATGGAAAAATGAAAAAAGTTGATCTTGGCTGGTCGGAGATTAAAGGCGGTATAGTCCTCGGAATTTTGAATATTTTGCTTCTCTTAACCTGGGGTAAGCCCTGGGTTATTACCCACATCCTTACCGACTGGGGTACCTGGTGGCTGAAAGTTTTGGGCATGCGTCCGGAGAAATGGGCGTACTACCAGGAAGTTTATCCCGAGGCCTTTTTTAAAACTACCATGTTTTCCCACGAAAACCTCCTGGTGGTAGGAACTATTTTAGGAGGATTATTTGCTGCTCTCTGGCACAACGAATTTCGCCCCAAAAAAATAAAATCCCCGGGAAAATTTCTCCTGGGGATCTTTGGCGGGATATTAATGGGATTTGGGGCAAGGCTGGCTCTTGGCTGTAATATTGGCAACCTGGTAGGGGGAATCGCTTCTTTTTCGCTGCACGGCTGGATTTTTGGCGGTTCTTTAATTATCGGTACGTATCTCGGAATCTTATTTTTAAAAAAATATATCCTTTAACAAAATTCTAAAGCAGCCGGACCGATAATAAATCTTAAAAACCTTTTAGCCAGCGGGCTAAAAGCGCGGTCTTTGCGGTAAACCAGCAAAAACGGCATGGTAAGTTCCATATCTTTCAAAGTAAGGTAGTGTAGTTCTTTGCGGTGGAACTCTTTTTTAATCGCTTCCAAACAGGAGATAGATACACCGTGTCCTTTTTTCACCGCTTCTAAAACTCCTTGAAAGCTTCCCAGTTCTAAAACAATATTTAACTCCTTGGCCGGGATCCCGGCTTTTTTTATTGCGTCAAAAAACACTTCCCGCACCGAAGACCCCGGTTCCCGCATGATAAAAGGAAGTTTTTTTAATTCCTCAACGGTAAGGGAACTTTGCCGGGCCAGAGGATGTTCGGGGGAGGTGATTATTACCACCTGGCTTTCCCCTACTCTTTTTACTTCGAGATCGGGATGGGTAAATTCCGGCCCTTCCGCCAGCCCAAAATCCACTTTATCTTCCAGTACCAGATCGATAACCTTCTTTGAATTATCTACCTCGATGCGAATATTGGCTTCCGGGAACTTTTCCTTAAAGCTCCAAACGTTGCAGGGCAGGGCAAAATTGCCGATAGTGGTGCTGGCCCCGATGACAATAGTTTGGGCGTTAGTACCAATTAAGTTATCTAACTCTCTTTCTAACTTTTCATGTTCGGCCAAAAAATGCTGGGCATATTTATAAACCAGCTCCCCGGCGGGGGTAAGCTTTACCCCTGTAGCCGAACGTTCAAATAATTTGGTACCATAAAAATTTTCCATAGCCTGCACCTGAGCGGAAATGGCCGGCTGAGTTAGATGCATTAATTTAGCCGCCTTTGTGAAACTCTTTACTTTAGCAATCTGGCAAAATAGTTCGAACTGGTATAAATTCATGCTTCCTTCCCCCGTTACTAAAATCAATTTTATTATAACATATCTTTGCTGAAAATAAATTTTGGCAAAAACAATTAAAAGAATAATTTTATGGGTATAAATTTGTCCTTATAACCCCATAAGTCTTTGCGATTACCTTCACAATCCGAAATTGTTTTACAATTAACATAGAAAGTGAAAAACAGCACGAATAAAGGGGGAAGGAGTATGAAGCTTACCCGGAGGAGCTTTTTAAAAGCTTCTGCTGCAACCGGTGCCCTGGCAGCCTTATCCGGCGGAGTGATGTCTTTTGAACGCTGGGCGGCTAAAGCGGCGGAAACCGGGGATGTAAAATTAGTTCCCAGTATCTGTGAAATGTGTGGTACCAAATGCGGCATTATCGTCAAAGTAAAAAATGGCCGGGTGGTAAAAATCGAAGGTAACAAAGAACACCCCAACGGTAAGGGCAAAATCTGTGCCCGGGGTAATGCCGGCATGAAGCTTTTGTATGACCCGGACCGGTTAAAGCAGCCCTTAAAGAAAGAAGGGGACAAGTTTGTGCCGATTTCCTGGGAGCAGGCTTTTAAGGAAATCGGAGAAAAACTGAAAGAAATTAAGGCCAAGTACGGCCCGGAAGCTTTGGTTTGGAGTACCCATCCGGAGCTTGCTTATGACTACGAAGTTATTTTTAATTTGGCTTTTGGTTCGCCAAACTTAACCTCCCATGCCCCGACCTGCTATTCTCCGCGAAATGTAGCTTATAAAGCAATGTACGGAGAAGTTCCTACCGTTGACTACGGTAATGTCAAATACTACATTTCCTGCGGGCGTAACCTGGTAGAGGGAATAAACGTCAGCCAGGTCCTGGGAATCATGAAAGCCAAGGAAAAAGGGGCCAAACTTATTGCCTTAGATCCCCGGTATTCCAATTTTGCGGCCCTTGCTTCCGAATGGGTGCCGATAAGACCGGGAACCGACCTTGCCTTCTTACTGGCTATGATTCACCTCATCATTAAAAATGAATGGTACGATAAGGAGTTTGTCAAAAATTACACTATTGGCTTTGAAGAAGTAGCGGCGGAAGTGGAGAAATACACTCCGAAGTGGGCCGAGGAGATTACCGGTATTCCGGCCGCAACGATCGAACGGATTACCGAAGAATTTGCCAAAGCCAAACCGGCAGCGGTGGTTGATCCCGGCTGGCACGTATCCCGTTACATGAACAGTACCGAAATGTTAAGAGCCGGAGCGGTAATCAACGCCCTTATGGGTAACCTTGGTATGAAAGGTGGCCTGAAATTCCCCAAATATAAATTTACTAAAGTAGAAGAGCGGGAAGGTCTCTGGCCGAAACTGGAAAAACCAAAGGCTAAACGATTTGACGGTGCCGGCGGGGAAAAATGGCCTTTGGCCAAAGGCCTTGGGATGATTCAAATGCTACCGGAGCACATTTTATCCGGCCAGCCCTATCCGATTAAAGCGTATATTGCTAACCATCACAATCCGGTGCGCTCCGCCGGTAATTCCGAAAAGTGGATAGAAGCCTTAAAGCAGTTAGAACTGGTAGTGGTAATTGATGTGCAGATGAGCGAAACTGCCATGATGGCCCATTACGTTTTACCAGAATCCACTTACCTGGAGCGGTTTGACCCGCCGCAGATTGCCGGTAATGCTGTAGCTTTACGTCAGCCGGCAGTAGAACCGCTTCATAATACCATGGGTGTTGATGATATTATCAAAGAACTGGCTCATGAAGCGGGGATAGGTCAGTACTTTAACTTTACCTTAGAGCAGTTTTCGGACCAGATGTTAAAACCCTTTAACATAACCTTTAAACAGCTCATGGAAAAAGGTGTTATTGCCTTAGATGACGGGAAAACCGAGTACAAAGTTCCGGAAATCAAGACTGACTCCGGTAAAATTGAACTTGCATCAGGGGCTTTTGAAAAAGCCGGTGCCAAAAGGGTCCCGACCTGGAAGCCACCTGGCGTTACCGAAGGAAACGGCAAGCTTCGCTTCTTGCACGGTCATACTGCAGTTCATACCCATACTTCCACCTTTAATAACGAGTACCTGCATGCTTTGATGCCGGAAAACGTCCTCTGGATTAATACCCGGACGGCCGAAAAGCTCGGTATCAAAAATGGCGATTTAGTGGAAGTAAAATCGGATTACGGTAAAGTTACCATTAAAGCTAAAGTTACCGAAGCTATTCATCCCGATGCGGTTTACATGGTGCATGGCTTTGGAGGTTTTTCACCGTACCAGAAAAAAGCGTATAAAAAAGGTGCCAGTACTTCCTTTATCATACCCTGCCACGTGGAACCGGTATCCGGAGCCGCAGCCGACTGTGAAGTGCTGGTGGAGGTAAGAAAAGTAGGAGGTGGGGCAAATGCCTAAGTATGCTATGGTAATTGACATGACCAAATGTGCTGCCTGTCAGGCGTGCACCGTTGCCTGTGAAGCGGAATGGGGGTTACCCCCGGGGGAAAAATTTACCCGGCTGGAAGAACGGGAAATCGGCAAGTTTCCCAATGTTCGAAGGGAGTTTTTATTAATTCAGTGCCAGCATTGCGACAAAGCCCCCTGTATAGAAGTTTGCCCTACCGGAGCGACATACAAAAGGGAGGACGGCATAGTGCTGTTAGATGATAAGCGCTGTGCCGGCTGCAAATACTGTATGGTGGCATGTCCTTACCAGGCCCGGGTCATAAATCACGAAAAGGGTGTTCCGGAAAAGTGCCGGTTTTGCTATCACCGGGTAGAGCAGGGGAAAAAGCCGGCCTGCGTCTCTACCTGTATTGGCGAAGCCCGGTATTTTGGGGACCTGGAAGATCCCAACGATGAAATTCACCGGATTATTCATCAAAAACAGGCAAAACCCTTGCGGGGGGATTTGGGCACCAAACCCTCCATCTACTACGTACGCTAAGGAGGGATAGTGATGGCGTGGGGAATAATAATTGCAATCTACCTGTTCTTGGCCGGAGCGGGAGCGGGAGCCTTTTTAATAGCGGTCATGACCGAGCGCTCCGGGATAAATAAGGAAAATGAAGCATTAGTTAAAGCTGGGACTATCTTAGCAGCTCCGCTGGTAGCCATTGGTACCCTTTTCCTGGTTTTGGACCTTACCTGGGTGGAGGCAGGGAAATTTGAGCCCTGGCGGATTTTCTACCTTTACACCCACTTTACTTCGATGATTACCTGGGGTACCTGGATTTTAACTCTGTTTATGCCCGTATCGTTTGTTTACGGCTGGATGAAGCTAAAAAACCCCTATTACACTAATAATGCATTACGCTGTGCCGGAGCGGTCCTGGCCTTTGCAACATCCGTTTACACCGGAGTGTTATTAGGGGTGGTTAAAGCCGTTCCCTTCTGGAACAATGCGGTAATTCCGATGCTCTTTGTTGTATCGGCATTGGTTACCGGAATGGCTACCGCCATCCTGGGAAGCTTTGTCTTTGGCGGCAAAACTCTGCCCGATTTCTTTAAGCCCCTGCACACGTGGCTGGCGGTAATAGAACTTTTGCTCCTCTTCTTCCTCTTAATGATTGCTGCCAATGGTCCGGAAGCAGCCCGGCAATCGGCGGAAATGATTATTTCCGGAAAATACAGCCTGTACTTCTGGGGAGTACTGGTCTTTCTGGGGATCATAGTTCCCGGTGTGATTGGAGCTACCGCTTCTCCGAAAGCGGGAAAAGGAATTAAAGCGTTAGACGCCCTGCTGGTACTGGCAGGAGGCTTTACCTTACGGGCGTTAATCTTATTAGCAGCAGTTCCCGTAACTTTAATGAATTAGTAGGGAGGATGGGCTATGGAACATAACCGGGTCGAAATTTACCGCCTGTTAGCCTATACCTTAAGCGAACCGGATCTGGAACTTTACCGCTGGTTAAAAAGTGATGGTGCTAAAGCTTTTGGGGAACTTGGAGTTAACCTCGGGGAACTTCCCGGTTTGCCGGAACTTTCGCGCCAGTATCAGGAGTATTTTGGATTGTATGCGCCCAAAGTAAGCCTGATAGAATCGGTGTACCGCAAGTGGTCTTCGGACCCCGAGGTAGACCCGGTTATGGCCAATAGCCGCGGCTTTCTCATGAGCGACCACGCTCTGCATGTGGCGGCTTTATACGAAAAAGCGGGGCTTAGCATTCCCGAAGAGTTTTCGGGAATGCCCGATCATTTAGTACTGGAGCTGGAGTTTATGGCGATGTTAGTGGAAAATAATCATCCCGGTCAGAGAGATTTTTTAGTAGATCACCTTTCCTTTATCGAGCAGGTGGTGGAAAAAAGCCGGGAGGAGAACATTATGGGAATTTATCGGGAAATAGTGGAGTTTTTAGGAAAGTTTTATCAGGAAGAAAAAAACTTACTTTTAGGAAAGCAGGGATAAAATGTTTAACTCAATTGGAATTCCGGAACTTTTAATAATCTTAGTAATTGCCCTGGTAATCTTTGGTCCGGCCAAGCTTCCGGAAATCGGCCGGGCCTTTGGCAAAACCATTAAAGAATTTAAAAAAGAGGCAACGGAAATTCAAAAAGAAATCAGCGGTTAAGTTTAAAGGCTCTAAAAGCTCTTGGCTTTTAGAGCCTTTTTCATCGTTTTTTATCCCCATCCTTAAAACCACCGCATATTTTAATTAGTAGAAACTATTTTAGGGGGAATTACCATGGCGGTATTAAAAAATTTTCGCCTGGAAACCGAACCGGTTTTACGGATAATCCTGGAATTTGACCAGAAACCTTCTCTCAAATCTTTTACCCTGAAAAATCCTTATCGGGTTGTCCTTGATATTGCCAAAGTCCGGGGGGTAAGCAAGAAGGAAGTACCGGTTAAAAAATATAAGATAAAGGAAGTACGGCTGGCACAATACAAGCCAGAGGTTTTACGTTTGGTGATTGAGGGCGAAGAAGAGTTAATGTACGGGGTCAGGGTAAACGGCGAACAGGTTATTTTAGAAGTGTGGGCCAAACTTTTAGATGGAGAAAAAATTGTTCTCGATCCCGGCCATGGTGGGAAGGACCCTGGGGCGATAGGAGCTGGAGGTATTGCTGAAAAAGAAGTTACCTTAAAGCTTGTCCTTGCTGGAAAAGACCTGGTGGAAAAGTTAGGCGGCAAGGTGGTATTAACCCGGGATAAAGACATCTTTGTACCGCTGCCCCAGCGGGTGAAAATTGCCAACAGTTCGGAAGCCCGGGCTTTTATTTCGGTTCACTTAAATGCGGCTACCGACTCTACCGCCCGGGGGATTGAGACCTATTTTAAAGCAGGGCGGGAGGACAGCGAAAGCCTGGCCGCTAAACTGCAAAAGCAGCTAATCAATGAATTTGGCTTTAAAGACCGGGGGCTTAAGACCGCTACCTTTTATCTCATTAAAAACGTGCGCCTGCCGGCGGTTTTGGCGGAAATTGGCTTTATCACCAATCCCGAGGAAATAAAAATAGTAAATTCTTCTGACGGCTTATCGCGTTTTGCCCGGGCTTTGGCCAAAGCGCTCCTAAAATCTTGACAACTTTTTAACATTTCCCTGAAATCTTTTTAAAACCCTCCGGTTATGATATAAATGAAAGCTCCAACAGGAGCTTAAAAATTAACCTGGAGGGTGAACAAAGTGAAAAAAGAATGGGGTAAAAAAGTTATAGCGGGAGCTGCCATCGTAGGTTTACTTGTGGCTGCCGCCCCGGCAGTTTTTGCGGCCACCACTAATGATGGCAGTACCTCAACTACCACAAAAATAGTTGAAACCTACCGTGGATTTGGCAAACATTTTGGCAGGGCCTTTGGCGGCATGATGGACAATGTAGCCAGGTTTTTAGGAATTGATGTTTCAACCTTAATTAACGAACGGCACAGCGGTAAAACATTAGCCCAAATTGCCAAAGAAAAAGGTAAATCGGAAGAGGAACTGGTAAATTACTTAGTAGAGCAAAAGAAAGCCCAGATTAACCAGCTTGTGAAAGACGGAAAAATAACTCAAGCGCAGGCTGACCTAATGCTACAAAATATAACCGAACGGACCAAGCTAATGGTCAACAGCACCATGCCAGGGCCCAAAGGCTTTGGCCACCGGGGCGGATTGGGGGTTACCCCTGATGAATTAGCAAGCTTCTTGGGAATTGATGTCAACACCTTAATAAGTGAACGGCAAAAGGGCAAGACATTAGCTGAGATTGCCAAAGCTAAAGGGAAAACTGAGACTGAGCTAATAAACTTTATCGTCACCAAAGAAAAAGAAAAGATTAACCAGCTGGTAAAAGACGGCAAAATAACCCAGGCCCAGGCAGATAACTTCTTAAAGAACATTGAAACCCGGGTTAAAAACATGGTCAACAACACCATGCCCGGACCCAAAGGCTTTGGCTTTAAGGGTATGGGTGGTAGAGGTGGCCATGGTATGGGTTTTGGCCCCGTTACTCAAATTCAATAAAATAATTTAAATATAAAATATAATCTTTAAAAACCTTACCTTAACGGGTAAGGTTTTTTTATGTTTGGATTTCTTTATACGTTTGTAACAAAATACTGGTATAATAACTAAAAAAACGATGGAGAGGGTTTTATGGCCAGAAAAATTTTAGTGGTTGATGATGAGCCGAAAATTGTTACCATGATAAAAAGTTACTTACTTAAAGAAGGTTACGAAGTAATTTCCGCTTTTAACGGCCGGGAAGCGCTTAATTTATTTCACATTGAAAAGCCTGATTTAATGGTGCTGGATTGGATGATGCCGGAAATGAGTGGCATAGAAGTTTTAAGGGAAATAAGAAAGGAAAGCCAAATCCCCATCATCATGCTCACGGCAAAGACCGAAGAGGTGGATAAGTTAATTGGTTTTGAGTTAGGCGTTGATGATTATGTGATAAAACCCTTTAGTTTAAGAGAACTCTCAGCGAGAATAAAAACTATTTTAAAGCGCCTGGAAGCAAAAACAAAAGTAGATGAGATAGTAAAGACCGCAGGAGACTTAACCCTTTATCCCGATAAGCGCGAAGTTTTTTTAAAAGGAAAACCTCTTGATTTAACGCCCACTGAATTCAAGCTTTTAGAAGCATTAATGAAAAACCCCGGCAAAGTTTATAGCCGGCTTGAACTGTTAGAATATGCTATTGGGGAAGCTTACGAGGGGTACGAAAGATCTATTGACACACATATTAGCAATCTTCGGAAAAAAATCGAAAAAGACCCGGCAAATCCGGAATACATCCTAACGGTCTTTGGAGTAGGTTACAAACTAAAACCCAGGGGAGAAAAAGATGAAAATCACGGTTAAAATTATCGCGGCGCTATTAATAGTAGCAGTATTATCGGTTTTAGTTACTTCCTTTTTTGCGGTAAAGGAAATCAGCGATTCTTTTGATTTTTACGTAAAACAAAATGTTAGTGCCCGGGCCAATGTAATGTTAAGCTACATTGGGGAACTTTATATTGCTGGAGGCTGGGAGGCTGTCCAGGCGGGACTGCAGATGGCCCATGGGAGGAGAGCTGGAGGTCCTAGAGGTCCTGGCGGTCCCCGGCAGGAAAGGATAATAATTACTGCCCCCGATGGCACCGTAGTTGTGGATAACAACTGGGAATACCTCGGTCAGAAGGAGAAAGATCTTCCGTTAAAAAATGGGCAGGAAATTTATTTAAACGGCCAAAAAATTGGCACCCTTTATTATCAGCCCTTTACCGTCTACGGCCTTTTAGAAGAAAGTTTTATCAGTTCGGTAAAAAAGGCCAATTTCTTCGGCGGACTTTTAGCGGTAGCGGTAGCTCTGGTCCTTGGTTTTTTCCTATCCCAGCGTTTGCTTGCTCCCCTTAAAGCTTTAATAGCCGTGGTGGCCAAGTTTAGCAGTAAAAATCTGCACTTAAGGGCACCGGAAACGAGCAACGATGAATTCGGGGAGCTGGCCAGAGCTTTTAACAGGATGGCCGAAGCCCTGGAGAGGAACGAAAAGTTACGCCGGCAGATGATTGCCGATATTGCTCATGAATTAAGAACCCCCCTTTCTATTTTGCAGGGAAATTTTGAACTACTGCTGGAGAAAGTTATTGAGGCGGATGAGGAAACCCTTCATTCCCTGGCAGAAGAAGTAAAGCGTTTGTCCCGTCTGGTGGAGGAGCTAAGAGAACTCTCCCTGGCGGAAGCGGGGGAACTTAAAATTTTACCGGTAGAAGTTGATGTAAATCAATTTTTCTCGGAGGTGGCGGCTCCTTTTACATCTTTGGCGGAAGCAAAAAGCATCAGTTTTGAAACTACTTTACCGGGTAAAGGAAAAAAATACACCTTTGATCCTGATCGGATAAAACAGGTGGTATATAACCTTTTAACCAATGCCTTTCAATACACCGGTGAGGGAGGCAAGGTTAAACTTGAGGTTAAGCTTTTGCATAGAAAACTTTTAATAGAGGTTACCGATACCGGTCCGGGGATTCCCCCGGAAGATTTGCCGTACATTTTTGAGCGGTTTTACCGGGGGGAAAAGTCACGTTCCAGAGCTACCGGCGGTTCCGGCCTGGGCCTGGCAATTGCCAAAAGCCTGGTAGAAGCCCACGGCGGCAAAATTTGGGTCGAAAGCACCGAAGGCCAAGGCACCACCTTTAAAGTAGTAATTTAGGGACAGTCCCTAAAATTATACTTAAAGTATAGTAAAAAGAACCGTCCCTGCTTTTATACTTGCCAGGTAAAGTTGGGTGTGCTATAATTTACTTTGTGTTAATATTGGAAAATGGGGTGATATAAATGAAACCTGGCATTCATCCGGAATACGGCAAAGCACGGGTTGTTTGTGCCTGCGGCGAGACTTTTGAAACCGGTTCTACGAAAAAAGAGATCCGGGTTGAAATATGTTCCAAGTGCCATCCTTTCTACACCGGTTCGCAGCGGACGATAGAAGCCCGGGGTCGTGCTGAGCAGTTTAAGAAAAAGTACGGTCTCTAAGACAAAGCAGAGCATCTTTGGCTCTGCGTTTTTTTTAGAAATGGGGAGAGAGGATGAAGTTTAACTACGGCGGACAGGCGGTTATAGAAGGAGTGATGATGCGCGGCCCGGAAAAGTGGGCTGTGGCGGTCAGAACTCCTTCGGGTAAAATTGTCATTGAAGAGCGCCCCTTAGCTTCGGCGCTAAATACTCCATTTTTTAAGCTACCTTTTATCCGGGGATTGGTAGCATTGTACGATGCCCTGGTTTTGGGAATTGAGGCGCTGGTTTATTCCGCCAACCAGGCAGTAGAGGAAGAAGGGGAAAAGCTAAGTAAAAGTGAGCTTGGCCTATCCATGATTTTAGCCTTTGCCGTAGGTATTGGCCTTTTTGTGGTATTACCTACCTGGGCAGCCCACGCTTCAGCCCCAGTTATAAAAGCGTACTGGGCGCAAAACCTGGTCGAGGGAATTATCCGGGTAATTTTATTTTTCCTTTACGTCTGGGCCATAGGTCGCATGGAAGATATTGAGCGGGTGTTTGCTTATCACGGTGCGGAACATAAGACCATCCACGCTTACGAAGCCGGGGATGAGCTAACGGTAGAAAGGGTCAGGAAGTATACTACCCTGCATCCCCGCTGCGGGACGAGTTTTCTTTTAATTGTAATGATTGTCAGCATTCTCATTTTCTCTTTATTAGGGGACCAAAACCTCCTTTGGCGCATTTTAAGCCGAATCCTTTTAATTCCGGTGGTTGCCGGGGTAAGTTACGAAGTGTTAAAAGGGTCGGCGAAAATTAGCCATACCCTTTTGGGGAAAATCCTGACGGCGCCGGGACTTTGGCTGCAAAAACTTACCACCCGGGAGCCGGATGACAGCATGCTGGAAGTAGCCATCACATCGTTAAAAGCGGTAATAAAAGATGAGGTGAAGAGCTAATGTTTGACAAGTTGGACCAGTTAGAAGAAAAATATGAAGAACTTTCCCGGTTAATTTCGGACCCGGAAGTGATTGCCGATACCCAAAGATGGCAGGGATACGTTAAAGCCCATGCGGAAATTGAAGAGATCGTCCAGGTTTACCGGGAATACAAGAAAACCGTAAAGGAAATAGAAGATGCGGAAAGGATGCTGGACGAGAAGCTTGACCCGGATTTCCGGGAGCTGGTGCAGAGCGAACTGCATGATTTAAAGGAGCGGCGGGAAGAACTGGAAGCAAAGCTGAAAATTCTTCTTCTTCCCAAAGACCCCAACGATGAGAAAAACGTTATTATGGAAATTCGAGCTGGTGCCGGTGGGGAAGAAGCGGCGCTTTTTGCCGGTGACCTCTTCAGGATGTATTCTAAATATGCCGACCGGATGGGCTGGAAGGTAGAAATTATGGACAGCCACCCTACCGACCTCGGTGGGTTTAAAGAAGTTATTTTTACCATTGAAGGTAAGGGAGTTTATTCCCGGATGAAGTTTGAAAGCGGTGTTCACCGGGTCCAAAGGGTTCCCACCACCGAATCCGGCGGCCGCATTCACACCTCCACCGCGACGGTGGCGGTGCTTCCTGAAGCGGAAGAAGTGGAAGTGGAGATAAACCCCAACGACCTGCGGATCGATGTCTTCTGCTCTTCGGGGGCAGGTGGTCAGCATGTCAACAAGACCGAATCGGCGGTGCGCATTACCCACATCCCTACCGGTATTGTGGTAACCTGCCAGGACGAAAAGTCGCAGCATAAAAACAAAGAGCGGGCGATGAAAATACTCCGGGCCCGGCTTTTGGACAAAGCCCGGCAGGAGCAGGAAGCGGAGCTGGCTTCCGCCCGGAAATCCCAGGTGGGTACCGGAGACCGCAGCGAGCGGATCAGGACCTATAACTTTCCGCAAAACCGGGTTACAGACCACCGCATTGGCTTAACCCTCCACCGCCTGGATGCGGTTTTGGAAGGGGATTTGGACGAAATTATCGATGCCTTAATTACCAACGATCAGGCGGAACGGTTAAAGCAGGTGGATGGTAATGCCTGAAACCCTCCGGGAGGCTCTCCTCTGGGCTAAAAACCGGTTAACCTCTGCGGGTATTGAAATGCCGGCTTTGGATGCGGAACTTTTATTGGCCCATGTGCTTGGTATTAGCCGGGTGGCGATTTACACCAGGCCCGAGCGGGTTTTATCGGAGTACGAATGGGAACGGTTTGTGGACCATGTCGAAAGACGAGCTTCCCGCATTCCCTTGGCGTACCTTATCGGCAAAAAGGAGTTTTACGGCCTTGACTTTTTCGTAACTCCGGAAGTGTTAATCCCCCGGCCGGAAACGGAGCTCATGGTGGAAGAGGGTATTAACTTTTTACGCCAGTACCGGGGATTAAAGCTGGTCGCCGATGTCGGGACCGGCTCCGGAGCGGTGGGGGTAGCACTTGCCTGCCATATTCCCCTGGGACTCTTTTTTCTCCTGGATATTTCGGAAGAAGCATTAAAAGTTGCCAGGGTTAATGCCCACCACCACAGAGTAGATGAGCGGGTGATTTTGGGACACGGGGATTTGTTAGAGCCCCTTTCCAAACTCGATTTTAGCGGTAAATTTTCGTTAATTACCGCCAATTTACCCTACATTCCAACGGCCGAACTTTCCACCCTCATGCCGGAGGTGCAAAAGGAGCCGCAAATTGCCCTGGACGGGGGAGAGGATGGCCTGATCCTTTACCGCCGCCTTTTACCCGAAGCCCATAAGCTCTTGGCGGAAGATGGGGTAATGCTACTGGAGATTGCCCCGTACCAGGCAAAAGCCATTACCGCCGAGGCGGAAAAATTATACCGGGTGGAAATAAAAAAAGATTTAGCCGGACATGACCGGCTGGTAATTTTACGGAAGAAATAGTTTAAAACCGCCGGGGCTAAAAAGGCCCGGGCGGTTTTTTTGCAAGTACTTTTTCGCTGATGAAAGTTTATAATATATTTTACATAAATTTTAACGGAATTTTAAGAAAACTTGCCGGAAAAACTTAATTGAAGTAAGATATTGTATATGAAAACTCTCCGAAAAAATATAAGTAACAAAAGGAGTTTCCATGGAAACAAAAATTTTTAAGGTAAACCCGGAAAACCCGGAGCAAAATATTATTAATGAAGCGGCGGAATACATAAAAAATGGGGAGTTAGTAGCTTTTCCCACCGAAACGGTTTACGGTTTGGGAGCCGATGCCTTTAACCCTGCGGCGGTGTTAAAAATTTTTGCCGCCAAGGGTCGCCCACAGGATAACCCATTAATTGTTCATATAGCCAGGCACGAAGACATTTACAGGGTAGCCGCCGGGGTTGACCTTCGGGTGCAAAAACTTATGGAAAAATTCTGGCCCGGGCCTTTAACTTTAGTTTTGCCCCGCCGGGAAGAACTTCCGGGGGTGGTTTCCGCTGGCCTTCCTACCGTTGCCGTAAGACTTCCGGACCATCCGGTGGCGGTGATGCTGATCGAAGCGGCCCAGACTCCCATTGCCGCTCCCAGTGCCAACCGTTCCGGTCGGCCAAGCCCTACTTCTCCGGAACATGTCCTTGACGATTTATCCGGAATTATTCCGGTAATTTTAGCCGGAGGGAACTGCCGCGTAGGGGTGGAGTCCACGGTATTGGACTTAACGGTAACTCCACCGGTGATCTTAAGACCCGGCGGAATAACTCCGGAAATGCTGGAGGAAGTTATCGGAGAGGTCCGGTACTTTAATGCCAAAGACGTAGACGTTCCCAGGGCACCGGGGATGAAATATCCCCATTATGCTCCCAGAGCGCCTGTGTATCTGGTAAAAACTCCCGAGGAAATTTGGAAGCGGGCGCAGGAGCTGGGGGCAGCCGGTAAAAATGTGGGGCTTTTAATATCTAAAGAAACTAAAGAGCAGTATTTTCCGAACTACACGCCAAACCTTTTAGTTTTGGGGAGTAAGACTGATCCTTCAGAGCTTCTCCGTAATTTATACAAGAAGCTAAGGGAATTTGACCAAAGGGACGTAGAACTAATTCTGGCGGAGGTCTATCCCGAAGAAGGACTATATTTAGCTTTAATGAACCGGTTAAAGAAAGCTGCGGCTGGCAGGTATCTATCTTAACGCAGGAGGTAATAAATGAGCCTTTGGGAAATTTTTTTACTGGCGGTTGCCCTTGGCACCGACTCGTTCTCCCTGTGTGTTGGGCTGGGAATGGGGAAAATAAAACGAAAAGAAATTATCGCCCTGTCTTTTACGGTACTGGTGTATCATATTGTGATGCCGGTTCTTGGCTGGTTTGCTGGAGATTTAACCGGAAGGTTTTTGGGAAAAGTAGCTACCTATATTGGTGGAGCCATCCTTATCTATCTTGGTTACAAAATGATCAGACACGGAATTTCCCGGGATGAGGAACTACCGCGCGTAACATATAACCTGGTAGGGCTTTTACTTATCGGCCTTTCGGTGAGCATGGATGCTTTGTCGGTAGGCTTTACCCTGGGTACGGTAAAGGTAAACCTGTGGTTTGTGGCGCTAATTACCGGCGTTGTTGCCGGCGTTATGACCCTTTCCGGCCTTTGGCTGGGCCGGAGGGTAAGCAAGGTGTTTGGTGATCGGGCCCAGATTGTCGGAGGGCTTATTTTACTCTTAATTGCCGGGAAGCTTCTTTTCAGGGGGTGAGCCAGGGAAAATGAACGTTTTATTTGTTTGTACCGGAAACACCTGCCGAAGTCCCATGGCCCAGTATTTATTTAACAAGATTGTAGCGGAGAAGGGTTTACCTCACGAAGCACTGTCCGTCGGCCTGTTTGCCTTTGATGGGGACCCTGCTTCGGAAAATGCGGTAATTGCTATGCGGGAAGAAGGGATTGATCTATCGCCCCATAAAGCTACCCGGATTTTTGCCGAAATTACCCAGCAGGCAGATTTAATACTCACCATGGGGAAAGGACATAAGGAAGCTCTTTTACAGCTTTATCCCGACCTTGAAAATAAAGTATACACTTTAAAGGAATATGTGGGCGAAGAGGGAGATGTGGCCGATCCTTTTGGTGGAGATATTGAGGTTTACCGGCAAACCGCTCAGGAATTAAAGGAGTTAATCCAAAAATTAATAGCCAGATTGGAAAAGGAAGGGGCTGAAAAGGGTGAAGATAGCCATCGGGGCTGACCATGCGGGATTTAATTTAAAAGAAGAGATAAAAAAACATCTCGAAAAAAAGGGGATTACTGTAATTGACAAAGGGACTTACTCCACGGAGTCGGTGGACTATCCCGATTTTGGTGAAGCCGTGGCCGAGGCGGTGGTGCAAAAGGAAGTAGATTTTGGCATTGTAATCTGCGGTACCGGGATAGGAATTTCCATTGCTGCCAATAAAGTTCCGGGGATCCGGGCAGCCCTTTGTTCGGACACTTTCTCCGCCCATTCAGCCCGGGAACACAATGATGCCAACGTTTTAGCTCTGGGGGCCCGGGTAGTGGGAGTGGGTCTTGCTCTGGATATCGTGGACACTTTTCTTGGAGCATCCTTTGAAGGTGGCCGCCATCAGCGTCGGGTTGAAAAAATAGCAGGGATAGAAAGAAAGTACATGAAATAAAGGTAAAGCTTAATTTTTTGACTTCAAATAGAAGGAGGGAATTTTTTATGACACACCTTAATAAAACTTTAAGGGAAGTGGATGTGGAAATCTTTGCAGCAATGGAAAAGGAACTTTCCCGGCAGCGGGAAAAGATTGAACTCATTGCTTCGGAAAATTTCGTAAGTAGAGCGGTAATGGAGGCTATGGGCAGCCACCTTACCAACAAGTACGCCGAAGGGCTTCCCGGAAAGCGGTATTACGGCGGCTGCGAATACGTGGATGTGGTAGAAAATCTCGCCCGGGAGCGGGCAAAGGAGCTTTTTGGGGCAGAACACGTTAACGTCCAGCCCCATTCCGGGGCTCAGGCCAATATGGCTGCGTACATGGCGTTTTTGGAGCCGGGGGACACGGTTCTGGGCATGAACTTGGCCCACGGTGGTCACTTAACCCACGGAAGTCCCGTAAATTTCTCCGGTAAGCTTTACAACTTTGTGAGTTACGGTGTGGAGCCGGATACCGAAAAAATAAACTATGAAAAAGTTTTTGAGCTTGCCTACAAGTATAAACCCAAAATGATTGTTGCCGGAGCTTCGGCCTATCCCCGGGTTATCGATTTTAAGCATTTAAAGGAAATTGCCGATGAAGTGGGCGCCTATCTTATGGTGGACATGGCCCATATTGCCGGCCTGGTGGCAGCGGGACTGCATCCGTCACCCATTCCTTATGCCGATGTGGTGACCACCACCACCCATAAAACGTTACGCGGTCCCCGGGGGGGAGTGATTTTCTGTAAAGCGGAGCATGCTGCTAAGATCGATAAAGCCGTTTTCCCCGGGGTTCAGGGTGGACCATTGATGCACGTAATTGCCGCAAAAGCGGTAGCTTTTAAAGAAGCCTTATCCCCGGAGTTTAAGGAATACCAGCAGCAGGTGGTAAACAACGCCAAAGCTTTAGCGGAAGAGCTGACAAAACAGGGCTTGAGGTTGGTTTCCGGCGGTACCGACAATCACCTGATGTTAGTGGATGTGCGTCCGGTAGGACTAACCGGCAAGATGGCGGAGCAGCTTTTAGATGAAATTGGCGTAACGGTTAATAAAAACGCCATTCCGTACGATCCCGAGTCGCCCAACGTAACTTCGGGAATCAGAATTGGTACACCAGCGGTAACAACCCGGGGGATGAAAGAAGGAGAAATGGCCGAAATTGCCGAAATAATAGCTCTGGTTTTAAAGAATCCTGAAAACGAAGACAAACACCGGGAAGCAGCCCGGAAAGTACGGGATCTTTTAAACCGCTTCCCGCTTTACGACATCTTACCGTTTAATGCTTAAAATGGTACACTAACCATATACTCCCGGCAGAGGTTTTTTCCAACATCACCCAATCTCTAACCTCTAACTTCCAAAATGGGGTGTTAAAAATTGCGTCCATCCTGGGATGATTATTTCATGCAGATAACCGAGGTAGTGAAAACCCGGTCTACCTGCCTGCGCCGGCAGGTGGGCGCGGTGCTGGTGAAGGATAACCGGGTTTTGGCTACCGGATATAACGGGGCTCCTAAGGGTGTACCCCATTGTGAAGAGGTTGGCTGCTTAAGGGAGCAGGAACATGTGCCCTCCGGTCAGCGCCACGAGCTGTGCCGGGGGTTGCACGCCGAGCAAAATGCTATTATTCAAGCGGCAGTTTACGGGGTTTCAACTTCCGGAAGCACCATTTATATCACCCATCAACCCTGCTCTCTCTGTGCCAAAATGCTGATAAATGCCGGAGTAGAACGGGTGGTTTACAAAGGCGATTACCCCGATTCTTTAGCGGTTACTTTGTTTACCGAGGCAGGGATAAAGGTGGTTAAATACGGGGAGGGTTAAGGGTGGAACAAAAAATAATCGCACTGCCACGGCTAAACGGTCTCACGCCGACCCTGGAATCCACTGCTTTAAAACTTATGGAGGAAGCGGGAGAACTGGCTCAAGCTATTGGAAAGTTTCGGGGGCTTTCCGGGGAGCAGGGCTTATCCGAGGAAGAGGTGGCAAAACTTATCACCAAAGAACTCCTTGATGTGGCTCAGACGGCAGTTTCAATGATGTTTGTTCTGGAAGAAATGTACGGCGTAGACATTGAAAAAGCTCTAAGAGAGCATATTGATAAATTAATTGAAAAAGGTTACTTAAAACGGTAGTCTGTGGTCGGTGGCAACCAAGTTTATTTTTTCCAACTTCTAATCTCTAATTTCCAACTTCCAATAGAAAGGAGCAGCGATGCCGAAAATACTTTTAATCTTTGGGACGCGGCCGGAAGCGATAAAAATGGCCCCGGTATACAGAATCTTAAAAGACTCCCCCGAGTTTGAAACCCTGGTAGCGGTAACTGCCCAGCACCGGGAAATGTTAGACCAGGTATTAAAACTCTTTAACATTACCCCGGACTATGATTTAAACCTGATGACTCCGCGTCAAACCCTTCCGGACTTAACGTCCCGGGCGCTTTTGGGCGTGTCAAAAGTATTGGACGAGTGTCAACCGGATTTAGTGCTGGTCCATGGCGATACCACCACTACTTTTGTGGGCGCTCTGGCGGCTTTTTATAAGAAAATTCCGGTGGGTCACGTGGAAGCGGGACTTAGAACGAGAAACAAATATTCTCCCTGGCCCGAAGAAATGAATCGAAGACTTACGGGAGTTTTAACGGATATTCACTTTGCTCCCACGAAAACCTCCCGGGAAAATCTATTGAGAGAAGGGGTTTTACCGGAGAACATTTTTGTCACCGGTAATACCGTAATTGACGCTTTGTATTACACCGTTCGGGAAAACTACCGTTTTGCCCCGGAGATAGAGGCTATCTTGAACCGGCCGGGAAGGATTATTTTAATGACTACCCACCGGCGGGAAAACTGGGGAGAACCGCTAAAAAACATTTACAGGGGGCTTTTAAAAGTACTGGAGGAAGCCGCTGATGTAAGGGTAATTTTTCCCGTTCATAAAAATCCGGTGGTACGGGAAGCGGTTAAAGAAGTAATTGGGGAGCATCCCCGGGTTCATTTGGTAGAGCCGATGGATTACGAACCTTTTGCCAACCTTATGGCGCGGTCGTATTTAGTATTAACCGATTCCGGAGGCATCCAGGAAGAAGCACCTTCCCTGGGGAAGCCGGTACTGGTGCTCCGGGATACGACCGAAAGGCCGGAGGCGGTTGAGGCGGGAACGGTCAGGCTTATCGGCAGCAGTACCGGGGCTGTATATAAAAATCTTAAGGAACTTTTATTTGATGAAAATTCCTACCAAAAGATGGCCAATGCCGTAAATCCCTACGGTGATGGCAAAGCTTCATTGCGGATTTACCGGGCGTTAAAGTATTACTATAAAATTGACCAATTACCTCCGGAGGAATTTTCGCTATAAAAATCATTAATAATTACGTTAGAGAATGTTATCACAAAGAAGGAATTTGCTTAAATGTGTTGAATAATGTAAAGTGGTTTATTTTGCGGGGGTGGCGGGATGCCGGACAACGGCGGTGATAAAAAAAATCCTTATTATTTTTTAGCCCGTGCGGTACAGTTAGCCACCACCATGGTTTTTTCTATCGTTGGTGGAGTTTGGCTGGGCGGCATCCTGGATAAAAAATTTTCCACCTATCCCTGGCTTACCTTTATTTTTTTGGTACTGGGTGTTATGACTGCCTTTAAAGCAATCTTTGACTTTAGCCGGGAAAAATAAAATGAAAAAAAAGATAGTTATTGTCCTAAGTGGCATACTTTTTATAGCAATTATGTCTTTTCTATACCGTATTAACCAGCCCTCTTTAGCCTTGGGTTTTGCCCTGGGTGGCCTTGTGGGGTTTATAAACTTGCTTGCGATTTCACTTACCGTTTGGTTAGGCGGTAAAATCGGGCGGGGTAAAGGTTTAGTCCTGATAAGTTATTATATAAGACTAATCCTTTTAGCCATATTAATTTTATTTATAGTGAGAAAAGGTGTAGAGGAGATTATTGGTTTTCTTTTAGGCTTTTCTTTTATTAAACTGAGCCTTTTGGGCTTGGGATTACCGGGCGGAGGAGGTGAGTAATTGTGTTCGGAAGCATGGCGGAAAGTACCGGGATTTTAGAAGGCCTTTTGCATCCGAGTCTTTATGTGAAAACGGCCTGGGGAGTAATGGCTTTTTTAGCTCTGATTTCTTACCTCGGAACAAGAAAAATGGAGCGTGTTCCCCGGGGGTTGCAGAATATTTTAGAGATGGCTGTGGAAGGACTTTATAATTTTATCGGTGGTATTGTCGGTGAAAAAAAAGCACCGAAGTATTTTCCCTTTATTGCGACCTTTTTCTTGTTTATTTTGATTTCCAACTATATAGGCTTACTTCCTTTTGCAGGCCATGAAGGACCGTACGTTCCGCCGACCTCAACCATTAGCGTTACTGCTGCTTTAGCAATCATTGTGTTTTTGGCGACCCAATTTTTCGGCATTGCCGAAAAAGGGCTGGGTTACTTCAAGCACTTTATTACACCCTTTATCTTTATGCTGCCCTTAAATATTTTGGAGCAGCTGGTGCGGCCTTTGAGCCTATCCATGCGGTTGTACGGGAACATCTACGGCCACGAGCTGGTGGTAGGAACGTTTATGGGGCTGGTGCCCATGTTAATACCGGTGGTATTTAACCTTTTAGGGGTTTTAACCGGTGCCATTCAGGCGGTGGTGTTTACCCTTTTAACCAGTTCGTATATTGGCGAAGCCGTACACGATGATCATCATTAATTTTTTAAGTTTCTAATTTATTTCTAAATCTTAACGGAGGTGGATTTTACAATGAGTTTAGTTGCTGGTTTAATTGCTATTGGTGCGGGTATTGCTGTAGGTTTTGGGGCGATAGGTAGCGGTATCGGTCAGGGTATTGCCGCCGGTAAGGCGTTTGAAGCTATGGCCCGGCAGCCGGAAGTCAGGGGTACTGTACAGACTTTCTTAATCATCGCCCTCGCTTTCATGGAAACCCTCACCATTTACGGTCTGGTTATCGCCTTTATGCTGCTCAATAAGATGAGCTAAGACCGCACTGTTTTTCGCGGTGCGGTTTTATCCCGTTTGAAGGGAGGACTTATGAGTGCATTTTGATTGGTCTGATTTTATTTGGACAATTATTAACTTTTTTGTACTTTTATTTATACTGAAGACCCTTCTTTATAAACCGGTCCTGAAAACCATAGAAGACCGGAAAAAATCCATTGAAGAATCTTTAGAAAAAGCCGCCAGAGCTCAGGAAGAGGCGGAGAGGATTAAAGCCGAATACGACGGCATGATTGCCCGTGCCCGGGAAGAGGCCCGGGAAATTATTGCCAAAGCCCAGAAAACGGCGCAGGCGGAAAAAGAAGAGATTATCGCTACGGCCCAGCGGGAAGCTCAGGCTTTGCTCGCCGATGCCAAGGCTACTATTGCCCAGGAAAAAGAAAAAGCTCTTAGAGAGCTTCGCCAGGAAATCGGCAATCTGGCAGTACTGGCCGCAGGCAAAATTTTAAACCGGGCAGTTACCCTTGAAGACCATCAAAAGCTGGTGGACGAGTTCTTAAATGAGGTGAAAATGTAATGAAATCCCTGGCTGTAGCTAAAAGATACGCGTCCGCCCTGTTTGAACTGGCCCGGGAGAAAGGAGCTATTGACACGATAGCTCACGACTTCGAAGTTCTGGAAAAAGCTATTCAGGAAACACCGGATGTAAAAAAGGTTCTGGATAACCCGGTACTGATTCCTGCTGCCAAAAAAGAGCTTTTGGAAAAGCTCTTTCCCGATTTTCATCCCATCACCAAAAGCTTTTTAAAGCTCTTGGTGGATAAACGGCGGGAAGTATATCTTCCGGAAATTATCGCTCTTTTTGCGGAAAAACTCCGGGAAGAGCGGGGAGAAATGCTGGTAGAAGTTGAATCCGCCCGGGAATTAAAAGGTGATCTTTCCAATTTAATAAAAGATAAGCTTTCAAAGTTATCCGGGAAGAAAGTGACCTTAAAGGTCCGCACCAATCCCGATTTAATTGGGGGTATTGTGGTGCGGGTTGGGAATAAAGTTTATGATGGCAGTATTAAAAACCAGCTTTACCGTTTAAAGCGGAGTATTTACGGTTAAGGTTAAAACTGCGAGGTGATAAATCCCCATGAGTTTACGCCCTGAAGAAATTGGTTCAATCATAAAACAGCAAATAGAAAACTACCAGGTGCAGGTCGAAGTCAGCTCCGTGGGGACGGTTATCCAGGTCGGTGACGGTATCGCCCGGGTTTACGGTTTGGAGGACTGCATGGCCTCCGAGCTTCTGGAGTTTCCCGGCGGGGTTCTGGGAATGGCGTTAAACCTGGAAGAAGACAATGTGGGTTGCGTTATTCTCGGACCCTATACCCATATTAAAGAAGGGGATACTGTTAAGAGAACCGGCCGGGTTGTATCCGTTCCGGTAGGAGATGCTTTGATCGGCCGGGTAGTAAACCCCCTGGGTCAGCCTTTAGATGGCAAAGGCCCGATTGTGACCGATAAGTACCGTCCGGTGGAGCGGATTGCTCCGGGTGTTATCACCCGGAAATCGGTGCATGAGCCGCTGCAGACCGGTATTAAAGCTATTGACTCGATGATTCCCATTGGCCGCGGTCAGCGGGAGTTAATCATCGGCGACCGGCAAACCGGAAAAACCGCAATAGCCATTGACACCATAATTAACCAGAAAAATACCGACGTGATTTGTATTTACGTAGCGATCGGTCAGAAAGCTTCTACCGTGGCTAAAGTGGTACAAACCTTAAAAGACCACGGAGCGATGGACTACACGATCGTTGTTTCGGCAACCGCTTCCGATCCGGCTCCCCTTCTCTACTTAGCACCCTATGCCGGCTGTGCTATGGGAGAAGAGTTTATGGAGCAGGGCAAGCACGTCCTGGTGGTCTATGACGACCTTTCCAAGCAAGCGGCAGCTTACCGGGAGCTTTCCCTGTTGCTGCGCCGTCCGCCCGGTCGGGAAGCGTATCCGGGAGATGTTTTCTACTTACACTCCCGTCTTTTGGAGCGGGCAGCAAAATTGTCCGACGAGTACGGTGGGGGTAGCTTAACGGCACTGCCGATCATCGAAACCCAGGCCGGTGACGTCTCGGCTTACATTCCCACCAACGTGATTTCCATTACCGACGGGCAGATTTACCTGGAGTCTGACCTTTTCTATGCCGGGGTGCGGCCGGCGGTTAACGTTGGTTTGTCCGTTTCCCGGGTCGGTGGGGCGGCACAGATTAAGGCCATGAAGCAGGTTGCAGGAAGCTTGCGCCTGGACCTTGCCCAGTACCGGGAGCTGGCTGCCTTTGCCCAGTTCGGCTCGGACCTTGATAAAGCTACATTAGCTCGCCTTACCCGCGGTGAGCGTTTGGTAGAGCTTTTAAAGCAGGACCAGTACAAACCGATGCCGGTAGAAGAACAGATCATGGCGATTTTTGCGGCGGTTAACGGCTATTTAGATGATCTTCCGGTAGAAAAAGTAAGGCCTTTTGAAGCTGAATTTTTAAAATTCATGCGGGCCAACTACCCGCAAATTGGGGAAGAAATTCGCACTAAAGGAGTACTAACGGAAGAACTGACAGCCCGTCTAAAGTCAGCTATCGAAGAATTCAAGAAGACCTTCGCTTAAGAGAAGGTGGTGAGAAAAAATGCCAAGCATGCGGGATTTACGCCGGCGCATCAAAAGTATCAAAAATACCCAGCAAATAACCAAAGCAATGAAAATGGTCGCAGCAGCAAAACTTCGCCGGGCCCAGGAAATGGTGGTGGCGTCGCGGCCTTATGCGAAAAGAATTAAAGATGTTTTAGCAAGAGCCGCGGCGGCCACCACCGAAACAACTCACCCGCTTTTAATAAAAAGGGAAGTCAAAGCTACCGGCTATGTGCTCATTACGGCGGACCGCGGGCTCTGCGGTGGCTTTAACGCCAACCTTATAAGAAAAGCTACCGTGGAGTTAAAAGAATTTGCCAATCCGAAGCTTATTACCGTTGGCCGTAAAGGCCGGGACTTCTTTAAAAAGCGGGGTTTTGAGATCGTCGGCGAGTTTACAAACCTTGGCGAGTCGATTTCCTTTGATGCGGCTCGGGTGATAGCTGGCTTTATCATGGAAAAGTACTTAGACGGCACCTTCGATGAAGTTTATCTGGTATTTTCGGAATTTGTAAACCCTCTGGTGCAGCGGCCGCAGACCGTAAAGCTGTTGCCGCTGGAAGCTCCTGCCGAGGAGACCAGGGGTGGTGAATATATTTTCGAACCGTCGGCCGATGCGGTGTTAAACACCCTGTTACCGAAATACGTTGAGGTTCAGGTGTACCGGGCTCTCCTGGAATCCAAGGCTTCCGAACACGGAGCCCGGATGACCGCCATGGATACCGCAACGGAAAATGCGACGGAGATGATTGCCAAGCTTACCCTGCAGCTTAACCGCGCCCGTCAGGCGGCAATTACCAAGGAAATTGCCGAGATCGTGGGCGGTGCTGCTGCCCTTGAGGCCTAAAAGAAGGAGGTTATTTGATGAACGTAGGTCGGGTAGTGCAGGTTATCGGCGTTGTGGTGGACGTAGAGTTTGAACCGGGTAAGGTTCCTCCCATTTATAACGCCTTAAAAATAAGAAGCGAAGACCAGGACACACCCACCGAAGTGCCCATTGACCTGACGCTGGAAGTTGCCCAGCACCTGGGCAACAACCGGGTCCGGGCGGTAGCGATGTCGTCTACCGATGGTCTGGTTCGGGGTATGAAGGTGGTGGATACCGGAGCACCCATTACCGTTCCGGTAGGGCGTCCTGTTTTGGGACGTCTGTTAAACGTGCTCGGAGAACCCATTGATGGCAAGGGACCGGTGGAAAGCGAACACCGCTATCCCATTCACCGTCCCGCACCTCCGCTGGAAGAACAGTCCACCCGGGCGGAAATCCTGGAAACGGGAATTAAGGTTATCGACCTTTTGGTGCCGTTCTTAAAAGGTGGTAAAATCGGGCTTTTCGGCGGTGCCGGCGTAGGCAAGACCGTTATCGTGATGGAGCTTATCAACAACATTGCCAAGCAGCACGGGGGTATTTCCGTGTTTGCCGGTGTAGGCGAGCGGACCCGGGAAGGTAACGACCTTTACCACGAAATGAAAGAAGCGGGTGTTTTGGATAAAACAATCATGGTGTTCGGGCAAATGAACGAGCCCCCCGGGGTACGTTTGCGGGTAGGTTTAACCGGGCTTACCATGGCGGAATACTTCCGGGATGAAGAGGGGCAGGACGTGCTCCTGTTTATCGACAACATCTTCCGCTTCACCCAGGCCGGTTCCGAAGTGTCCGCTCTACTGGGCCGGATGCCTTCGGCGGTGGGTTATCAGCCCACCCTGGCGACCGAGATGGGTCAGCTCCAGGAGCGGATTACCTCAACCCGGAAGGGTTCCATTACTTCGGTCCAGGCGGTTTACGTGCCGGCGGACGACTTGACCGACCCGGCGCCGGCAACAACATTCGCTCACCTGGATGCTACCGTCGTTCTCTCCCGGCAAATTGCCGAGCTCGGGATTTATCCGGCGGTGGACCCCCTTGACTCCACTTCCCGGATTTTAGACCCGCACATTGTCGGGGAGGAACATTATCAGGTAGCCCGGGGCGTACAGCGGGTACTCCAGCGCTACAAAGAACTGCAGGACATCATTGCCATTTTAGGTATGGATGAACTTTCCGACGAAGACAAGCTGATCGTGGCCCGGGCCAGGAAGTTACAGCGCTTCCTTTCCCAGCCGTTCACCGTGGCCGAAGCGTTTACCGGACGGCCCGGTAAGTACGTGCCGGTGAAAGAAACCATCCGGGGCTTCAAGGAAATCCTGGAAGGCAAGCACGACGATATTCCGGAGACCTGCTTCTACATGGCGGGCACCATCGACGAAGTGGTGGAAAGGGCCCGGGAGCTTGAAGGAAGTGCATAAACATGGCGGATAAAATCAAGCTTGAGGTAGTCACCCCCGAGAGGGTAGTGGCGAACGAATACGTGGAGTTTGTGGTTGCTCCCGGCGTGGAAGGGGAAATCGGCATCTTACCCTTTCACGCCCCGTTAATTACTTCCCTCGATATAGGAATATTACGGTATACGGTGGAGGGGAGAACGGAAAAAATTGCCCTTACCGGTGGCTTTTTAGAGGTAAAGGGCAACAAAGTAGTGGTTCTGGCCAATGCCGCCGAGCGGGGTGAGGAGATCGATGTGGAGCGGGCCCAGAGAGCATTGGAGCGGGCCCGGGAGCGCCTCACCAAGCGCACTCCCGATATTGATGTGCTCCGGGCGGAACTGGCCATGCGCCGGGCTTTAAACCGCTTAAAAGCAGCGGGAAAAATGTAAAAGAGCGCACCAAAAAAGGTGCGCTTTTTTATTATTACTTAATTTTGGCAAAACTATTAGCCGGAGGGATACCGATGAAAAAAATCCTTTCGGCTTTTTTACTAACGGTACTGGCGGTAAGTTTTATTTCTACCGGTTCTTACCCGGAGTACGTACTCTGCCAGAAAATCATGGGCAAAGCGGAAGTAAGGAATCCGGAATTAAAAATTATTTTTGGCAGTAAAATAAACAAAAGGCCCGAAGATGATTTAAAAAAGCTCGCATACCTGTTGAATGACAGCTTTACCTTTGCTGATCTCGGTACCGAGTGTTTTGCTGAAGGGAAAAAATACTGGGTATTGTATCAGCCCGGGGAAAACCGGTACGAACGTCTTATTGCCGGGCCGGACCTTTTTTTACCCGAAGAACGGGGGCTACGCTATTACCTGTTAGAGTTTACCTATACCGGCAGGAACCCGGAAAAAATAGTCGGGGGAACGGTGAAAAAAATCGAAAAAAATGGCGAAAACACCGTGGTTTTGGGCTATACGCCGGCTCTAAATACCGCTATAATGATAAATGGAGAAAAAGTAAACTATCAGCTTATTATAAACAGTAAGCCGGGGGGTGCGGCGATTAAATTAGGCATTCCCGCGTGGCTTGGTAACTATTAAGCAGGAGGAACAGGATGGAAAAGTTTGTCGTAGAAGGAAAACAGCGTCTTACGGGACGGGTAAAAATAAGCGGCGCCAAAAATGCAGCATTGCCCATTTTAGCAGGAGCCCTCTTAACCGGAGGTACCGTTCGCCTTACCGAAGTCCCGGAGCTTACCGATATCTATACGATGCTTGAGGTCTTAAAAGCATTGGGGGCGAAATATACCTTTTCCGAGGGAGAAGTGGTTTTACATACTCCGGAAATAACGTCGGCGGAAGCACCTTACGAGCAGGTGCGCAAGATGCGGGCGTCTTTTTTGGTAATGGGACCGCTCTTAGCCCGAACCGGACGGGCCCGGATAAGCCTGCCGGGAGGATGTGCCATTGGCGCTCGGCCCATTGATCTTCATTTAAAAGGTTTTGAAGCATTAGGAGCTAAAATAGAAATGGGACATGGCTACATCGAAGCTACCGCACCAAAGTTAAAGGGGAATACCGTTTATCTCGACTTTCCCTCGGTGGGAGCTACGGAAAACATTATGATGGCCGCGGTTTTAGCGGAAGGGCAAACCATCATTGAAAACGCTGCTGAAGAGCCGGAAATAGTGGATCTGGCCAACTTTTTAAACAACATGGGAGCCAAAATCAAGGGTGCGGGAACCAAAGTCATCCGGATTACCGGTGTTAAGGATTTAGATGGCGTTAACCACACCGTAATTCCCGACCGCATTGAAGCCGGAACGTTCATGATCGGGGCGGTGGCCACTCATGGAGAAGTAATTGTAGAAAACGTTATTACCGACCACTTAACCCCGCTTATCGCCAAGCTTATTGAAGCCGGAGCTGAAGTTATTGAAGATGAAGACCAAAACGCCCTGCTGGTAAGAAGTAAGGGGAAATTAAAACCTCTTGATATAAAAACCCTGCCTTATCCCGGCTTTCCTACCGATTTACAGGCTCAGATGATGGCATTGCTGGCTACCGTGCCGGGAATTTCCGTGGTAACCGAAACGGTCTTTGAAAACCGTTTCATGCACGTTACCGAATTAAACCGCATGGGAGCCAAAATTCGCATCGAAGGCCGGTCCGCCTTCATTGAAGGGGTAGAAAGCCTGACCGGTGCCCGGGTCAAAGCTACCGACTTACGCGCCGGAGCCGCTCTGGTTATAGCCGGCCTTGTAGCCGATGGAGTCACCGAAGTAGGCCATATCTTCCATATTGACCGGGGTTATGAGCGGTTTGAAGAAAAACTCCGGGGGTTGGGAGCGAAAATTTACAGGGTTGGGGATTAAAACGTCGGTATAAATTACCGGCGTTTTTATTTTTCAGCAAAAATTGTTAATTGGCTTGCTTAAATTTAAAAAAACACTTAAAATAAAAGTTAAGATTAATGTTAAAATAAATCTTCAGTTGGGGTGTTTTGGATGGAAAAAATTATTGGAGTTGATCAATTAAGACCGCGTTTAGGGGAATATTTAGAAGAAATTGAAAAGGGTGATGTAATAGTTATCACCTATCGTTCTGCGCCAAAAGGGGTCATAATGAGTTACAAGCAATATGAACAATTAAAGAAAGTACAGGAAAAAGTAAAAATGATGGAACTAAAAACTATGTTAGAGGAAGTACGGGAAAAGGCGGCAAATTATGAAATCTCGGAAGAAGAAGTATTAAAAGAAATAGAGGATGTAAGGAAATGCGGGCGGTAGTGGATACCAATGTATTTATATCTGGACTTTTAAAGAGAAACACTTATCCTGCAAAAGTTCTTGATGCCTGGGTGTTTAACCGTTTTTATCCACTGGTTAGCAAAGAAATTGTAGGTGAATACTCCAGGGTATTGGTTCGGGATAAATTTAAAATATTGGGGAGTGTTGATAAAAGGCTGAAAATCATCCAAAAATTTGTAGAGCTTCCTTGGGTTTATTTTGTCTATCCTTTGGAAAAAATTGAAATAATCGATAATGACCCGGCAGACAACAGAGTATTGGAATGCGCTGAAGCCGGAGAAGCTGACTTTATCGTTACCGGGGATCAGCATTTACTGGAATTAAAAGCATATAAAAATATTAAAATTGTTACACCTGAAGAGTTTATAGAAATCGCACTGTGATTAAGATGTATAAACTCACCCGCTGGCGTATAAACTATTAATAACCAAAATATGCCAAATCGGGTGAGTATTATGAAAAAAATTGCAATTGCCATATTAATTTTGCTGGTAGCGTGGACAGCTTATACGGTTAGGCAGGAGAAGGAAGAGGAGAAGCCGGTCAGGATCAAGCCGGAAAAAGGGATAACCTTAAAGTTGTACAACCACCAAACCGGGAAAATCGAGACGGTGGAACTGGAAGAATATCTGGTAGGGGTTGTTGCCGGCGAAATGCCGCCGAATTATCCCCTGGAAGCCTTAAAAGCCCAGGCCATAGCGGCGCGAACTTATACCTTGAAGCGGATTTTATCCCCGCAAAACACCAGGGGATATCATCCCGGGGCGGACCTGTGTACCGATCCGACCCACAGCCAGGCTTATCTTTCCGGGGAAGAGCTGAGAAAGCGCTGGGGGGTAAAATACTACTATTATTTATCCCGCATTAAGTGGGCGGTCAACTCCACGAAGGGTAAAGTGCTGGTATATAACGGTGAGCTAATTGATCCGGTTTACCACGCTTCCTGCGGCGGTAAAAAGACGGAAGCGGCCAAAGATGTCTGGGGTTACGATGTTCCTTATTTAAAATCGGTAACGTGTCAGGAAAACGACTATCCGGTAGAAACGAAAACGTTTAAAATTTCTTATATCGATAAAGTTTTGGGAACGGACCTCCAGGCCCTGGCCGTATCTACAGGTACAAAGCCGGTTAAAATCAGCGAACGAACCGGCACCGGCCGGGTAAAGAAGATTAAACTTGGCAGCCGTATTTTCTTAGCCGAAGAAATTCGCTACCGCCTGGGGCTAAAATCAACGATAATGACCGTAAGCACCCGGGGTGATAAAATCATCTTCACCACCCGGGGCTACGGCCACGGGGTTGGCCTCTGCCAGCGGGGAGCGGCGGCTCTGGCGGATAAGGGCCAAAACTATCGGGAAATCTTAAGCCACTACTACCCCGGGACTAAAATTATTTTATATAAATAGGTACGGCGGGCTTCAGCCTGCTTTTTTTGTATTTCCGGCAGGGCAACTCCTGTTACTTTTATGATGAAATAAAGGGCGCGCACTCCTGTGCGCCGATTTTAAGTTAAGAGGCCCTGGTGCCAATAAAAGCTGCGAAAAAATAAATCTTACAGCTTTACATAAATCCGGCTTAAAAATATACTAAAAGTAAGAAAAAAAATACAGTAGGGTGATTTTATGAAACTAAATTTGCTTTCAAAATTTCATATCACCTTGTCTAAAAAAAGTAAAAACTTTATTTCGAAATCTCAACTATACTTTTGGAGCAAAACCTGGCAAGAAGAGGAACGAAAAGTTTCCCAAGACATTATAAATGGGAAGATAATAAAGGCGGAAAGCCTTGAAGAGTTATTTAATAAGTTGGGTTTATAATTATAAGCAGGTGATTAGTTATGGAAGATAAAAATTTTATTATAAATAAGCTTTTTGAAAATAAAAAATTACTAAAAACCTATCATGTATCCAAAATTGGACTTTTTGGCTCTTTTGTCCGGGATGAAGCAGGTCAAGCCAGTGATGTTGATTTATTGATTGATTTCGCTGAGCCAGTTACTATCTTTCAATTTGTTGAATTAAAAAACGCCCTCGAAGAAATTTTTAAAAGGAAAGTCGACCTTGGAACTTTTGCTGCGGTAAAACCGGTCATTAGGGATAAAATCTTCAGAGAGGCAATTATAATTGAGAGATTATAAATTATACAGACCACCAACCACCTAACACTTACAACTGTTTTTACTTCTAAATCCTCCCCTCCCCGCATAGTATTTACTAACCAATGCCATGCGCGGGAGGTTTTTTAATGCAGGAATACATTTTAAAGCGGGTCCTTGAGCTTACTTATTATGTCTTAGAAACCAGGGCAACCGTTAGAAAAACCGCCGAAGTTTTTGGCATCAGTAAAAGTACCGTTCACAAAGACTTAACCGAACGCCTCCCTGCATTAGATAAAAGATTGGCCGGGGAAATAAAAAAAATTCTCGAGCAGAACAAAGCGGAGCGGCACATCCGGGGAGGTGAGGCTACCCGCAAAAAATATAAAAATATGGCCAAATAACTCTAAATTTGCAGGATTTTTTCCCCTGGAGGTAGAATAAAATAATATTTGACAAAATCCTATTTTTTAGCTCATTATTAGACAAGCAGATTGAACTGTGGTAAGTGGTATGTGGTTGGCGTTCGGTATTAAATCTTTTACCTACCACTTACGACTGACGACCTACCACCATTAAGGCATCCCCTGCTGCCCAAAAAACATACGCTGAAGGGAGTCAGCCCTACGATTTGAAAAAATGTAGGAGCATCTCCCGATGCTGCATAATCGCCGGCAGGAGCCGGACCCTACTGTTTTATTATTATGTAGGGGCAAATGGATTATTCTACCGAAAGGGGTTTTATATAAATGTTTAACTGGAGCACTGACATCGGGGTAGACCTCGGTACTGCCAATGTGCTTGTGTATGTAAAAGGTAAAGGAATTGTTTTACGGGAACCTTCCGTTGTAGCGGTAAACCGGGATACGGGACAGATCATCGCTGTCGGCGAAGAAGCCAAAAAAATGCTTGGCCGTACCCCGGGCAATATTGTCGCTATCCGCCCCCTTAAAGAAGGGGTGATTGCCGATTACGATACCACCGAAAAAATGCTCCGTTACTTTATTACCAAAGCTTTGGGCGGTCGGCCCCTCTTCTTTAAACCCCGGATCATGGTCAGTATCCCTGCCGGTGTTACCGATGTGGAAAAGCGGGCGGTAAAGCAGGCAGCCAAGCAGGCCGGCGCCCGGGAAGCGGAAGTCATCGAGGAAACCATCGCTGCAGCCCTGGGAGCGGGGCTTGACATTTCCGAGCCGTACGGTTCTATGGTTGTGGACATAGGCGGCGGGACTACCGACGTGGCCGTGTTATCACTTGGAGGTATTGTGGTAAGCAAATCCTTAAGGGTGGGCGGCGATAAGTTTGACGATGCCATCGTCAAGTACATCAGAAAAGAGTTTAACCTCTTAATCGGGGAAAAAACAGCGGAAGAAGTGAAAATCGAAATCGGTACTGCCTTTCCCGAAGGAACGGAAATTAAAAAAATGGAAATTCGCGGACGCGACCTCTTAACCGGCCTTCCTAAAAATGTGGAAGTAACCAGCCTTAATATCCACGAGGCAATAACCGAGCCCTTAGTTGCTGTGGTCAATGCCGTTAAAGAAGTCCTTGAGCGCACCCCCCCGGAACTTGCTGCTGACATTGTCAATCGCGGTATAGTCATGACCGGCGGTGGCTCGTTACTTAACGGTCTTGACCGGCTAATTGCCAAAGAAACTGGCCTGCCTACCTTTGTAGCTCCAGATGCCTTATCCTGTGTGGCCCTCGGTACCGGTAAAGCCCTGGCCATGTGGGACATGCTCAGCAAAAGAAATAATCAGCACTGAGATGAAAAATAAAAAATCTGCCACCATTGGCAGATTTTTTTGTAGAATTATTTTAGTTCAAGAAGAGTTATAGCTTTAACACTTGAAAAATCTTTCTTATTATTTGTTATAACCCAATAATTATTAATTTGAGCTGAGGCGGCAACTATCCATCACTCCTTAACTCCTTAATATATTCAGAAGCAGGCTTATTAAACCAGTCTGGTGCGTCTTCTGGTTTTATTTCGTTTTTAATTTCATCTAATAATTTTCTCGCTTCTAATCCCGTTATTTGATTACTGAGTAAATCTACAATTATCTTATTCTTGCTGGTTTGATTCTTTTTTGCAAGTTCAGCTAACTTTTTATCAAGGTCAAAAGGAAGCTTTAGTTGCAATATTTTTACGCTTTTTTTCATGGTAATCACCTCTTGATTTAATAATACCATAAATATGGCATTTCAAACATCCAACATCTAATTTCCAATTTCAAAAAGGCCACCTACCACTTACCACCGTCAACGTATATTTCCCCCCTTCCGGCCCAAACTATTACTTAGAGGCCAAAAGGGGGTTTTTATTTTGCAAAGGTTTTTCTTTTTCATAGCGGTACTGTTCATTACCATATTTATTACTACTCCTGTAAAAACCGGTGAACTTAAAAAAACTATTATAAAAAACAGCTATGAAGAAGAAACCACCGGCATTACCCTTGCCATCCCTCTTCACGTTAAGGAAGGGATTAAAAACTACATTGCTCCCAGTGCCGAACCTACCCCTCCGGCCCCTTTTTGCCCAAACCAGAACATCCTTCTCCTCTGGACCGAAAAAGGCGGCTTAAAAGCTATCACCGTCATCACCTACAATCCCAGAACCAGAATCCCGGCCCTTCTTACCGTACCTACCTGCACCTTGTTGCCCGGAGAAACCCTTACCACCGGGGAAATCTATACCCAAAAGGGTTTGTCCACCTTTACCAAAACCCTGGAGAAAGCCTTTAATACTAAAATCCCGCATTATATCATCATCGACCAGACGGTAGTCGAACAATTTTCCCGCCGCCTGGGCAGCGTAAACCTGCAGGGCGAAACGGTACCGGTCATTGCCATCTTTGAAGATACCCTTGCCGGCAAACGAATCAACGATACCGACCTGGTAAAGGCCCTGGTCCAAAAATTATTGTTGCCCGGAGAAATGTGGAAAGTTCCGGGACATCTTACCTTTCTCGTTCACAATATAAAAACCAACCTTACTTTACCTGCTTTCCTGGATATCTTTTCTAAGCTTCCCGCAATGAAGTTAAATTACCTGACCAAAGTATCTCTTCCATCCCCGCAGGTAACCGGACGGATTCTCTCCCGGATTACCCAGGAAAGTCTCCCCTGAAAACAACTGCAAAATTTAACTTTTTCCCCTGAGACCCTCCGAAAATTTTCTAAGCTTACGAATATTATGTTGGAAGAGAAAACCAGCGGCAGTAAATGTCTAAATATGTCGAAATATTAAAAATGGTGTCGATTACCATTTCCCCGAAAAAATTTGTAAAACAAATAAAGAGGGAAAAGAAGAAATCTAAAGTAAAATCCTGATAAGTAATAACGAAAAACAAGCCATAGGGCCTAAAAACAATTGACAGTCTACTGGAGGATGCTTTAAAATTTAAATGTGATAAAAATAGTCTAAAAAATCTATAATAGCCTTAATGTCCAAAATATCTAAAATCTTACATAGGGTTCCGTATTTTTTTAAATAAATATATAAAATTTTTAAGGAGGGAAAGAAATGATAAGACTCAAGGGGAAAAAGGCCATTGCGATTATCACGATGGCAGCTTTCTTACTCACCATGCTCCCCGCTTTTGTCCTGGCCAGTACGCCGGCTAAGTACGTCTTAACCCTTAGCCCGACTACGGTAAGGCCGGGCACTACTGCTACCCTGGTCTCCGGTAGCGTAGTGGACATTTACGGCAACAAAGGAGTAGTGAACATCGTTTATACTACTCCAGCAGGTACTTCGGACACTTTAACTGCTACATTAGCCGATGGTACCTTTGCTAAGAACTATGTGTTTGGTCAGGAAGGGGACTACGCCTTCCAGGCTACCGATGGTATCGATGTTTCCAATGTAGTTTACGTTCTTTCGCGTTACGAGTACACCCCCGATGCTCGGGGCAGCTACAAAGTGGGAGACACCAGCGTAATTCTTGGGGGGACCATCAAAGGCCTACCGGCAGGCCGGCAAATGGTTTTAAAGCATGAATCGGTTGCTGGTGTTTACTATACCAGTGCCGTTACCGACACCGGCCGTTTTGCCATCAGCGTTCCCGTATTCACCTATGCCGGCACCTATGCCCTGGGAACCGCTAATACCGATGGCAACAGCTTCGTTAAATACGAAGAGATTACCGTAGCTCCACAAGCCCTGACGGTAACCGCTGACAAAACCGCTCTTACCGGTGGCAGCTTTGACAACAACGTTACCTTTACCGCCAAGCCTGCGGTTACCGTGGCTAACGGAACCTATTACTTTGAATTTAGCGGTGTAAAAATTGACCAGAGCAGTGTATCCGGAACTATATACGGTTCTGTGATTGATAGCACCTACTACACCAAAGTAGCCGTTGCTGATTCCGATGGTGTCTTGAATCTTGCCAATTTAAAAGTACTGGACACCAGCGGAACCTTAACGGTCAAAGCTTACTATCAAAAAGATGCGGTAGATTTTGCCAATGGTCTTTATGCGGACAACGCTGAGCTTCTGGGGACTTTAAACATTCCGGTAAACCCGGCTGCCAAAGTAAATGTCTTTACCAATGTGACTTCACTGGCTGCGGATACAACCACAACCCTTGCGGTTTATGTAAAGGATGTCAACAATAAAGTATATGGCGATACCAATTCTACTTTGAAAGACGTTAAGGTTACCGTAACCGGTCCTGACGTCAACGCCAGCGATAGCAATAAAGCCGAATATACCTTTAACATCAACCCCTCCCAGGCGGGAGATGTTACCGTAACCGTTGTGGCGACCTTAACCGACAACACTCAGGAAACAAAGACTCTGACCATTCCGGTCGATGGCTTAAAAGCAACCCTTGATGCCGCAACGGTAGCCAACCTGGTCTATGGTGCTACTGTTACTCCCAAAGTAACCGTTACCGATAAAAACGGTACTCCGATCAACAACGCAACTGTTACTATTTCCGGTCCGTATTCCGGAACTGTTGATGGCAAAATTACTAACATCGTCAATGGCCAGTATAACTTTACTTCCGGCGCCTTAACCGATGTAACAAACTTTGTGGTAAATGTGGTTGACCCCAGCGGCAAGAAAGCCCGGCTTACCTATCCGGTTCTGGGAAGCAACGTCTATACCGTAACGCCGGAAAAAGCAACCTTAATAGCCGGTTATGATACCGAAGTGTCCTTTACCGTTAAAGAAGGTGCCTACGGAGTAACCGATAATGTAAATGTCGCTTACACCGATCTAAACGGCATCAACCAGACTGTAAACGGTGTCACCTATATCAACGGTAAATACACCATAAGTCTGGGAAGCTTAACCAAAGCGGGTACCATAAACTTTAAGGTAATTTCTACCGACGGCAAAAAGTATGGTACCTTTGCGGTAACAGTCAAACTTCCGGTAATTAAAGTTTTTGCACCTGCGGACGGCATCCTCACCGACAGCCAGAAAGAAGCGGTAAGCTATGCCGTATACAGCCCGGTAGACAACAAAGAACTCACTGCAAACACTACGGTAACCTTTAGTGTATATGACAATTCCGCAACCTTTGGAGTCTATGACTTAAATGACAATACTTTAAAGACTGTGAATGGTAATACTTATTTGATCTCTGGTGCATCCGCTACAGTTAAAGTTATAGCAACCAAAGCTTCTACTTACAAATTTGACGGCAAACTTGAACTCTTAGTAAACGGCATTAAGGTTTCCGAACTTACCGTAAAACCTGCTGTCCTTACCGTGAATAAAACCGAAGTAGCGGTAGGAAGCGACAATGCCGTTGAAGCTACTTTAAAAGATGCTCACGGCAACCCGATTAAAGACGCTACCGTAACCTTAAACGGCACCGGAGTTGCTCTCACCGGTACCACCGATGCCGATGGCAAAGTAATCTTTACCGTAATGCCCTTTGCTACCGGTAAGATTGTAGTTGATGCACCGGCTTATGCCAATATCACCAAACCGGAAATCACCGCTAAATTTGTTGTAGACGATAAGAAGCCGGTAATCACCATCGAAGCTCCGGTTACCACCGATAAGGAAACCGTTGATGTAAACATCAAAGTTACCGACGAAGGTAAGGTCGCCGGACTGCTGGTTAACGGCCAGCGGATCGAACTGGTAGCACCTATGGTTGAAGTAAATAAAGTAGTAACCGTAACCCTGAAAGAAGGAAAGAATACTATTACCGTTGAAGCTGCCGACGTTGCCGGAAATATTGCCACAGCTACTTCCGACGTAACTTACAACAAACCGGTAGTGACAACTGGAGATAAATACAGCAAGTACGTGGGACAGATGGTCAAGCTCACCTACTCCAAGACCAACCTCCGGGTAGCACCTAACGGCAAGCTTCTGGTAACCTTACAAAAAGGTTACAAGATGCGCTACCTTGGCCGGGAAGGGGTCTGGAATAAAGTAAGAGTTTCCATCTGGACCAAGGGTGGCTACAAGACCTACACCGGCTACATTTACGACCCTTACTTCTGGGCATTAACCAATGCCTAAAACCACAAAGCCCCGGGTAACCCCCGGGGCTTTTTACTGCTTTAGTCCTCAGGTTCACACCTGGGGATTTTTTATTTTAGATAAATAAGATAAAAATAATTTTATTGATAAAATAGATAAAGGAAATCCTATACAAAAATACAAGAAAATGGTTGACATCTAAGGATTGAAGCCATAAAATTAATAAGTAGATGAACTGTCTCCAAAATCTCCACGCAATTGGCAAAAAAGAAAAATATTCTACACAAAGAAAAAAATAAAAAATTTGTTATAAAATAGAAGGAAAATTAGAAAACATGGCGAATAGGTAATAAATACAATTTCCAGGCATATACTGGTAACGATTTATTTAAATTGTCTAAAAGGTTTCGAACCCTGAAAAATCTTTCAAGGGTTCCTAACAGTGTAAACAATAGAAAGTTTACATATGAGAGGGGGGAAAGACCGGGAAAGGGAAGAACAATTAAATATACCTTTCTGGTTTCAAAAATGGGCCTAAGCCCAAAATAAATTTTTTAAGGAGGGAAAATTTAGAAGATGGCAAAATTAAAACACAAAAAGCCCATCGCAATTCTGACCATCGTAGCATTTCTTCTCAGCATGTTGCCGGCTATGGCGTTTGCTGGGAGTAAACTTGCAACAGGCATTGCACTATACAACCTTGACAATCAGCCGATAACATCCGTCAAAAAAGGTGAGGGAGCAATAATTAAAGGAAGATTGGTTGATGATACTACTGGGGATCCTCTAACAGGCAAAACAATTATTTTCGGTGTTTATAATGAACAAGATGGTACAATAGCAAGTGTTACCTATGAAACATATGCACCAGTCCAAACTGATGATGCTGGGAACTTTTCATTAACTGTACCTAAATTTATTTATTCGGCAAAATATTTCGTGTATGATGATACGAACAAGCAAGCTTTAGGGTATGTTTTAGTTAATCCAGTTACTTTTACACCAACTCTTTCAACTACTACCGTTTTAAAAGGGGCATATCAGTCTTTTGACATCTCAATTCCAGCAAATACTGTAACTGAAACAGCTTATAATGCTAAAGTTGTTATTTCCGGTGTTGCGGCAGTATATGGTAACGCAGCTGGTAGTACGGTTGATGAGGTAACTTATGAAAGTTATGATCCCACTAAGAAGGAACTTACATTAAGTGTAGATAGTAGTGCTTTAAATGACGGTAAAATAAACATTAATTTTGATGATGGAAAAATTAAATTTACTGAAACTGGCACTGCTACAGTAACTGTAAAAATTGCAGTTGGTGCTCAAAACATGGATTTTACTTATCCTGAATATGTTGGTTCTGCTAACTTGACAGTTGCAGGAAATGATGATTTAAATATTGCCCTAAGTACAAATAAAACCTCAGTAAGTAATCCACGCAATTATGATCTTGCAGGTATTACTCAAGGTGGCACTTTAACTTTAACTGTCAAAGCCAAAAAAGGTGCAACTGAATATGTAAAAACAGCGACAATGTCTGTTGATGGTTATGTGGTAACTCCGTCGGTAACTTCTGCTACCTATGATACTGAATTCCCAATTAAGTTCATTGTCAAAGACTTAAACGGTAATTTTATAAACAATGCACAAGTTGTTGTAAATAGCTCAAGTACAGCAGCGTTTGTTTATAAAGCGAGCGATGGTAAATATTATCCGGCAACTAGTGTGATTGTAAGTGCTCAAAATACAAATATAAATAATGGCGAGTATAATGCCACATTAAAGGGCGTATTAGTAGACAAGTTTGGATTTGAGATCAAAAAATTAGATGGTACCGTAATGGCTAAAGTACCATTTGAAGTATTAGGTTTAAATACTCTTTCAGTATCAGCCGACAAAGCATCCGTTGTTGTTGGGAATTCTGATAATGTTGTTATAACTATACAAGAAAATGGCTCTGCAGTAAGTAATAAGCAATTTAATATAACATCCAAATTTAGCGATACATCAGCAACTGTTCAAAATATTAATTCAAGCTATACAACTGATGCCTATGGCAAATTTACGATTCAAGGTCTAAATATAAATAAAGTTGGTACCTTAACTCTAACAGTTTCCACAACAGATAATAAAAAATTAGGTACACTTACGATTAATGCTGTAGCGCCAAAAGTTTATGTTGATGTTCCGGCAGATAATGTCCTTACCGATGGATTCAAAGAAACTGTTGCAGTTCGGGTTTATGATCCAAGAAATGATAAAGAATTAACTGCTAATATTCAACTTGTTGCAGTTCAGGATAGCAACAATGCTAATACTGTAAACCTTTTGACATATTCGGATAAGGATTATTCAAATTTGATTGCATCTAATTCTGTAACTGCTGCAACTTATATGTTCTATGTAATTGCAAGTGATGTGGCAACTGTAAATGCTGCTCCTCAAGTTCAGATTAAAGTTAATGGTGTTGTTGCGTCTACCTTAGACGTTAAACCACATACTATAACCCTTGATAAAACCTCTATCGAATTAAATAAACCGAGCTTTATAACTGTAACTGTTAAAGACGCACATGGTAAAGCTGTTGCAAACAAAACTATAACCTTTGATGGACAATCATATACTCTTGGAGATGACGGAAGTGTAGTTGTCTACTATACAGCAGAAAAGTCAACCGCCGATAGAATAGTGAAATTAGCTGGCTATGACAACGTTGTTGCTAAAGTAAAGGTATTGCCGCCAGGAACTGCTAATGATACAACTGCACCAACAATTGAGGTATTGAACAGCAGTCTTACTGTAAATACTTCCTACATCTTACTTAACATCAAAGCAACTGATGATAATAAAGTTACAAACCTGATTGTAGGTGAAAAAGCAGTTTCAATTTTGGCAAATAAAGAAGTAAATACTGTTGTAAAAATCGACCTTGTTGAAGGTGACAATCCAGTTGTAATTCAAGCGTCTGATGCTGCTGGTAACGTAGCAACCAAGACCATTACCGTAAAATATGAAAAGCCTGCAACACCGCCTGCTAACAACACCGGCGACAAGTACAGCAAGTACGTAGGACAGATGGTGCAACTCACCTACACCAAGACCAACCTCCGGGTAGCACCTAACGGCAAGCTCTTAGTAACCTTACAAAAAGGTTACAAGATGCGCTATCTTGGCCGGGAAGGCGTCTGGAACAAGGTACGGGTATCCATCTGGACCAAGAGTGGCTATAAGACCTACACCGGTTACATCTACGACCCCAACTTCTGGGCCTTAACTTCCATCCAGTAACACCAAAACCCCGGGTTAATTCCCGGGGTTTTTTACAAAGTAAATTTGAATTATGGTCTTGAAACAAGGAAATTTTAAAAAGGAGCGGTTAAAAACCCGCTCCTTTTTAAGTATCAAATGCAAAGGGTTTTAGATGCCTCATTTTCTGTCAGCGAAATCCCGTTGCCGTACCGAAAACCCGTTAATCACTGAATTTTTGCCGTTAGATGGTAGCATCGTAAGTAAGAATTCAGTAACCTAACCGTAAAAGTCACCGATAACGATAAAACTGACAGTGTGACAACCGCTGGTAAAGTTATTGCGGTCGGAACAAAAAATGCTGAGGTGAGCATTATCGTAACACTATCGGAAGGCTCCAATCCGATTAAGGTACAGGTAAAAGATAACTCCGGCAACATCACCGAAAAAGTCATGACCATAACCTTCAAAAAATATCCTCCCTTCCCGACAACGACACCACCGGCGACAGGTACGGCAAGTACGTAGAAAAGATGGTGCAACTCACCTACACCAACACCAACCTCCGGGTAACGCCGCAGGCCAATGCTAAGATCTTGGCAACCTTGAAGAAAGGCTATAAGTTGCGCTACCTCGGCCGGGAAGGGGTCTGGAACAAGGTACGGGTATCCATCTGGAGCAATGGCGGCTATAAGACCTACACCGGCAATATCTATGACACAAACTTCTGTGCGTTAACCAACGCCTGAATACAGAAGAAAGTCCTGGATTTACCCGGGGCTTTTATTTTTTCGAGCTTCTAACTTTCAATCTCTAATTTCCAAACCGTGCTGTCTCCTGCCGGTTTAATTTTTTAAAAAGATATTTTGTAGAAAGTGACTAAAAAAGTGACTAATCAAGAAGGTTTATTTTTGGAAATGATATCAGCTCAAGTTTTTACAACATAAGGCAAATTTTAAAATGTCGAATTATGTAAAATTTTAACGACAAAAAATGGCAAAATAGCACAAGGAATTGGGAAAATGATGTAGAATAAATTTTTAAAAAAATTTTTTGATAAATTGCTATAGATGTTTGATTAGGTTTTGGATGTTTATGAGATTTTAAGAAAGCCGCTAATTCCGGACAGAAGCTTGTTGGGCAAGTTCCAAAGTAGGATAAAGCTTCAAGAAATCTGTAGCAACTTGTGCAGTAGGCTTAGAAAAAAGCTCCAGGGCTACCGGATAATATTCTTTTAAACAAGCAATTAAACGATTTGTTAAACGAGTAGCTTCTTGGATTAAAGAATCCTGGTCACGGGTTAAATTTTTAAATTCTTGGATTAGATCTGAGTCTGGCTTAAGTTGGCGTAAATGGTGAATATCGGTTCTCCAAAGTTCTGCCAGATACGGGCATCTACTACCATCCTAACTTATTTTGGAGATTAAATACTGTAACTCGGCGGTCAGCCTTATCTAACTAAGGTACTCGAAGCACGACCACTCTATCGACCGTGACCGGCCACAGTTTTATGTCAGGAAGGGCGACTTTCGTATAGGCAGTCGAACTGACTAGAAGGAGATAGTCTTTTCCAGAAAAACTTTAGCTTTATATCATTTTATTACGTTGGCATGAATGATTTTCTTGTCTTGCTATAAACCATTTTAACATATAAGGGAGGAAACAAAATTCATCTATTATAAGTGTAGTGGGAGGGAAGGTAATTTGAAAATAAAAGAATTAAAAATAAAAAATTTTCGTTCCATTAAAGAACTAAATATAAACGAAATTACAAATGCCATGATTTTTGTTGGAAAAAATAACGTTGGCAAAAGTGCAATAATTAATGCAATAAGGTTACTAGCCGGGGATTATCAAGTAAAACCTGAGGATTTTCACAAAGATTCTGGTGAAATTGAGGTAAAAGGAATAATTTATTTTGAAGAAGATGATTTTAAAAATTTTATTTTTGATAACAAGATAGGTATACTAAAAATACCATCAAATGCTAATGATTTTAATCATGTAAAGGCTGGGACTAATTTCCAAGAGTATAGCTTTAATGATTTCAAAACAAAAAGAGAAGAGTTAATATCTGGAAAAAGTTTCAAAGAAATACAAAGTGATGAAGAAAGCAGGGAAGTATACAATATATGGTTAAAGGCAATAAAAGACAAATTTAAAATAGTAGAAAATGAAATAACAATAATTTGTAAGGTTAATAAAAATAATATGGAGTCTAATTATTATGATGCTGATTTAAATAATATTAGTGATTTAAAAAAATTTTTACCAAGAATAGCATTTACTGATGATGATAGGAATTTTGAAGAAGAAGGTAATGGAAAAGCAAAAACGCTTACAAATGAATTATTTTCAAAATTCATTTTAAATATAAATAGAGCTAACGAAGAAATTTCTTGCGATTCTTGTGTTTTAGACAATTGCAAAAAATGTATTGATGAAATACATAGGAAAAATATACAAGAATTAAGCCTCAGAGATTTGGAAAAATTAATAAAAAATAAAATGGATATAAATTCAAGAGGAGTTTCTGAAACAATAAATAGATTTTTTCAAAATAACTATTCTCAACAAAATTTTAAAATAATTATTGATCCAACAAGCAATTTAGAGAAGTCATTATCAATTAAAACAAAAATAATTGATTCCAATTTGGGTAAGAAATTGGATTTATCAAATGTTGGGGCAGGGATAAGAAGTATCTACATTTTATCATTATTGCAAGCATATCAAGAAATGAATAGCAATGACAATGTTATATTTTTGTTAGAGGAACCTGAAATATATTTACATCCTTCTCTACAAAAATTGATGGGAGCAATATTACATGATATTTCATTAACTAAACAAGTCTTTTTTACAACCCACTCACCACTATTACTTAAAGATTTTGAATTAGAGCAAGTAAGAAAAGTTACTATTAATGGTAACAATGAAACAGTTATAGAAAAAACAGACTTAGGTGAAATTTTATTTGATTTGGGTTATTCTACAGAAGATATCCTTCATACCGATTTTGTAATTTTCCTTGAAGGTAAAGACGACAAAGAAAGAATAGCAAATATTATTACACATTTTTATAATATTGATGTATCAAAAATATATTTTGTTGATACAAAAAGTTGTAATAATATTGAAACTTATGCGACAATAAGATTTTTAAACAAAACTTCATTTAAAGATAAGTTTGCGATAATACGTGATTCTGACACAAAAGATATAAACGAAATCATAAATAAGTTATTAAATAAATTTAGAGAGAATTTAGGGGAAGAGTATTTGAATGAAATTAGAAATAAATTACTGGTTTTAGAATATAGTTCAATAGATAATTATTTTCTAAATCCTCAAGTATTGCAAAAAATTGGTATTATAAAAAGTGAAGATGATTATTATAACAAAATAAGACAGTATATTGAAAATAACAAGGAAAATATTATTGACTATTTAAAGAAAATGAATAGTAATGAAAGGGCTGAAAAAATTAAAAATATTTTGTTTGATAGTCGTCCAACTAAGGATAAAATAGAAGACATAAAAAGGTATGTAAGAGGTCATAATTTATTTGGTATTTTTGGTGACTTAAAAAATAAAACAAATGAATACATTAAATATTCAAGCCCAGATGATTTTAAAGAAATTTTAGACTTCTTAGATCGATTTGCCTATTTTTCTAGTAAGAAAAAAGTCATTAATTAGGTAAATTAATTTCTACTTTTTAGAACTCCCATTTCAAACGATGCAAAGATAATTCACAAACATTCCGGATTAATTCAACTTTTATTTATACTTTTCTGGCCTGTGATTAATTACTTAGATTCTAACCAGAGGGATTTTTACAAAAAATTTGGACTTGATCAATAAAGTCGAATTATCGACAAAATTTGGTAAGACAGTAATAGTAATTGAAAAAGTTTTTAGAATTAATTGTAAAAAAATTATAAAAACTAAGGTAATTTAATAGGAACCCTAATTTTTTTGAAGGATGAGGGCTTGTCAATTAATGTAAATGTAGTATGAAAAAAGGGGATTGAGCTTGTTGTAATATCAAAAAGGAGTGGAATTTATGTATTTAAGGCTTTCAACTGCAAATACTGATAAGGTGCGATTTATTGCCATTCCTGTAGGACAAGGTGATGCGTTTTTCTTAGAAACCCCAACTGTTTCAATCCTTGTTGATGGTGGTCGGTCCATTAAAAATTTTGCTTTTTTGTTCCGTAAATTCACAAAAAAAGAAAATGTAGACATAATAATTTGTACGCATAACGATGCTGACCATGCAAATGGAATAATTGGTTTTATTGAATCCGGACTTAAATGCAAAGAGTTATGGTTACCGGGACGTTGGGCTGCGGTATTACCCCACTTAGTTAAACCAATCAGTGTTATTGCAGAAGAGCTTTGGGAACAGGTCTTGAGAATTACCAAAAACAAAAGTGAGGAATATTGGAGTAATGAGTTTAACAATGACAAAAGTATAATTGAGAGATTTGGAGATTACATTGCAGAGAAAAATCTAGAACACATGAGGTTAAAAGAAAGGCCAGCAGAAGAAAATGAAAACTGGCCAGTTAAATTTAAAATTGGGATGGCAAATAGGGGATTATGGGCAGATTGGGAACTTTATGATTGGAGATTGATTCGTATGTGGAAAATGTTATGGATGCACTGGAGTTGGGAAAAAGAACTTTTTTGGCAGGCTATAGAAGCAGGTTTGCGCATTCGTCGAATTGCAGAAGCAGCCTATCATAGAGGAATTCCTGTTCGTTGGTTCGAGTACAATTATACTCATCCAGGTCTTTTGCATGAAAACCCGATTTTGCAACCGTTAAATGCAAGGGAAATTACTCAAGTAAAACCTTGTCCATCAGAAATGTTGTTTGCGCTTTTATCTCTTACAACAGTAAATCGAGAAAGCCTTGTATTTTTTGCAAAATTATCGAGTGATATTCCGGGAATTCTTTTTACCGCAGATTCGGATTTAAAAGGGATCCAACTTCCTTACTTAGAAAATTCGATTGTAACAGCGCCGCATCATGGGTCAGATGCGAATGCTTATGCTTATAAAGCTATCACTGCAGCTGCGCAAGGAACCTCTGTTATATGGGTTAGAAGCGACGGTAGATTTCGAGAAAGACCGGGAACTGCTTTCTTGACAGCTCCAGGAAAACGGTTTTGTACAATTTGTAAATCACCTGGCATAACTAAACAACCTATCAGATTTAGGTTAAAAAATAGGCAATGGGTTTCAAATTCAAGAAGATGCCGTTGTAATTAATCCAAAATGGTTTTATTCTAACTCAATGATCTATTTAGGGAAGTGTAGCCGGTCAAAAATAAAAATATTGATAATATTGAAAAATAAAGGGGAGAAGATATGAAGTTAGTTAAGATTTTTCTAGAAGATTTTAGAGGTTATTATGGATTACATGAAGTTGATATATCAGATTTTACAGCATTTATTGGCAAGAATGATGCTGGAAAGTCATCTATTTTTGAGGCTTTAGATATTTTTTTTAATGAAGGAAAAGGGAATGTGAAGATTGATAAAAATGATCTGAATGTGAAAGCAGCAAGTGAAGGTAAGGATTTTTTTAGAATAGGGATAGAGCTTACAAACTATCCTGAAGAATTAATTATCGATGAAACTAATCCCACCAATTTGAAAGACGAATATTTATTGAATCGAAATGACAATTTAGAAATTTGGAAGACATTTAAAAATGCAAAACTACAAGAAACAGCATTAAAATGTTACCATCCTGCCAATGATGATTATTTGCAAGATATTTTGAGAAAGAAAATAAATGATTTAAGAAAATTTGTTGAAGAAAATAACATTGATTGTGAAGATAAGCGTAAGTCAGCAGTTCTGCGAAAGGCTATAAGAAAATATTATCAACAAAAAGATGGTGAGTTGAGGTTAGATGAAATAGAAGTAAAAGTTGATAGCGAAGATGCAAAGAAAATTTGGGAAAAGCTTTCAGACTATTTACCTTTATATGCCCTTTTCCATTCTGATAGGAAAAATTTGGACCAAGATGAAGAAGTACAAGATCCTCTTAAAGTGGCAATTGAACAAATCTTTAATGAAGAAGAGGTCAAGCAAAATCTTGAGAGTATTGCAAAGAAGGTAAACGAGAAAATTAGTAAAATCGCCCAAGAAACAATAGATTATTTTAAAAATTTTTCACCAGATTCTAACTTTAATTTAGAGCCAGAGATACCTGGGATTGATAAGTTAAAATGGTCAAGTGTATATAAATCAATAGGTTTCAAAACTGACGAAATACCGCTAAATAAACGGGGTAGTGGTATTCGACGTATAGTGTTATTAAGCTTCTTTACTGCAGAGGTTGAAAGATTGAAGAGAGATAAAAATTTAGCTTCAACTATATATGCGATTGAAGAGCCTGAAACGTCTTTACATCCAGATTTACAAAAAAAATTAATTGAGCAACTTTTAGAATTATCTGAATATCCAAACATCCAAGTTTTAATTACCACGCATAGCCCAGCGTTGATACGGTTATTAGAAACAAGTTCAATTCGATATATTGAACAAAAAGATCATAGTTCAAATGTTAAAAATTTCGATGTTGAAGTTGCGGACAAAATTATAAAAAATATGGGGCTTTTGCCCGAGATTGCTAAAGTAATTGTTTGTGTAGAGGGAGAAACCGATGAAAAATTTTTATTAAATATTAACCAAAATATACCGGAATTGAAAGAAATTATCGATATAGAATCAAAAATAGAAGCAGGTATTCTAAGCATAATTCCAATGCGTGGGGCAAATTTAAAAGATTGGATAAATAGATATGCTTTGAAAAACACTAATGCAATTGAATTTCATTTATATGATAGAGACACAAATGAACAGTATAAAAAGCAAATCGAAGAAGTAAATTCCAGGAATGATGGATCTTGTGGCAGGTTAACAGAAAAAAGAGAAATAGAAAATTACATCCCTAAGGAAATTGTCGAAAAAGAATTTAATATTGATTTAAGTGATGTTGAAAATTGGGACTACGAGGATATTCCGAAAAAAATTCAAAATAAAATTCCAAATATGAAAGAAAAGGATATAAAAATGAAACTTTGTTGTAGATGCTCTAAGGAAATAACTAAAAAACATCTTGAAGATTTAAATGCTTGGGATGAGGTAAAAAGTTGGTTTGAAAAAATTAATGAACTTTGCAGTAAAGTTTTACAGAATCCTTAAGCGATTGACTGATAAAGTGACGTTGCTTTTCTTTATTATTGTGAAAATAGGAAATAGGAGGAGGTATAGTTGATCAGAAAATTTGAATGGCTGCCGTTTTCTGAGTGTGATTTAGCTGATCCGTTTTTTGAGTCATTGAAGGAAGATTATGAAGAATTTCCAGAATGGTTTTTAAAGAAAGTGCAAAATAATGAGAAGGCGTTTGTTTACAAAGATGAGTGGGGTATTTGTGCTTTTATTTATTTTAAGGATGAGGAAGAGGAAATTAAAATTAATGATAAAGTTCTTCCTCAAAAGAAAAGAATTAAAATTGGTACTTTTAAACTTGATGATAGAATACAAGGACAAAGACTTGGAGAAGGCGCTTTAGGTATTGCATTATGGAAATGGCAGGAATCAGATGCTGAAGAAATATATTTAACAATATTGCCAAGGCATAAAGTGCTTATTGAACTAATTGAAAAATTTGGCTTCAAAAATGTAGGGATGAATTACCGGGGAGAATTTGTATATATAAAAAATAAAAAGAATGTTGAAAATTTAAATCCTTATACTGCATTTCCATACATTAAATCAAATTTTACAAAGGCGGGTTATATACCAATTTATGATTATTATCATGATACTTTGTTTCCTTTTTCAGAGTTATATAATACTAAACAGGATTTTGAGGAAATTGCTGCCACAAATGGAATTACAAAAGTCTATATAGGTTTTCCCTATGGTGAACTTCACCATAGGGAGGGAGAACCGGTAATAATATATAGGATACATACAGGTGAAAATAGGCAGTATAAATCAGTTGCCACATCATATTGCACTATTACTAAAATTAAATATATTAAACAGTACGGAAAAAAATTAACAGATTTAAATGATTTTATATTGATGACTAAAAATAAAACTGTTTTTACAAATGACCAATTAGAGGAGTTTTATGATACTCAAGAGAATATAGTAGTAATTGAAATGATATATAATGGATTTTTTGGTAAGGGAAAAAACATAACTTTTAAAAAATTAAAAGATATGGGCTTATTTGAAGGACATCCATATAATATTAGGTTGTCACGTGAACAATTTTTAAAAATATTAGAATTAGGTGGTAAAAATGTGCAAAATATTATTATCGATTAATCCAAAACATGTTGAAAAAATATTTAGTGGCATTAAGAAATATGAATACAGGAAAACAATATTTAAACGGAAAAATATAGAAAAAATATTAATTTACTCAACTCACCCTATAAAAATGATTGTTGGTGAGGCTAATATTGAGGAAATAATTATTGACGAACCCCATATTGTCTGGGAAATTACAAAAGATTTTGCTGGTATAAATAGAGAGTTTTTCGAAGATTATTTTAAAGGTCGTAAAAAAGCGATAGCATATAAACTTAGAGATATAAGAAAATATAATACACCTATAGAATTAAAGACCCTTGGAGTAGATTTTGCTCCTCAGTCGTTTATTTACATTGATTAAAGCCAATTATTACTATAACGAAGTTATTGATATTTTAATAAGAATGAAATAGCCTAATGTCACCGCCGGTGTATAATTGACCAAATACTTCAGAGCAGAGGGTATTCCCGAAAAGAAGCCATATCCCAAAAAGGTTAAAAACTCGACCCATACAAAGATACCATTCAAGAGCTCATAAATCTGGGATATTCAACTGCGAAGTCATTTACGAAAGAATCAAAGAAGAAGGCTACACCGGAGGTCGCACTATTTTAAGGGATTATGTAAGACGATTTAGACTTCCAAAACAGGTTCCTGCCGTATGCCGTTATGCTTAATTTTAAAAAAGCCAGGGTGGATCAATTTAAATTCGATGAAAATGGGTCAATTTAAATTCGATATTGACAAATTAATTAAGATAATAAAAATAGGTCAAATTAATAAATTATCAAATGAGTTAGAAATGTATAAAATAAGTTAAATTAGCAAAAAAGAATATTACAGCGATCAAAAAAAATAAAAGTAAATGTTTTATACAGGAGAGGTTAGATTGTAAATATGGAGGTATTTACCATTTTTGCAGACTATATTAAAAATTTTGTTTCTAAATTAAATGAATATACGCTATTGCAATTATTATGGGTAATTGCAATCTATTATTTTGTTTTGAATTCAATATTTGATTTTGTAATAAAAATTGATAACACAGCATTTACTCAATCAAATTTAGATAGAATATTAGAATACAATAAAACTATTTTAAACTTCCTACAAGATTATGAAATTGCCTGGATAGACTTAACGGTATTAACATTTTTAGCATCAATGATAGTAGTGTTGGTTGCTTATACATTGTTTAAGGATTACATATTTATTCGTATTTTTAGTATTTATGGTGGAGTTGTAAGTATGTGGTCGCTAATAATTTATGCTACTTATAAATTATATATTTTTTTTGGTTTGTACTATGGAATAGTATTATTTTTTATTTTATTAATAGTGCTTTGGATAAATAAAAAAAAGAGAATTTAACTTAGAAAACTGTTTTTGGCAATATAAAAATGCATAAAATGGCAAAGAAAACTGCAGAAAAACAGCCATTGCCAGCACAAGAAGATTCTGGCTCTTCGTTAAATATTATGGGTAAAAGCATCTGATGTGGTATTATCACATTAGATGTGATGAGAATGAGAGATATCGTGAAGGTTCAATTTGTTGGTGGTGTAGGCGAAAGCTCCATCCCATAAAACATAAATTTTATTTCCGCCACTGGTGGTACTAATAAAGCCATAAACGTTAAACGTTATCGCTACATTTTTCTTATTTTCTGGTGGAGCAGGCGGAGTTGTAAACTTACCTTTTATAGAACTAAGTGTTGGACTAGTATCGCCTTTATTGTCTGTAGAAACTGTTACTGTTGCGGCTAAAGCTGGTTTAACTGGCAGAGTAGCAAACAGCATTGCCCATACAAATATCATTAAAGTTAATACTGCAATCTTACGCAATTTCTCACTCCCTTTCGGTAGAAGATAAAAGCAGGCGGATATTCCGCCTGCTTTTATTAATAAGGATTGAATACTGTAATTTCAGCATACCACGGGACAGCATAGCCACCGTTGCCTTTCCATTCAATGTGGTTAGTGTCGTTAACCAGTTGCACATAGTTTACTCCGCCTTTGGGCTGCAGGAGATATGTAGGGAAACCGGTCAAGTCCGAAGTTTCATGCAATGTCTGGAAGGTGGTATCGTAACCGCCACCAGCAGTCATGTTAAAACCTACTTTAATGGCTATACCGTTGGCTCCGCGTTTGAACTGCCCATAAGTTCCATCATATTGATTCAACGTCCAACTTAAAGCGATTTTAGTTCCGGTTGGGTCGTAAATAGTCCGCAAGTGCCCACTGTCATAGTATCCGCTGTTCTGTAAATCATAATGCAGATTTTCTGTTAAATCACTGGTATTTGCAGTTAATGGGTTGACATAAACCGGCACTTTATTGTTCTTTAGAGTTTCCATGACTTTTACCAGCACATCCGGGTCTTGTTTGCCATATTCTTCCCATGGATATACGGTACCTTTATAGACCAGCACTTCATTTTTGGGCTTTGTCTTTAAATCCTGCCAGGTTTTTTCGGCAAAGTAATCGGTCAAATCTAAAATTACGTTGACCGGTTTATCGAATACCATTTTTACCCGGTGCGGCGATAAGAAGCCCCGTACGGTAATGGATTTCAACTGGTCTTTACCGGGAGTTAATTCGTAGTCGGTGATATAAACATAATCTTGCAATAGATTATCGCCTAATCGTAAGTTGTCTTTTTGCAGCTCATACACGTATTGGGAAATCCAGCCGGTTTTGCCAAAAGGCCACAGCCTGTTTTCCTTGTAAATGGCTTCTGCCTTGGTTTCCGGTTCATTTGTAGCAGTATAAGGATAAGGAATGAAAGTTGTTTTTGTCCCGGTAAAATCTCTAATATTTTTGTTAATCTGGTCTAATGTTAAAATATTGGTATTCCACTTATAAACATTATATTCCTCGCAAGCTGCTTGACCGAATATCTTGAACAGGTGTTCTTTATCGTTGGCTAACAGGTCATGCTGATAAAGATAAAAGTCATACTTTAAAGTATTGGTAGCATAAGCTGTTGCCAGTCGTGCTTCTTCATCGGTTAAAGGTTTGCCGTTCATGGTGTAGTTGGCTTTAAAGAGGTAAAATACAGCTTTTTTATTGTCTAGTTCATCAGTAGGAATAGGGTTATTTCCTTTTTGAGTAAAGTATTTAATATAGTTATCTCTTGCTTCAGGAGCCCAACTACTCATAGATTCAGGATATTTGAATTTTTTCTTATAAAACTCCCATGCCGCATTAATCAACTCCTGCCGGGATTTCACGTCCACTTTTGGCATTTCCGCTACCGGCGGTAAGGTGCTGTCATTGCCGGTTACACCGGTTACAACAACTTTTACAGATTTATAGTTATTTTTCATGTCCCGGTCCGGCAAAAACTTCATGGCGTTTACGGTTTTTAACTGGTCAGCAGTTAAACCGTTGGTTACTCTCTGGTCAAGATAAGCTACTACATAGTAAGTGCCGTTAACCAGTTTAAGGTTAAATTTAGCTGTTGCCGAAGCAGTGGATTTCAAAGCAACTTTGCCTGCAGCGCTCTGCAATACCTGCCCTTTGCTGTCTTTAAGCTGAATTATTACCGGCACGCTTTCGTAGGTTTTGCTGTAAGGACTGCGGCTTGCTTTTACGGTTACTGTCAACGCATAATAGGTAGGTTTGTTTTTTAAGTATTTGTAGTTAATGGTAAGACTGCTCTTGCCGTTTACATAAAGTCCATAAATCCTGTAATCCGGCTGCAGTGCAGCATAAGCTACCGTGAAAATACTTAAAAACATTAAGAAAGTTAAAGTTAAAGCAATTACTTTTTTACGCACTTCATCATCTCCTTTTTAGTTTTTTATATATTATACTCATTTTTTCAAGCATTTTTATGAATTTTATAGTATCCCACCTCCTCTTTCCGAAAAATTGTTTGCCAGAATTTTTTATGCCCAAAAAGGGAAGTAAAACAGAAGCAAAAGAGAAGCAAAAACGGGAGAAAGGCAGATTTACGATAGGAAAAAGGCAGTAAAACCACCCTACCGGGTAGGCTAAAAAGAACCGCTCCCGGAAGACCGGTGGGCCCACCTTCAAAAACCTCGACAAGTACTATTACACGAGGGGGAAATATGCTTTTGCCGGTAGGAGTGAAAAAAGGTATGGAAAAGGTGAAATTTAAGCAAATTTATGATTTTATTGCCGAGATGGACGATTTTATTTAAAGATTTACAATTATCTTTTAAAATCCATGATTATCGTAATTTTTTGCTATTCTCACATATAAGGGACCGATGATTTTAAAATTGTGTATTCGTGTATTGCCACTTTTTCAATGCACAAAAAAGGGAGCGGTTCTGTTTAACCGCTCCCAGAACTTTTTGCTATTTAAATGCTCTTTGCAATTCTCCGTATTTATTAATAATGTAAAACACATCACCTGTACCATAGAAATTTTTATTTTCAAAATACTTAAGTGTTAAATCCACTAAATTGCTTCCTGTTGTTTTAAAGAACTCTGCCGTATTTTTAACATTTTTATAACTAGAAAGAATATCTTTTGCATTAGCAAATGTGGCATATTGAAGAGCTTCTTTAGCTGCATCTTGCATAATTGTGCCAGAGGCTTCATTTATTGCATCAGAAGCAAATGAGGCAAAAAATCCAGCTACTGGACCAATCAGTTCACTAGCTGCTACCACTACTATACCCGTATTAGTAACAATAACAACTCCTGCTGCATTTTTTAACTGTACCTTTGTGTTGGGATCATTCTTTACCTTTATAAGTGCAGCTTTGTTTACTACCTTTGCATGCTTAAAATCATTAACAAATTCTCCACTTTTTAAATATCTTTTAAAATCTTCCTTAGCCTTTTGGGTTAATTTTTTTGCATCTTCAGGTTTTATCGTTTCTTGTTGAGATTTTTCACCAGTTATGTATTTCCAAAAATCATTAACTCCTCCTATAACCCCTTTTTTAAATCAGTCAATAAACTCGCATTAACAGTAACGGTATTGGTTAATAAAAAACTAAACAGTAGGAAAAAAATCAATAAGTTTCTTTTCAAATATATCCCCCCATTCAGTTTTATTGTAAATTATACCAATTTTTTGATTAAAATAAAAGCTATTTTTAGTAAAATTGATAAATATATAAAATCAACTGAGGTTTGTTTAAGCTGATTGGCCGAGTGTAAATACCTTTAAAGATTTGCTGCTTGCTTGGGTAATAATCTACCTTGGACTTCTGGCAGGGCTCAGGTTATCAAAAATGTCAAAATTAAAATTGGATAATGTCAAAGATAAAAAATTGTAGGTTACATGCAAGATGGGACAAGTTCGGGAAGTGCCCTTGCATCTGCTTTTAAGGAATATTTTAAAAGTTTATGTCATTAGCGCTTAACTTTCGAATTTTTTGCCGTTACCCTTTGCTAATCTTATAGAAAATTTCCTTTGGCCTAACTGCATGGAATGAGATAGTTAAATTTTTATCAGCTCAAGTATTTATAAGCATAAAGACATCTTGTGACAGTATCCCACGATAATCACAATGTTTAAAGTAGCGATCGTGCTTAATTATCATAATTATGGTAAAATTACGATAAATAAGAAAGGGTGGTTACATGCCACACATTAGACCGGTTTCCGATTTTATCCTATTTGAAAGTGAAATCTATTTCAATCTTAAGGAAGCAGAGCTGGAAGCAAAGACGACGACTAAGCGGTTTTCGCATGATGAAGTGTTTTCGGATTTAAGGTCAAGACTTGCTGATAAGGTAGATGCTGGTATATCAGCCGATTAAATCACTTGAAGACGAATATAGAGTATTGCCGGTAAAAAAATTAACATTAACATAATAGTATCACAGGATATACTTATACTGGTGGGGCAAAAGCTTGGAACAGGGAGCGGAAATATGCCATTACCCGAAAAAGATAAAATATATACGTATGTTGATTATTTGACCTGGCCAGAAGAGGAAAGAATTGAATTAATTGATGGACAGGTTTATTTGCTGGCACCGCCGTCAAGAATTCACCAGGAAATTTCGGGAGCGATCTTTAATCAGTTTTACAATTATCTTAAAGATAAGCCATTCAAGGTCTATCATGCACCTTTTGGTGTTAGGCTTCCTTCCAGTAATGAAAAAAATGATGAAGATATAAAAACTGTTGTTGAGCCTGATATAGTGGTGGTATGTGATGAAGCAAAACTTGATGCTGAGGGATGCAAAGGAGCTCCTGATTTAATTGTAGAGATTGTATCTCCATCTACCGCAAGAAAAGATAAAGTAGAAAAATTTAATTTATATGAAAAATTCGGTGTAAAAGAGTATTGGATAGTAGAGCCGGACAGCAAAATTATAAGTGTATTTACTTTACAAGCCAACAAAAGGTATGGCAGACCAGAGATATATACTGATGATGATGATGTAATCAAAGTATCCATTTTTGACGATCTTATCGTTGATTTAAAACTTGTATTTGCGTATTAAGTGTATAGCCCCAACGTTAAAGTTCCGGTTGATCTTTTAATTTATAGTAATGATGAATTTTTCAAGCGTTCACAACTTAAATCAACCTTAGAGTATAAAATTGCCCGGGAAGGTATTAAAATTTATGGATAATTGGGATATTGCCTTCGAATGGTTTAATTTTGCAGAAAGCGATTTGAATGTGGCAAAATACTTAATGAATATGAATGTTACCGCTCGCGCTAATTGACCACACTTAGTTCAAATTAAGTGTCCGCAAATTTTGCTCACTATCTTTTGCCAAGGAGCTTTTGTACTGCTAGGCCATTGGCATAATTTTATACGGAACGCAAAAGAGAAAAAACGGCGGGTTGCTGGATGGGAAAATATGGAGTCAATACCCTGAGCTATCAATGGTATCTGTATAAAAAACCCCCTTGGTTTTTCTTTAAAAACCAAGGGGGTTAATGTCATTTGCGCTAAACTTTCGAATTTTTTGCCGTTACCCTTTGCTAATCTTATAGAAAATTTCCTTTAGCCTAACTGCCTGGCAGGAGATAGTTAAATTAAAGTTACGGTTATATTTCCCGTTCTTTTATACCTAATTGTTCCTTCAAAGCCTGCTGGAGAACACGAGAAAAATTAATTTTCTTTTTTTCAGCTAGGTCGTTTAACCACTTTGGTATAGTTAATGTTTTTTTAACCGCTTTATTATCCATTTCACTGCGAACTAAAGGCATCCAGGCTTCTACCAATACGAGAACTTGATTGGGTTCAATCTTAATTTTGTCTATAGGTGTTGGTTCAGGAATTGGCTCATTATCTTTTTCCATACCATACAGATGAAGTTCAAGAGCTTCTTTAGCATTTTTTAAAGCTTCTTCCGTATTATCACCACAGGTTAAACATCCTGGAAGGTCAGGAAATTCAACGGAAATACCATCTTCGGCATAGTCAAAGATGGCAGGGAACACATATAAGTCTTTATACATAAATAAAAACCTCCGTTAAGATTTTTGAAAGGGGATATTAGTGAACTATTCAATTTTGATACCTGCTTGTTTTAGTATGCTTTTTACTGTTTTTATTGGTATATTTTTCTTGGGATGAGGCACCGTAACCTTTCCTTTCTTTACAGGATGCTTAAATTAATGGTGGTCTCCCCGAACTTCATAGAGAAACCAACCATCATCTTTGAGTATTTTTATTATTTCTCTCGATGAATATGCCTTCATTTAACTTCTCCCTGGAAATTTATATATCAACAGCGCTATAGGATTTATTTTCTAATAAGCTGATCCTAAGAGAATTATAATACGTATATATACACGTGTCAAGAAATTGTCGGATCAGTAGTTATGGGTTTAATATTGTTTAAATCTACGCGGTTTGCTAAGATAAAATAAATCTTGCGGCTTAAATTAAGAAAGTTTATTTTTTGGTAATAATACCAGCTCAAGTTTTTAAAAGAAAGTCCATTTTTTAGATAAAAAAGTCGAATTATGTAAAATTTTTACGACAAAATTTGGCAAAGCAAAACAAGGAATCGGAAAATTAATGTAGAATAAATTGTAAAAAAATTATAAAAATTAAGGTGACAATAGAAAAAAGGGCTTAATCAGTAGAAAATGAGTGGAGGGATCTCAAATTTGAAGCGGCCAGTATTATAAAGTTTAATGGCGCTTAAACACCCTGATAAAAGAGAAAGAGGTAATATTTTATGAATGAAATTCACCACTCTTTTGGAGGAGATTGGACAGAAAAGAAATTAACAGTTTTAAAAAAATATTTAGGGGCTTATACGAAAGCTTTAAAAAATACAGGTTTTCAGCTTTATTATATAGATGCATTTGCAGGAACGCGGTATCGTATGAGTGTTGATGAAAGTGAAAATGAATCCGAGCAATTAATGTTATTCCCGGAGTTTTCGGAAATTGAAAAGAAATTTTTTGAAGGTTCGGCTCGAATTGCATTACAGCTTGAACCTTCCTTTCATAAATATATATTTATTGAAAAAAACCAAGATTATTATGAAGATTTATTGAAATTAAAAAATGAATTTCCGGAAAAAGCGGATAAAATTGAGGTTATTCAAGGAGAAGCAAATGAGACACTTTTGAAATTGTTAAAAACTATTGACTGGAGAAAAGGTAGGGCTGTCCTTTTTCTTGATCCTTACGGGTTACAAGTGAGATGGAAGACTATTGAGGCGATAGCCAGAACGCGGGGAATAGATTTATGGTATTTATTTCCTTTAGCAAGTGCTGTAAATCGTCTTTTAAAACGTGATGGACAAATCAGTGATTCTTTGAAAAATAGGCTAAATGATGTTTTTGGTACTGATGAATGGTTCAAGGAATTCTATTCACCGGTAGATTCCTATACTTTATTTGGGAATATTGAAAGTATGCAAAAAAATACTGATTTTACTGCTATAAAAAAATTTCTCATAAAAAGATTGAAAGAGATATTTCCAGGTGTCGCAGAAAATCCCCTTGAACTTAAAAACTCGAAAAATGTTCCGATATTTTTGTTTTGCTTTGCTGTTGGTAATCCAAACGGAAAGAAATTAGCATTAAAGATTGCTGAATATATATTAAATAGTAGCGAATAATGAAAGAGCGAACACTTGTTTTAAATAAAAAAATGAAGTAAGATAAAAGAAAAAGGTTGTGAGAGGATGGCATTAAATAGTTCAATTGAGTGGACGGAAGCTTCATGGAATCCTGTAACTGGTTGTACTAAAATCTCGGCGGGTTGCCAAAACTGTTATGCCGAGCGATTAGCTTGTAGGCTCAAAATTATAGGGATTCCAAGATATAGAAATGGGTTTAAAGTTACGGTGCATGAAGATGTTTTAGATTATCCCTTAAAATGGAAAAAACCGCGGATGATTTTTGTAAATTCAATGTCGGATTTGTTTCACGAAGAAGTGCCTGAAGAATTTATCATCCGGGTGTTTAACGTGATGAATCTTGCAACTCATCACACATTTCAAGTTTTAACGAAGAGGCCGGAAAGAGCTTTAAAAATTGCAGGTAGGCTTAAATGGACGGAAAATATTTGGTTTGGGGTAACGGTGGAAAATTTTCAAGCCAAAGACCGAATAAAAATATTACAAGAAATTCCTGCAAAGATACGATTTTTGTCCTGTGAACCATTACTTGAACCCTTATATGAATTAAATTTATCCGGCATTCATTGGGTAATTGTGGGAGGAGAATCAGGACCCGGGGCCAGACCAATTGAAGCTGACTGGGTTAGAGATATTTTGAGACAATGTCAAAAACAAAATGTACCCTTCTTTTTTAAACAGTGGGGCGGAAAACACAAGAGAAAAAACGGCAGGTTGTTGGACGGGAAAATATGGAGTCAATACCCTGAGCTATCAATGGTATCCGTATAAAGACCCCCCTTGGTTTTTCGTTAAAAACCAAGGGGTTTAATGTTTTTTGCGCTAGACTTTCGAATTTTTTGCCGTTACCCTTTGATAGTCTTATAGAAAATAATCATAAAAGTTATTAAGCAAGTTTACAAAAACTAATATTTTATGTTAAAATGTAAACCACAAGGAGGTGAGTTTAAAATGAAAAAACAAGAAACTAAATCAGCTATTGGTGAGCGAATAAAGCGTGCCCGTCAAGCTAAAGGTTTCAGCTTGCGAACTTTAGCCAACCTTGTTGGGTTAAGCCACCAAGCGATTCATAAATACGAAAATAATCAAGATATACCTAGTTCCGATGTTTTACTCAAACTTTCTAATGCTTTAGAAGTTCCCTGGGAATATTTCTTTCGTCCTATCCAAGTAGGAAAGCTCAAACCAGCTTATCGGAGGCAAAAACGTCTTACAGTCAAGAATGAGAGGATGATTTTGTTTCAGATAGAGGAATGGCTGGAAAGGTATCTAGAATTAGAGGAGCTATTTCCTCAAGAAAAATTTCGTCATAAACTACCGGAGATTCCAGCTCGAACGCCGGAAGAAGCAGAACAGGCAGCGGAAAAATTACGACAAATTTGGAATTTGGGTCTTGATCCAATAGAGAATCTTGTAGAAACTTTAGAAGACAAGGGAGTAAAAGTAGGCCTTGTAGATGGAGCGAAAGGATTTGATGCAGCAGCTTTTTGCATGGAGGATGGCACACCGGTCATTGCCGTAGCGAAATCAGTTCCTGGTGACCGACAGCGATTTAGTATAGCCCATGAATTAGGCCATTTAGTAATGGGACTTTGGTCCGATTCTTCTGAAACAGAAAAGTTAGCTAATCGATTTGCAGGAGCTTTCCTCGCCCCTGCCTCAGCAGTAAGGGCGGAGCTGGGTGATAAACGGCGATTCCTCAGTCTTGAAGAACTTAGTATTTTAAAGAAAAAATATTGCCTGAGTATGCAAGCATGGATATATCGGGCAAGGGATTTAGGTATAATCTCTGAAACAAAAACCCAACAACTTTACGCGATTTTCCGCAAAAAGGGATATCACTTACAAGAACCGGTTATTATTCCCCCAGAAAAACCCAGTAGGTTTGAACGTTTAGTCTATCGGGCATTGGCAGAAGAGTTAATTTCGGATACTAAAGCAAAAGAATTATTAGCCATTTCAGAATTTTTGGCTGGAGGAAAAAAAGAATAGATGTCATCTAACATTATTTTGGTTACAGATGCCAATATATGGATAGTCCGGAAAAGCTGCTACAACTGAAAAAATAGAAGTATATGGCACAATCTGGCTTTTAGAAAGACTTATAGAAGGGGGTATACTCTCAAAACAAGAAGTAAGAAGTGCTGGGAAAAGGATGCAGGAAAAAAAGAGAAGATTACCCTGGGAAGAATTTTGGCAACGATTTCATGATAAGTAAATATTATTACCACGGGAACAGTTCTTGTTTCTATTAAGCCGGAAGTTGTTTTTGAAGCATCCAAAGCGCACGAAGAGGAGCAAAGCAAGCAGTATAATCAGTAGTTCATAATACCACATCCTCAAGCTGCCGGTATCCTTTTCTAATTTATATAAAATATCTTTGGCATTGGCTTAGCTGCTTTCTTTAAAATGTATGGCCCCAGCAGTTAAAGTTCCGGTTGACCTTTTAATTTATAGTAATGATGAATTTTTAAAGCGTTCGCAAATTAAGTCAACCTTAGAGTATAAAATTGCCCGGGAAGGTGTCCTTGGGCTTTTTTGTTTAAAAGGTGCAGGAATTTTTCTAACTTTAGAGAATAAAAAAGATAAAGATAGCTCGACGAAAGAGAGGGTAAAAATGAAATCCCTGGGAAAATTTATCGTTGTTTTTTTATTAAGTCTGGTTCTTTTTAATCATCCAGTTTTGGCTAAAACAGTAAACTATCCACCCCAAATACTAACTATTTCCGCCAGCAAAACGGTAGTTACTTCGGGCGAGACCGTTATCTTATCGGCTAAAGCCTACGATAAAAATAAGGATAAAATTTATTATGAATGGACGGCTACTGGTAGCAGCTCTGATAAAGGCAGGTTCAGCAGTACCAGGGCGGCAAAAGTTACCTGGATAGCCCCTAAGGTTACCGGTGATACATATTTCACAATTAAGCTAAAAGTTTACGACAGCAAAAAAGCTGCAGCCTATAAATCCATAAAAATCCAGGTTAAGCCTAAAACTTTAACCCAGCTTTTTAAAGAATTAAAGGATAGTACTGTTTTGGTCACTACCGGTTCAGGCCTGGGAAGCGGCTTTATTATTTCTTCAGACGGACGGATTTTAACCTGCTATCATGTTATTAAAGGAGAAAAGCAAGCATTTGTTACTTTAGCCAATGGAACAAAATACGAAGTTGTCAGTTTGGAAAGATATGATCCGGAAAATGACTGGGCCATAATTAAAATCAATGCCCGAAATTTAAAACCGGTGGCGTTAACCACCAAACTTCCGGAGGTGGGGGAACAAGTCTTTACCATTGGTAATCCCCAGGGTTTAAGCTGGAGTATGGCAAGCGGCATAGTTAGCAGCAATAATCGGGTAATAGACGGCAAACCTTACCTGCAAATCACTGCTCCTGTTAACCCGGGCAATAGCGGCGGGCCACTTTTCAATATGAAAGGCGAAGTAATAGGCATAATCAACATGAAGCTTATTGGAAGCGAAGGACTTAATTTTGCTATTCCCTATAATACGGTTGTGAAGAATATGAATACCGCTTTTGTGGTCAATGCTCCGTTAGCGGAAGTCTTTAGTGATGAAGCCTACCAAACTGGTATAAATGAGCTGGTAAAAACTTTAAATGAAGGGAATTACGATTATTTAAATCCTTTAATAATTGGTTCGATAAATCTTGGACGGGTTAGGTATGAAAACGGTACCTGGGCAGAAGATAATACTGGCGTAGTTCATTATGGAATTGACGTTATTGTTAATTACCGGCAATTTTTAGCAATTTATCAAAATCATCTCGAAAGTCCTGATTTTAACAATGATATGAGCGATTTTGCAAGAACAATAACCGAAAAGTTTTCCAATTATCTTGGAACACCAACCTTTGATGTTTGGTTCAGGGTGTATGAGGACCTTGACCAAATGCCTGCCGAGAATTTGGTACCGGCAAAATATATAACTCCCAATAATGGCAAATATACTGTTGACTGGTATTTTTACGGGGCGAGAAGCAGTTTTAACGATTTTAGTGAAAAATGGTATTGAGATTAATAACCAGGAAAATTCCCCGGCTGCAAAGCTTTTTGGCAGGTATGAAGTAGATCTAATAATGTATAAAGTAAAACAATGAAATAACTATCTGGTTTATATAGCCAAAAGTGCCGCTTAAATTATTGGTTTAGTGGCACTTTTTTGCTTGGCTTCAAAATTTTCCGGATTCCGGAGCCTCTTTTCTCTTTTAAATTCAAAATGGTTATTATTGAACCCTGCTTACCATTTTAAAAAAGTAGGTGTACTTAATAAAAATATAGAAAAAATTATAAGTATACTTTAGATTTTATTTGAAAAAATATAAAATATAGATTATAATTTTTAAAAAGGAGGTGAAGATGTTGTCAATTGCGACTCCTGAAAATATCCTTAAAATCCTTTATTCCTACAATCCCTGGTGGCGAAATAATAATCTACCTCGAGAGTTTATTAAACCAATAAAAAGGTTTGCCTATTATGAAGCATTGGAACAGCTTTTACATCCCGATTTGAGGAGATTTGTGATTTTATCGGGAGCAAGACGTGTTGGCAAAACAACAATCCTTTATCAAATGATAGAAACCTTATTACAAAAAGGGATAGATACTAAAAAAATAATTTACATTTCCTTTGATCATCCATTATTAAAATTTTGTAACATGAATGAAATTATTGAAATATATGAAACCAATATTTCACCAAGTGAAGAAACATATTTGTTTCTGGATGAGATTCAATACACGGGGGATTGGGACAAGTGGCTTAAAGTATTTTATGATACTAAGCCTGCTTGGCGGGTTGTCGCGACCGGTTCGGCCAGCCCGGTCTTGGTGCAAGGTGCGACTGAAAGCGGAGTTGGACGTTGGAGTGTTATTCAGGTACCTACTTTATCTTTTTATGAATATTGCCAAATAACTAATGTGGAAGAAATTCCCCAATTGGATTCAGAAATTACACCTTTAGTTTTACAGAAACTTAAAGCCTATGAACTTCATGACCTTATGTATCGTCTTGCTCCTTTACAAAAACATTTTCATCGCTATTTAATAGTTGGTGGTTTTCCTGAACTTGCTTTGAGTAAAGATGACTATTACGCGCAAAGAATTCTACGAGAAGATGTAGTTGATAAAGTATTAAAACGGGATATACCATCACTGTTTAATATTAGGAATGCGGTAGTTTTAGAAAAGGTTTTTCTTTACTTATGTTTTAATTCTTCCAATATAATTAACATAGCTACCATAAGTAAAGAGTTGGATAACACTCCCGCAGTGACCATTTCTAATTACCTTCACTACCTTGAAAGGGCAAACTTAATTTATCTAAGTTACCCGGTAAGTCTGGATGGTAAAAAAATTCTAAAAGCCAGACCAAAGATATATATTGCTGACCCTGCAATTAGAAATGCTGTTCTAATGTTAGATAACGTATTAACTGATCCAAAAGAATTGGGCATAATGGTTGAAACTGCCATTTATAAGCATTTGGCAGCATTTTATTATCGCTTAAATATTAAAGTTGGTTATTACCGGCAAACTGGAGGTAAAGAAAAAGAAATTGATGTAGTTGTTGACCATCCTCAGGGTAAGATTCTTGTGGAAGTAAAATATCGTGAAAATGCTTCAATTAAAGAAGATGATGCCATTGTATCTAAGTCTCTTGCAAATGAAAATGTAATTGCTTCTTTTATTATTACCAAAAAATCTGAAGATTATGGGTTAATGCCTTTTGCTGATAAAGTACCAATAATGCGTATACCTGCCTTTGCTTTTTTATACCTTTTGGGGCACACGGAGAAAAATCAAATTTTGAGGATAAACGGTGTGTAGGTACAATTTGTTTATCAAACAAAAACCTAACAACTTTACGCTATTTTCCGCAAAAAAGGATATCACTTACAAAGAACCGGTTATTATTCCCCCAGAAAAACCCAGTAGGTTTGTTCACAAGCTGGTCTATTTCCAATTTGCTCGCTTTATGGCAAAGAGCTGTTCCTCGTGATTGATTAGTTTAAACATAGCAAAATCAAGTTTTTCGGTGTGCTCCCGAAGGGTGGTCTTGATTTCAGCGATATCTTTTTCCATAGTAGTAATTTTACTTTTCATTTCACTCATTTCATTTTTCATTTCATTTATTTCATTTTTCATTCCGCTTATTTCATTTTTCATTTCATTCATTTCTTTTTTTATTTCATTTATTTCTTTTTTCATTTCATTCATTTCATTTCTCAATTCATTTACATCGCTTCGCAGCTCTTCGACAGTGCCATTAGTACGGCCGACCATATGAATAAGTTCGGCTAACATTGATGACATTTGATTTATCTGGATTTTAATTTCATCCAGACGGTCGTCGGGCATCTTTCATCGCACCTTTATGCTTTTGGTATAATCCTACCATAATTTCTTAACAATTTAAAGCGGATTTAAGGTGGCAGAGCTGTGAAGGTGTATAAAATTATGGTCTTTGCTAATAGGATGGGTAATACGATATTAATTTTTTAATAAAAACGAAAATTTTAAAAAGTATTGCAGGAAAAGTTTAATTTTTGTCGAAAAACTTTAAATAGAAAAGTATTTTTTTTTCAATTTATTTTGTGAAAATATTCCTTTATTTTGCCAATTTAAGAGAATGAGAATACTTTAAGACTTAAAGGAGGCATAAAAGTTGACGGCGATTACGAACAATCGTGATATCTACCTGTCTTTAAAGACAAAATATTTTATCGCCTTTGGCAGTATTTTTGCCATCATCTTCGTGGGTATAGCTTTCGGGTATGTTATCTTTTTTGGACTGGTAAATGCCGTTAACCAGTTTGGTAGCCACGGAAACCTTGCAGTTTTGCACGATGCGGCCAAAAAAGCAACCCACAACGTACTTCTGCTTATGGTTGCCATGTTTATTCCGATGCTGGGAGCTTCAATCTTTTTTAGCCGGCAAATTATCAAGGACTTGTTTGAACCTGTTAAACGGCTAACCAAATACTGTGATGTAATCAGTTCAGGGGATTTAACCGCGGACGCTTTTCAAAGAAAAGCTACGTTTGGCAGGGATGAACTGGACGATTTAGTTAAGGCTTACAACACCATGATTAGCAGAAATAAAAGCATATTATCGTTAATGCAGCAGGAAACCCAGAAACTTAACAGCAGTATGGAAGGCATACTGGGGGCGGTGGAACAAATCAATACCGGCGTAATCCGGGAAGCGGAACTGGTTAACAACGTAACCAGCATTGCCGAACAGTTGAAAGAAACCGCCGAGAATCTGGCGGTATTAGTCAATCAGGCACTTAAAGAAACAGGCTATATTCAGGAAAAATCCGAAGAGGGGCGACAAACCAGTGAGGAAACCGTTAAGAGGATCGAAGAACTCATAGCCAAGGTGAATAAAGCGGCTCAAACCAGCAACGCTTTAATGGAAGTGGCCGAATTCATTACCGAAATAGCCGAACAAACCAACCTGTTATCGCTAAATGCTGCCATTGAAGCGGCGAGAGCCGGTGAAGCCGGCAGGGGGTTTGCGGTGGTGGCGCAGGAAGTCAAGAAACTGGCCGACAGCACAAGAAACAAGGCAAATGAGATAAAAGAGGAACTTTTAAACGTACACCGGCAGTTGCAGGAAGTTGGCAAAGACGCCAGCAAGGCCGGGGAAGTGGTCAGGCAAACTGCCGAAAACTACCGGGAATTTTCGGAAAAAGCCAAAGATTTAAGGCATGGAGCGGAAATAATCAACGAAAGAACCGGGCAAATGCAAAATATGGCTACCCATTTAGCGAACACAGCGGTGGAAACGTCTTCATTCGTTGAGGAAACCACCGCTATGGTGGAAGAAGTGGGAGCGAATATAACGGAGTTGGGCAGGGTAGTAGAGGAACTAAATCAGGAAATAGGGAAATACAAGTTATAGAATGAGGGGAAAATTTTATTTTTGAAAATAGTTCTTATTAGCAGGAAGAGATAAAAAGTGTCGAAATAACATTTAAACGAGGGTTTAGGTGAAAATCATGGAAAAGGAAATTCTTTATCAACTGGCGGTACCGTTTTTTTCTGAGCTTTTAAAGGATGAAAATTTTGAAAAACAGTTGCTGTTGCGCTTTGAACAAAAACTTAAAGCTACTTTTGGAGAATTTTTTTTTGAGGAAACTCTAAAAAAATTAGTTATTTTTTTAAAAGGCATTAAAGAGCAAAATAATCTTAAAGCTTTACAGGAGATTATTAGTATACATATTCAGAGAAATGCGAATATATTTATATTTTTAAACGAATTGGACCTTTTTTCTGAAACCATAATTGAATTTGTTTTTTCTAATTATTCCCGGGAAAAAGTAAATAAAATATTGCCGGCGGTTTTTTATTTAAAACGGTTGATTGAGGAGTTAATTTATGAACCGGTAGAAAAGGAACCCAAAGAAATTATCAATGCTGAATTATTAACCAATTCCCGGGAGGTAATCGAAGAAAGCCTGAAAGAAATTTACCGCTGGCTTGAGCCGCTTTTTGTAGCTTTAGTAGTTCCCAATACCCTGGGAGTTTTTAAAGTAATTGCGGGCGTTGGGGAAAAAATTGAAGAGTTTGCCCGTCTGTCGCTGCCCAAAACTTCCTATTCTTTTGCCGGAAGATTACCTATCCCCACCTGTTACCGGGAAGAGAAGATAAGAATCTTGCCCTTTAAAGACCCAGGCATCCTGGGGCCGTTTGTGGAGATCTGGAATAAATGCGGTATAGAGAGTGCGGTTTTGTATCCGGTGATATTTACTAGCTATAAAATAGGGGTTCTGGTGGTAACTTTTCCGACTTCTTTAAAATTTCCCGAGGATTTTTATTACCGTGCAGCTAAATTTGCGGAAAATTTGGCGAAGAAAATTATCGCGGCTTATAAAAAAAACCAGGAAACGGAATTTTACTGTTTGCTAAAAAGTGCGCAGGAAAAGTCGCTTAAAGTGGTGGTTAGTTTATTGGAGAAAAAAGACCATTATACCGCTTTTCATTCCCAGCTGGTTACCAGGTATGCGGTTTACCTGGGAGAAAAACTGGGGGTAGATAAGGAAGGGATTGAGTATTTACGAACCGGCGGAATATTTCACGATGTGGGCAAGGTTGGCATTCGGGATATGATCCTGCTTAAGCCGGGAAGCTTAACCGGGGAAGAATGGCTGGTGATGCGTTTACACCCGGAGTACGGGTACCAGGTAGTGAAGGAGATGGATGTGGCGATGGAGGTGCGGGAAATTGTCCGTTACCACCATGAGCGCTACGATGGCTAAGGATATCCTCATGGCTTAAAAGGGGAGGAGATTCCTTTTTTAGCCAGGATTTGTTCGGTGGCGGATAGCCTGGAGGCAATTACGTCCGACCGGATTTACCGGAAAGGGCGGGATTTTTCCTTTGCTTTAGAAGAAATAAGGAGAAATAGTAAGACCCAGTTTGACCCGGAAGTAGTTGCGGTCTTAAAAAGTGGAGTAGAAAAGGAGCTTGCCGAAATTAAAGAACAAACTTTAAAAGAAATTGGCGAAACCTAAGAAGTCTTTAGCTAAAATGCCCTTGGTCTGGAGTATTTACCAAGGGGTTTGCTTTTTTACTTATATTTTGCCCATTTCAGGGCAAAAAGCTGTTCTTCGTGATTGATTAGCTTAAACATGGCAAATTCAAGTTTTTCGGTATGGTCCTGAACGGTAGCCTTGATATCCGCAATATCTTTTTCCATGGTAGTGATTTTCTTTTTTATTTCGTTGACTTCATTTTTTAGTTCCTTTACTTCACTTCGCAGTTCATTGACATCGCTTCTTAGTTCTTCAATAGCTCCGTTGTTGCGGCCGACCATATGAATTAGCTCCGCTAACATCGTTGAAATTTGATTTACCTGGGTTTTAATTTCTTGAAGAAGGGCCTCGGACATATTATCAGCACTCCCCTTTTGCTTTTAAGATAATCCTACCATATTTTCGGGAAAATTTAAATTGGTAAAAAAATTAAACCGTAGGAGGTTTAACAAAAACGCCTCTGGTCTTTGCTCTGACCAGAGGCGTTAATATTTTTAGCGTTTAACTTACAAGTTTTTCCCAGATGTAGCCGGTTTTGTTGCCGTATTTTACTTTGTAGCGGTTCCCGGCAAAACCTATAACTTCCAAAGTGGTACCATAACGGACGGTGGCGATGACTTTGCCGTCTACTGCTTTATCCCGGATATAGGCGCCGGATTTGGAGGTCACTTTTACTTTTTTATAAACCACGATTTTCTCGGGCTGGGTGGTTACCAGAACATCTTTGGCGTTAATGTAGCCAAAGATGGAGCCTACTTTTACTTTGTACCAGGAACCATCTTTAACTACGATTTGATACCTGCTGCCGCCGCTAACTACCGCTACGGTAGGGGCAGAGGCGGAAGGATTGGCTTTGACGTTTGCCCTTAAGTTTATTACCACCGCGTACTGGGGTGCCGGTGCCGGGGTAGGTGTCGGTTTGATTTCGACATCTTTTTCCTGTTCTACCGGTGTGGTAGAAATTCGCCAGTTGTTATCGACTTTGGGAGTGATCGTGCCTTTTTCCTGGATATAGCGAATGATTAAGCTTCTAATTTGTCCGTCATCGCCCATTTCCCTGGCGGAATCAAAGTAAACTATGCTGGGGTCGGTGTTGCTGATACCGGCTGCCGCCATGAAACCTCCGCCGCCATTGAATCGGTAGTTGTTGATGGCAACTTTAAAGACATCGGTGTCTTTTACGAGTTTGCCGTTAACTTTAAGATTTTTAATTCTTTGGCCCACCGGAGCGGTAAGGTCAATGACATAGGTAGCGCCGTGGAGCATGTCCAAGTTGTAGTCCGGGATATTGTAAACCGGGTCTTTGACTACCGGATCGGTAGGACTTGTTACCTGCTTGTAATAACGGGCGGACCATTCCAGCCAGTCTTTTAACTGCTTTCCGGTCATCTTGATGCCATAGAGGAAGTTTTCATAGATATAGAGCGACATAATGTTTTGAATGGTAATATCCCCTTTGTAAATCTTAGCAGTGGTGCTTAGCGGTGCGGCGATGGAAAGGTCTGCCTTGGCATAATACCGCTGTACTTCATTGACCAGGTCCATTAAAGCCGTATCCTGGGTGGTGATGCCGGTAGCCAGGAAATCGCCGGCAGCAGTACCAATCTTGGTGCCGGTGTAAGCTAAGACCTTATCCTGATAGGGCTGCATTACGGCTAAAAGTTCCTGGTCGGCAGGGTAGTTGGCGTCCATCTTTACGGTTTTGGAAGTGGTGCCGGCAAATTTATAGTTTCCATTGCTGTCTTTAACAAAAACAAGGTCAATATGGGAAACATAGCGACCCCAGCGGTCGGGCTGAGTAACAATTACCCTGTTACCCGAGGGGCTGGTGTAAATATTCATGCTGATATTCCGGTGGGTGTGACCGGCGACAATGGCGTTGATACCATCGACACTGGTAGCCAAAGCTTTAACCTGGTTTTCCGGGATGACATCGGTAGCCGATTCTTCCCCGGAGTGGAAGGTGACGATAATGTAATCGGCTCCCTGGGCTTTCATCCTGGGTATCCAGTACTTGGCGGTTTCAACCGGGTCTTTAAATTCCAGGCCTTTGTAGTTAGCCGGGTTTTCCCAGTTGGGAATCGTCTTGGTAGTAAGGCCAAGAATACCCACTTTTACTGTACCAAAGGGGGTGGTAACCGGTTTAATGATATAGGGGCGGACATAAGTCCGTCCGTCTTTGGCCCAGACGATATTGGCCGATAAGACTGCGATTCCTTCATTGGTAGCATCCAAAATAATGCGGTTTAAGGTGTTTAATCCGAAGTTAAACTCGTGGTTGCCCAGGGTCCAGGCATCATAGCCCATATAGCCCATGGCTTTCATCATGGGATATTCCGATTCGGTATCGATCATATTGAAATAATAGTTTAAGGGTGTTCCCTGAATGGTATCGCCGTTGTCCACCAAAATTACCGGATTCTGGGCCCGCACTTGTTTGACATAAGTATAAACTTTAGCTAATCCCTGGTCGTAAGGTATATTTTGGTAGTAATCCAGCGGGAAAATATTTCCGTGCAAATCCGAGGTAGCTAAAATGGAAATTTTATAAATATCGGTTGCCGGTTTAATGCGGTTGTCGATCTGTGAGGTAATGGTACCTTTGGTGCGAATGTCGTCCATAAAAGCATCCCGGACCAGGATAAAGGTATCTTCGGCGGAAACAGCTTCCTTAAAGGCGGTGAAGTTATCGCCGCCGGTGGCCATAAAGCTGTTAGTAGCAACGGTGTAAACAGCATTATCGTCAAGGGGTGTGCCGTCTTCCAGAGTAACCTTGGTGACCCGGCTCATGCTGGGAAGAGTAGGCAGATATTCAAATTTAAGTCCGGCTACCTGAATACCTTTGCCCCCATCCATGACCGCTTGTTCCAGAACTTTTTTAATGGTGGAACCTTTCATTTGCAGTTTATAGATAGTGTTGTCAAAGGGCATTAAAGTAAAGATATCTCCCACGGTAATGTTGCCTGCTTTTAAGTCTGTTCTAAGCCCGCCGTTATTGGCAAAACCAATCTGGGCCCCTACTTTTTTCCGGGTAACATCGGCGGCCCAGTTACCCAAAAGCGAGTCGCCGTAGGGGCTGGCACTCTGGGTACGGGTAAGGTCAAGAGCTGCTCTACCGATTATCTCGGAAAACATGGGGCCAACTTCTGCCTTGGCGGCTTCCACGATAGCATCTACTTCCGGGTCAATTACCGGCGTCGGGGTGTTGTAATCGTTGACAATACTTACAAAACTAACGGTGCTGTCGATTATTTTGTTATTTTCGTCTAAAGTAAGGGTTACCCGGGCAAAGCCTTTGCCGTTGTTCTGGGCTACCGCTACCGGGATACCGTTTACTTTGCCGGCGATAATGGTATGGGTATGGCCACCGAAAATTACATCGGCGCCGGTGACGTTTTTGGCGAGATAGATTAATTCGTTATCTTTGCTGTCAGCTTTGGTGAGAGTGGAATCATAGGCACCAATGTGAGCCAGGATGACGACGATATCGGCTCCAGCAGCTTTTACTTCCGGGATTAAAGCGTTAGCCGTTGCTACTGGGTCTAATATTTTAAAAGGTTCTATGTAGGCTGGCATGATTACTGTAGGAAACTCGGTGGAAACGAGGCCGATTACTCCTATTTTAATGCCGTTTTTGTCAATGATGGTGTAAGGTTTGAAAAAGGGAGGACGGGTATTATCGGCCTTATAAACGATATTGGCGGCTAAAAGGGGGAATTTTGCTCCTTTAATAGTGTTGGTGCTGTAATCAATTATCGCGTCTAACCCCCAGTCAAATTCGTGGTTGCCCAGGGTCATGGCGTCAAAGCCGACGTTGTTCATAAACTCAACTACCGGCTTGCCCCTGAGGACATTGGAAATGGGGGTTCCCTGGAACATATCACCACCGGCGAGGATGACGGTGTTGGGGTTGGAAGCTTTAATGTCTTTTAGCTTTTTAGCCAAGACCGCAGCGATTTTCTGCTCTAATGGCTGGCCGTTTAAAGTTGTGTCATACTTTAAATAGCCGTGGAAGTCGGTGACTTCCAGCAAATCTACCGTTTTTGGCGTGCTGGCAAAGGTAACGGATAGTCCTGGGCTTACAAAACTAAAGATTAGAGCCAGGACCAGCACTGTTGCCAGAAAACGGAGCTTCTGCAATTTTAACATGAAAACCCTCCTTTTTAAGAATTTTGTATACAATTGATAGCTTAATTGTAAGGTAAATTCTTACCATTGTCAATTTATTAAAAATTATTAAAAGTTTTTAGACCAACGATGAAAACTTAATCAAATGCTGTTTATATAAAATAATTTTATAACTTTAAGTAGAAGGAAAAAGAAAAATTATGCAGAATAGAGAAAAGACTGGAAATATTGGAAAATGGTGAAATGAGATATATTTTATCTAAATGCGGTGGAGGGAGATCATTTTGAAGGAATTTAAGGTAAAACTATTTCTAACGTCATTAATTTTTCTTATCCTTTTACTTTTTGGATTAAATCAACAAACTTTTGCCCGGAGTACTGTAAGGTATATTTATTTTGGTCAGGGAAATAATTACGTAACTTCACAGCAGGGAATCCCTTTTATCAGCCAGTTTAACACTAATTATCCTCTTTTAAATACTTACCTGGCGGAAGCGGGAAATATCGGGAACAAGCTTTCCGATTCCCTGTATTTAGGAGGCATAAAAGCCAAAAAGCTGCACTTTTTGTGGTATTCGGTATGGTCGGGTTATCTTTCAAAACGGGAAATAGGTAAAATTAGAATTATTTTTGAAGACCCGAATGATCCTGCAAATTTAAACAATTACCGGGAATTCAAAATTAATTTAGGGGAAAATATTTCCGAGTGGGCTTACGATAGACTTAAAGATCCACCGCCTTCCCATGGTCTGGCTCCAGTTGGGATGGAATGGCAGACTACAATTGATAGCAGTAGTCCATATATAGCAAGGAAATATTATTATTCTATTGAACTTGAAAGTTTAAATTTACATAATCGGCGGATTAAAGCAATTGAGTTATGGGTAAAGTACGATTCAATTGACCGGGAATCCCAGAACCTTGGCATAAATATTGATTCGTTAACTATCGAACCCAATGTTGAGGCTTCTGACTGGAATTATTTTTTGGTGAAGGATTTTACCGAAATAAAAGATGAGGATAACAATACCCGTACGTACATAAATTTTGAATCTTACCCCGGAAATGGTACCTTAAGTTTAGACGGCATTAATCTTGTAACAGTAAATCAAAATAATGGCATTGCTTTTGGAAGTGCGGAAATAAGTAATTTTTATTACTGGTATAATCCTTTTACCGTAACAGCAATTTATAATGGTGTTACGTACACCGGGCCGCAGAAAAATATTATTTACAGTAAATATCCGGATCAAAAGTATTTTTCTATTAGCAGCACAATGGGTGGTGCGTATGCGCTCTTTTTCACATTCCTGTATAAAGAATTTTACCTGATTTATGACAAAGATACCAAAAAGGATGTTGTTTTAAGTAAAGATAGTTTTGGGTACGAGGGATTTACTGTAGATGATGTTATCGAAGTTAGAGTGTTTCATCCCAAAGATAATACCTGGGCGTGCAAATATTTTGACTCAAGCTCTCCCAGGGGAGATGGTATTGATGTCCATGGGCCACCGCGCAAAGTGGGTCCACTGGATATTTCTGACCTGCTGGTGGAGGGGGTTAACTATGTAACAGTACGCTATTATAATATCTGGACCGATACCTATTCTTCCGATCCGGTTAACCTTGTTTTTAGAGAGTCACCATCTTATGAACCTATTCAGTTACCGGGGTTTAACGATTTTATGTACCGGGTTAGCAGTGATTTTCGTTATAATTTTAACTACATACCGTTTTACTTTTGTAGGGACTTTACGACGAATAGCTATAAAGCCAGTTCAACACAACCGGTGCAAACGGTAAACTTAAAGGGACAAATTGCCGCTGCCGTCCATTTTATGACCGCATTATACAACGGTGAGCTGATACCTACCTCTACCAAGGTTGGAGAGCTCAGAGTTTATTATACCGACGGTACTTTTACAGCAAAGGATTTAATTGCCGGAGAAAATACCGGAAATTATCTTGTAGATAAACAAAGGGATGAACAGCGAAAAGTGGTACCCAATTTCTGGTGGGATTTGGTGGTTGATGGAAATAATTTTACCGAAAAAAGGATGTATTTAACCACTGTTTCTACCAGCTTAAAACCTGTGTCAAAAGTGGAAATTCTCTATACCTATAATGACCCCAATGTGAATTTATATTTGACCGGTGTAACCCTGGAAAAAGCTCCGGAGTTTAGCTTTAAACCGCTTATTGCGGGACCAAGGGAGAAAAAGTTTCTTAACATCGGTACTGGAGAACTTTTTTATTTTGACAATATTCCCTTTAGAATAAAAAAATTGATTTCCAGTGGAAATAAGTTTGACCTTATAACTGATAGAAGCTTAGCTAACGTCAAACAAATACAGTATTTCCAGGGGAAAATGGAACGTTTAAACGATTATATAAATTTAAGTGGTTTACAGGGAAGCAAACTATATTTATTGCACAATTTGGTTGGGGCATTTTCACTGCCCAACGGTACAACGGTTGCGAGGTTTACGGTTTATTACACCGATGGAACGGCTCAGACGGTGGATTTTGTTGCGGGGGTAAATACGGCGGAGTGGGATTATGAGAATCCGGAGAAAGCCGGAGCCTGCCGGCATAGTACTGACCTACCCCGGCAGTTTTCTTTCTTAACCCGCCAGGAGGCAAACGACCTTTATAATGGACATTTCTTTTATACCGAAATTCCTCTGGATTCCGGGAAAACTTTAAACTATGCCAGGATTTCCTTATTAACCTCCCAGGGAGAAGGGGCCAATATTGGCTTTGAGATTCAAGCGGCTTCCCTGGAAACCAGTTTAAACTATAACTGGGTGCCCGGAAAGAAGTTATTAGCCGGGGGCACCAGTAAGATTATTAGTCAAACGAATTATTCCTGGAATAGCTCCTTTCCCCTGTTTTTGGTAGAGAAGCCCAATGGGGCCGGGGCTTTGCGCTTTGATGATTACTTATTATTAAATAACACCTATCTATTTAGTTTTTATAAAAAATCAAGAAATATAACCCTTATTGATCCCCTCGATGTTTCCGACATTTTCTTCAAAAATAACTTAAACTATTTTGCGGGAAAAATTGATGATATTTTTCCACCTTTTTACGGTTCTACTGATATTTACTTAAAAGAAGCTCCCTTTGATTTTGATGGGATCTGGGCAGAATTTATCTACCCTTCGGTTTTAAACTGTTATCTTAATACTGCTCATCCCACAATAGTTTTTAACGTTTATGATAATTTTTCCGGTGTTAGCACAAATGGAATTAATCTATTTGTTGATGAAGTTCCTTACTTACCTGTAATAAATGGTAACAGAGTTGAACAAACAGTTACCCTTAAGGGGGGAGCTCCAGGACGACCTCTTCCTGGCGAACGGGGGAATATTAAGGTTCTGGGGTACGATAAAGCAAGTAATTTATCCGAAACAGTTATCAGCTATATTTATGACCCGGTTTCGCCGGTTATTGAAGATATTTATAATTTGGATGGTGGTGTTACCAAAAATTCCTTACTTACCTTATGGTTTAAGGTTTATGATAGTATTGCCGGCCTGGATGAAAATAAACTTAAGTTTTACTTAAACGGAGTACCGTGTTCTTACCAAAAGAAAGAGAAAAATATTTTTGAAATTTTCCATGATGAGTTTTCTACCGGGAAAAATACGGTGGATATTGAAGCTTATGATTTGGCGGGAAATTTTGCTAAGGTAAGTTATAACGTCTACTTTGATCCCGTATTACCGGTTATAGTTAGTCCCAATGATTACACAAGCTTTGACCAGCCCCTTATTAAAGTAGTTTATTACGGAAAAAAGACCCTTGCAGAGCTGGAAGTGCTGGTTGATGGGGAAAAAGCTTTCTTATCTTTTCAAGGGGACAATGAAGCGGTTTTCGTACCCCGGGAGGCTTTTGAGCGGGAAGGGGAGCATAAGATCACTTATATCCTGCGTGATTTTAGTGGAAAGGAAAAAAGTTGCGAAAAGACCGTTTATTACCAAAAAATTCTTAAAGGGGATAAGGAATTAGTAAAGATTCTCGGTTATTTCCACCGGTTTGATTTTACAGGAAATCTCACAGAAAAAGTTCTTACTGCCGGAAAAGAAGGGATTATTGCTACCGATAACCGTTTTGGAGAGCGAATACTTATAGACCTTTTGCAAAACTCCATATCTTCCGGTGAAGTGGTAAACTTTGCTTTTGACGGGGAAACAGAAAAATTAGCGGTGATAAGAAAGGTTTATGGACAGCCAGGAAAATTATATCTTGTAGATAAAGATAGAGAACTGTTAATTGATACGGTCGGGGATAAAGCTTACCTGGATAAAGTTCACGTGGATATAAAGGACGGTAAAGTGGCCTACGTAAAAGAAAATGCCGATCATACCTGTAGTATTAGTATATATAACCTTGAAAACGGCCAAAAACTTAATTTTGAGCAGAAATTTACTGATATTCATTCCATAGCCCTGGGCGAAAAGGAAATATATTTAAGCTTTGATAATTACGGACAATATGACCTGGGAGCAATAGATATTAATACCGGGAGTTACCGGAGCTTAAGACTGCAAAGCGGTGAGCAAATATATCCTCAATTTAGTGGAGGGTACCTTTACTATCTGGATACGTCGGCCTATGTCAACGAGGTGGTTTGCCTGGAACCCAGTTCCGGGAAGGAAGAAATAAAGTTAAGTTTTATTGGACCAGCGCGTTTTGAAGTTAGCGAGAGAGGAATTGTTTTTGTCGAGTACCGGGAGGAGAGGTATTATTTAAACTTTTATTCGGGCAGTAAAGGAAAGGTTGAACTTTACAGGTCAAGTAATCCCCTGCTTTCACCGGTAATTTCCTGGCCGAAGGTAGTTTTTGCGGAAAAAGTTGAGTTTGGAAGTTTTTACATTAAAGAAGTGGTGATTTTTGACCGTAAAGATGAAACTTACGTAATGGGTAGTGATGATAAAATTTCCTTTGATGCAGGAAAGCTTAAATTATCAGGGATTTCCGGAGCCTTTACTCCGCTGGAGGTCATTAAAGTCCTAATTTTGGAATACCCCGATGAAATAGTTCCCCTTTCGGCCGAACTAAGATATATCGTTCCCATCTACGACATTAATGTAACCAGTCAGCCTGCACAGCCGGTAAAGTTGACCATTGCCTATCAGCCGGAAAAGGTCATTGGTATCAATGAAGATAGCCTGGCCATATATTATTTTAATCCTGAAAAGGGGCAATGGGAAAAACTTGATAGCATTGTAGACAAGCAAAATCATACGGTAACGGCAGAAGTAACCCACTTTAGCCAGTACACCATTTTGGGAACAATTGAAACTTCCGGCGATAAGCCGATGCCACCACCAACTTACAAGAAATTGGTGGTAGATAATGGTACCCGCTACTGGAACGAAATTTACTTACCCAACGAACGGCATCCGGAAAATTACCGCATTCACAGTAACTATACGAAAAATACCGATGCCTGCGCTTCCTGCCACCGGACCCATACAGCGGTGGGCAAAACTTTGTTGCAGTGGTTTTCGGTATATGATACCTGCATGGCGTGTCACGATGGAACCGTTTCCACCACTTACAATGTGGTTGCCGGTGAGATAGGGACTACCGGCCATCCTACCTACGGCGGGGCCTTTGGTACTGGAACGGAAGAGGACCTGTCCAACCACAATGTAATCGGAGCGGTAAATATTTTTGCTGCTCCCGGCGGGAACATCACAGGATTTTTTGAAGAAAACGATACTCCGGATTTTGGTAAGGTTCTGGCCTGGGATTTAGAGTTTGGCTGTACTTCATGCCATAATCCTCACGGCCTTGCGGGTAATGCCCGGATCTTAAACCCCAATGTCAATAACTATGCTTTACTAAACTACAAAACAAATATCCAATATATCTACAGCGGGGCAGTAGGGGGTTATGTAGCTGCCGATGGACAGAGATACCAGTGGCTTAGGAGCTATCCTTATCTTAAAGGTACAAGGGTTAAAGTTAATGGTGAACTAAAAGTTGAAGGAAGAGACTATACTCTTGACAGTACCGGAGGTTACACTGTAATTAAATTTAGCCAGCCGGTTGCGGGTACGGTTACGGCGGATTTCTATCCGGCCTTAGTGGTAAAAATGAAAATAAGTAACTACCTGCAGGCCGATGAAACAATCCAGCATGTGGATGGGTTAAACCGTTTCTGTGGAGCCTGTCATACCGATTATAATAACGAGCAGAGTGATATAGCCCAAAATACCGGTGCAGGGAGCAGGTTAACCGGCACCTATACCGAAGCTTACCGCCATCAGGTTGGGTTTAAAGTTGAGGATTTTAAAGGTGTCCTTTCTACTGCTAATTTGACCTATGAAAAGAAAGAAAATGGGCAGGAAGTGGCCACCTGTGAAACCTGCCATTATGCTCACGGAACTAATCGAACTTTCTGGGAGAAAACTTTAATTGGTAATGTTTATAATAACGAGGCCAAAAAATACTGGGCAGGCTTTACCTATAATGACTTAAAAGAAATTGCCGGATCATCAGCCTTAAAGCGGGCACCCAATATGGCGGTGTGCGAAGTTTGCCACCAGAAGGGAAGTGCGGGAGAAGGCTACCTTGCCAATACCGGGCAAACAATTTTGCAGGTAACATACCTTAAAGATGGCGTATTTACTTTAGGGCAGAAATACGTTGGCAGTGATAGGTGCCTGGAGTGCCATGCCAAAGAAGGCTGGAGCAGTTTTGATTTAACGGTAACGGTGGTATACCACAAGGAGACCGGGGTTTTTGAGGTGGTTTATGACGAAAACTTTTATAAAGCCTGGCTTAGCCAGAATGCTCTGGGAAGAGCCGGTCAAAAAGTTACGGTGACTTTGAAAAATAATACGATTCTGGAAATCACCTATACTATTACAAATATTTTACCCGGGGCTTTAAAAACCTGGAACGAAAGCTCAATGTTTAAAAATGGCCTTATGCCCTGGGAGGTAAGCTACGTTATAGGTTTTAAGAAAAAGCAAGCTTATGTTTATCCGGACGGTACCAAGCAGTATTTAACTTTCGGCGATAAAGCCCGGTTTGGTCTGGTAGACTTACAGCGTTACGGCTGGATTTCTTATAATACCAGGACCGAAGTTACCGAATGTTTTGCCTGCCACGTTACTGGCTGGGATGGGAATACGAATAGTGCGGCTGCCCGGTACGTGGAAATGGGCGTGGGCTGCGAAAAGTGCCACGGTCCCGGTGAAAATCACGTGAAAAATCCGTCTTCGTTAAACATCGTAAACCCGCTGCGGCTTTCCCTTTTGCGGCAAAACGACCTTTGCGGCAGTTGCCATAGTAGAGGGGAGACACCGGAGGGTGTTAACTACCTGATAAACTTTGTTCCGGGCCAGAGTTTACTGGATAAGATTTACCTTTATACCAGAGATGGTAGTCAAATAAATGGCTACGAAACTATTGCAAATCCGGGCCTCTTTTACCCTGACGGCACGGTCCGGTACCACCAGATGGAGTACAACGATTATCTGCAGAGCAAGATGGGGAGCAGTGTAGCTTGCAATACCTGTCATAATATGCATGGCAATGGGAGCCGGCTGAAGATTTCGAAAAAGTCGATTTGCGGCGTCTGCCATATAAACAATCTGGATATAGACCGCTATATGCCGTATACCTACCAGATAGATGGTGATACCGGAGCAGTTTTAAGAAGCCATCGCTTTATGCAAAGCTTTATTTACCCCGAGTTAATTTTAAATCCGCCGGTGGAGTTAAGGTACTAAGATAATTAATTAAGGAATGCTTTTGCAGGCTTTGGCCTGCGTTTTTTTTTACCGGATATTGCTTTTGCCGAAATTTGACGAAAAGATTATAATATTTTATAGAAAAAAATAAATAAGAAAGGAGGGTTTGGCGGTGAGAAAAAGATTAGGATTCCTGTTGCTACTTGTTTTAACCTTTATGGTAATATTTAATGGCGTAACTTATGCCGGTGACACCCCAACCCTTAAAATTTCTGCGCCGAAAGTTGTTTATTCACCTGCGGCGGTTATTACCGCTAAAGCTTCGGGACCTTATCCTTTAAAGTATTTAACGGTAAATAATAATAATTATGCTCTTCCCGGGACTAAAAATGTAGTTAAAACGGTAAAGGTAAGCTTAAATAAAGGTAGTAACTTAATCGTTGTTAAAGTAGTAGACCGGCGGGGGAAATATACGGTAAAGAAATTTTATATTACCTACGTTGACAGAACTCCTCCGGAGCTTTCGGTATCTGCCCCGAATTCGGTAAAGGGAAGCACTGCCGAAATAAAAATTTCCGTTAAAGATCCTTCCAGGGTAGTAAGGCTGGAAATAGGCGGCCATAATTTATTGTCAACCCCGGTTTATTCTTATCAAACGTCAATAAAAGTTACCTTAAACCCGGGGATTAACACCTTTACCATTAAAGCAAGGGATAGTTTTGGTAATGTTTCCACCAAAACAATAAAAATTAGCCGTGAGGTTACCGATGCAGCCGTTAATTTAAATTCAGGACTGAAGTTTGATTATAGTGCCCTTTTGGCTTATCCGGAGATTAACACTTATAACTTAGCTTTAAAGCCCGGAGAAGAAATACAACCGGTGGAAATTACCGGAATTCCTTCCGGAATGAGTGCTGATTTTGGATTTAAGCCGAAGGGCATAGATAAAATATATGCCATTAAGGAGTTTTCCGGTTCCACAATAAGCGGGGAAAAACTTTACTTCCGCTATGGAAGCGGCAGCTATTATCTTCTCTTTTACCGTCAGGCCAGTATGGGAAGAGTGTATATCGAAAAGGTTGTTAAAATTAATGTAAGCGGCATTACCGATAAGGGAGATCTTTTGCCTTCTGGCTTTGTGGACAGCGACAATGAAACGATAAGACATATTGCTTATGAATTGACAAAAGATCTTACCGACGACCTTTCCAGGGTTAAAGCTATCCATGATTATGTGGTAAAGGCTTTAACTTACGACTGGAATAGTTATTATCGGGGAATAGTTCCGCAGAAAAAAGCTTCCGAAGCTCTGGCCAGTGGAACCGGAGTATGCCAGGACTACAGCCGACTCTTTGCAGCTATAGCCCGGGCGGCAGGAATACCAACGAGAATAGTAATCGGTACCGGTGATGGTGACCCCCATGCCTGGAACCGGGTTTACGTTAACGGTAAGTGGCTGGATGTGGATGTGACCTGGGATGACCAGGAAAATCACGGGATAATTTATGATTATTTCTTGAAGGAAGCACCTCTACCAAGGCATATAGAAGATAATTCGGCGGAAGCCTATTACGAAGCGGAAATGTTGCATTCGATAACTTTTAGTGAAAATTAATTAAGGCGCACGTGGGTGCGCTTTATTTTTTAGTGAAATATGGAAAAAACAGTAAATTACTGCAAAAAGGTCGTATAAAGCCGATTCCAGCAGGTTATTGGCGGTAATCTTCGAATTTAAGCATATTTAAGCTTCTCCTTATTCGACAGATTGTTAAGACAATGTTATAATATTTACAAGATTTTATAAATTAATGGAAAAAGGCGGGTGTGAGTGTGAGAAAGGGTTATCGGGGAATCGTTCGCGGACATGCTCTGGTATTACTCTTGGTGTTCCTTTTCTCCATATTTTTTGGGTTCCGCCTGCCAGTATTGGCCGCAAGTTACGGAGTGGTAACGGCTTCCACCTTAAATGTTCGTTCCGGTCCGGGAATTAATTATGCAAAGATCGGGGTATTAACCAAAGGACAAAAAGTTGAGCTTGTGGGGAAAACGGGTGATTGGTATAAAATCCGGTACAAAACCGGTTATGGCTATGTTTTAGGGAAATACATAAGTTCGGGGGTGGCGAGCAGCCGGGGAACGGAGGCTTCACGCACCGGGATTGTGACGGCTACCACTTTAAACGTCCGGAAAACCCCGGGCACTTCGGCGGCGATAGCCGGTAAATTAACCAAAAACACGCGGGTGGAAATTTATAAGGAACAAAACGGCTGGTATTACATTAAAGCTGGAAATATTGCCGGGTGGGTTGTAAAAACTTATATTAAGGTTACCGAAACTTCCCGGGGGACAACCCCTGCACTTCCGCAGAGCAGTACTAATACAAATACTTCTATTCAGACGGTTTCCGGAGTCTATGCAGTAAAAGCTACCAGCTTAAATCTTCGTTCCGGTCCGGGTACAGTTTATAGCGTGATAAAGACCCTGCCGCAGGGGACAAAGGTAGAAGGACTGCTGGTTTCCGGGGACTGGATGAAGATTAAAGCAGGGAGTACTACCGGCTGGGTAGCAAAAGCGTATTTAGTTCCTTATGTGGCAGAAACCAGCCGTGGAGATACGCTTAGGATTATTAAAACGGTATATCCAATGATTGACCCCGTAAATATTTTTAACGGTGCGGGGTTTTCTACCGGAGTTAAAGCGACGATTTCCGGGGAAAAGAGCTTTGGGGTTTTAGAGGAAAAAGACGGCTGGTATCGCTTAGCTCTCGCTGGCCGGGAGATTGGCTGGGCGGAAAAAGCAAATTTTAGCGATACTCCGGTAGAGCCGGTTCATCCGGTGCAGATTAAAGTTGAAACGGCACCCGCTTCTTTGACCTGGCAAATAACTACTACGGCCAATCTTACTTATACTTTAAGTGACGATAAACTGACGGCCAAAATTATTTTAGAAAATGGGCAAATCGATAATGTTACTGCTCCTGATTTAAGTTTTCCGGTAAAAAGTTTAACGGCGGCTACGGAAAATGGAAATGTAGTGGTAAATTTAGCCGGCTTTGTCCCGCTGAACTTTACCGTGGAGAAAATTGATGGGGGATACAATGTAAGAATTCTCCCGGAATCAGTGCTTTTAGGGAAAAAGATTGTCCTGGATCCGGGGCACGGCGGTAGCGACCCCGGTACGATAGGAAAGGTCTATGGGATTAAAGAAAAGGATGTAAATTTAGATATTGCGCTTAAACTTAGAGGGTATTTAGAAGCGGTTGGAGCAACTGTTTATATGACCAGAACCGGAGATACTTACCCCACTTTAAGTGAACGGGTGGCATACGCTAACGGTCTATCTGCCGATTTATTTTTAAGTATCCACCAGAATAGCGTAAGCTCACCGGAATATTACTCGGCTAACGGAACTCAAGTCTATTATTATCCGGACCCGAGCAATCAAGTCTTAGAAAAAGCCTTAGCCGATGTTCTTATGGGCTCTCTTAATGAGGTTCTGGGTAGTAAAAATAAGGGTATTTATACCAACCAGGGCTTTTACGTAATTAAGTATACGGAAATGCCGTCGGCTTTGGTGGAAGTAGGGTTTTTATCCAATGCCGAAGAAGAAAAGAAACTTTCTACCCCGGAATACCGGACTAAAGCGGCAGCGGCCTTAGCCCAGGGAATAACCAGATGGTTTTCAGGAAAATAAAGCGCCGGCAAGAACGCCGGCGCTTTTTTAATCTGTGCGCCCGGCATGGGTGTTGCCTATAAGGTGAAAGTCCTGAACGGCGAAGGTAGTAGTAGCCGTTAGCTTAAGGCAAGGGTGTCCATCGCGAGGTGGAATCTGAAGGAAGCCGGCG
>NZ_BDJL01000002.1 GCF_001950325.1 Carboxydothermus islandicus
GGTAGTAACGGGACTGGAGATGTTCCGGAAGGTATTGGACGAGGCGGTAGCAGGGGACAACATAGGAGCGTTATTACGGGGTGTAGACCGGAAGGAAATCGAGCGGGGGCAGGTACTGGCTAAGCCCGGTACGATAAAGCCGCACCGGAAGTTTTTTGCGGAGGTATACGTACTGACCAAGGAAGAAGGGGGACGGCACACACCGTTCTTTAACGGGTACCGGCCGCAGTTTTACTTCCGGACGACGGACGTAACGGGAGTAATCCATTTACCGGAAGGTGTAGAGATGGTAATGCCCGGGGATAACGTAAAGATTCATATTGAGCTTATCACACCGATTGCTATTGAAGAAGGATTGAGGTTTGCTATTCGGGAAGGTGGCAGAACTGTAGGCGCGGGCGTTGTTACCCAGATAGAAGAGTAAGTTTAAAAAGGGGGGGTTTCCTCCCTTTTTTGTTTAGGTTAAAATTTTCATCGTATTGACAGGGTTGGGGTATTATGATAGATTATATTAGGTAAAATTGTAAACTGCCTATGATTTTTTTATTTTTAGGAGGATGGTTTAAATGCGCGTAACAATAACTTTAGAATGTACCCAATGCAAGCACCGTAACTATACTACAACCAAAAACAAAAAGAACGATCCGGGGAGACTTGAATTAAAAAAGTATTGCCCTTACTGTAATGCACATACGGTGCATAAAGAAACAAAATAAAAGGATGGGGAATTTTTATGGGAGCTGCTGGTAAGGAAATTTCTAAAACCGAAGGTGGAAAAGAGCCCCGGAAAGCTCCTAAAACGGGGGAGGGGGCCTGGGTAAAAACTCAGCAGTATTTTCGGAGCGTTTGGACCGAGGTGAAAAAAGTCCACTGGCCGACCCGAAATGAATCAATTGTTTATACGGGGGTTGTATTTTTAACCGTTATTATTGTAGGCCTTATTATCTGGCTTTTTGATTCGTTTTTGAGCTTTTTCCTGAACTTACTTCTTAAATAGGTAAAGGCAGGAGTCCTGTAATGGAAAAAAACTGGTATGTCGTCCATACTTATTCTGGACACGAAAACAAAGTAAAAGCCAACTTGGAAAAAAGAATTGAGTCATTAAATATGGGGAATCACATTTTTCGTATTTTGGTCCCCATGGAAGATGAACTGGAAATTAAAGATGGAAAGAAAAAAGTGTCCAAACGCAAAATTTTCCCCGGCTATGTTTTAGTGGAAATGGTTTTAACTGACGAGTCGTACAATGTGGTTAGACATACTCCTGGAGTAACCGGTTTTGTTGGGGGCTCCAAGCCAATTCCTTTGACTGAACAGGAAGTACGGCAAATAATGAAGCAAATGGGTATTGATGAACCCCGGACGAAAATTGATTTGGAAATTGGGCAACCGGTTCGGGTAAATGCTGGACCTTTTGAAGGGTTTGTTGGAAATGTTGAAGAAATTTACCCGGATAAAGGGAAAGTAAGGGTTCTGGTTTCTATGTTTGGGAGAGAAACTCCCATTGAACTTGATTTTGCCCAGGTAACTAAGATATAGTTTTTGAATGGAGGTGAAAAAATGGCTAAGAAAGTAGTTGCAGTAGTGAAATTACAAATCCCAGCAGGTAAAGCGACACCTGCACCCCCGGTTGGTCCTGCCCTTGGTCAGCACGGGGTTAACATAATGGCTTTTGTTAAAGAATATAACGAGCGTACTGCTCAACAGGCAGGAATGATTATCCCGGTTGAAATTACTGTTTACGAAGACCGGTCTTTTACCTTTGTAACTAAAACTCCGCCGGCTTCGGACCTTCTTAAGAAAGCTGCGGGAATAGAATCGGGTTCCGGCCAGCCCAACAAGAAAAAAGTGGGTAAAGTTACCCGGGCTAAAATTCGGGAAATTGCCGAGCTTAAGCTCAAAGATTTAAATGCCAACGATGTTGAGGCAGCAATGAGGATGATTGAAGGTACTGCCCGGAGTATGGGAATTGAAGTGGTAGACTAATTTTTTAAATTAGGATTTTACCAAAAAAGTGGGAGGAGTGCCTTTCCGCTAATACCACAAGGAGGGAAAGAGAAATGCCAAAACACGGGAAGAAATATTTAGAAGCTGCGAAAAAAGTTGATAAAACCAAATTATATGAGCCAGCTGAAGCTTTTGCTCTGGTAAAGGAGCTTTCCTTTGCTAAGTTTGATGAAACCGTAGAAGTGGCTGTAAAACTTGGGGTTGATCCCCGGCATGCTGATCAGCAGGTAAGGGGGGCGGTGGTGTTGCCCCATGGTACCGGTAAAACCCGGAAAGTATTAGTTTTTGCTAAAGGAGAAAAAGCTAAGGAAGCTGAAGCTGCCGGTGCCGATTATGTTGGTGCCGAAGAATATATTGAAAAAATTGCCCAGGGTTGGATCGATTTTGACGTAGTGGTGGCGACTCCGGATATGATGGGAGCTGTGGGTCGTTTGGGTAAAATTTTAGGCCCTAAAGGGTTAATGCCCAGCCCGAAAACCGGAACCGTTACCTTTGAAGTGGCAAAAGCGATTGCCGATATTAAAGCCGGTAAGATTGAGTACCGGGTAGATAAAGCCGGTATTGTCCACGTGCCGATTGGAAAAGTATCGTTCCCTGTAGAAAAGCTTGTAGAAAACTTCCACACTTTAATTGATGCTTTGATAAAAGCCAAGCCTTCAGGGGCAAAAGGTCAATATTTAAAGGGTGTGTCAGTTTCTTCAACTATGGGGCCTGGCATTAAAATAAATCACTTAAAGTTGATTAAATAGTGTTGCCAAATAGTTCAAACCGTGCTACAATACACTTTGTGGCAAATAAATATTATTTGCCGTAGACCGTTGGTGCCTGAGGGCTTAATGGGAAACCGCCAACCGAGGCAAGGCTTAAGGAAGAAAAACCCAAGGCCGCCGTGTGTCTACGGCGGCCTTAATTGCTTTCGAGGAGGTGAACCGTTCTTTGAAACCGATTATTGAACAAAAAGCTAAAGTTGTAGCGGAAATTGAGGAGATGATTAAAAGCTTCCAGGCGGCAATACTGGTTGACTACCGGGGGCTTACTGTGGCCGAAATGACCGAACTTCGGCGAAAACTTAAGGAAAAGGGTGCGGAAATTAAGGTTGTTAAAAATACTCTAACCAAACGAGCAGTAAATAACTTGGGTATTACTGGATTGGACCCTTACTTAGAAGGACCAACCGCTCTGGCTGTGGCCAAAGAAGACCCAGCTGCAGCTGCAAAAGTTTTATTTGACTTTGCGAAAGATCATCCTAATTTAGAAATTAAAGTTGGAATTCTGGAGAATATTGTACTGGAAAAGGACAAGGTCAAAGCCATTGCCGATCTTCCACCGCGGGACGTTCTTTTGGCAAAAGTTCTTGGTGGTATGCAAGCTCCCCTTTACGGATTTGCTGGAGCTCTTGCCGGTGTGCTTAGAAAATTTGTTTATGCCCTTGAAGCAATCCGCAAGCAGAAAGCTGGTGAGGAATAATTTTATCGGGTATAAGCCTTTGGGCTTAACCATAAATACGAAAAAAATATTTTTGGAGGTGGCATAAATGTCCAAAGTACAAGAAATTTTAGAGGCTGTTAAAAGTTTAACTGTTCTCGAACTTGCTGAGCTTGTAAAAGCTTTTGAAGAAGAGTTTGGTGTCAGCGCTGCTGCTCCTGTAGCGGTTGCTGCTGCTCCGGTGGCTGCTGCTGCTGCAGCACCTGCTCAGGAAGAAAAGACCGAATTTGACGTAATTCTCGTCAGCCCCGGAGCACAAAAAGTTAACGTTATTAAAGTTGTTCGGGAAATCACCGGTCTTGGCCTCAAAGAATCCAAAGATCTGGTGGATGGTGCTCCGAAGCCTGTTAAGGAAAAAGTCAGCAAAGCTGATGCCGAAGCTATCAAGGCCAAGCTTGAAGAAGCTGGCGCTACTGTGGAAATTAAATAGTAACCATTCCCAAAACCCCCCGGCTCTTTGCCGGGGGGTTTTTATTACCATTTTACTTATTTACAAACAAACTTTATAAGAAAATAATAAAAAAATTCAGAAAAAACTTGCAGGAAAAGCGCTAAATTCGTCGAAATAAATAACATAGAAGCAAGAAAAAGCAAAAATAAAGCCAAAACCATACAAATAGTGTTAGTAAGGTTTGTTATATTTTCAGGGGAGGGGCATTTCATGCAACCGATTTTAAAAATGATAAACATTACTAAAACTTTTCCTGGGGTCGTGGCTAACCGGAATGTCAACTTAGAAGTTTATCATGGAGAAATCCACGCCCTCTTAGGAGAAAACGGGGCAGGAAAGTCGACTTTGATGAACGTGCTATATGGTTTGTATCAGGCTGATTCGGGTGAAATTTATTTTGAAGGGAAAAGGGTGAACTTTGAGTCAGCAAAGGATGCGATCCGGGCTGGCATTGGTATGATTCATCAGCATTTTATGTTAATTCCGGTTCATACGGTATTGGACAATATTATTATGGGCCTTCCCGGGGATCGGGGAATTTTTTACGATCGGGCTCTCCACCGGGAAAGGGTTTTGGAAATAGCCCATCGTTATGGTTTAGAAATTGACCCGGATGCTTATGTCCAGGATCTCTCCGTTGGCGCTCAACAAAGGGTAGAAATCGTGAAGGCACTATATCGCAAGGCTAAGCTCCTCATAATGGATGAACCCACCGCTGTTTTGACTCCCCAAGAAGTTAAAGAACTTTTCTCCACATTAAAAAAGCTTTCCCAAGAAGGCATGTCCATTATCTTAATTACTCATAAATTAAATGAAGTTTTAGAAGTGGCTGATCGGGTTACGGTATTGCGTGACGGTCAAGTTATCAAAACCTTAAATACAAAAGATGCCGATGAAAAGCTTTTGGCCCAACTAATGGTTGGCCGGGAAGTGAATTTTGTACCAGCAAAGTCTCCCTGCCAGCCGGGACCAGTGGTTTTGGAAATTAAAGATTTGGTGGTTAAAAATCAACGCGGAATAACTGCTTTAAATGGTCTTTCTTTAACCGTCAGGGGTGGTGAAATTCTTGGTATTGCCGGAGTTGATGGAAACGGCCAGACGGAGTTAGCCGAGGCTATTGCGGGCTTAATAAAACCGGTAGCAGGTACCATTCTTTTAAACGGGGAACCAATTGTTGGGAAAAAACCAAGGGTTATTACTGAAAAAGGTTTAGGGCACATACCCGAAGACCGGCATAAAAGGGGCCTGGTATTGGATTTTACTTTATCAGAGAATATAATTCTCCAGAGTTATTATTGTGAGCCCTGGTGTGGAAAATTTGGGTTTTTAAATCTTAATAGCATAAAAAGCATGGCCCAGGAACTTTTAGAAAAATATAAGGTTAAAGCGCCCCATAGTGAAGTTGCTGCTCGAACTTTATCCGGTGGTAACCAGCAAAAAGTAGTGGTAGCCCGGGAAATTAGCCGTCGGCCCAAGTTACTGTTGGCCGTTCAGCCTACCCGGGGGGTAGATGTAGGAGCTATTGAATATATCCATGAGCAGATTATTAAAGAGCGGGAGCGGGGGGCAGCAGTACTTTTAATTTCTACCGAACTTTCAGAGATCTTAGCCTTATCCGATCGTATTGCGGTAATTTACAAAGGACAAATAATGGGCGAGATGACCAACGACAATCCCGATATCAACGAAATTGGCTTAATGATGGCAGGGATTAGAAAGAAGAAGGAGGCATCTTAAATGAAAAAAGATTTACTACTAATAAATTTGGTTGTACCGATTCTGGCAATTCTGGCAGCTCTTGTTTTAGGAGCAATACTCCTTTTGTTTATAAATGTTAACCCTCTTGAGGCTTATAGTGTTCTTTTGTTTGGTAACTTAACTTCTCTGTACGGAATTTCGGAAATTTTAGTAAAAGCAGTGCCAATTATAATGACCGGTCTGGCTTTTACTTTTGCTTACCGAACGGGACTATTTAATATTGGAGCTGAAGGGCAAATGTACGTAGGCGCCATCGCTGCAGTAGTGGTGGGGTTAAAACTTGGACATTTATCTCCCTTTTTGGCAATACCGCTTTCTCTTTTAGCGGCTTTAATTGCTGGAGGAATTTGGGGAGGAATTCCGGGATTACTGAAAGCGGTTTTTGGCTCGTCGGAGATTATTATTACCATAATGTTGAATTACGTTGCTGTTTATTTATTAAGTTATCTTGTTGATAAACCCTTGAGAGAAAAATCCGGTTTTTATCCGCAAACGGATATGATAGGAGAAAATGCTTTTTTGCCGGTGCTAATACCCAATACCCGCTTGCATCTTGGATTTCTGATAGCTCTATTGTTTGTAGTGTTGGTCTATATCATCCTCTGGCGAACCAAGCTTGGCTTTGAATTAAGGGCGGTAGGGCTAAATCTTCATGCGGCTGAATATGCTGGGATTGATGTACGAACCAAAATGTTTTTAGCATTAGCCCTCTCGGGCGCCTTGGCCGGGGTTGCCGGGTTTACTGAAGTTGGGGGGATACACCATCGTTTGTTAGATAACTTTTCCAAAGGTGTTGGCTTTGATGGAATTGCTGTAGCGCTTTTAGGGCAGGCAACTCCTTTTGGGGTAGTGCTGGCATCACTGTTATTTGGCTTATTACAGGTTGGGGCAAACAGCATGCAGCGGTCAGTTGGAGTTCCGGCAAACATCGTTTACATCATTCAGGGATTGATAATTTTATTTTTACTGGGTGGAACAATTTTAGCCCGGCGCTACCAAAAGAAAAAAGCCAAGGGGGTGGCCTAAGATGGAGCAGATCTTTACCTTAGGATTCTTCATAACACTTTTAGCCGCCACTATTCGATTGTCAGTGCCGATATTACTGGCTGCACTGGGAGGGATGTTTTCCGAGCGTTCTGGAGTAATTAATATTGGCCTTGAAGGTATGATGCTTATTGGTGCTTTATTTGGGGTTATCGGGTCATACGTGACCGGAAGCCCTTGGATAGGTATACTTTTTGCCATTGGGGGTGGGATTCTTTTAGCATTAATTCATGCTTACATGACCGTAAGCCTTGGTGTAGACCATGTGGTTACCGGGATTGCGGTAAATATTTTAAGCGTTGGTCTCACCAGCTTTATTTTTCGGGCAATGTTTGGTATTACCACAACGCCCGTTAAGGTAAATGCGTTTAAACCTTTAGCAATTCCTGGTTTAAAAGATTTGCCGCTAATAGGACCAATTTTATTTCAACAAAATATTTTGGTGTATTTAGCGTTTTTACTGGTTCCGTTGGCCTCACTTATTTTGTACAGGACTTCCTGGGGGCTTGCCATTAGAACGGTGGGGGAACATCCCAAAGCTGCCGATACGGTAGGGATAAATGTCGTAAAAATTCGCTACCTCTGTGTTTTACTTTCGGGAATTTTTGCCGGGGTAGCAGGAGCATTTCTTTCCCTCGGTCAGTTTAATATGTTTGTAGACAATATGGTTTCTGGGAGAGGCTTTATTGCCGTAGCTGCAGTAATTTTTGGGAAATGGAAACCTTCGGGAATTTTAGCAGCAAGTCTTATCTTTGGTTTGGCTGATGCGCTTCAGATTAGATTGCAAGCAGTGGGAACTGGCATTCCTTATCAGGTATTTTTAATGCTGCCCTATATCGTTACGGTAATAGCCATGAGCGGGCTCGTAGGAAAGACTACGGCTCCGGCAGCCTTAGGAAAGTCCTATGAAAAGAATTAAAACTTTTGGCCGAAAAGGCCAAAAAATAAAAGCAAAGGAGGAATAAGATGAAAAGAAAGATTTTTTCTGTGTTAGCGGTGCTTTTAGTGGTTTCCCTAATTTTTAGCCTTGCTGGCTGTGCGAAGAATGAGGAGCCCAAGAAAGAAGGCGAGGCTAAAAAGTACAAAATTGCTTTAGTACTACCTGGACCAATTAATGACCAGGGCTGGAACGCAACGGCTTATGCTGGGTTGCAGCTGGTAAAGAAAGATCTTGGTATTGACATGGAGTACATTGAAAACGTTCAACAAGCGGATTTTGAAGCAACGTTGAGAGATTATGGTGAAAAAGGTTATGATTTAGTGTTTGCTCATGGAGTGCAATTTACCGATGCTGTTAACAAAGTTGCTCCTCAGTATCCTAAAACTTTCTTCATGGTCATAAACAGTGACCAGGGCAAAGCGCCGAACATTGGTGGTATCGGAATTCGCGAATGGGAGGGTGGTTATGTAGCCGGAACTATTGCCGGGCTTATTACCAAGACTAAGAAACTTGGGGCAATTGGTTCTTTCCCCTTCCCTGTAATTAAAGGTACTCTTGATGCTTTTGAAAATGCCGCCAAAGCAGTTGATCCCTCAATTAAAGTTATGAAAACCTATGTTAACTCCTGGGAAGATATTCAAAAAGGTAAAGAAACGGCGTTAGCCATGGCGGAAAATGGTGCCGATGTTTTATTCTGTTCTGCCAACCAGGTAGGGCTTGGTAGTATCGAAGCAGCCAAGATGAAAGGAGTTAAAGCAATCGGTTATATTGCTCCGCAAAATGAAGTAGCTCCTGGAACGGTGGTGGCCAGTGTTCTTTACAAAACTCCCAACTTATTTAAGTGGGTTGTAGAGCAGTTTATAGCAGGGAAACTTGAGCCAAAAGGTTACAGCCAGGGATGGGCTGAGGGAGTTTTAGAAATGGATTGGACCGATGAGGTACCGCAAGAGGTTAAAGATAAAGTGAATGCGGTAATTGAAGATTTAAAGGCAGGAAAAATAGCTCCTCCAAAACCGTAAAGTAGTATTTCGGGACGGTTCTTTTCTTTATACTTAAAGTATAAAGATAGGGACTGTCCCTTTTTTTATACTTTCAGGTTGTTGACAATTACAAATACTTGTGATATCATTTAAAAATGCCATCTTGTAATTAAATTGGAGGATGTGTAATATCTTGCGACTTTGGATACAATATGGTAATGCGAAGTATTGCCTTAAATATTTTTAGGTAGAAAGGCAAAAGGGGTTCTTTTTGCCTTTTTACCTTTTTGGTTTTTAATTTTTTCTGAGGGGTGATAGCTTAAATGATACCGGTGCAGGTCGGGAAAAAAATTCGTTATAGCTATGCCAAATTTCCCGAAATCTTGGAACTTCCATATCTTATTGAAATTCAGAAAAAATCGTACCAGTGGTTTTTGGATGAAGGGTTGAGGGAAGTTTTTCGGGAAATATCTCCGATTACCGATTTTACCGGTAATTTATCTTTAGAGTTTTTAGATTACTACCTTGGTAAGCCCAAATACTCTGTGGAGGAGTGCAAAGAAAGGGATTTTACATATTCTGCCCCTCTTCGAGTAAAGGTAAGACTTTTAAATAAGGAAACCGGAGAAATTAAAGAGCAGGAAGTGTTTTTAGGGGATTTCCCCTTAATGACGGAAAAAGGTACCTTTATTTTTAACGGTGCCGAACGGGTTGTAATCAGCCAAATGGTTCGTTCCCCGGGGGTTTACTTTTCGGAACAGGTTGACCCTAACGGGAAAAAAATGTACCTGGCAACAATTATCCCTAACCGGGGAGCCTGGTTAGAATTTGAGACGGATGTAAATGACCATATATATGTCCGTATCGATCGTACCCGTAAGCTTCCCGTAACGGTGCTTTTAAAGGCGCTAGGCTACGAATCAAAAGGGCGCATTGGAGAGTTATTCGACCATGATGATAAAATTATCGCTACCCTCGAAAGAGACAATACCGATTCCCGGGAAGAAGCGTTAATTGAAATATATAAAAAGCTCCGCCCGGGGGAACCGCCAACGGTGGAGAGTGCGAAAACTCTTTTAGATTCAATGTTTTTTGATCCTAAACGTTACGATCTGGGTAATGTGGGACGGTACAAGCTATTTAAAAAATTAAATCACGGAGTATTATACCGTTACCTCGAGGAAAATGGAGAAAAAGAATATGATAAATATTTAAATGACTATGTTCCTGTTAAAAGGGAGTTTATTCGGGAACTTACTAATGAAGATATAATTTATACCATTCGCTATCTTTTAGGGTTAATGCGGGGACAGGGGAAGGTAGACGATATTGACCATTTAGGCAATCGCCGGCTCCGGTCGGTAGGTGAATTACTGCAAAACCAGTTCAGGATCGGTTTAGCCCGGATGGAACGGGTTGTGCGGGAGCGGATGACTATACAAGATGCCGATTCATTAACCCCGCAGGTTTTAATTAATACAAGACCTATTGTAGCTGCAATTAAAGAATTCTTTGGTTCAAGCCAGCTTTCCCAGTTTATGGACCAAACCAATCCCTTGGCCGAATTAACCCATAAACGGCGGCTTTCGGCTCTTGGACCGGGGGGACTTTCCCGGGAAAGGGCGGGTTTCGAAGTACGGGACGTTCACCACTCCCATTATGGGCGGATGTGCCCCATTGAAACGCCGGAAGGTCCTAACATTGGTCTTATCGGTAACCTTACCACTTATGCCCGGGTAAATGAATTTGGCTTTATTGAAACTCCTTACCGCAAGGTTGATAAGGAGCGGGGAGTTGTAACCAATGAAATTGTTTACTTAACTGCCGATGAAGAAGAAAAATACGTTATTGCTCAGGCTAACGTTAAGCTTTCCCCCGAAGGTAAGTTCTTAGATGAGATGGTTAATGCCCGTCACGGCAGTGAGATCTTGCACGTCGAACCTTCAAAAGTTGACTTTGTTGATGTTTCTCCCAAGCAGGTTTTCTCGGTGGCAACTTCGTTAATTCCCTTTTTAGAGCACGACGATGCTAACCGGGCTTTGATGGGTGCTAACATGCAACGGCAGGCAGTGCCGCTCATCAGGACCGAAGCACCGGTAGTTGGCACCGGTATTGAGTACAAGGCTGCTAAAGATTCGGGGGTTGTGGTTTTAGCTAAGAATCCTGGGGTTGTGGAGCGAGTTACTGCTGATGAGATTGTTATAAGAAACGACCAGGGGCAAATTGACCGGTATAAGCTTATAAAGTTTGAGCGGTCCAACCAGGGGACGTGTATCAATCAAAAGCCGATTGTTAGGAAAGGTGAACGGGTGGAGAAGGACCAAATCATTGCCGATGGTCCGTCTACCGATCACGGAGAACTGGCTTTAGGTAAGAATGTTTTGGTGGCCTACATGCCCTGGGAAGGTTATAACTATGAAGACGCAATTTTAATAAGCGAAAAGCTGGTTAAAGAAGATGTTTTTACTTCCATTCACATTGAAGAGTACGAATGTGATGCCCGGGATACCAAGCTTGGCCCCGAAGAGATTACCCGGGATATTCCCAATGTTGGTGAAGATGCCTTAAAAGATTTAGATGAACGGGGAATTATCCGGATAGGGGCTGAAGTTCGTCCTGGGGATATTCTGGTGGGTAAAGTCACTCCCAAAGGGGAAACGGAACTGACTGCAGAAGAAAGACTTCTCAGGGCTATTTTCGGGGAAAAGGCCCGGGAAGTTAGGGATACATCTCTTCGGGTCCCTCACGGCGAATCGGGCAAAGTAGTCGATGTTAAAGTTTTTTCCCGGGAAAATGGCGACGAGCTTTCTCCGGGAGTAAATATGCTGGTCCGCGTTTACATTGCCCAGAAACGGAAAATTTCCGTTGGGGACAAGATGGCTGGTCGCCACGGTAATAAGGGTGTTGTGGCTAGGATCTTGCCGGAAGAAGATATGCCTTTCTTACCCGATGGCACCCCGGTAGAAATTGTTTTAAATCCTTTGGGAGTTCCTTCCCGGATGAATATTGGACAGATTCTGGAGTGTCACCTGGGGTGGGCTGCCAAGGCTCTGGGGATAAATGTAGCAACTCCGATTTTTAACGGGGCTACCGAAGAAGACATTTTTGAGGCTCTGCGAAAAGCAGGACTTCCGGAAGACGGCAAGATAGAAGTAAGAGATGGGCGTACCGGTGAGCCTTTTGACAGTCGGGTGACGGTAGGCTATGTTTATATGCTAAAACTTGCTCACCTGGTAGACGACAAAATCCATGCCCGGTCTACCGGTCCGTATTCTCTGGTTACCCAGCAGCCGCTGGGTGGAAAAGCCCAGTTTGGTGGTCAGCGGTTCGGAGAAATGGAAGTTTGGGCTTTGGAGGCCTACGGTGCCGCTTATACGCTGCAGGAAATTCTCACCATTAAGTCGGACGATGTGGTTGGTCGGGTAAAAACCTACGAAGCAATTGTTAAGGGAGAGAATATCCCTGAACCGGGGGTTCCAGAATCGTTTAAGGTATTGATCAAAGAACTGCAAAGCTTGGGGCTTGACGTTAAAGTTCTCACCGATAATGATGAAGAAGTAGAAATTAAGGAAATAGACGATGATATAGGTGAAAAAGCCGAAGAATACGGCTTAGCGGCAAGTATTGCGGACCGAGACGAAGTAAAAAACGAATATTATGAGGAAGAAGTAGAAGCGGATTTTGAGATTAATGATGATTTTGATGGTGACCTGGAGGATTAAATTATTGAAAGGAGAGAAGCTCCTTGCTGGTTCTAAATAACTTTGAGCGTATTAAGATTGGTCTTGCTTCTCCGGATCAAATCCGTGCCTGGTCCCATGGAGAGGTTAAAAAGCCGGAAACAATAAATTACCGGACTCTAAAACCGGAACGGGATGGACTTTTTTGCGAAAGAATCTTTGGCCCTACCAAAGACTGGGAATGTCACTGCGGTAAATACAAACGGGTTCGCTATAAGGGAGTTGTTTGTGACCGCTGCGGGGTCGAAGTAACTCGTTCAAAAGTGCGGCGGGAAAGGCTTGGCCACATTGAGCTTGCTGCTCCGGTATCGCATATCTGGTATTTTAAAGGGATTCCAAGTCGTATGGGCCTTTTACTGGATATGTCCCCCCGTGCCCTGGAAAAAGTTTTGTACTTTGTTTCGTACATCGTGATTGACCCCGGGGAAACTCCCCTTCTTAAAAAGCAGTTGCTGACCGAAACGGAGTATCGGGAAGCCCGGGAAAAGTACGGCAATGCTTTTAAAGCGGGAATGGGGGCAGAAGCGATAAAAGAGCTTTTGGCGGAAATAGATTTAAATGAACTTTCCGCCGAGCTCAAAGCGGAAATTAAGGAATCCACCGGACAGCGGCGGATAAGAGCTTTACGTCGTTTAGAAGTTGTCGAGTCCTTTAGAAAATCAGGCAACCGGCCGGAATGGATGATTTTAGATGTTATTCCGGTTATTCCTCCGGAACTGCGGCCGATGGTTCAGTTAGACGGTGGCCGGTTTGCCACGTCGGACTTAAATGACCTGTACCGGCGGGTAATAAACCGTAACAACCGCTTAAAAAGGCTTTTAGAGTTAGGGGCACCGGACATCATTGTCCGGAATGAAAAGCGCATGCTGCAGGAAGCGGTTGACGCCCTGATTGATAATGGCCGTCGTGGCCGTCCGGTAACGGGACCCGGAAACCGGCCTTTAAAATCCCTGTCGGACATGTTAAAAGGTAAGCAGGGGCGTTTCCGCCAAAATCTTTTGGGTAAGCGGGTGGATTATTCCGGGCGTTCGGTTATCGTGGTTGGTCCGGAATTGAAGTTGCACCAGTGCGGTTTGCCAAAGGAAATGGCTTTGGAATTGTTCAAGCCTTTTGTGATGAAAAAATTAGTGGCTGACGGGATTGCCCACAACATTAAAAGTGCCAAGCGCATGGTGGAGCGGGTAAAACCCGAGGTTTGGGATGTATTAGAAGAGGTAATTAGAGAACATCCGGTACTTTTAAACCGGGCACCTACCTTGCACCGTTTGGGAATTCAGGCTTTTGAACCGGTTCTGGTGGAAGGTAGGGCAATTCAGATTCACCCGCTGGTTTGTACGGCTTACAATGCTGACTTCGATGGCGATCAAATGGCGGTTCACGTGCCTCTATCGGCGGAAGCCCAGGCAGAAGCTCGACTTTTAATGCTTTCTTCTCACAATATCTTGAACCCAAAAGATGGAAAGCCGGTAGTCGTACCGACTCAGGATATGGTTATAGGCAGTTACTACCTGACGGTAGAAAAGCCCGGAGCTAAAGGCGAAGGTAAGAAATTTGCCCATCCCGAAGAAGTGATAATGGCTTATGAAGAAGGGGTTATCGAACTTCACACCAAAATTAAAGTTCGCTATCCCGTACGGGGAGAAATAGTGGAGTTAGAAACCACTCCGGGAAGGATAATATTTAATGAGGTAATTCCCGAAGAGTTAAGGTTTATAAATCACTTGGTTGATAAAAAAGCGCTGGGGAAAATTGTTACCGAATCATATAGAAAGCTTGGCTATGAAAAAACCGGCTACTTGTTAGACGGTCTTAAGAAACTTGGATTCCATTATGCAACCAAGGCCGGTCTTACCATTGGTATCGTAGATATTACCGTTCCCAAAGAAAAGCAGGAGATTTTAGAAGAAGCGGACCGGATGGTAGCGGACATTGAAGTCAAGTACCGCCGGGGTTTAATTACGGAAGATGAACGTTATCAGCGGGTGGTAGATATCTGGAATGCGGCAACCGATAAGGTAACGAAAAAATTAGTTGAAACCCTGGAAGCTTCCCAGTTTAACCACGTTTACATGATGGCCAAATCCGGTGCCCGGGGTAACATTCAGCAGATTCGCCAGTTAGCCGGAATGCGGGGATTGATGGCCGATCCTTCCGGGCGAATCATTGACTTGCCGATTAAAGCGAATTTCCGGGAAGGGTTAACGGTACTGGAATACTTTATTTCTACCCACGGAGCGCGGAAAGGATTGGCGGATACGGCGCTTAGAACTGCTGACTCCGGTTACCTTACCCGGCGACTGGTTGACGTTTGCCAGGATGTTATAGTCCGGGAAGAAGATTGCGGTACCGAAGATGGTATTTATGTAACCGATGTGAAAGACGGGACTGATGTTATTGAAAAACTTGAAGATAGAATTTTAGGTAGAGTGGCTGCGGAAGATATAGTCCATCCGGAAACGGGAGAATTGTTAGTAGCGAAGAACCAGGAAATTACTGAAGAAATTGTTGAAAAAATAGTTGCAGCAAAAATAAAGAAGGTTAAAATCCGTTCCGTATTAACCTGTCGCACTCGCCACGGGGTTTGCACCCGGTGTTACGGTCGAAATCTTGCTACTAACAGCATAGTAGATATCGGTGAAGCGGTAGGAATTATTGCCGCGCAAAGTATCGGAGAACCGGGTACCCAGCTTACCATGCGGACCTTCCATACCGGTGGTGTTGCCGGTGAGGATATTACCCAGGGTTTACCTCGGGTCGAAGAGTTGTTTGAAGCCCGGAGACCAAAGGGCCAGGCGATTATTACCGAAATTGATGGTGTGGTTGAGGTTCGGGATAACAAAGGACGCCGGGAAATTGAGGTTATAAATCAAGAGACCGGAGAACGCAAGGTATATCCCATAACTTATCAAGCACGCATTAAAGTCCAGACCGGAGATAAAGTATATGCTGGGGACGAACTAACGGAAGGGCCTATTAACCCCCATGATTTAATCAAAGTTAAAGGTATCGAGGGGGCTCAGCTTTATCTCCTCCAGGAAGTGCAGAAAGTTTACCGGATGCAAGGTGTGGAAATTAACGATAAGCATATTGAGGTAGTTATCAGGCAAATGCTAAGAAAGGTAAAAATTGAAGACTCCGGCGATACCGACCTCTTACCGGGAAGCCTGGTGGACATTTTTGAATTTGAAGATGAAAATGCTAAAGTTATTGCCAAGGGTGGAAAACCGGCAACCGCTAAGAGGGTACTGCTTGGAATAACCAAAGCATCCCTGGCGACCGATTCGTTCCTTTCTGCAGCTTCGTTCCAGGAAACCACCCGGGTGCTTACCGAAGCCGCTATTAAAGGTAAGGTTGATCCGCTTTTAGGCCTTAAGGAAAATGTTATTATTGGTAAGTTAATACCTGCGGGTACGGGTATGGCCCGTTACCGCAATATCATGGTTCAGGCCAAGAATGCAGAGTAAAATTTCAGGGGCCGGGACCTTACGGCCCCTGAAAAATTAACAAAATTTTAATGTACATTACCCCTGGTGAAAATTGAGATGAATTGACAAGGATTTTGCAAAATGCTATCATATAAAAGTGTGTTAACAGGCGGGAGGGAGTATAGTGCCGCTTTCGGAGATTAAGGAAACCAAAAACAGGACCGTTGGCACCAAGCAAACATTAAAAGCCCTCCAAAAAGGGAAAGCGATAAAAGTTTTTATTGCTTTAGATGCAGAAAAGAGAGTTACCGATCCAGTGGTGGCCCTCTGCAAGGAAAAAAATGTTCCAGTCGAAACCGTAGGTACTATGGCAGAATTGGGAAAAAGCTGTGGTATTGCTGTAGGTTGTGCCTGTGCTGCAATTATTGATCCGGGGAAGGAGGTGTAATAAATGCCAACGATTAATCAGTTAGTGAGGAAAGGTAGAGAAAAAGTAGCAGTTAAATCCAGTGCACCGGCGCTCAAAGGATGTCCGCAAAAGAGAGGGGTTTGCACCAGAGTTTATACTACAACTCCGAAGAAGCCGAACTCCGCCTTACGGAAAGTAGCCCGGGTACGGTTAACCAACGGCATTGAAGTTACCGCATATATCGGCGGTATTGGACACAACTTGCAGGAACACTCGGTGGTATTAGTACGAGGTGGCCGGGTTAAGGACCTTCCGGGTGTAAGATACCATATCGTTCGGGGAGCGCTTGACTGTGCTGGAGTGCAGAACCGCAATCAAGGTCGTTCTAAATACGGAACAAAACGGCCAAAAGCTAAGAAGTAAAAAGTTATTAAAAGAATCCTTGTAAAGGGGGGAAAAAGATGCCCAGAAGAGGACCCGTACCCAAGCGAGATGTTTTGCCGGATCCAATTTATGGTAGCAAATTGGTAACCAAGTTGATTAATAAGACCATGGTTGACGGCAAAAAAAGCTTGGCGGAAAAAATCTGCTATCGGGCTTTTGATATAATCCGGGAAAAAACCGGCAGGGATCCATTGGAAGTTTTCGAAGAAGCCATGAAAAATGTAATGCCCGTACTTGAAGTACGGCCGCGCCGGGTTGGTGGTGCTAACTATCAGGTGCCGGTGGAAGTTCGTCCGGAACGGCGGCAGTCCTTAGCTATCCGCTGGATTGTCAACTATGCCCGGGAAAGAAGCGGCCGGAGTATGGAGGAAAAATTAGCTGCGGAAATTATGGATGCGGCTAACGGTGTTGGCGGAGCCGTTAAGAAAAAAGAAGATACTCATAAAATGGCCGAGGCCAATAAGGCGTTTGCCCATTATCGGTGGTAAAGGAGGGAATACGACATGCCGAGAGAATACCCGTTGGAACGGACGAGAAACATCGGGATTATGGCTCATATTGACGCCGGCAAAACTACCACAACAGAGCGTATTCTCTTCTATACCGGTAAAGTGCATAAAATGGGCGAAGTGCATGATGGTGCTGCAACCATGGACTGGATGGTCCAGGAACAAGAGCGGGGTATTACCATTACCTCAGCGGCTACTACATGCTTCTGGAAAAATCACCGGATTAACATTATTGATACGCCCGGACACGTGGACTTTACCGTGGAAGTTGAAAGATCGCTTAGGGTTTTAGACGGCGCCGTGGCAATATTTTGTGCTGTTGGTGGCGTTGAACCCCAATCGGAAACTGTCTGGCGTCAGGCCGATAAATACGGTGTTCCGCGGATAGCATATGTCAATAAAATGGACCGGATGGGAGCCAACTTTTTTGAAGTGGTAAAGCAAATCAAAGAGCGCCTGGGCGCCAATCCGGTACCGATACAGCTCCCCATCGGAAATGAAGACACTTTTCAGGGAGTTGTCGATTTGATTGAAAATAAAGCGATTATTTATACCGATGACCTCGGTACCCAATTAGCAGAAGCGGAAATCCCCGCTGAAATGTTAGATTTGGTAGCCGAGTACCGGGAAAAAGTACTGGAAGCGGCAGCGGAAGCTGATGAAGAACTAATGCTGAAATATCTGGAGGGAGAAGAACTGACTCCCGAAGAAATTAGAGCGGGTCTAAGAAAAGCAACGATTGCCGTAAAAGTTGTTCCGGTACTTTGCGGTTCTTCCTTTAAAAATAAAGGCGTGCAGCCGCTTTTAGACGCTATTGTTTATTATTTGCCTTCACCGGTGGATATTCCGGCGGTGCGCGGAATTAATCCCGAAACGGGTGATGAGGATTTTCGGAAGGCGAGCGATTCCGAGCCGTTTTCCGCTCTGGCGTTTAAGATTATGGCTGACCCCTATGTGGGTAAGCTTACCTTCTTCAGGGTTTATTCCGGTGTCCTGAAAGCCGGTTCTTACGTTTTAAATTCCACCAAAGGAAAGAAAGAGCGGATTGGACGGCTCCTTAGAATGCATGCGAACCACCGGGAAGAAATTGATGAAGTATGTTCCGGAGATATAGCTGCAGCAGTTGGTTTAAAAGACACCCACACTGGAGATACCATTTGCGATGAGAAGCATCCAATTGTTTTAGAATCCATGGAATTCCCCGAGCCGGTTATTAACGTAGCGATTGAACCCAAGACCAAGCAGGACCAGGAAAAGATGAGCATAGCCCTGCAGCGCTTGGCTGAGGAAGACCCCACCTTTAAGATGTGGACCGACCAGGAAACCGGCCAGACCATTATTGCTGGCATGGGCGAATTACACCTCGAAATTATCGTGGACCGGCTCATGCGGGAGTTTAAAGTTGAAGCCAATGTGGGTAAGCCCCAGGTTGCTTACAAAGAAACCGTTCGGGGAACTGCCAAGGCCGAAGGCAAATACATCCGGCAAACCGGTGGACGCGGTCAGTACGGTCATGTTTGGATTGAAATTGAACCGCTGGAACCCGGTAAAGGTTATGAGTTTGTCAATAAAATTGTTGGTGGCGTGATTCCCAAGGAATACATTCCGGCAGTCGATGCTGGTGTGCGGGAAGCCTTAGAATCCGGTGTACTGGCAGGTTATCCGGTTATCGATGTGCGGGTAACGCTGTTTGATGGTAGTTATCACGAAGTTGACTCTTCAGAAATGGCTTTCAAAATTGCCGGTTCGATGGCCGCTAAACAGGCGGTTTTAAAAGCAAATCCGGTGCTTTTAGAACCTATTATGAAAGTTGAAGTGGTTGTTCCGGAAGAATACATGGGTGAGGTTATCGGTGACCTCAACTCGCGCCGGGGACGGATTGAAGGTATGGAAGCCCGGAATAACATGCAGGTTGTAAGAGGCTATGTACCCTTAGCCGAAATGTTTGGTTATGCTACCGATCTCCGTTCGAAAACCCAGGGACGGGGCACCTATACTATGCATTTCTCCCATTATGAGGAAGTGCCCAAGAACTTGGCAGATCAAATTATTCAAAAAAGACAAGGTAAGTAAAAAGGAGGAGTAACGATGGCGAAGGCAAAATTTGAGCGGGTAAAACCCCACGTAAACATTGGAACGATAGGTCACGTAGACCACGGTAAGACCACCTTAACTGCGGCAATTACCACGGTGCTGGCGAAGAAGGGATTAGCCCAGCAAAAGAGGTACGACGAGATTGACAATGCTCCGGAAGAAAGGGAAAGAGGAATTACCATTAATACAGCGCACGTGGAGTATGAGACCGAGAAG
>NZ_BDJL01000003.1 GCF_001950325.1 Carboxydothermus islandicus
GATAGCGTATCCGGTATTAGCCCCGGTTTCCCAGGGTTATCCCGGTCTTACAGGTAGGTCACCCACGCGTTACTCACCCGTCCGCCGCTATCCTGGAGGTCAGCAAGCTAACCTCCAAGATCGCACGACTTGCATGTGTTAGGCACGCCGCCAGCGTTCGTCCTGAGCCAGGATCAAACCCTCCATAAAGTCACCCCCACAAAAAGCTTCGCTTTTTGCGGGGACCCCGAAGTGCTACCCCAAAAAATCTTCCGATTTTTTGGGGACCCCGGTATCTAAACCTGTTTCGCACAGGTTAGGTCCTATGAAAGGGTCAATCCAAGCTTTTTTGCTTCCGTACCCTTCCCGAGTACGGTCCGCTTGCCGTTATTCCCTTGCCAAGGTACCTGTCGCTTTCGGCGTTTCCTGCCGTCGGCGACGTCTCTTAATTTATCATATCTTCGCGTCCCCTGTCAAGGGGTTTTTGCTCCCTTGTCCCGCGGGACGCTTTCTTAATATATCAAATTCCTTTACCCTTTTTCAAGGGCAATTTCCTCGCAATTTTCTCCCTAAAAAAGGGTAAAAAAATAAAAAACGCCGGCAAACTCAACTACCAGCGTTTTTCGACAATTTTTTAACCAAAACGACCGGTAATGTAATCTTCCGTCCGGCGATCCCGGGGTTTAGTAAAGATAACCTCGGTCCTATCCATTTCAATTAATTCACCATTCAGGAAAAAGGCAGTTTTGTCTGAAATTCGAGCCGCCTGCTGCATGTTGTGGGTAACAATTACTATCGTGTATTTTTTCTTTAATTCCTGGATAAGCTCTTCAATTCGCATAGTAGAAATTGGATCCAGGGCCGAAGTTGGTTCATCCATTAAAAGCACTTCCGGTTCAATAGCCAATGCCCGGGCAATACAAAGCCTTTGCTGCTGGCCCCCTGATAACCCGGTAGCAGGTTTATGAAGCCTATCTTTCACCTCATCCCACAATGCTGCTCCGCGAAGGCTTTTTTCAACAATTTCATCTAATTTCCTCTTATCTTTTAACCCATGAATTCTTGGCGCATAAGCTACGTTTTCGTAAACCGACTTAGGAAAAGGATTGGGCGATTGAAAAACCATTCCTACTCTTTTCCTAAGTTCCACCACATCAAAATTTTCCTTATAAATATCAACACCATCAAATAAAATTGAACCCTCAATTTTTACCCCGGGAATTAAATCATTCATACGGTTTAACGTTCGTAAAAAAGTCGATTTTCCGCATCCCGAAGGACCAATTAGGGCTGTAACTTCATTTTTATAAATATCCAAACTTATGTTTTTTAACGCTTGAAAGTTACCGTAATATAAATTCAAATCCCGAACTTTAATTTTAACCTCAGACAGCATCTCTTATCCTCCAATGCTGCATTAATCTCACCATTATTTTAACTTCTCACAACTCCTCTAACTTTTAGTTCCAGCTCAATTACTTTTTCATATGACTTATTATATTAGTTTTTTATTGAGTTTATATTATGCTAGAATTAAATTTTTCTTAACATAAACTGTCTAATTTTTAATTTCCACCTTTAACTTTTCTCTACACCAACAAATATTTCCATATTTTTTAAATTTAGTACATAAAAAAATTAAAAAAAGTATTGAATATTTACTAAATTAGTGGTATAAAAATACAATAAGCACACAACCTTCATTTTTGCCCCCGGAGTTTTCTCCGGTTATTTTTTTACATACAAAAAAGCCTGCCCGAGCAGGCTTGAACAATTTTCTTAAAATTCCCCTCTAAACTCAAACACCTTTTTCCCGGACAATGCCTTGTTTTCAATATAATTGGCAATTTCTTCTAACATGGACAGGAAATAATAATTGTAAAGTCGGGTAAATTTCTCAACAATTTCATGATACCCTTCTACCGGCCATCGTTCCCCTTTCTCATCCACTTCCGTATTTTCTAAATAAAGCCGGTTAAATTCATCCTTTAGTTTGGCAAACTCTTTTTGCTCCAGGTACTGCCGAATGAGCGGAACATCTTCAACCTTTAGCCGCAGAATTTCATACCCACCCTTACTTTCATACTCACCAATCCCGAGCTTCTTTGGAACCCGGTAAAGTTCCGGATCCTGAAGCCCCGCCACATACTTCCAAACCGTATCATCTTCACAGTAAACGTATTTACCCACCGGCAGCCCTCCCGTAAAATTAGGTTCATTATATTATTTCTCTTTCTCCGGTTTTTTTCCTGCTAATCAGGAATAAACAAAAGAAGGATTTTGTCAAATTTTGTTTAATTTTATAACTTAATAATATTTTCTTTTTCTACCATAAAGGCTTAAGCAGGGGGTTTGCCTTTGTTATACGACCTTGATACCACCGATTTTTCCAAAAAACTTTCCTATCTTCAGAGCTATGAAAAACAACTTCTGGAACGTTTTTGCAGTTACGCTCAGCAAAAAATCCTTAAGTATCATGCCATCTCCCGTAAGCCAGACAGCTAACGGATAAACTGTCTCTCTCATTTCAAAAGTAACATTCTTAAACATTTCCATTCATATAAAACTTTGCCAATTCTATGTTTAATATTTGCTTCACCTAATTGGATTTTCCAAGCCAGTAAAAGTCTATCTCCTTCAAATAAACAATTTTTTATATTTAAAGGAGCTTACCTTCCGAATTATTTTTTTACCACAATTTTCTTAATAAAAAATCTCCTCTAAATTCGCATTCAAATACTCTACCGCTGCTTCTTTCTGCCTTTCACTTCGTGCAGAAGTTTCCACTACAAAACCTACTGTCCAGCCCCTTGCAGGAATAATACCATAAACTTCTCCCCTCTTTAAAACAAAACCTTCTTTTTTGGCAAATCAGGATTCAAGTAAGTGGTCCTGCAGGTACGAACAAACGGCGCCATCAGATACTGAAGGACTGTCGTACCCTCAGTGATATTTACAACTACATCAACATCGGAAGCCAGCAAATCTTTTAAGCTTCTCCAGACCTATTCCGTTCGCTAAAAAGCTGTAAAAGGATCATCAACAAGAAAAACCAAATACCCTCCTAAATAGTCTGCTTTTTCCATTATATCTGGAAGTCTTTCTTTTCCTTTCTCAGAGGTTAGACAAAATAAAAAATCCGGCTTTACATGATAAAGCGCCGAAAATAATAATCCTGATGACATTCCCAGCGGAGAAATAAGAATTTTCATTTATACTTCATCTCTTTTCATTGGTTTAATTCAAACTCATCTGTCCTTTTCCTTCCACTATAATACTTCTCTCCCTCCAAAAAATTTTTTCCATATAAACTACGAGTCACTTTTTATGTTGAAAATCACCTTTGTAAGAATTTTGTAAGAAATATCTTTAAAATTACTTATAAATTTCAACACTCATTTCCCGATAAAGGCAAACCCGGCGAAAGCCGGCGACGCAAAGCTACAGGGGCTAAGGTAGTTTTACGCTACTATGCCAGCCAGCTGCCGAAGGTTTAAGGAAGAGGGGACCCTTTTGCCTTGCGGCAGAAGGGTTATTTTATTCGCATTTACACCATAAAACATTGAAAGGAAAGGAGGGATAGAAAATATCTAACAAACCTAAAAAAAGCAAAAGTCTATTTGTAAAAAATGCGGAAAAGAGTTTGAGTATGTATCGCGCAAAAAACGAAAACTTTGTCCCGATTGCGTTAAGCCGTTACATAGATAATGCCAAAAACCACGAAAGTCTATGTTTTACCTGCTGTAACGCTACTCCTTTAAGATGAAGCTGGGTTGACAGGCTGGAAATAGTCTGGGATAAGGCTGAAAAAATTACGCGCAAGCTGGAACGGGATAAAGGGACTTATACGTTATTTAAAGTAAGGAAATGTAAAATGTATGCAACTTCTGAGGTTGTAAACAAAAAAATCGTTTACTTATAAAATCATCTATGAGGAGGAAAAAACATGAAAATCAGCACAAGTCTTAAAATTATCCTCTCAGTACTTCTCATTTTTTCTTTAATCAACTTATTTGCGGTCTATTCATATTTAAATGGAATGGTAAATGACAGCAGAATAGTGAACTATGCTGGCGTAGTAAGAGGAGGTGTTCAGCGACTTATTAAGTTAGAAATATCAGGCAAACCATCCAACGAACTAATTTCCAAAATAGATAAGGTAATAAACGGTCTAATTAATGGCGATAAAGACCTGCAATTACCAAAAGTAACAGATCAAAAATTTATTGCCAACATGAAAGAAGTAGAAAAAGCATGGCAAAATTTAAAAGAATCAATCAACAAGGTAAGACAGGGTAAAGCTCAACCGGAAACTCTTTTACAGGAAAGCGAAGCATTTTTTGACTTAACAAACAAAGCAGTAACAGCCGCCGAAGAATATTCCAGAGGTAAAGTAATAACACTAAAAACAATTCAAATTGTCCTTTTCGGCATTAACCTCCTTATCCTGGTATTAATCTGGATTTTGAGCCAAAGAAAAATTTCAAAACCTTTATCTGATTTAACTGAAAAAGTAGAACAAGTAGCAAGCGGCAATCTCCGGATAAGCATCGATTATAAAAGCAAAGATGAAATTGGAGTTCTTGCCAGCAGCATAAACACAATGATACAGTCAATAAGTCAAATAATAAATCATGTAAAAGAAAAATCAAATATCCTTGTCAAAGAATCCGAAGGTCTCTCAAGTACTTCCGAAAGTATGGCAACCTCTTCCCAGGAAGTTGCTAAAGCAATGCAACAGGTCTCTGCTGGAGCTTCTACCCAATCTCAAGATTTAGCAAATATCGCAGCGCTAACAGAAGATACAGCAACAAAGGCAAATTCAGGAAAAGAAGAAATGGATAATCTTGTAAAATCAATCCAGCAAATAAAATCATCGTTCGAGCTGGTTGTTGAGAAGGTTAAAATTCTGGCTTCCTCAATAATGAATATAAGCAGTGTGGCCAACACAATAACCGAAATTTCTGACCAGACCAATTTGCTAGCTTTAAATGCAGCTATTGAAGCAGCCCGGGCTGGCGAAGCTGGAAAGGGATTTGCAGTAGTTGCCGAAGAAGTAAGAAAGCTCGCCGAAAAATCCAAAAGTTCGACCGACGAAATTACTAAAATAATTTTCTCCGTACAAAATGATGCCAACGAGGTAATTAAAACCTCAGAAAATGTTGATAATTTCATTAAAGAGCAAGTTAAAGCCGTAGAAGCCTCTGTAATGGCTTTTGGAGATATTTTACAGGCTGTGGACGAAATAGCTGAAAAGATCCAACAAATAAGTGCCGTAACCGAAGAAAACTCTGCTGCCTCCGAAGAAGTTGCAGCTACATCCCAAGAGCTTTCAGCATCCTCTGAAGAGCTGGCAGCAGTTGCTCAAAATTTAAACTTAATTGCCAACGAACTAGAAAATGCTATTAATCAATTTAAAGTGTAACTACAGATTAAGCCCTGCCAGTTTGGCAGGGCTTTTATATATTAACTTGCTCAGGCTTTAAATGAATATGGGCTTAAAGACACCCCTCCGGCTTATATTTAAACTCTACAAGTTTACCCCCCTTTACCCGGCTTTCATAATTTTTAAAAAAGTGATAGCTGCTCATTTTCATCATCATACTTCCCAATTAATAAAGGAGAGTTTGGGTCATGTTTTTCGTAATTTTTCCTTCCCGCTTCATAATTTCCAGCATAACAGTATTTACACCCGTGAAGGCAGGTATCGTAAATGCCTACATCTTTACTGACCACACAGCCACATTCCTGGCGCTGGCTTTTATCTTTTAAGTGGAGTTTTTCGGGTAAAGTAAGGGAAAATACTTTTTCAATATAATCCGCATCAATACATTTACCAGGCATAATACCTACTTCAGGTAGAAAAGCCATATTTTCAGCGCAGCTCTGAATTTTTAAGCCTGCTTCTCTCGCTTCTTTTGCCATAAAAGCGGCAAAACTCTTTATTATCACTTCCGGAGGCTGATAAATCTCTATTTCTTCTTCTTTCAGCTTCTTAAAATTCACGGTAGCTTTGCGGTATTCATCGACAAAACTTATCACCACCCGGGTGGTAAAATCTTTTAATTCATTTAAAATATACGAAAATTTCTCCCGGTAAAAATTACCATCGTGAACATTACTGAAGATTATCGGGTCATAACGCCAGATAACTTTCTCTTTACCGATTTTTTCCGATAGCTTTTTAAAGGTTTCTATCCGCTTTTCCAGGGACGGTAAAAAGGGCTCCATTTCCGGGCCGTAGCCGTTTAAAGTATATTGAAAATAAAAGCGATAACCTCTATCCTGCAGCTCATCAAGGTACTTCATAAAAGGAGCAGGATTTTTAGTCCAGAAAACAATTGCAGTAACATCCTCGGGACGAAGAGAAACTTTGCTCATTTGTTTAGCATTATAAGGATTTTTAAAAATAAAATACCCTTCCCTTATTCTATTCATAAACCATTCGCCGTAAAAAGCCGGAATGTCGGTTCGTCGACTGGCGCTAATTATCTGCATTAATATCACGCTCCTCTATTAAGAGTTTACTATCGAACTTTTGTTCTGGTCAATTAGAGGTTTTGCTTAACCATTTTTCCGCAAAACTAAACTGTAGTATTTCACATTTTTCCGCGGAATCAAACGATTACTTCCATCTAAAACTTTTAGTACTTCTTGCCGGTATTCATAAGGCAACTTCACTTCCCGACTGTAATTATGATTTTCGCTTATAACTTCTAACCCGGGATAATTATTTAATAAGGTGTTCCTTAAGGATTAGAGAAGCAGCCGGTTATAATCATCCTTGGTTTCAGAAAAAACTAATAAGCTATTGGGTCCAGGCTTTTAAGAAAAAATTTTTTCCAAAATTCCATCCAACACAACTTAGAAAACCATCAAGAACCAATAAAAAATGCCCTGGAAAACTTTTAAATCCAGAGCATTGATTTCCTGCACCGTTACCATTATAATTCCCCGGCAATCCGGTCGGGTTGGCCCCTTTGGCCATTTCTAGCCGGATTCTGGTCATAGTATCAAGGAGAGTCCGGACCAATACAATCCCTTTAAACAGCTGGTTTCTGGTCACAATAATATAATCGTAAAGCTTGAGCCTATTCCGGTTCATGGCAATCCGGGAGACCATTTCAATGGGAGTATCTTCCTCGACCACCAGGGGGCAGGATCCATTATTGCAGTTATCGGGCGCTCGAAATACAGAGGCACCCAGTACTGCCTCCCCAGATGGCGATAATTGGATTTCCTTCCTGGAAAAAGTATAAGATTTTAATATTTAGAGTAACAATTAACAAAATTAGCAAGGTGACTAAAATCAAAATTACCTTTCTTTTAACTTTTATTCGGTTATACTGCACTGATAACATTCCTCCTTCTTCCTTCCATCCCTCGGATTGTGTGCATTTTAAAGCCGAAAGAAACGTCTAATCGGCTGTTCACTCGTTCTACGCTGTATGTTTTTTGTCAATAGCAGATTTAAATTGACCCATTTTCAACGGTTTTAAATTGACCAACCTTGCTTTTTTTAATTAAGCTTTGATATGTGGGTTACCGTAGAGACCGGTTTTTAACCTGTCCTTTTCCATCGATACCGGGCTGGGAGGTAAGGTCAAATTCGGTTAGAGTCTTTTTATTCGGAAGTCGGGCGAGTTGTGACCTTTTGGGGATGGGGCTTCCTTTCAGAAATGTCACCTGCTCTGAGGTATTTTCTTACCGTATTTCTGGAATGACCTGTTAATACGTCGAATAATATTCTTCTGCATTTGTTTTACAATTCCTTGTTATTTGCGGCAAATACTTTTTGACATAATTCGCATATTTCGACACTTAATCCCATTTTACGACTCCGCTATCCGCAAAATAAAGTACCACTAATATCTCCTGCTTTTACAATTTAATATGAGCTGCCAAAAAAATTTTCCATAAAAAAAGACCCCAAAAATTTTCTCTTTGAGGCCGCAACTTTAACACCTAAAACTCTTCACTCTTTTTTATTTTACCTCCACACACCCAAAGCCCATGCTGTTTTTCTCCCCAAAACCGGTATCATAACCAAAAGCAATAAGCTCAGAAGAGCCTTCCACCGTAAAAGGAGCCAGATATCCCAAGATTTTTTGGTCCCGGTAGTGGATAAGCTTTGTTCCTTTATTTTTTTTTAAATATTCCTCGTCAAAAAAGAAAATCAAACGGTCATCCGCCGGAAGACGGCCGTAATATGTTTCAAATTTCCGCAAAAGATTTTGCCGGATTTTTTCCGAAAAAAATTCCGGCTCTTCGGTATACCTAATATAATAGGGCGTGGCATAACCTTCTTTAATAGTGCTAACCACTATGGGAGATAAGCAAACAAAAATCTGGCCAGGCTTTATTTCGGGATTTTCTCTGATATAAGCGCCTTTTACCGTAAACTCTTCCCGGCCAATTTTAAATTTGTGGTCTTTAAATAATCCGTTTAAAAGATGAAGTAAAAACTCATAGAGAGGTGAACTTATTTTCAAGGAAAACTCCCCTATCACCCAAAAACCTTCAGAAGTTATTTTCTTCCTTTTGGCCAAAATTTGCGAAAAGGTAAAAAACTTAAATCGCCGCTCCCCAAAACCTTCATCATGAAGTTTTTTAGCAAAATCCGGTGATGATTTAGCTATAGTTTCATAAATTGCTGAGGTAATCTGATACTGGTAATTAAACGGTAAAAAGACCGCTTTCTCCCGCGGTTTTAAAAGTACTTCTATGCGCATAATTTTCCTCCAATCCAAAAATTGTTCGATTAAATTTGGTACACAGCTAAGTTTATCCCTTAATATATTTTCTTTGCAGTTTCTGATTTACCTGCCTAAGGGCGGTTCCGGCCGCTTTTCCCTTTTTGGTAATTTCGTTTGCTAATAAGTAATTACTTCAGAGTAACTTTTTCGGAGTTCTTTACTGGTATTTTACTATTCTCTGAGTTTTTCCCTTTTCCTCTTAAAGCAGCCTAAAATAACTCCCCAACTTAACACAAATAATTCAAGCCAGCAGGAACCGGCCCAACAATTTTTCTCAAACCTAAATCGGTTCGAATAATTTTTCAGCTTTTAAACGCTTTTTCAACCTCCCCTTAATCTCCTTTCGAAGCAGGAAGATAAGGGATAAGCCTTGCTGCCAGATTTTCTATTGGCAGAGATTGGAGCCATACCTTGCCCGGCCCCTTCAAAGTAGCAAGAAACAATCCTTCTCCGCCAAACAGGATATTACTAAACCCTTTTACCATTTCAATCTCAAAGGTAACAGTAGGCTCAAACATTGCTACATGGCCTCGGTCCACCCATGCCACCAGCCTGCGTAAAAACCCTTTCTCCCTTTCCCATGGTTAAAATTACGACCGGCAAAGTCTCCACCACAATTTTAAAATTCATAAAAACATCACCCTTATATTTTAAAATCTCCCGCATAATTTTTTTAAATTATTTTCCTTTAAACTTACCAAAGGGCTCGGTCAAGTTCGTAAATTACATAACGGCGAGTAAACATACGGCATTTGACAGCCATCGTTTCACCATCTTTTTCGTAAAAATTTCAAGACCCTGTATGTCCTGAATGGTACTAAAATGCCTGCCCTATGTTTCCATCCCACAATGGTTCTATTAAAACCGTATACCATAATCACGAAACATCCGGATAAACCAATATTTCCATCCCACAATGGTTCTATTAAAACGATAAGGTAATTACCCAAAGCATCCCAAAACTGCGGAGATTTCCATCCCACAATGGTTCTATTAAAACAGCGAAAACCTGTTCGAGGTTTCCTTCGGTAATATGGATTTCCATCCCACAATGGTTCTATTAAAACTTGCTAACCGTTACGATACTATGAGGATATTTAATAATTTCCATCCCACAATGGTTCTATTAAAACTATGCTGAACCGGAAGCACCAAAAATTAGTAAGCGTTATTTCCATCCCACAATGGTTCTATTAAAACTACCTGAGGGCGCTAAGTTTTGCCCAAATTGTAGGAAGATTTCCATCCCACAATGGTTCTATTAAAACCCTCCCGTCGCTCGGCTTTCCGGCTTGCCCTTGACAAATTTCCATCCCACAATGGTTCTATTAAAACAAAATTAATTGATTGGACAAGATTAGAGTATGTTTTAATTTCCATCCCACAATGGTTCTATTAAAACCGAGGACCTGGCTTTATTGCTTGGTGCTCCTTACCATCATTTCCATCCCACAATGGTTCTATTAAAACTTCGTTGAGAAGAAGAAATACGAAGTTGACGAGAAAATTTCCATCCCACAATGGTTCTATTAAAACCCGCAAGCTCCGTACCTTTCGATATAGCTTATTCGCATTTCCATCCCACAATGGTTCTATTAAAACTTGACAAGGCAACCCTACCCGGCCCGCTCCTGCTCTTCAATTTCCATCCCACAATGGTTCTATTAAAACGTTGCACCTATTTTCTATGGCGCATTAAAAGATGCATTTCCATCCCACAATGGTTCTATTAAAACGTTCAGACGCAATTTCAGCACCTTCCATTTGCTGACATTTCCATCCCACAATGGTTCTATTAAAACGGGACTACCTGGAGAACGCTTCTAAAATTTCAGCAAATTTCCATCCCACAATGGTTCTATTAAAACTTTAGATGGAGTAGGCGGGTTATTCGTATCATCGAGATTTCCATCCCACAATGGTTCTATTAAAACAAAGACTTAATCCAGTTTGCAAAACTGGATAACTCAGTATTTCCATCCCACAATGGTTCTATTAAAACTTAACCACGAAATGGCCTCTCTCATTCAGGTGAAAGTGATTTCCATCCCACAATGGTTCTATTAAAACTTTGCGTTTATTTTGACAATAGTAACATTTACTGCAAAATTTCCATCCCACAATGGTTCTATTAAAACCACTCAAGCACTCTTCTCGTCGTTCTCTTTCAACTCATTTCCATCCCACAATGGTTCTATTAAAACCACCGGCCGGCCGTTGTCAAGGGCGGCCGTTAGGCATTTCCATCCCACAATGATTCTATTAAAACTCAACACCTTTTTTAAAATATTCGCAAAGTAAAAGGCATTTCCATCCCACAATGGTTCTATTAAAACCCATCCCAAATAGTAATTTACAGTTTCACCTTTATTATTTCCATCCCACAATGGTTCTATTAAAACTCTACATGACCCAATTCTTTTTCTATCTTAGAAAGCTTATTTCCATCCCACAATGGTTCTATTAAAACGAAGGGACAATTGCTATTCAAAGGTCACTGCAAAGGCATTTCCATCCCACAATGGTTCTATTAAAACGCTACATTCCCAACCACTTTCACAGCTTTCTTAAGTTATTTCCATCCCACAATGGTTCTATTAAAACCATCCGGATTAACCGGAGAAGCAGTTTTAATTACTCATTTCCATCCCACAATGGTTCTATTAAAACTAACTAAAGGGGGAATGAAAAATGAGAAAATTTTACGAATTTCCATCCCACAATGGTTCTATTAAAACTTAAGTTTGAGGCTTACTTGCAGGAGTTCCCGTTTTTAATTTCCATCCCACAATGGTTCTATTAAAACGGTAAGGGCAGAAGCTAATTTCTAATACCGACACGGCATTTCCATCCCACAATGGTTCTATTAAAACGAGCTGGTTCGGCAAACCCTCAGCTGGCGCATACTGAATTTCCATCCCACAATGGTTCTATTAAAACGGGTATTCCTAACCTGCTCAATCTTTTGTCTTCCTGCATTTCCATCCCACAATGGTTCTATTAAAACGTTGGGGAAGCGTTTTTCCATGCCTTCTATGAGTATATTTCCATCCCACAATGGTTCTATTAAAACGTTATTGTTGAAGTACCTCCTGCATCTGGGTACGAAAATTTCCATCCCACAATGGTTCTATTAAAACTATCTTGATGTTGTTTTTGGAAAGCTAAGTCCAGTTTTACATTTCCATCCCACAATGGTTCTATTAAAACCGAAGCCGTTCATACGAGGACAAGCAGGGGCAGAAGATTTCCATCCCACAATGGTTCTATTAAAACAGGTTTATGCGAATTGCCCAGGAGGTAGCTGAGCTGCATTTCCATCCCACAATGGTTCTATTAAAACTAACTCCGACGCAGCTAATACGTTCCTCGGCCCCATATTTCCATCCCACAATGGTTCTATTAAAACTATCATCTAGAATAACCGCTTGGGTTAAACAATAAACATTTCCATCCCACAATGGTTCTATTAAAACATAATCACCGCCGTTCCAATGCCTACCCCATTCTTGATTTCCATCCCACAATGGTTCTATTAAAACAATAAGCCCGTCGCGGGTACTGCTGGTCGTCTTTACGATTTCCATCCCACAATGGTTCTATTAAAACGAAGCAATTGCTAAAAGTTTTAAGTTATTTTATGAAATTTCCATCCCACAATGGTTCTATTAAAACAAAACTTCTCAGCCCAGGGTTTCATTGCTACTTCCCCTATTTCCATCCCACAATGGTTCTATTAAAACCCGGTTCTAACTGTCTGAATAAGTTCAACCCTTTTCGCATTTCCATCCCACAATGGTTCTATTAAAACATGCGGCAAACCCGGGGATATAGTGCATCATAAGATTATTTCCATCCCACAATGGTTCTATTAAAACAGGTGGCAAAAACGGAGGGGTGGAAGATAGTAGTACATTTCCATCCCACAATGGTTCTATTAAAACAAGAAGCCGTCTTGTTCAAGATAATGTTGCAGAAGCGAATTTCCATCCCACAATGGTTCTATTAAAACTCAACCAATACCTGACCCAATCCCAGGGGTTCATTGTATATTTCCATCCCACAATGGTTCTATTAAAACAAGAAGCCGTCTTGTTCAAGATAATGTTGCAGAAGCGAATTTCCATCCCACAATGGTTCTATTAAAACCGCTAAATCATAAAGACGCCAACTAAAACCATTATTACATTTCCATCCCACAATGGTTCTATTAAAACTTTTGGGGTGAATACCGGCTTTCAGGAGAAGTGTCGCGATTTCCATCCCACAATGGTTCTATTAAAACAATTCGCGCCAGCCGATCTGTTACCTCACGTATGAATTCAATTTCCATCCCACAATGGTTCTATTAAAACTGGCCCTAATACAGAAAATGCAGTCAAGACCTATCAAATTTCCATCCCACAATGGTTCTATTAAAACATGTCCTGCAACGTCAGCCTGCCTCTGACCTTCTTATATTTCCATCCCACAATGGTTCTATTAAAACGGCTACTATTGCCGCTATTACCGCCATCCACAGTTTCATTTCCATCCCACAATGGTTCTATTAAAACCTTCTCAAACCAAGCTGCCACAACCCCTGTAATGTAATTTCCATCCCACAATGGTTCTATTAAAACAAACGCAATTCGAAATAAAGCCGAAATTTAAGTTTAATTTCCATCCCACAATGGTTCTATTAAAACAAACGCAATTCGAAATAAAGCCGAAATTTAAGTTTAATTTCCATCCCACAATGGTTCTATTAAAACCGAAGCGGATTTCTTCGATGTAGTTGTATGGGGCAAAAATTTCCATCCCACAATGGTTCTATTAAAACAAAAACCGCCCCAGGTAGTGCATCCCGCACTACCCAGAGATTTCCATCCCACAATGGTTCTATTAAAACTGGTATGGGTAGTTGATTTTGAGGTGGTGAGGCTATGAACATTTCCATCCCACAATGGTTCTATTAAAACGGTTAAATATATAACCTACAAAGAGGCCAAAGAATTATTTCCATCCCACAATGGTTCTATTAAAACAAAAGTAATATTTTTGAATTACAATTCTTTCTAGCATATTTCCATCCCACAATGGTTCTATTAAAACTTAGAGAAGTATCATGTAGTTTTTGTAAGGAGGAAATTTCCATCCCACAATGGTTCTATTAAAACCAGGCTAACGTTATACGAGAACAACCGCAAATTGTTCGATTTCCATCCCACAATGGTTCTATTAAAACTGAGGTTTCCGAAGTCCAGAAAATGTTGAAGTTTTATTTCCATCCCACAATGGTTCTATTAAAACCTTACGACAAAAAAAGAGAAAGATATCTGACGAAAATATTTCCATCCCACAATGGTTCTATTAAAACGCTTCGTAGTGGATAAGTGCAACTGCGAGTATTTTAATTTCCATCCCACAATGGTTCTATTAAAACTCATGAGAAAACAAAAGAACAGGCGGCTTATGACAAAAAAATTTCCATCCCACAATGGTTCTATTAAAACTTCCGCATACATAGCGCCTTTACCGTAATAAATTTTCAATTTCCATCCCACAATGGTTCTATTAAAACACAGTTACCAGCATTTTTTCATCCTCCCACTCTAAAAATTTCCATCCCACAATGGTTCTATTAAAACAAAGAAGTTTAATACCCGAAGAATAGTAGAAATGGAATTTCCATCCCACAATGGTTCTATTAAAACCCCAGCTTGCTTGTTCAAGATTTTCAATCCGGAATTTAATTTCCATCCCACAATGGTTCTATTAAAACGAGGAACCTTTAATGATTGAGATAGGTATAGCGCCAATTTCCATCCCACAATGGTTCTATTAAAACCAAGCATAAATCCCAAAGCTCCACCTAAAAATAGTCCAATTTCCATCCCACAATGGTTCTATTAAAACCTTGCAATGTCCCTGAATATGTCGCTGCGTCGTCATAATTTCCATCCCACAATGGTTCTATTAAAACCTTGGGTGAACTCCAGTCTGATGGAAATGCGCCGCAAGATTTCCATCCCACAATGGTTCTATTAAAACCAACCGTGATGGAATTGCGCAGGGCTCCTGTATCTACATTTCCATCCCACAATGGTTCTATTAAAACGGGCATATTCCCTCGCCGTCCCAGGCAAATTCGCAGAATTTCCATCCCACAATGGTTCTATTAAAACATTAATTTACAAAACAATGATTGATTATTATAACAAATTTCCATCCCACAATGGTTCTATTAAAACGAAGGGATTCAATCCCTTCCGGTAACAAAATAAATCAATTTCCATCCCACAATGGTTCTATTAAAACATAACGTGGGCTTTGCCGATACCGATTTAAACGGTTTACATTTCCATCCCACAATGGTTCTATTAAAACGATTATATTGATACCGAAAGACTTACTGAATTCTGGATTATTTCCATCCCACAATGGTTCTATTAAAACGAACACCGGGACAAAAAGCGTGGGCAGAAAAACAAAATTTCCATCCCACAATGGTTCTATTAAAACTCTGGCAAAAACAACAGCAGTAAACATTATTTTAAAAGAATTTCCATCCCACAATGGTTCTATTAAAACGAAGGATTTTTACAGATAACAGAAACACAAAAAGAAAATTTCCATCCCACAATGGTTCTATTAAAACAACGTGGATGAAGTGGACTGTTGGCACTGTTGTCGTATTTCCATCCCACAATGGTTCTATTAAAACCATCTCGCCCAGGAATGTAATCGTATTGGTCGTTATATGCATTTCCATCCCACAATGGTTCTATTAAAACTAATGCTTCACTGGTTGCCGTGGCCACAACGGCATAAAATTTCCATCCCACAATGGTTCTATTAAAACGCCTCCCGGACGACCGCGCGGCCAGCCTCCGAAAACCTATTTCCATCCCACAATGGTTCTATTAAAACGCAGCAATCGCCAAGCAGGCGATAGAACGAATTGGCATTTCCATCCCACAATGGTTCTATTAAAACTACTACTAATGAAGAATATGACCCTTCAACCAACACTATTTCCATCCCACAATGGTTCTATTAAAACCCTTTGGCAGGAGTTTATGGAAGAATTTATATCGCAAATTTCCATCCCACAATGGTTCTATTAAAACGCAGGGTCAGGAACAATTTATTTCTCAACAGGAGCATTTCCATCCCACAATGGTTCTATTAAAACCACTTTGATATTGAGTAGTTATCAACTTACTACCACCATTTCCATCCCACAATGGTTCTATTAAAACCCATCCTGAAAGCCTTAAAAAATAAGGCCTTCAGGGAGGTGAAAACCTTAAAATCATCGTCGACCTCCGATAGTGCAAAAAACCCCGGGCAGCGACGACTTTTTTATTCCTTTGCCACTTATTATTCGCTTTTATTCCGAATTTTCCTGCTCTTTTTTACAAAAAATCACTTATCGGATTTTTCTCCTTACCTAAAATTCCCCTTTCCACCCACTTGGGAGTTGAAAAAACGTAGTACAGCACTGCATCTTCCTCTTCACAAATTAATTTTTTTAGCCCATATTTTACTTTTTCAAACTGACTTTCGGTTAAGTTCCCTTCAAACACAGAATTTTGCACCCAGTTAAGGTATTTTCTTAAAAACTTACACACCTTGGCTACTCTTTTTTCCCCAATATCGTAAACGATAATAACATACATCTTACCACCACGCTCTGAATCCCCGGTAGTTTTCATCCCCAATTAAATGTTTTATCAATCGATAAGCTTCTAATTTTATTAAGGTTTGATATGATACATGTCTTTTTAAATTGCGGTGCTCTATGGTCGAGCGAAGTTTTTCTTCATACTCCTGTAAAAAAGCTTTTTTGCCCTTTTCCTTTAAAAAACAATAACCTTCTTCGATTTCAAAATCATCTTCGGTGATAATATTTCGATTTAATACGGTAAAAATCACCCGATCTACAATTATCGGCTTAAAAATTTCACTTAAATCTAAGGCTAAAGAAAACCGACGTTGCCCCGGTTCGTGTAAATAGCTGATTGTTGGGTTTAACTGGGTATGGTAAATTTGGGCAAGCACTGTAGTATAAAAAACCGTATTCCCGAAAGAAATTAAAGTATTTAAGATATTATCCGGTGGTCTTTTAACTCTTTTTTCCATTTCATACCCCGTAATTAACGGAAATGCCCGGTAGTAGTACTGCCGGATATTACCTTCAATTGCCATTAGTTCTTCTGGGTCTTTGGCCCTTTTTATTTCCTTTTTTAAACTTTCTATACCGCTAATTTCGCTTTCTACTCTATACCCTCGATTTTTATAGTAATTTAGATTCCTTAAAATATTATCAGAAGCCGTTTCTACTATTTCCCGGGCAATGGTCATTCGTTTTTCCAAATCAAGATAATGCTCTACCTGTTTTACAAGAAGAAAGCCGGAATTTAAATAATCTCTTGGCATAAAGCTTCCGGTATAAAAGCCATAATAGTTAAAAAAGTGAAGAGTAATATTATTTTGAGCAAGAAAATTTACCGCTTTAGTATTTAAGTCAACCTCACCAAAAAAATAAATGCTTTCAATATTTTCCACCGGTAGCGGTTTCTTGTTTTCTTCGGTTTCAAAGTAAAGGGTGTTATCTTTTCTTTTTAACCTTCCGCTGTTAAAAATATAAATCGTTCTTCCCATATTCTCCTCCTAAATAAAACCTTCCAAGATGCTTTCCGGTTCATCGAGGATTAACCCCAGCTCATCATCGTAGCGACTGCCTACCACCAGTAAATTATCCTTGCGATAAATATGTCCCTGTTTTTGTAGCTTAAAAAATTGATTTAAGCTTATATTTACTAAATAGCCCATTGCCTCAAAATATTTATCTTGCTCGACTAACTCCTGATACTCCCCAAGATACCGCTCGGGCACCGCTTCTACGGAATTGAAAAGTTTGTAGAACCTATCTTCATTTTCTTCAAAGACAACGTAAGGATATAGGCTATCAAGTAGGGATTTCATGCTTTTTTCAACTTCTTTAAATAATTCTTCTTGTTTTTTTGTAAATCCTTGACCGTAAACTTTATCAATCATCTCCTGAATCTTTGCCTCATAAAGAATATCCACTTCTTTTAATACTTCAATGCTTTTATTTACAAGGTCAGGGTAGTAAATATATTGGTCCTCCGAACTTCCTGTAGATAATACATATACTTTAGAAATTCCTTTTTGGCCCTTTCGATTTACACGACCAAAACGCTGCAGGAGAGCATCCAAAGGTGCCGGCTCGGTAAACAGGACGTCATAATCTATATCGAGGGATACCTCTACCACCTGGGTGGCTACCAGTAAATCAAGGTCCGATAGTTCCCGTTCAATAGCTTCCCGGTGCCGCTGCATAAACCGCCCGTGCAGTAATTTTTTCCGGAAAGGCATATCGGCAAAGAGTTGATACACTTCCTGGGCGCGCTTTACAGTATTTAAAATCACCAGGACTTTTTTACCTTTATTTAAGTACTCTTTAATCTTTTGCATAGAATTAAAGATATCGTAAGGTAAAACTTCTACTCTGTGGCGGGTAAATCGGTTTAGTTCATCAGAGGTCAATGTTACTTCCTGCGATATTGCTAACTTTTCCTGAATAAGATTTTTTAAAAAAGTGGGGATTGTTGCAGACATTACCAAGGTGCGTACATTAAAGTGGTCCTGGAGGAATTTTAAAGAAGTCAAAAGTAATGCTGTAGTCCTGGGGTCGTAAGCATGAATTTCATCAACAATTACTTTTGCTTCTAAAAGCTCTGCTAAATTCATTTCAAAGCCTTTTACCCCGAAAAAAGCTTTAATTAACTGAAAAGGTGTCATAATTTTTAAAGGTTTTAATATTTTCCGGTTTAAATCTTTCAGGTCGCGAATTCTCGTTAAGTCATCTTCCCCTAATTTTTTATAAAGATAATACTGAGCTTTTCCGTGCAGAAAGCCTACTTTTTCTTCCCCAAATTTTTCTTTTAATCGATCATACATGGCATTGATGCTGGCAGTATAAGGTAAAATATAAAATACCCGGTCGCCTTCCCCGGGCTTTTGGTTGGCTTCACCCCAAAATAAAGCAGCTTCGGTTTTACCGGATCCGGTTGGGGCAGTAAGCATTAAACTTCCTTTAAATTCCCGACAAAACTTTTGGGTAGAGTATAGGTTGTGAAATTTATATACCCTTGATGGTGCGGGAAAATTTTCAATATAATCTTTTCCTGCCGACGCCAGATGGTCGGCAGCCATTAAAAACCCACGTCCTAATATTCCACGGATTTTTTCTTTAGCTTCTAATTTTTTCTCCATGCGTACATTCTTAATCATTTTTTTTAATGTTTTAAAAAGTAATTCATTATCTGCCAAATTGTCTTTTAAGTTAAATTCATCACCAAACATTTCCTGGAATTTCCTTTTACCTTCTTCAAGAAAAGTAATTAGTTCCTTTTCTACCGGTTTAATTTCTTTTAGACGGTCATTATAAGTTTCCTCATCGAAGTATTTTTCCTGAAGCTCTCTTAGGTCTTTATGATGGGTAACAATCCACAAATGGATATCTTCTAAATCATTGTCATTATACGGCAGAAGATTTACAAAGTAGGTAGAAAGCAGTTCATGGCGATAGCCCCAGCGCTTTCCTTTGGGGTTTAATTGTTCTTGAAACCCCGTCGCTCCTTTACCAAAATCATGAAGAAACACCGCCCAGAAAAGCTTTTGGAAAAAAAGGGGATCCCCGGCATACGCCGGGGCATTTTGGTAAATTTTCCTAAAACTCTTAAAAACTTTAAGCACTTTTTCGGTATGCTCTTTTAAACTTTCATCTGGCTTAGCAAAAATATTCTGGCTCATATAAAAACACCCCACAGCCCTCCGCAGGATCTAAATAAAGATTTTTTTCATCCCTTACCTGACACTCCCGGTCAATAATTATAAACTTCTCGGTTTTAAGCCTTTTGCGAGGATATCCACCATCAAAGATTACCGGCAGGGAAACAAGCGGCCCAACAGCTCCTTGGACTCCAGCCGGTACCAAGCAGCCTTTCAAGATAGTTTTGTCTACTTTAGCAAGTTCGATTTCATCGATACCCGCTACCCAGGCTAAATCTTGGCTTCGCCCTAAAAGCAGCTGATAAACAGGTTTTTTAAAGATCGACTGCATGTTTAGATCCGTAAGATATAAGGTAAGTTCCGGTTCATAGAGAAATTCCCGCCGCCAAACATTAGTTTTGAAAGAAAGTTTTTCGCCTATTTCATAAGCAGTTTCCAGGTCTACCGCCCGGGCTTGATAGGTAAAATTATAACCAAGGCCAAAATCAACTCGCCGGATAATTTCCCCTGCGGCTGCAGAAATTAAGCCTAATACGGTAGAAAGGGGCGGTACCGTCAGGGTAGGTTGGTAGCCGCTGATAAATAGAGGGTAGCGAAAAGAAGCGGTTAATCCCTTTATCCTAATTTTCAAGGCTTTCATGCCTATCTCCCCAGATAATAATTTTCCACTTCCCCGGCAAAGCGTTCGATCATTTGTTTTACAGTTCCTACCTCGATTCTGTTAAAGCCTTTGGCCGCCATCCGGTTTTTAAACTCCGTTAAATCCACTTCATCCATAAAGCCGTTAGCTTTGCCTAAATATACATTAGAAATTATGCTTTCCTGATAATCTAAAAGCACCTCTTCTAAATAATCAAGGTTGATGATGGGCTTGCCGTCTTTTTCGCCTGATAAGTTCATTAAAAGGTGGTTGCCGCCGTCTAAGATAAGGAGAGCTACAAATTTCGGTGATACATCGGTTAAATGCAGAGTTTGTTTGGCTCCCCCGAAAAGATAGGCTAAAGCTAATAAAACTTCTTTCGCCCGTTTAGCCCGCTCTTCGGCCACCAACACCGCTTCCCCGTTAATGACCGTAGCGTTGTATTCATTAGCCTTTTCCAAAAGTTCGGGGCTAATATTTTTAAAGCCGGTTTTATTTACCGTGGTAAAGCGACCAACGCTATCTAAATCTAAGGCAAAAATACCTTTTAAAACCGTGGAATAGAACTGATGCTCATAGGGAACAGGATCACCTTCGTGCCGGGCCATTACCCCAAAATCATCTACAGGCTTAAAGGGCACTACCGATACCAACGGGGAACATTTAAGAGGTGATAACCGTGTGAATGTATCCTTTTTCTCAGCCCGCATGTAACCAAAAACATCATCGTCATAATACTTAAAGGGATTGTTTTCGGTAAAAGCCGTTTTTGATTCACGGGCAATCGGGGACATTGGCCAGTTAAATTTGTCTGCTAAAACATCCCGCCACCAGTAGCGCCAAGCTTGGGCCGATACATAGGGATAAATATCCCGGCCTTTTCGAATGGTTTTAACCGCTATGGTGTTTTCCGTTCTTGCTCCTACATCGCTCCCGGCATTGTTTAAGGCCGAATGAGGAGCATCAATTAAAACAAATCCAAGGCAGTGCTTTCTCATACTTTTTCCTCCTCCTCAGTAAATTCTAAAGGTTTATCGGTAAGCCATCCCGATAAAGTTTCGTAGATTCTAAAAAGCAGTAGATCCCGGGTTTCTTTCCAGTTTTGCGGCCCTTCGGGAAAAAGGTCTTCCATATATTCATCTAAGGTAAATAATGGCGTTGAAACCCCTTTTTCAAAGCGTTTCCTGTAAATTATCCTTAATTGATTGCGAAATTCATCGTAACTATTGGCTTTTTCTAAAAGGAAAAGTCTTCTTGTATCATCTGTTTCTTTGATATACCTAGCAAGCTCGTCCCCCACGCGCTTAATTGTTTCAATGCGTTTTTCCATGTAGCCTCTCACCTCCTTTAAATATAGAGATAGAAATTCAAAATTGCCGGTGATAGTGCGAGTCTGAGGATTGACAAAGTAGGAAACAATGCTTTTCTCGTTTAAAAGTTTGTTAAGGACTTCGTTGTTTAAATTTTTCTTTTCCTCTTCGGTAGCATTTTCGGCTCTCTTGCCGGTATAGCCTTTGGCTTTTAATTCCTGCCATTCCCGCCAGAAGCCTTTTCTTTTGGCCCGAACGATAAAATAGAAAACCTGGGCAGGAAGGTCGTAGATGGAAAGGTCGGGAGATTGGTTGTAATTGGTAAAATTATAAATTCTAACGGCTATCGGTTCATCAAATAGGTCTGTAAGGTCCCGCACAATCTCTTCTGCGAGAAAAAATACAGCATTTATGGGATTTTTAAATCCTTTATCATATATACCTGCTAGATCCCCCAGGGCAATTTGGCGTTTTACTTCATTAATACATTGGCGCACATAGATATAATTTAACTCCTCACTGGCGGAATGCACCAGCATAAACCGCCCTCCGCAGGAAAAAAGAACCAGGGGCATAAACTGAACAAGCATAGCACATAAGGCACAGTAATTTTCTCCGGCCTCCGCCGCTGGAAAATGATTCCTCAAATCCCTGGTACCAGTAAGAGGTACATCCGTTTTGGTAAATTTTTTATAGGGTTCACGAACACCACAGCCCGCACAGCCATTTCCGGTATTGAGAGGTTTAATATTTTGTTTTAAATCGGTCATAAATTCCAAATACTTATTTTCTTTTTCTTTAACCGATGGGTTAGTAAAAGGATTGTTGGGAAAAACCGAATACAGATTTTTCCGCCAGCGTTCGCTATTATAGAGTTTTACGGTAATTGAGATAATTTCATCCAAGTCAGCGAGTTTTAGAGCTTCCGGCGATTTTTTATCATTCCATGCCAAGACAGCCAGTAAACCTGCATCCACAAAAGGATTACCGGTAAAGGTAAAATAGCCCACACTCACACCTCCTTTCAGGCGTAACAAAATTCAAAATAAGCACATTTTTTGCAAAGACTTAATTTTCTGATTTTTTCCGGTGGATACATTTCCTTTTTTAACTTAATTATTTCGGCAATTATTTGGGATAACTTTTTTTCCACTTCTTCGGTTAAAATCACTTCCTTTCGCTTCTTTTCTTTAGGAAATAACAGGATACCTTTAACTGCGGAAAATCCTTTTCGTTTTAAATAATAAAGGTAGTAGTACAGCTGCCATAAATGAGCTTCTTCCATTTTTGATGATAATTTCACCTCACAAACCGCCCCGTCTTCTAAAAGATCAATTTTTACAGAACCTATTTCCAATTCTTTCTTAAAACGCCGATAGGACTCTTCGTGAATGAATCGACCAAGCTCTACCCGGTCATGGGCCCTTTCCTGACGGATATTGCGAGCATATAGCCAGAGTTTTCGTGGACAAATTATGTAGTAATTTACCTCAAGCCCCCCAAGTTCAATCTCATTTATATCATCCAACATATTTTCACCTTTTAAAAAGATTGTTTTTTCAGCCATTTTTATATACCCAGGAAAAATATTAAAATTAGTCAACCAAAAAAAATTTTTTTCCAAAATATTTTACTCTTTTCGTAAAAGCCCTAAGAAATACCGATGGAAAAAATAGCGAAGCATTACCCCGCTAATAAAATAGTACCTTTTTCCCCAGCAATCACGGTCCTCGAGTCTTTTGGATTTTTTAAAATTTTAAAAGTTATTTTTCGATTAAAAGAACCTTTGGTAAACTTTTTAGTTCTCATTTTACTTTAATAAGCACCCACCTCTTGGTTATATTAAGAACAAAAAAATAAAATAAGAAACCTATTTAACTAAATATTTACATTAGAAATAAAAATTTGTCAATACCTAAAAAACCCCAATTTTGGTTCAATTAAAAAACTATAAGGGTAAATAATCACCCTCCTCTATTTCCATCCCATAATGGTTCGATTAAACTACACTTTTAATTTAATCAGATTTATAGGGCTACTGTCAAGAAAATCAAACCAAAACAGTTCTACAATCCTTAAAGAAAAAATAAGGATTTAACTGCCGCCAAAAAATTTTTTAAGTTACCCTCCTATACTGGTTTTTATTTAAAACGTTTGGCAGTTCGTATAACATTCTTGGAAAAAAATATATGTTTCCATTCCACCCTGGTTCTATTAAAACGCACAGGTTGCATTTTAGAAATTGTATCTTTGGCCTTATGCAACAACCTTTTATCTTTATGGTCTGTGAGAAGCAGCAGCAGATTCCTTCCATGTTACTGACAGTTTTCAAGATAAAAATTGACAGTTTGGATAAAAAACGATAGCCCAAACCACATCTTCGAGGCGAATCTCGCCACAAATTTTTCTACCCTTATCCGTATTCCGGGAAAGGGCCATAACCTCATATCCGGCAGTAACAAAAGGTTTGGTCAATACCTGACAAATAAAACCAGTAGCACCGGTAATGATGATGGTAAACTAAAGGTTGTTGACTTTATTTGCAATTTAACATTAGAATAAAAACAAAGCAAAAGGAGATGGTTTTATTGCCGTTCCGTATACTCCCAGAAAAAACAGTGTCGAGAGAATCTTTTGGCCCAGTTTAAATAAAACGAGACCAACCAGCAAGAAAAGTAGGATCCCACCGCCGTAAAGCTTTGCTATCCCTTCTGCCCAGTATAAAAAATAAAACGAAAAAGGCAGCATCAAAACCAGGCTTAAGATTAAATAGACAATCTTCTTTAAAATCATCCCGGCCAAAAGCAGCGCTGCCCCCACTAAAACCAGGGGCCAGCCAAAGATAGCCGCCATTAAGCTTGAAAAGATGTCCATCTCCCCACCACTTAAAAAAAATTTTGTCGGCAGGAGCCGACACAACGTACGTATAACTGTGGCCGGTAGTCAGTCGTTTTACGACTTACCACCATTTACTCCACCTGCTCTTTTAATATTTCCCCCGGAGGGATAGACGCAATTTTGCGCTGGTTTAAGAATTTGGCAAAAAGTCAGGTGAGTAAAAACACGCCAAACACCAGCCCCCAATGGTTCTATTAAAACTTATCTTAGCTTTTACTTCGATAATTTTGCTGTATATGTTTCCAATGGTTCAAACCCCATCATGGAAGCCTTAAAAAATAAGGCTTCCAGGGTGCGGAAATCTCAAAATCGTCGTCCTCCGATACTGCAAAAATACACGGGCAGCGACGACTTTTTATCCTTTTACCCTTATTATTCGCTCCAAAATCCCTTCACCATCTTTTCCTATGGATAATTTTTTCTTCGGCTTAATTCAACGAAATCACCAGGGCATTTGACAAAAGCCTCCCGGGTTTGGTTAGGTACTTGCCGTTTACATAAAGGCCGCTGGAAGCTCCCCCATCAAGATTCATGGCATAATAAGCTCCCAGTTTTTGCATTATTATGGCCCATTCTTTTATAGTTGCACTATTAACTGTTACCAGTAAAAGTTTCTTATTTTTGGTTACACCTATACCGCTTCTGGCAAAGGAACCATCTTTGATTTTATAATGGGTAAAATTTTCTTTAACCGGGTCGGCAATTATTTTTCCTTCTTTCACTAAATAAGGTCCTGCTTCCAATATGGCACTTGCTTTGCTCCAAAGAACGTTCTCGGGGTTTTCCGGCTCTATCTTTAGAGTTACGTTACTGTTTACTAAATTCTCCGGAGGGCATAAATCGCCGGTATTTAAGACAAATCCTTGTGGGGGAATAGAAGTTTTACCGTAAACAATTTTAATAACCTTTTGCTTTTCAACGACAATATTATATCCATCAGAATACAAAACTTCTTTTCCTCCTTCCGGGGTAAACAATGTATATCCCCGCCAGCCGGGTATACGTACCGGATTCAAAGTATGGACCGGGTAAATATACGGTAGCTCCGTCCCTTCTTCATCATAAGTTGAAAAAATCACACTTATATCCCATTTTACGTATCCAAATATTACTTCATTACCAGGCAAAATACCTACCGAACAGCGTTCTCCATTACCTTTTCTAATTAATCGACCGTCAATCATTAAATTTCCGTAGGGTTCTTTATAAACATCATAAGCAGAAAAGAAGGTGCCATTTATACCAATAACTCCTTTTTTTCTTTTAACCATCGACTCCAGGCTTTCAACCTGACCAATTTGGTTTTTGGCCAATACCGTTTGCATTTTTAGTTTTTTCGTGTTTAAATCGACTATCACACCTTTAACGGTAAAATTTTTGTTATCAATTTTAAGTTTCTTTTCAAATACCTGATAACTATTCGCTCCTAAAGCTAACTGGGAAAGTAAAACAATGTTTAATATTAAAATTGCCACAACCGCTATTTTTCTTGTCACCATTTTAGACCTCCAGCTCCGTTCGTAATTTGTCAGTTAAAATTCTGCACACCTTGAAAATCAAGCACTTTTCTTTATTACTGTGGGCAAATTGTCCCTACACCGTTTATTTTAGCATTAGTATCAAAGGCTCCCGTAATTCCACCGGGATAACTGCAACTTTTTCCTTCCGTCCGGAAACCGTAGCTCTGCCGATAAACACCAGAGCTTTTGCCCAAAGTTTGCCCACGGTGGAAGTCGGCTCTTCTTTAGCCCAGTAATAACTATCATCTTTAGGCGAACCAAACTTCCGGGAAACTGCCGTAAGTTTGCCCCAGCCTCCGTTATTTAAAAGATATTTTAAAAGTTCCTTTTCTTTTTCCGATAAGTTATTTATTACCCTTTGCAAATTTTGGTGACTTGTCAGAAAAGTAGCTATTTGCTGTTCCCGGTCTTTACGATAGCGGGCAGGCGGTAAGTTATAATGCTGGGAAATAAAGTCAATCCAGTAGACCGGCATATTTTTTAGGCCCCGGGAAATCGTTGGATTTAAAGTTATAGCCTTTTCTTCAATCTCTTTCCGCAGTTCTTTTTCATAGTGAAAAACCCCTTTAGAAAACAAGGCTTCTCTTAGATAAATAACTATTTCTAAATGTTTGATCTTTTCCTGTAATTCCTGATTCTGCACATTTAATCTTTTAAGTTTTTGTAAATACCTTTTAGCCCGGGCCACATCCCCAATTTCCAGTAAAAGCAGCGTAAAGAAATAAAGAAACAGGGGATTATCGGGAACAAATTTTTCAATATACTCAAAAAAGTTTAAAGCTTTATCGTATTCTTTTTTATCGCGATAGAATTCAGCCAGATATATTGCGGCTAAAGGATAAAAAGTTCCCTTTTCCCAAAGGTCTTCAAGAATTTTAAGACCTTCTTCCAATTTCCCATGCTTGCGCAGTTTCAGCGCCTTAAAGACTATTTCATTTAAGTCTTCGCGGTCGATTAAAATAATGTCCGTCCTCCGAAGTTTGGTTGGGATTTCTTGATTGTTAAAAACTATGGGAATCGTGTCCTCCTCGCCAAACACCCCTTTTTCTTTTAAGGCAAATGCCGCGGCAGTTTTAACTTCCATGGAATAAAGGGAGGATTTTAAAACCGTTTTAGCAAGCTCTTCACCCCACTCCCCGCCGTAGCGGACAAAATCTTCCATGCTTTTTTGCGCTAAATATTTGTTTAACCTTTCAATAATTACTAACAATAAGAAAGCCTTTACCGTCCCAAGTTGCAGGATTTGTTTTAAATAATCAACATCTTCCTGGGCTTTTTTCAGCATTTCCTCCATTTCCGCCAGAATACTTAACTGATACTCTATTTTAAATGGGGGAATTTCTTTTTTCTCTATCAACCGGGATACTTTCGCCAGCCCCGCAAAAAACTCGGAATGCCCTTTAATACTTTCCCAGATTTTCGCCGCTTCCCCATATTTCCCAAGATTAAAACAAGCCGCCGCCCCCAGATAATGGCTTTCCCATTTAACATGCCAGTTCTGCCATTTTTTATAAAGCTCGTAAACTTTGCGGTGGTCCATGAGGCTGCCGGCAGCTTCCAAAACCAAAGCGGTATATTCCAATACCGCCTGGGGAGCAGGCTGAGGATAAAAGACTATTAACTCCCGATCGAAGGTTTTTTCAGCCTCCTGTAAATGCCTGCGGGCTAAGAATTCATTACCCATAGATGACTGGATTAAGGAAGCCAGGGCAAAAGTAAAAGTATTTGGAGTATACTTAAAGATGTTATTTTTATTTTTAAGAAGTGGTTCTAAAATTTTATAAGCCTTGAAAGAGTTTTTAGTTGCATAGTAAACATAAGCAAGGTTATTGCGAACCCAAACATTGTCATCTACTTTAAGAGCTTTTTCAAAATACCCCTGGGCTTCTAAAATATTACCTTTTTTTAATGAAGAAATACCCTGATCCATAAATTTTTCAAAGTTACGATTGGTCATTGAACCCATCCTCTTCTTTAATTTTTATCTCCGGAAAACTAAAACCTTCAAACCTTCCTGCTGGTAATTTTTACTAAAGATTGTTGACTTAATTTGCAATTTAACATTAGAATAAAAACAAAGCAAAAGGAGATGGTTTTATTGCCGGAACTTATAAAATTAAATATTCAAGATTTACTCGATAAAATCCTGCCGGTTTTAAAAACCTACCCTCAAATTGAAGCAGCTTATCTATTTGGCTCAGCCCTTGACCGGGTCCGGCCGGATAGTGATATTGATATTGCTTTACTTTTATCTCCCGATATAGATGTGGAAGATCTGGAAAGCTGGACTTTAGCCGAAAAAATTGGTCTACATTTAACTCGTTTAGTTGGGCGAAGCTTTGATATATCTCTTTTAAATACTAAAGATTATATATTTGCCATGAATGTCTTAACAAGTGGTAAGCTTATATATGTTAAAAACAATGATCTTTTGGGGGATTTTATCGAAAAGGTAAGTTTGCGTCACCGCATGTGGTACAATTACTACAAACAGGCTCTTCTGGAGGTTGTCAAAAATGACCGCAAATAAATATATCGATAGGGATAGAATTTTAAGAAAAATTGCTTATATCAAGGAAGAAGTTACTCCATTAAATGAACTTTTGCAGAATAAAACTTTTTCCGAAATATTAAAAGATAAATGGCAAATAAAAGGTATAAAATACTCATTGCAGACATCCATTGAAGCAATGATCGATATAGCCTTTCATATAAGTTCAAAAGCTTTCAATAAAGCACCCGTTGATGGACGCGATGCTTTTACCATCTTAGCTCAAAACGGGGTACTAAAAGAGGAAAATCTTTTAACTTATTTAAAAATGATAGCTTTTAGAAATAAAATTGTCCACGGTTATCAAAGTATCGAAGATGAAAAAATTTTGGAAATTGCTAAAAATAATATTTCTGATTTCAATAATTTCATTAATGAAATATTAACTTTTATTAATGAATGAAAATCCCGGGGTTTCCCCCGGGTTATTTATTTAGGCTGGGTTAACACCAAATAAGCTATATAAGCTAAAATTCCGTATACTCCCAGAAAAAAGAGTGTCGAGAGAATCTTTTGGCCCAGTTTAAATAAAACGAGACCACCCAGCAAGAAAAGTAGGATCCCACCGCCGTAAAGCTTTGCTATCCCTTCTGCCCAGTATAAAAAATAAAACGAAAAAGGCAGCATAAAAACCAGACTTAAGATTAAATAAACAATCTTCTTTAAAATCATCCCGGCCAAAAGCATCGCTGCCCCCACTAAAACCAGGGGCCAGCCAAAGATAGCCGGCATTAAGCTTGAAAAAAGGTCCATCTTCCCACCACCTAAAGAAAAATTTTGTCGGCGGGAGCCGACACAACGTACGTATAACTGTGCCGATAGTCTGTCGTTTTACGACTTTCCACCATTTATTCCACCTGCTCTTTTAAGATTTCCCCAGGGGGAATGGTGGCGATTTTCCGCTGGTTTAAGAATTTGGCAAAAAGCCAGGTCAAAAGAAGAACCCCAAACACCAGTCCCCAGGTTTTAGCAGATACGGTCATGTTAAAGGAAAAGTCGATATCTTTGGTAGCCGCAGCCATTAAGTAATCGAAAAGCCTGTAAAATAACGGAATCCCCAGGACAAAACCGGCTAAAAACAAAAGGTCGTTACTGCCTAAAATCATAAAATTCACTTCTTTATTACTCCAGCCAAGAATTTTTAACAAGCTTATAGTGCGCCGGTTCTCCTGGATAATCAGTGAAGTTAAAACAAAGATTACCGCCAGAACAAATAATACTGCCACCAGGCCCATGATGCTCACCGATATTTCTAAAGGCTTTGCGGTGTTTTCTAAGGCTTTATTTAGATACTGTTTATCAAAGAAAGCAATGAGCTTATCTTCGGGAATATTTAATTTTTCGTTACTCCAAATGCCATTATAATAATCAAGCGGGAGGCCTAAAAGCTTATTTAAATCGTTTTGGTAGATAAAAATGGTATTGCCCAAACTTAGATCTGCAACGGCCACGATGTCTAAAGTAAGTTTTTTCTTATCTATTGTTTCTAATGTCACCTGCTGCCCGGGCTCAAGGCCTGCCTTATCTGCTAAGGGTTTGGAGACCACAATCCCGTTCCCTCCAAGCTTGACTATCCCGCCTTTATCTTTAACTTCGACCATCTTGGAACCCGGCTTAATGCCGTAAATTTGGGTATTTATTTTGGTGCCGGATATTTTTGCTGGAACCACTGTAAAAAGTTCGACTCTACCACTAAGCTCATCCAGCGGGGAAGTCACTAAATACTGGTACTGAAATTTGAAAACTTCTGAAAAACTTTCCGTCATAAGCTTTCCGATCGAATCTTTTGCAGCCAGACCGTAAGTTAAAAGAAAGGTAGCAAAGGCAATTCCCACGACTAAAATTATCCCCCGCGCTGCATTGATCGCTCCCTGTTTTAGAGCCATTCGGGTAAGGAAATTGGTCTCCTCGCCAATTTTCAGGAGGGGCTTTTTAAAGCGGCCTTTTTCCAGGCCTTTGATTAGCTCTAAGACCGGACGGTTCATCATCCCCCTGAGGGCAAGGTAAGTCACCGGGAAAATAAACACTGCCGGCAGCAAAAGTCCGGTAATTATTACCTGAGGTAGAAATTTAAAGCTTATTATGGGGATATTAAAATACGCGGCATAAAACTGGGCTAAAGGGATGGCCAGGCCTATCCCGGCAGCACACCCCAGAACAGCCCCAAACAACCAGAGGTAAAAGGGAAAGCCCAAAAGCGCCCGGAGCACCTCCCCGGAGGTATAACCCAGGGCAAAAAGGGCTCCGATTTCCTGCTGCATGTTACCGATTTGCCGCCGTAAAACCGTAAAGAGAAGAACCGAAGCCACGACTAAAAGAAGGGTTGGAAACTGGGTAGCCATGATTTTGGCCCCTTTGAGTTTGGCGTCCACATAATAAACCCGGGGGTTTTCGGTAATCTTCTGCAGCGAGAGGAGAGAAGTATTGGCACTAAGTTCCGAGACAAACTCATCGGTAATCTTACCCCGCACCATGTAGTAGTGGTACGGCATCGGCCCTAAAGCTTTTACTTCTTCTGCGGGCAAAACCGCAATGCCAAACTCGTTGGGGTCGTTTAAAAGGTCGGAATCGTTTTTAATAATGTAAATATAATCGGGCAGAGCCAAGCTTCCAGCAATTCTATATTTCTTTCCACCAAAAGTTATGGTATCACCTATTTTTAACCCATTAGCCTTTAAAAATAACGGATCAATATAAATCACATCTCCCGCTTCTTCCCGGGATAAATAAGGCAGGTTAACCTTCTGGCTTTTACTAAAAACCCGCAGGGTTTTCCCCTGCCACTCCACATCTTTTTGGAAACGTTCTTCGATTAAAAGATTATACTTTTTCTCAAAATAACTTACATCCACCGGCTTTAAGGTAGAAAAATGAGCTGATTCCTGATAGTATTTTTCTTTAAAATCATGGTAGTTTTCGGTGATATTTTCCATGGACAGCTGCAAAGACAGGTAAGTCACCACAGCAATAAAAATTAAAAATATCGTCCCCACATACTGGGCTTTATTTTTGCGAATTATCCTCCCAGGAATTTTCCCGATTACCATTACCACTCGACCTCCCGGGCGGCAATCGGTGCAGGATTTTCGCTAAATCCCGTCACCTGGCCGCTTCTCAAGGTCACCACCCCCTGACACATTCGGGCAATGGCCTGGTTGTGGGTAATTATCATTACCGTAGCTCCGGTTTCTTTATTGACTTTTTCCAAAAGCTCTAACACTTTTTTGGCGTTCTGGTAGTCCAGGGCTCCGGTGGGCTCATCGCAGAGAATCAGGGGAGGTCTTTTTATTACCGCCCGGGCAATCGCTACTCTTTGCGCTTCACCCCCGGACAGCTCTAAAGGGTATTTGTCTTTATGGTCAAGCATACCGACCAGCTCTAAAACCGTTTTTATGTCGGCTGGGGAAGCAGAAAGGTCCGCCGCCGCCTGGACATTTTCGTAGACGGTTAGAGTATTGATGAGGTTGTAGAACTGAAAAACAAAGCCTACCTTCTCTCTCCGGTAGCGGGTAAGTTTTTCCGGAGAATAAGAGCTGATTTCCTCACCGTCCACCCATATCTTTCCCCCATCGGGCCGGTCAATCCCGCCGATTAAGTTAAATAAAGTGGATTTTCCCGAACCCGACGGCCCTAAAACAGCGTAAATTTTTCCTTTTTCAAAAGTTAAACTTACGCGATCTAAAGCCCGAATTTCCACTGCCCCGGTTTTGTAAACCTTGGTTAAATCTTCGGTTTTAATGAACACATCTCCCACCCCTCTCCGTCTAATGGCACGCAGAAGTACGCCAACATTACACCCGAACAGTTACACCCGAACTTCCTTCTCTAAATTAATAAAATATAAATACTTTTCTTTTACCTTTTTGCCGGTAATCTCCTCCACCGCCCGGGCGTAGAGGTTAAGCTGACCTGCGTACTCTTTTAGCCGCTCGTTTAAAATATCTCCGGTGCTCCGGTCGGTTTTCCAGTCAACGATAAAAAACCCATCTTCTTCAAGAGCCAAAAGGTCAATTATCCCTCGCACCAGGATTTTTTCCGAAAAACCGGTAGCCTCCGGATAAATTTCACCGGCCTTGATTCCCAGGGTAAAGGGAAATTCCCGGTAAATTTCCCGGGCTCTAAGGATTCTCTGGCCCAAGGGTGTGGCAAAAATCCGGGTAATTTTCGTAAAATCAAGCATTTCTAAGCTTTCGGGAGGCAGAACCCCCTCCGCTACCAGCCTTTCCCCCTGGGCTTTAAGTCCAGCAGCGGACAAATCACCTCGAAAATCAATCCGCCGCAAAAACTCGTGGTAAACAATCCCTAATATAGCTCCGTCTTCAAAGTATGCTCCGGGTAAAAATATTTCATCCTCCTCTTCCAAAAAAATAATGTCATCGGTGCTAAAAACTTCTTTTAAATCGGAAACGCTCATCTTCGCAGGAAACTTAGAAATTTTTAACCCGGGATAATTAAACTCTAAGCCTGCTCTAAATTGCCCGGTATAATCGGTTTCTTCGGTAAAAGGTGTTTTTGTCAGGAGCTTAACCCTTAGCATTTCTGGAAGTTCCCATTGCTCTCCCTCAATTTTTTCCTGCTGAGGATGAACTTCTACTTTAAGACAGTCAGGTAAATCGCTGCCCTCCCTAAAAACTACTGGCCCAATCCAGTCCAAAAAGTTTCCAGCTCTGGCAATCTGGCCATCGGACAGAGTATCTTTCAAAGCCTCGGTCTGGCTTTGCCAGCCGGCTATTTTCTTTGCTAAGTTTTTCACCGTACCCACCATGATAAGCTTTTCTCTGGCCCGGGTCAGGGCAACATACAAAATCCGCATTTCTTCCGCTAAAGTTTCCCGCCGCATTCGCTCACTCAAGATTTGCGAAGCTATGGAATGGCGCCGGATTCTTTTCTCCGGGTCAAAAAATTTAGGCCCGAAACCAAGGTCGCTGTGGAGAAAAACAGTGTTGCTGTAATCAAACTTAAATCGCTTCCCCAGGCCAACCACAAACACCACCGGAAACTCCAGCCCTTTGCTTTTATGAACGGACATTACCCGGACCACATCATCCGCCTCGCCAATTAATTTGGCCGGTGAAAAATCCTCGGATTCTGCCGCCTGGCTTAAAAAAGTAAGAAAGTTATAAATACCACCACCGTTAATTTCAGCAAAATCAGCGGCCAGGTCATGTAACAATTTTAAGTTCGCCTGCCGCACTTCTCCGCCGGGATAAGCTCCAAAAATCTCCGGTAAATTAGTTTTACGGTATATTTCATTCACGAGCTCTGCCAAACTAATTTGCCGGGATAGTTTCTGGAATTCAACTAAAAGTTCTAAAAACTTTGAGCTTTTTACCGAAAGCTCATCCCCTCCCGAAGATTTATTTTTAAGAGCATCATAGAGAAGGCCTTCGGGGTATTCCTTCCGGACCTGCCAGAGTTCTTCATAGGTTAAACCGGCAACGGGTGAGCATAACACCGCCGCCAAAGGAATATCCTGGCAGGGGTTATCGATTACTTTTAAAAAGCTGGTCATCAGCAAAATTTCCTTGGAATTTAAAAAGTTACCCGCTCCTTCAACGTAAACAGGTATCCCCGCCCTGGTCAATTCTTCCTGCCAGATATTGGTGGAGCTGCTGAGGGAACGGGAAAGAATGACAATATCCCGGTACTGCAACGGCCGAAATTTTTTGGTTTCGCGGTCAAAAACTTGAAAACCTTCTTCTTTGAGTTTTAAAATTTTTGCCGCTACCAGCCGGGCTTCCCGGTGGACCGCAGTTAGATCTTCCTCGGGTTCACCGTTTGAGTCATTTTCCTCTTCGGGTTTTCCTTCAATTAAATGCAATTCCGCAAAACAGTTAGCATTGGGAAGATAGTCTGCCCCCTTTTTAAGAAAAGCTTTTTCATCATAAGAAAGCTCCGCTACCCTTTTTTTCATGATTTGCTTAAAAATAAAGTTTACAGTTTCGATAATTTCCTCGCGGCTTCTGAAGTTCTGGCTTAACTCTACTTTCTTTTCGTCAGTAAAATCTTCATATTTCTTTAGAAAAATCTCCGGCCGGGCCCAGCGAAAACGGTAAATGCTTTGCTTTACATCACCTACCATGAAAAGATTTTGTCCATCTCTGGAGACATAAGTTAAAATCTCTTCCTGAAGGCCATTTATATCCTGGTACTCATCTACCAATACTTCCGCGTATTTTTCCCGGAGCTCCCGGAAAACTCCACTTTTTAAAATATCAAGAGCCCAGTGCTCTAAATCGAAAAAGTCCGCAAAGCCAAGTTTCCTTTTTTCCTCTTGATATTTCCGGGAAAATTCCCGGACTAATTTTACCAAAGGGTCAAGATAGGATGTTAAAGTTCTTAACTCTTCCCGAAAACTACCTGCTTCCCAGGAAAAATAACGTTTTTTTACGGTTTCGAATTGCTCCTTTGCCTTATCCCGTAAGTCTTTTGCTTCGTCCTTGCCCCCAGCTCCCCTTCCCCAGGAAAAGGTTCCAAATTTCACCTGGGTTAGGTATTGCTTTGCCGCCTCGTATCCTTCATTTAGTTTCGCATACAGTCCCCGCACCTTTTCCATATCCTCTTCTAAGAGGGAAAAAGCCCTGTCCTGACCATACTTTTCCGCTACACTTTTAGCCCGTCCTAAAAGCTCGATGATATACTCCAACCACATTTCGGTACTACTTTTTATTTCCCGGTACCAGAAAGTATCTTCAAACCTTTCCCAGTCCCCGTTAAGTAAATTTAATGAGTCCAAAAGCCACTTTTCAGGCTCGGGATTGGACCGGGAGAAATGGTAAAGGTTAAGGATTAGCTCCTTTAAGTTACGGTCATTTTTTTCATCGTTTAAATATTCCAACAGGGCAAAAAGTTCCCGGTCCCCTCTTTCGTATCTCTCCTCCAAAATTTCGTCTAAAACTTTATTTTTTAGATACGTTTCCCCTGGTCCATCTAAAATCGCAAACTTGGTTTCATACCCAAACACCCGTCCGTATTTCCGGATAATTTTATGACAAAAGGAATGGAGGGTAGAAATATCGGCCACCGGCAACAGTTCTAACTGTTCTAAAATTCGCAAGTTTTCCGGATCTTCATTTAAACGTTTTAAAAGCTCCGTCCCAATTCGCTCTTTCATCTCTCCCGCTGCCGCTTCGGTAAAGGTAACCACCAAAAGCCGGTCTATGTCTACCGGAGGTGTATCCGTCAATACCCGGGATAATACCCGCTCCACCAAAACCGAAGTTTTCCCGGCTCCCGCAGCAGCCGATACTAACAGAGCATTACCCCTGGAATTAATAGCCCGCATTTGTTCAGCTGTCCAGTTTTTCATCCACCATACCTCCCCCTGAAAGCGCCAGCAACACTTCGGGATCTTTTTTCCTGGGTATTACCCGGTATTGTTTTTCCTGTTCTTCCAAGCGGCACACTTCAAGATAAGAACAATACCTGCAGCCGGTAGCATCTTTTAATTGATAGGGTATTGCCGAAAATTCTCCGGCGCTAATTTTAAAAATAGCTTCGGTAATAAGACTTTTAATTTTGGTAAATAGGGCTTCCAGTTCCGCCGGGGTTAAAGCATTATCAATCCTGCCGTCTTTATAAGTTCGTAAATTTACCGTTTTAAACTTGTTGTTCTGGGCATAAAAGCTATCTAAATGTTTTAAACTTTCCTCATCCTTTAAGGCATAACCACTCAGGCGAAAATTTTTATAAACTTCTTCCTTTAACTCCTCCATGGAGAGACCCTCTGCCTTCTCATCTAACATGGGGTTTTGAAAGCGAAAATAAAACGCTCCCGCAGGCACCAAATTTTCTCCAAAAAGTTCCTTATTTTCACTGGCCACTAAAAGATAAGTTAAAAGCTGAAGGTTAATCCCACCCACTACTTCATCAAGGCTTATTGATATCGAGCCGGTTTTATAATCAATTATTCTAAGATAGGTTTTTCCATCGTTCTCATAAACATCTATCCGGTCAATTTTCCCGGCTAACGTATATTTCTCTCCGTTGACCTCAAAAACCGGGGATTTTAACCTTTCCTTTTCCCCAAAAGCTATTTCTTCTCCAAAGGGAGTAAATTTAGTAAAGGCTTCGAAATAAGCAAGAGCTTCAATAGCTTTAAATAACATAAGATACAGACGGTTTAAAAAGTACCTTCCCCGGTATGTGGCCAGGAATTTTTCTCCGTATTCTTGCCGGGCTTTGGTAAAAGCTTGATAAACTAAGGTTTTTAAATCTTCTGCTAAAAGGGTTGAAAGCTTCTGCCCTTTTTCCCTTACCGTTTTTATTATCTCCGCTACTGCCCCGTGAAGAAGAGCACCAATTTCGGTTGCTTCCGGAGTAAAAATTTCTCGCTCTTCTGCTTTAATGAGGTATTTTAAAAAATATTTTAATGGGCAGCTATAATAAGTTTCCAAACGCGAAACCGAAAGGGTTTTAGAAGGGAGAAATTCCTTAAAACCGGCACTTAACTTTATTTTGCCAGGATCGGTGGCAAAAGCCCGGGCTATTTTTGTTATTAGCTCCGGCTTACTTAGCAGTAAAGCATTAAAAGCTCCTTGAGCAATAAAAGGTAGCTCCCCGTTCTTTTTAACCTTTACCATTTCTCTGGAAAGAAGTCTTGTTAAGGCCTGAGGGGTGGTTTCATTACCGTAAGATCCTTCCTCCGATTTTAAATTGGGAAAAGCTTTCTTTAGCCAGTCTACTAAAAGCGCCGGGGTAAAACTTTCACCGGTAAGACTTACCCGGGGATAAGAAACATAAACCCTTTCCCGGGCCCGGGTCAGCGCTAAAAATACGTGAAAATTATCCTCTTTAAGCCGCTGGCGGATTAGCGGCGAAAGTTCCAATCCCACCTTTTTAAGCCTGGCCCGTTCTTCCTCGGTAAAAATTAGTCCCGCTGCCGGCGGTGAGGGAAATTTCCCTTCCACTGCTCCCAAAATAATTACTGCCCTGGCTTCACCGGTCCAGTAATGTTTGCTGCCCCCTGCCCGCACCTGGTCCAAGCCTTTGGGAATGGTTTTTAAAGAAAGTTTTGCCAGATACGCTAAAAGTTCTTCCGCAAAGGTAGTGGGATTTAACCTTTCATCGCCAAAAACTTCTTCTATCTCGGTTAGTAAATTCATCAAAGCCTGCCAGAACCGCTCGCCATTTTCATCGGAAATTCTCCGGGAAACACCAATTTTTAATAAGAGCTGTTTTAAACTCTGGCTGAACTCCCGGTAAGTGTTAATTAAAGGTAGTTTTTTAGAAAAAGAAATGATTTCCCCAAAACCTTTCTCCCAGCTTTCCCAGTATAATGAATTGGTGTCCTTCCAGGCCTCTTTGGAAACTAATTTTTCACCATCTAATCCCCGGCTTAAAAGGTAATTTTCCAGAGAAAAAACTTCCTCGGCGGTTAAATTTAATAGGCCGGATTTTAGACAATCGATAGCCGCTTCCCGGTTAAACTCCCCGAGCACTCCTTTTAACAGTAAATAAAGTCCGTGGTGGTCAAAAGCAAGGCCTTTATCCACATATACCGGCAAACCGTATTCGTTAAAAACAGTTTTGATATTGGAAATATAGTAACCATCCTCCGGTATTAATACCAGGATATCGGAAAGTTTATACCTCTTAAATTTGACAAGATAGCGGATTATCCGGGCCGCTTTTTCCATTTCTTCTAAGGGGTTGGCAGCAACAATTAAACTTAAATTTTCTGAAGACCCGGAGTAAGGATTGGGGGGAAGCGGGTAATAATTCTGGGCCAGGTGAAGAAGTTCTGCAGCTTGATAGCGCTCAATTTTTTCAAGATTTATTTCTTTTATTTTTACACCTAAATTTAAAGCCTCGGTATAAAGCCTTTTAAATACCCCCGTATCGTATTCCAGAGGCAAAGTTACGGTAACTTCGGTGCAGGTTTTTAAAAGGGTTTTAATAACTTCTAACTCTAAGGGAGTAAAAGTATAAAAACCGTCAATAAACACTTTTGCCCCCGCTAAAAACTTGCTCTTAGGGGCATATTCCAAAAACTTTTCCAGAAGTCCCTCGCTGGTATACTCTTCCCCAAATTTTTCTAAGTATAACTTGTATAACAGGTAAACATCTTTTAATTTTTGCTGCAGCATCCAATCCTCTATTTTAGAAGACGTTTTTTCTAAATTCTCCGGTTTTACCCGGTAACGCCGAAACTCTTTAAATAACTTTAAAAGGTCTTCAATAAACCCGGGATTATCCGCTGCTTTTCGTAAAATCTGCAGTTTTTCCTTATTTTCCTGTAAAATCTTTTTTAAAGTAATCTGGTAAACAAATTCTGAAGAGTTCTTAAGGCGAGCTTTAAACTCCCGTACAACATTTAAAGCAAGTCGATTAAAACTTACCACCTGCAGGCGAAAACTCCCGGGTATATCGTCCCGGGTATTTAAAAGATATTCGTTTTCAAAGGTAGCACTCTCCGGCACTATATACAGCACCATAGGTCCCAGCGGTGCTTCTTTTAAATTTTTCACAATTTCTTCCCGGCAGTACCGGCTTTTTCCGGACCCCACCGGCCCCCTCACCATCGTAAGCATAATGCTCCCTCCAGGGACGGTTCTGTAAACCACCATTTTTTAATGAAAGGTCTTCCCCTAAAATTATAAAAAATTAAAGGGGATGCGGAATTTCTTCCGTCCCCTTTTTGTATTTCGCTATGATAACCTATTTTCCTGCTTTTGCAGGAAGTTTTATAAACGCCCTACAGAATTATATGTTTTGCATTTTTTTTATTTAGTTTTTTGGGTAGCCAGTAAAGTAAAGCCAAATTTGGCTTCAGCATTTTGATATTCATTATTTGCTGACTTGTCTAACTGTACAACAAAAGCCAATAAGCACCCTCTTTTTATAAAGCTTAATTTACTACTTCTTAAAGTAAGGGTTCAGTAAAAACCATTGCTACCATACCAATAAGGTAGGCTAAAGGCAACATGTCATTGGAAATATCTGCAACTACCCCGTAAATCCCCCAGAGAGCAATAGGTACCATAAAAATTAGGCCGTAAATAATAAGGTCTTTTAACGTTAGTGCTCTTTTCAACTCTTGTTTATATCCAAATTTTTCTAATTCTTGGATCTTCACTATACCTCCATCCTATTCTATTTTCAGTCCATATTTGGTTAATATCCACCGTGGCATTACAAGCCTTGCGGTTTTTAATGGATCTACCACCTGAGAAATTTGTAAATCCCCAACCGCACTTAAAAGCATCCCGGCTTCATTCAAATCCAATCCTAAATCGGTAAGGACATCTACTCCATACTGGGTAGCTTTTTCAACTGCTTCATCTAAAGTATCCGCTGAAGCTAAAAAGGCAACTATATCATCATTAATAATTACAGGCTCAGAGACTTTAAAGTTTTTGAGTACCTCAACTTTAACAGTAACCTCAGCAGCAGTTTCAATTCCTGTTACCCAAACTTCACCGTCTCCCATGCGGGCATGGATATCACCTAAGGCCAGTAGGGCTCCTGGTACATTTACCGGTAAGATAATTTCATTCCCTTCACAAACTAAGTTTGTATCAAGATTCCCTCCATGCTTACCAGGAGTTCCACAAGGAAATTCGCCTTCCTTTGGTGCTACCCCAATCACGCCAATCATCGGCTTTACAGTCAATAGCAAATCATTAAAGTAGGCTACATTTTCGTTAATAGGTATTATTTTAATCGATGCCTTCTCAACCCTTTTACCTAAAACCCCAAAACCTGGGATAGCTGCCATTACTCCTGAATTTGCCAATTTAATCTTTAAAATACTGACTTTTAAACTATCCCCCGGTTCGGCTCCCCGGATAAAAACTGGCCCAGTTGCAGGATTAACCCTGTTCCAGTCCAGGCTATCAATTGATTGCTCACTACTTATAATTTGGTTAGCAAAACAGTCACATGTTTGAAAGGTAATGATACTACCATTTTCCACTTCTGCTACTGGTTTGTTTTCAGGTTTAAAGCTGTAAATAACTTGATCATTTTTTATAAACATTTGTTTTCCTCCCTTTTTTAGAAAATTTTTCATGAAAATCTTATTATATTATATAGAATTTTGTAATATTATGTAGCATTTTATGCTGTTTACTTAATAACATAATGTATTTTTAATTAATAAATAAATTTTGGAATAAATATCAACTTAAAGTAGTAAAGATGGGGACTATCCATAAATTATTAAAAATGGTGGTTCTCAGAACCGTCCCTACAGTGACACAAGCTCCGCCTGCATACTTTCCAAATCCACTACCGCTAGGGTGGCTTTACCGGTTAAGACTCCCGCCAGTTCCCCGGGATTTACATGCAAAGTTTTGCCCTTTGGCGTAATGTGAGCCTGGTGGGTGTGGCCGGTTACCACCAAATCGTATTTACCGCATTCCACCAGTGCCCGGGTTAAGACATCACTCGTTCCGTGATAAACAGCAATTTTTCGCCCGGCAATTTCCACTTCACCCGCTTCATGGTAGTACTCAATCCCCAGCTTATCCACCACTTCCCGGAAGTAATAATGCTCCCCTTCGTTGTTACCAAAAACGGTAATAAGCCGCCCTTCCCGGCCAATTCCTTTTTTCAGGGCTATGGCCGCAAAAGGTGCCACCCAGTCGCCGGCGTGGATTACGGTGGTAATCCCCTTTTCTTTAAAATAGGCCACTGCTTTTTGGACGTTGGCTAAATTATCGTGGCTGTCGGACACGAGACCAATTAACATACAAAACCCCCTTCTTGGTATAATTTTGGGGACAGTCCCTATTTTTATACTTAAAGTATAATTTTGGGGACTGTCCCTATCTTTATACTTCGAGCTTTAAAAAGCTGCTCTGAGCATCCTTTAAGGTATAAAATAACACTCCAAGTCCTATAAGAAAAGAGAGTCCGGCAAAACCCACGGTGCATGGCCAAAAGGAAAGCTTAAATTTCAAGAGAAAAAGCCAATAGAGGCCGATTTGCATAAAAGGTAAAAATATTCCTACCGTGGCATTGAGGTTTTGCTTAAAAGCTTTTTGCGGGTGGTCCCAGTTTAAATAGGGCCGCTTTAAGTCAAGTAAAAGCCCGGCTGCCAGAACCGGTAAAGCGCTTAATAGCACTGCCGGTAAAATAAACCATGCCTTAAATCCCGAAACACCCAAAAAATACGCCCCTGCTACTGCGAAAAACGAAGCTATTATCCCAAATACATACCCGTGGGCCAGCTTCCCTAAAAGCCAGGTTTTTTCTGAGACCGGAAGACTTTTAAGGTAGTAAAGCTCTTTGGCCTCCCGGGAGATGGCAGTAGAGGTGATGTTGGTGGCCGCAGCCAAAAAGACCCCAAGGGATAAAAGGCCGGCTAAAAAATAATTCTCAAGAGCTTTGTTACCTAAAAACTTTTTAATTTCACTTAAGCCTGCAATTCCCTGAAAATAAAAGGAAATACCAAAAACAAAGGGTATGATAATAATAACAAGCGGACCGTTTAAGAAATAAACCGGTTCGCGGTTCATAAGCCGTATTTCCCGCAAAAGGTTTGAAATAAAGACAGGTTTTGGGGTAAAAGTTAACTCCCCTTTTACCCTCCGGCGTCCACCGCCCCCTTCCGCCCCCACTTTTAAGCTCTTTTCGTAAGCCCATCCCAGGGTATAAAGGCCTAAAGCTAAAAGGCCAAGGCTAAAAATAATGTTAGCCCCCAGGGAAAAAGCTTTTATAGTAACATCCTCTCCGGTTAAAGATTTCACCGTAAGCAAGGCCGGAAGGTAAATCTTATAAAGCTTCAGGTTTATAAGGTTGGGGTCGGAAAATTTTGCGACAAGCACTCCCGGATTTTTCTCGGCCAGTTGCACGGTATTGGAAAATTTTTGGATAAGTACCGCTGCCCCAAGGCCAATTACACCACCTAAATACATCAGAAAATCTTTCTTCCCCGCAAAAGAAAAGCTTCGAAAAATCAACACAAAAAAGGCAAAGACCAAGGTCAGGGGTAAAACAGGTAAAAGAAACAAATTAAAAATAGCAGTAATCCAGTAAAGAAAGCCCTCCCCGCCAAAATAACCGTAAACCCCGGCAGGTATGCCGAAGAAAAGTACGGCTATGGGAAGGTGGTAAAAATAATTTACCAGTATTTTCGCCCCTAACAGTTCTCTTCCTTTCAACGGCAAAGCCAAAAGATACTCCGCTCCATCGTAATAATAACCTGAGAGGATCGCTATTACTCCCAGAGCTAAGATAATTAAAACGGTATTTACCGCTCCCAGGGCCAGCACGGTGGATTCAAGATTCACCGGCTTTAAAGCCTGGAAAAGATTTTTATAAAAAACAACGTTCATGGAAAAAAGGCCCGACAGAGAGAAAAGGATCAAGACGATAAAGCCAAGAGCTTTTAAAAATTCTTTGGGATTTTGCCGATAATAGGAAAAAGGCCGAACCGCCAGCAAAACTTTTATTAACTGCAAAGTTTTTCTCATGACCGCACCAGCTCCAGGAAAAGTTCTTCCAGGCTTTTATCTTCCTGCTTCTGGGTTTTTAGATCTTCCATGGTTCCGGTAAAGATTAATTTCCCTTTTTTAATAATCCCTAAAGTAGTACAGAGCTTTTCCGCCACTTCTAAAATATGGGTAGAGAAGAACACCGTTTTACCCCGGGCAGCATAATCCTGCATAAGCTTTTTTAAGTTAAAAGACGACTCCGGATCCAGGCCGGTCATCGGCTCATCCAAGATCCAGATGTCAGGGTCGTGGACCAGCGAAGCAATCACCAGAAGTTTTTGCTTCATCCCGTGGGAGTAGCTGCCAATTCTATCGTTTATCGCCCCTTCCAGGCTAAAAAGTTTTAAAAGGGGGCGAATCCTTTCTTCCCTGAGCTTAGCCGGGACTTCATACACATCGGCCACGAAATTTAAAAATTCAAGGCCGGAAAGCCTGGGGAAAATTTCCGAAGTATCCGGCACATAACCGAATTTTCTCTTAGCCCGAAGGGGCTCTTTTAAAAGGTCAACCCCACATAACTCCACTTCCCCGGTGTCCGGCGACAGAATTCCGGTCATAATTTTTATGGTGGTAGTTTTCCCCGCCCCATTGGGGCCTAAAAATCCAAAAATCTCCCCCGGCGGTACCGTAAGATTTAAATTATCCACCGCCCGGACCTTTCCCCCTCCGTAAGCTTTGGAAATATTTTTTAAACGGATGATATAAACCACTCCCCTCGGTAATACTAACTCTTAACCCTGGGAAACCGGTAGTGCCCGACAATACCGGGGAGCCACAGCAATAGTTCATCGGCTTCCCGGGTGTAGGGTCCAGCGTTGTGGATAATATAAGGCACCCCATCCCGCCTTCTTTTATCGGAGATAATCGCTATATGCTGGGGATTTTTAAACACTACAATGTCTCCCCCCTGCCATTCTTTTAAGTTCTCCGGATCTCCGGGGATAAGTTTGGTAGTTAAAATCTGGGCATGACGGCGAAAAAACACATCTAAATTGGGCACCCGGCGAAAATCAATGTTGGGATCGGGTTTTCCCCCTACCCGGGGATAAGCCTCAAGATTATTTTTAATATCTTCATCGACCATCGCCTTTAAATTATAACCTGCATTTTTAAACGCCCGCCAAATGACATCGGTGCAGACCCCCTCGTTATCCGGAGGATAGCCTCCTGCATAATAAGCGCTCCGGTAACGGGGCTTATTGGCCACATCTTTCCGGGCTCCCTGAACTATATCATCCAAGTCATAAATCCCATCGCCATCCTGGTCGTGTTTAAGTATCACCTTTTCTACCCGCACCCGGGGCGAAAACTGGGCTTTTACAGTTAAGTAAAGATATTTATAAATAGCACCATCTCTATAAATAAATGACAAAATTCCTAATCCTAAAACAATAAGCAACAAAATCCCCTTTAATTTTGGACCCACGGCTGTCATCTCCAGCTTTTTGGTTATTTTTTATAAATTCGTCCCGGTTTTTAAAATTCCTCTAATCCTCGCGGAAAAAAGGCACAAATAAAACCGGCGTTTTAGCCGGCATCAATCAATAACTCCTGCGGGATTACCACCGGAACATTATTAATTTTGTAGACTAAAGCTTTAATACCATAAACTTTGTAAATGTTTTCCGTACTCAATACTTTTTCATCACCAAAGGCCACAATTTCGCCATCTTTTATCAGTAAAAATTTATCGGCAAAGCGTAACGCTTGATTAAGGTCGTGGAGAATGGCTATTACGGTCATCTTCCGTTCCCGGGCAAACTTTTTTAAAAGTTTCAGGATTTCATACTGATGTCTTAGATCCAAATTGCTGGTCGGTTCATCTAAAAGAAGAAGTTTCGGTTCCTGGGCTAAAAGCCTGGCCACTGCCACTTTTTGTAACTCACCGCCGCTTAACTCATCAAGAAAACGTAAAGCAAACTCTTCCATTTCCAAAATCTTTAAAACCTCTTCCACCACTTCCAGATCTTTTTGCGTTGCATCGAGCCGGATATGAGGCCTCCTCCCCACCAAAACTGCATCAAACACGGTCAAGCGGCTTACCTCCTGGCGCTGAGCCATATATCCCACTTTACCTGCAAACCACCGAAGATTGGTTCGAAATATCTCCTGGCCTTCCAAATACACAGCCCCTTTTTTAATTTTAAGGTTACGGCTTAAACATTTTAATAAAGTTGATTTACCTGCACCGTTATTGCCCAAGATCGCTAATATTTCCCCTTCAGCAACTTTAAAGCTTACATTATTAAGCACTGCTTTGCCAGGATAATTAAAAGATACACCAGCTACCTCTAAAAGCATTCGCCTCCCCCTTTTAACTTATTTTCCCCGAAGTAAGAGGTATAAAAACAAAGGTGCTCCCAAAAAGGAAGTTACCGCACCCACCGGTAAAATCACCGGGGAAATTACCGTGCGGGCAAAGGTGTCCGCTAATAGCAGTAAAACCCCGCCCAATAAAGCTGCTCCGGGCAGTAAAAACCGCTGGTCATTGCCAATGACCCGTCGCACCATGTGGGGAGCTAAAAGTCCAATAAAGCCGATGATGCCACAAAAGGAAGTTATCACTGCTGCAATGCCAGAAGAAATCAGCATTCCCCAGAAACGAATTTTATTGGGATCAACGCCCAAACTCCTTGCTCCTTCTTCACCGGTTATTAGAGTATTATAATTCCAGCGGTTTAAGTAAAAGTAAATAAAAGCTAAACTTATCACTACTCCCAGTAACCTTACTTCTTCCAGCCCCAGGCGGCCCAAATCCCCAAAACTCCAAAAAACCACCGCCGCAAGCTTTAACTCATCGGCAAAATACTGAAGCAAAGTGGTTCCAGAAGCCCAAAGGGAACCGATGGCTACCCCCGCCAGCGCAATGGCTTCCGGGGCAAGTTTTTTCACTTTTCCCAACCACAAAACTATAAGGGATGTAAGGAGGGCAAAGATAAAAGCCGTCAAGCTCACCAAGTACCGATTAGCATAGTATATTTTAGCTTCCGCTCCCGTCTGGTAACTTCCCGCACCTAAAACAATGATGGAAAAGGCGGCCCCAAAAGCGGCCGCCTGGGAGATCCCGAGGGTAAAGGGAGACGCTAAAGGATTTTTTAAGAGAACTTGCTGCACGTTTCCGGCAAGGCCAAGTCCTATACCGGCCAAAACCGCTCCCGCTACCCGCGGCAGGCGAATTTCCCAGATAACCGTTTTTAAGGCGTCCGGACCCTTCCCCAAAATTCCTTTAACCACAGCCCAAAAACCAAGTTTCATGCTGCCGGCATTAAGAGCAAAGACGATCGCTATATTCAAAATTACTAAAAGAACCAGTAAAAACAAAACTTTTTGCCAGAGATAGCTTTGATAGGTTTTTCCCCTCATTTTCCTCTCCCACTAATCAAAATTCAGCGGACCAAACCCTCCGAACTTTTTCTTTAACTCCTGATACAAAGGCTTTCCTAAAAAGAACTTATAAATTTCATCGGCTTTTTTAGCCGGGTCAATCGCTGAAAAAGCCGCCGGGTAAAGGACTTTACCTACATAGTAGGCATTGGCAAAGGCGGTTTCAATATTCGTGTTATAAAAATTGTAAGGAAGCAGTCCATATACTTTATTGTTTTTAAATGCCCTTAAACTTTGGTAAAAACTCTTGTTTTTAACATAATCGTCTTTTACCAAGGAAAGTCCGCCCGCATCAATAAATATTACTTCTGGATCCCAGAGTAAAATTTGCTCCCGGTCAACGGTAATTGCTCCCTGTTTCCCCAAGCCATCGGCAACATTTTGGGCTTTAACCATTTTTAAAATTGGATGGGAACCCTGAGTACTTTCAAAGCCCCGGGCTCCTTTAAAACTTACCGCCCCAACATAAACTTTCGGGCTTTTTGCATTACCTATACGTTTTGCCAAATCACTCTTAATTTTTTGGACGTAATTTTGAATTTCCTGTGCTCTTTTTTCTTTCCCTAAAATTTTTCCAATTAAATTTATTGATTTTAAAGCTGTATCGTCAAAAAACCCTGCTTGACCGTAATCTAAAACTACCACTGGAATTTTAACTTGCTGCTGGAGCCGGTCTGCTCCTGCCTTATCCAAAAGCTGGACGACAAAAATCACATCGGGCTTAACTGCTAAAATCTTTTCGGGATCCGGCTGGGTATCCGGTCCTCCCTGGCCAATGGTAGGCAATTTTTGAAGTTGTGGATACGCCAGGATATAAGGTTTAGCGTTGGGTTTTTTTTCAATTTCCTCAACCCCAACAATCCGTGCTGCCCCATCCACATAACTCACCAAACGTAAAGCTCCCGGTCCTATGGCAACAACCCTTTTTACCGGTTGCTTTATGGTAATTTTTCGCCCGGCTAAATCAGTAACCACTATGGTCTTGGTCGTAACTTTTTTTGTAGCCGCTTGCGTTTTTGAACCTACACCAAAATAAGTTAACCCTATACTTAAAGCTAAAATCAAAATAAAAATGCCCAAATTACGCACCCTTTGCATTTTACCCTCCCCCTTTATTCACAAACTTTATAATCAATAAAACAGTCTTTACAAACTATCTCCCCATGGTAAAGCCGGGCTTTAGGCTCCATCACACTTTCTCCGCATTTACTGCAAGTTAAGCTTTTGAAAATTCTTACCGGCCGAACCTTAAAAGGAACTTCCTGGATTTTAAATAACTGGTCCGAAGGCATTGTTAAAATTTCTTCCGCCCGCTTATTTTGAAGCTCTGAAAAACGCTTCCTTTCCTCTTCCGTAGCTTTTTTCTCTAAAATTTTATTAAATAATTTTTCCTGGTCCGAACTTCTTTGCCAGAGCTCACCTCGTACCACCAGGCGTTCTCCCTTGCCCCAGGATATACTGCCAAAGGTATAAGCCATTTTGCCGGTATCTTTGTAAATCAACCGTCCTTTGCCAAATGTACATCCGGTCAACACCTGAATGGCATCCACACCACAGGCATCATTTTCGGTAATGACGTATAAATCGTCCAAATTCCCGCCTTTCTCCAAAAATCGTTCCAAAGCTAATTTAGCCGCCCGGTAGCCAATGGCCAGTCCCGGGCAGACATGCCCGTGGAATTCCACCACCCGTTCCCAGTCAGTAACTACTCTACACACCAACGATCCCTCCTATTTTTGCTAAATAAAAAAGCCGCTAAAGGGCTGCTTCAGCAGCCAGCTTCGCGGCTTTTTTCATCCTATTTAATTGCCTTAAAAAACTTTTAACCACCTACCTTCTGGTAGGTCTTTTCAACAAAAATATTCGACATTTAAAATAATTTTCCTGCCTCAAGATTAATTATTTTTTTCACATTTTGCCCCCCTTATCAACTAACTTCACCTTTTACATTGCGCTCTTCAAAAACATCCTCTTCCTTTAAAACCAAGCTTACAAACACTTTAACCAGGTCCGGATCAAATTGAGTGCCGGAACCTTTTAAAAGTTCCTTTAATACTTCTTTGCGCGCAAGCGGTAGTCTATAAGGCCGCTGGGATAACATCGCATCATAAGCATCAATAATTGCCATAATACGACTCAGGTACGCAATTTCTTCGCCCCTTAACCCCTGGGGATAACCTTTCCCATCCCAGCGTTCATGGTGTTGTAAAATAAGGGGGGCTATAGCTGAAAGTTCCCCCGAAGTCAAAGCAATTCGGTAACCAATCTCTGGATGGCGCTCAATAATCCGCCTTTCCTCAGGCGATAAGGGCTCAGGCTTATTTAAAACATTTTCCGGAACCCCCAGTTTGCCTATATCATGCATCTCCACCAGAAGGACAAGCTTATCCAGCTCCTCCCGGGGTAATTTTAAAGCTGCACCAAATGTAAGAGCAACTTTTTTCATCCGTTCGGTATTGTGAAAATCCCTTTCCATTAAAGCGGTTTTTAGAGCTTTAACCAGCGCCACCCGTGCATCATTACCACTGGCAAGTTTATTTCGATACATCGCATCGTCCGCTTCCCGCAAAGTTTCCCAGAGGGAAGCCCCCGGTTGTGAAGCGGTTGAGACGCCTATAGATAAACTAAGGGGTAAATCGGGGTGAAGCTTATTATACTCCCCTATCTTTTCCAGGATTCTGCCGGCAATTTCCTCAGCCGCTTCTCTTGAAGTACCGGGCAAAAGAATGCCAAATTCATCGCCACCAATTCGAGCTACTACATCCGATTGTCTTACTCCATTTCTCAATACTTCAGAAACCCTTTTTAATAATAAGTCTCCCTTATCATGACCAAACATATCATTTACCGCTTTTAAGTTATCTAAATCACAAATCAAGACACTTATAGGGTATTCCCGACCTTTTTCCATCCGTTTTACTTCTTCTTCAAAAAATGCTCGATTATAAAGACCAGTTAACACATCTCTGGTACTGCAATATTTTAATTCATTTTCCATAATTTTCTTTTCGGTTACGTCCCGAACACACTGGACGGCCCCTAACAAATTGCCTTCATCATCCTCAATGGGAGCCGCCAAAGTCCAGTAACAGGCTCCCTTTCCTCCATAAGCATTTGGCGCCACCCCTTCACCGACAATCACCCTACCTTTTTTTTCTAATTTTTCATAACCATTTATACCAATTTCACCATAATTGCCAAGCACCAGGTCTACGCAAATAGGCTTTCTTTTCCCAAAAAACGGCTCGGCATATATGTAGTCGCCTTTTCCCAAAATCTCTTCTTTCTTGACCCCGGTCATTTCTTCCATCGCCTGGTTCCAGACAATCACCCGCCCATATTTATCAATCGCTAAAGTAGCATCGGGTAAGGAATCAATAATCTTTTCATATAAATAAAGCTTTTCTAACAGATTTACCCCCCTTTCAAGGGCCGTTAAATATCTCTCCAGCGCTGAAAGCTTTTCTTCGGAAAGTTCTTTCACCATCCGGATAAGTTGATCTTTAAGAGCAGTCATGTTTTTCATCCTTTCGGATAAAGGACTCAATTCCTCTTATAATAAATTACATTTATTGTGCTATAATCCTTACTTATACATTTCGCCATAACTTAACATTATCCTGCAACTTTTGGCAAAAAATTTAAACCGGCTTTTTTAGCCGGCTTAAAGATATAGAAAAATGTTATAGGAAAAATTAAATAATCAGCCGGGTGAAATACAGGATAATCCAGGCGGCGGGAATTAACAGGGCCTGGCTTAAAAGAGTTCCTAAAAATTTGCTTATTAATAAAGCCAGCACAAGCCGGTTCAGCGAATCCATCGGTAAAGACCCATTTAATACCCTATCGGTTACCATTGCCGAATACGGGTCAACCAGTAAAACCAGAACTATCGTGGCAAAACCGTTGATAATACCGGAGAGCTGACTGGCAGTTAAGCGGTACTCCGGGTTTAAAACTCCGGCATACATTGCCGATAAAACACCGGTGGTATAAATACCGGTTATGATAAGGTTTAATAAAAGGATTTTATACGGCATTCGCTCCCGGGCAAGATTTTTTACCGATTGAAGAGGAACACCCCGAATATTTTCCTTTATAGCCTGGGTTTTCCGCTGCCGCAAAGTCACAATTATTAGCCTGGGAACGGAACCAACTTCATCCAATTTATTTAAAGCTATAGTAAAAAAATTTATAAAGGTAGGTATTAATACTGCCCCAATCAAGGTTCCGGCGGTTGCTCCAAGGAGTACCCAGCGAAAAACCATTTCCAACCCGGCCAAATCATGTTTAAGCAAAGCAATTTCCACGATGCTACCCAAAAGGGGTGCTTGAATCATATTCGAAGTTCTCGACACCAGGACAATAATATTAAAAACCGAACCCGCTAAAGCTAATTTTTTAGTTTTAATTCCCGCTATCCGGGCCGCAAACGACAAGGTATCTATCAGATGGATAATTAAGGTTAAAAAAACCACCAAAGCAATCCTGGTAAATTCCATAGTTATCTCCTTAAATTATTTTTTTCTATTATAGCATTTTAAACACCGGCTATTAAAGAAAAAAGCGGGCTAAAAATATTGCCCGCTATAAGCGCTTTTCTATTGTTCCCCCGCCTAAAAGTTCATCACCCCGGTAAAATACCACTGCCTGTCCGGGAGTAATTGCCCGCTGGGGTTCATTAAAGGTTACCCTTACCTGGTTTTCCCCTATACGCTCGACCACCGCCGGCTGCGGTTTGGCATTATACCGAATTTGAGCTTGGGCTTCAAACCTTTCCGGTATTTCATCAAACCAGAGGAAGTTTAAATCCGAAGCAACCAAGCCCGGGCTGAAAATCTCCGCTGCTTCCCCGACAACCACTTCGTTGGTTTCCGGTCTAATATCAACCACATAATACGGTTTTCCTAAAGCCAGGCCCAGCCCTTTGCGCTGGCCAATAGTGTAGTAGGGGTAACCCTGGTGCTGACCTAAAACTCGCCCGTTTACATCCACAAAATTACCCGGTTTAATATCTTCTCCCCGGCGCTCTTTGAGAAACTTGCGGTAGTCGTTATCCGGTACAAAGCAAATTTCCTGACTTTCCGGTTTATCTGCCGTTACTAAGTTGTACTTCCGGGCAAGCTCCCGCACCTGTTCCTTAGTATATTCCCCGAGCGGGAGTAATAACCTTTTTAACATTTCCTGGGTAAGATTGTATAAAACATAGGTCTGATCTTTTTTCCGGTCTACACCGCGAAATAGTCCGTATTTACCTATATCTTTCTTGTAAACTACCCGGGCATAATGACCGGTGGCCATGTAATCCATCCCAAGGCTTAAGGCTTTTTTTAACAAAGCATCAAATTTAATATAGCGATTACAGGCAATACAGGGATTAGGAGTGCGCCCCCGCAGGTATTCTTCGGTAAAGTAGTCTATTACTTTCCGTTCAAACAATTCCCGGAAATTCAAGACATAATAAGGTATCCCCAGTCGGTCTGCTACCCGACGGGCATCATTAACCGCATAAATTGAGCAACAGCCCACGTATTCTTCTCCGACAACCTCAATTTTGGGGTCCCAGATTTGCATGGTAACCCCTACTACTTCATACCCCTGCTCGAGCAACAAAGCTGCGGTAACGGAGCTGTCAACTCCTCCGCTCATGGCCACCAGTACTTTTTTTCTACCTATAACGTCCACTCCTTCCCAAGAAAAGAAAGCGGTAATCTACCGCTTTCTTATTTTTGCCCTTTTTTCTTTAAATAATCTTCAATTGCAACTTTTAAGGCATCGGCAGCTAAATTGGAACAGTGCATTTTTTGCGGAGGTAGCCCATCCAAGGCATCGGCTACAGCTTTGTTGGTAATTTTCATCGCTTCTTCAATAGTTTTTCCTTTAACCATCTCGGTCACCATAGAACTGGTAGCGATAGCTGCCCCGCAGCCAAAGGTCTTAAACTTGACGTCAGTTATTTTATCCCCATCTACCTTAATGTAAATCCGCATAATGTCGCCGCAGGAAGGATTACCTACTTCCCCGACCCCATCCGCATCGGGGATCTCCCCCACATTCCGCGGATTGGTGAAATGATCCATTACTTTTTCGCTATACATCATAATTATTCTCCCCCCAAAATTTTTTGGTTATAAAGCGGGGACATCTCCCGCAATCTTTCTACAATTCCCGGAAGAACCTCCAGCACATAATCAATTTGTTCTTCGGTATTGGCTTTACCTAAGGTAAGCCTCAACGAACCATGGGCCACTTCATGGGGAATTCCCATGGCCAGCAAAACATGGGATGGATCCAGGGACCCGGAGGTACAGGCGGAACCGCTGGAAGCGGCAATTCCTTTCATATCCAGCATTAAAAGCATTGACTCTCCTTCCACAAACTCCACGCTGAAATTAGCATTATGGGGAAGTCTCTTGGTAGGATGCCCGTTTAACCGGACATAGGGAATCTTATCCAAAACTCCCTTAATGAGCTTGTCCCGTAATTTTGTTAATCTTGCCGATTCCTCCGGCATTTCGGCAACAGCAAGCTCAATTGCTTTTCCAAGGCCAACAATGCCCGCTACGTTTTCGGTTCCGGGGCGCCGTTTTCTCTCCTGGCCTCCGCCATTGGCGAGGGGCTCAAGCTTTAATCCTTTTCTTACGTATAAAGCCCCTACCCCTTTGGGTCCGTAGATTTTGTGGGCCGAAAGGGATAATAAATCAACTTTTAACTCTTTTACATCCACCGGTATCTTACCAACCGTTTGGACAGCATCGGTATGAAAGTAAATCCCCTTTTCCCTGGCAATTTCTCCTATTTCGGCAATCGGTTGAATGGTACCAACTTCGTTATTGGCATGCATAATGGTAATCAGAATTGTTTTGTCAGTAATAGCTTTTTTTACATCTTCCACCGATACCATTCCGTATTCGTCTACCGGTAAAACGGTTACTTCAAATCCTTCCTTTTGTAAAGCCAAACACGCATCCAGAACCGCATGATGTTCTACTGCCGAAGTTATGATGTGATTTCCTTTATGTTTATAAGCCCGGGCAATACCCTTAATTGCTAAGTTATCCGCTTCCGTTCCCCCTCCGGTAAACACTATTTCTCCGGGATCGGAAGCGTTTATCGCCTTGGCGACTTTCTCCCGGGCATCCTCGATAGCCTTTCGTGCTTCCCGTCCAAAAGCATGAATGCTGGAGGGATTGCCAAACTTCTCGGTTAAATAGGGCATCATTTCCTCCAATACTTCCCGGGCTAAAGGAGTAGTAGCCCCGTGATCCAGGTAAATTCGTTCCATAGATAAATCCCCCTAACTGAGATTAAATATAATACATTAAATTTTGGTTTTGATTTTTTTTGGCTTCTTCAATCATGTCTTTTAAAGTTATGGAATCCAGTACTTTATTTAAAGCATCCCGCACTTTGGCCCAAACCACGCGCGAAATGCAAGCATCCGCCTGGTCACAAGCTTCTTTCACATTTTCGGAAACGCATTCCACCGGTGCGATGGGCCCTTCCAGGACTCTCACAATTTCCCCCACGGTAATTTCTTCGGGAAGGCGATTTAAAAGGTAACCTCCCTGAGCCCCCCGCACACTTTTAATTAGGCCGGCTTTCCGCAGTACCGAAAAAAGCTGCTCTAAATAAGGCTCAGAAATCATCTGACGTCGCGCAATCTCTGAAATAGGAACCGGCCCTTCCCCATAATGTAAAGCTAAATCATAAATTGCCTTTAGGCCATAATGTCCCCGGGTTGAAAGTCGCATGGTTCACCACCAATTCCGAGTAAATTACTTTACTTTCAAAAACATCTTAGCACTTACTTAAACAGATGTCAAGAATTCCGATTTATTTAGTAAAGTTTTTTACTTTTCCCCACAATTCCATCAACCGCTGTTTTATCTGGGCTTCCTTACCCGAATCGGAAGGCTCGTAGAAACGCTGACCTTTTAAATTCTCCGGTAGATAATCTTCAAGGACAAAGTGCCCCGGGTAATCGTGAGGGTACTTATAACCTTTCCCTCTTCCCAATTCTTTAGCTCCGGCATAATGGGCATCCCTTAAATGCTGGGGAATTGGGCCATTTTCCCCTTTCCTTACCACCGAAAGTGCCCTGTCAATAGCCTTTATTACCGCATTGGATTTTGGCGCACAGGCAATATAAATAGCAGCTTCCGCCAGCGGTAATCTTGCTTCGGGCATTCCCACAAATTCTAAAGCGTGAAAAGCCGCTACCGCCACATTTAAAGCCATGGGATCGGCAAGCCCCACATCTTCCGCCGCATGGACAATTAATCTTCGGGCAATAAATCGCGGATCTTCACCGGCTTCCAGCATCCGGGCCAAGTAATACACCGCCGCATCCGGGTCAGAACCGCGCAAACTTTTAATAAAGGCTGAGATCGTATCGTAGTGATTATCCCCTTCTTTATCGTAAACGATAGCTTTTTTCTGCATCGATTGCTCGATAATTTCAACGGTAATTTTCCGCACTCCGTCCTCATCGGGAGGGGTAGTTAAAACCGCAAGTTCAATACCGTTTAACGCCGCCCGGGCATCTCCCGCCGCCATGGTAACTAAATGGTCAAGGGCCTCTTCAGTAATTTCCACCTTATACTCGCCAAGCCCCCGTTCCTTATCCACAAGGGCTCTTCTCACAATTTCCCGGATATGTTCCGGCTCTAATGGTTTAAACTCAAAAATCCGGGAACGGGATAAAAGGGGGGCGTTTACTTCAAAATACGGATTTTCGGTGGTTGCCCCAATTAACACTATGGTTCCAGCTTCCACTTCGGGTAATAACGCATCTTGCTGGGCTTTATTAAAGCGGTGGATTTCATCAATAAACAAAACAGTTCTTTCGCCATAATATTTTTCCCGCTCCTTCGCTTTTTTTATTACTTCTCTTATTTCCCCAACCCCCGAAGTCACCGCATTTATACTTTCAAAGCCGCTTTTGGTGGTAGAAGCAATAATTTTTGCTAAGGTAGTTTTACCCGTTCCGGGGGGACCGTAAAAAATTAAAGAACCAAGCCGGTCACTTAAAATTGCCCGTCTTAACAGCTTACCTTCACCCAAGATATGCTCCTGGCCTACAAACTCGTCCAAACTCCTCGGCCTCATGCGATAGGCTAAAGGAGCTTCCTTATTCAATCTATTTTTGGCAGTATCCCACAAATCCATAAAACTCCCCTTCCGACCGCAAAATAAAAAAATGCGCTTTTTTAAAACAAAGCGCACTTTAACCGTTCATTACAGGTTTTTTATGATAATCTTCATTAATTCGTTTTTATGCTTAAACCCTACCGATCTTCCCACTTCTTCCCCATTTTTAATAAAAAGAAGAGTCGGAATACTCATAATCCCGTAACGTCTTGGTGTTTCCGGATTGCTATCGACATCGAGTTTCCCAACGGTTAATTTACCTTCATATTCCTGAGCAATCTCTTCTAAAATCGGTGCAATCATCCGGCAGGGACCACACCATTCGGCCCAAAAATCAACAATTATAAGTCCTTCTCTTTTAAGTGCTTCGGTTTCAAAATTTTCATCGGTTAAGGTTATAATACCCATTATACCGCTCCTTTCCCCCCGGTATATATGAACCCCACTTATAAATTATACTCCTCTAAATATTTTATTGTCAATTAAAGCAAAAAGTTGAGGTCTATTACAAAATCTTATGCCTTAGCAAAAGGTCTTTTACCGCCTCCCCGGCAGCAATTAATCCAGCAGTAGCAGTTACAAACATAACGCTTCCCGGAATGTGCTTTTTCTCCGCCGGCAACGGCTCATCACTGGTACCTCTTTCCAGCACCGGCGGTTCTTCTGAAAATACAACTTTTACTCCCCGATAAATCCCTTCTTTTTTAAGTGCCTGCCGAACCCGCCTTGTTAGAGGACAGGTATGGGTTCTGGAAATATCGGCAACTTTAAATCTTGTCGGGTCAAACCGATTACCGGCTCCCATGACCGAAATAAAAGGTATACATTTTCGATACATGTAGGTAATTAACGCAATTTTATTTTTTAACGTATCGATAGCATCTACTACATAGTCAGGATTGTACCGGAAAAATTTCTCGGTATTTTCCGGTGTTAACTTTTCCGTTACGGTTATTACCTCCGCTTCAGGATTAATTTCCCGGATTCTCTTAGCCAAAACCTCCGCCTTTAAGAGCCCCACCGTTGACTCCAGCGCTGGAAGCTGACGGTTGATATTGGTAAGGCTTACCCGGTCGAAATCCACCAAAACCATGGAGCCTACCCCCGTTCGGGCTAAAGCCTCAGCGGCTGGAGAACCAACCCCTCCCAGCCCAAAAACCATCACCCGGCTTCTATGTAAAACTTTAAGCCCTTCGCTACCTATTAAAATTTCCGTTCGGGAAAACCGGTGCATAGCAACCCCTCGCAGCATAAATTGACACAAGAAAACCCCGCTTTGCCGTAATCCACGAAGTTCCGAACCCCTTCTCTACCAGGTGGGTGTCCTCCTGATTGCTTTGGGCTTCCCCTAAGCGGGGCATGCACGCCACAATCAGAGTCCGGACTCCCTTTGTATGAGTGTTGGATACGAACTTCCCGGTGGACTACGCACAAAGCAGGGTACGTTTTCTTGGTTAAATCATAACACAAAATCGTACTGCTCTCAAGGCTCTAATTTTTGGATTACTGCTGCTCTTTAACCGGCAAATCAACTTTAATATGCAGTTCCTTAAGCTGCCGGCGTTCAACAACATCGGGCGCACCCACCATTAAGTCGGTAGCACTTTGGGTTTTGGGGAAAGCGATAACATCCCGGATGGAATCTCTTCCGGCCATCAGCATTACCAGCCGGTCAAAGCCAAAGGCAATACCACCGTGGGGAGGTGTGCCGTATTCAAACGCTTCTAACATAAAGCCAAATTTTTCTTTGGCCTCTTCCTCCGAAAGGCCAATTAGTTTAAACATCTTTTCCTGGATATCCCGGCGGTGAATCCGGATACTCCCGCCTCCGATTTCCACCCCGTTTAAGACCATATCATAAGCTTTCGCCCGAACCAGTAATGGTTTTTCATCCATCAGTGGTAAATCTTCATCCATCGGTGCCGTAAAAGGATGGTGCATCGCTACAAACCGCTTCTCTTCATTATCATATTCTAAAAGGGGGAAGTCTATCACCCAGAGGAAGTTAAACTCCTTTTCGGGAATTAGCCCAAGTCTTTGAGCTAAATGCAACCGTAAATTACCCAAAGCTTGAGCAGCCACTTCCGGTTTATCCGCTACAAAGAATAAAATGTCACCGGGTTCGCCCTGTAAAGCTGAAATCACCGCTTTTAACTCTTCTTCTTTAAAAAACTTGGCTATTGGTGATTTTACTTCCTCGGGAGTTAAGATTAAATAGGCAAGACCTTTGGCACCAAAGTTACCCACAAACTTCGTAAGGTCATCTAAGTCTTTGCGGCTAAATCCCGCACACCCTTTGGCGTTTAAACCGCGGATTACCCCGCCAGCCTGAGCAACCGTTTGAAACACTTTAAACTCCACATCTTTCACCAGTTCTGTAACATCGGTAATTTCCAGTCCAAAGCGTAAATCCGGCTTATCGGTACCGTATTTTAGCATTGCTTCCTGGTAGGAAATCCGCTTAAAAGGAGTTTTGATCTCTACCCCAAGGGTTTCTTTAAACACGTAAGCTATCATTTCTTCCATTAAACTCATGATGTCTTCCCGGTCAATGAACGACATTTCAATATCGATCTGGGTAAACTCCGGCTGCCGGTCCGCCCTCAAATCTTCATCCCTGAAGCAACGAACAATCTGGAAGTACCGTTCCATCCCGGCAACCATTAAGATTTGCTTGAAAATTTGCGGGGATTGGGGTAACGCATAAAATTTACCCGGATTCAACCGACTTGGCACCAAAAAATCCCTGGCCCCTTCGGGGGTACTTTTGGTCAGCATCGGCGTTTCAATTTCCCAGAAGCCATGCCGGTCCAAAAAGTCCCGAACCGCTTTCGCCGCTTTGTGACGAAGTTCAAGGGCCCGCTGCATTTCGGGGCGCCGTAAGTCCAAATAACGGTAACGAAGCCGCACCTGTTCATCCACATCAATCCCGTCTTCAATGTAAAAGGGCGGAGTTTTTGCTTTATTTAAAACTTCGACTTTGCTGGCATAAACTTCCACTTCTCCGGTTAAGAGGTTGGGGTTTTCGGTACCTTCCGGCCGCAGTCTCACCGTTCCCTCTATGGCTAAAACATACTCGTTTCTTACCACTTCCGCTACCCGGAAAGCCTCCAACTCCACGTCAGGAGAAAAAACCACCTGCACGATTCCCGAACGATCTCTTAAATCTACAAAGATAAGACCGCCATGATCCCTTCTCCTCTGTACCCAGCCGTTTAAAATAACCTTTTGGCCGGCATGTTCTTTCCGTAACTCTCCACAGTAATGGCTTCTTTTAAGCATTGTCCTTACCCCTTTCCTTGGCATATTTTTTGATAAGTTCATCCCGGGAAAGCTCTACCTGCTCACCCGTCTCCAAATCTCTTAAAATAAACCTGCCTGACTTTAACTCCTCTTCGCCAATAATTAATGCTGCTTTTGCTTTTAGGCGGTTTGCCGCCTTTAATTGAGCCTTCAGGCTTTTCCCCTGATAATCGGTTTCTACCCAGAGGTTCAGCCTTCTTAATTCATTAATCAAAGGAAATCCGTACTCGCGGGCTTCTTCCCCCAAAAGGCAAACAAAAAGGTCCGGTACCGGAACGAAAATCTCTTCGCTTTTTCTTTTTAAAGCCAAGATAGTTCTTTCTTCCCCCAGAGCAAAGCCTATTCCCGGCTGATCCGGCCCTCCGATTTCGCGAATTAAACCGTTATAGCGACCTCCACCGCCAATGGAGCTTTGGGCACCTATCTCCGGCACCACAAACTCAAACGCTGTCTTGGTATAATAATCAAGCCCCCTTACTAAAAAGGGGTCAATTACGTATTTTACTTGAGCTAAATCCAGGTATTTCCTAACCTCGGTAAAATGCTCCCGGCAATCGGGGCAAAGCTCCGATAAGGGCGTGGGAGCATTTTGGGCGATTTTTTGACAGCTTTCATTTTTGCAATCCAAAATTCTCAAGGGATTTCGGTTAAGCCTTGCCTTACACAAGTCGCATAATTCGTCTTTACGCTCTTCAAAATATTCAATAAGTTTCTCCCGTAAGCTTTTTCGGCACTCAGGGCAACCTACGCTATTTAAGCGAAGCTCAACGTCATTCAGGCCAATCTCCCGGTAAAACTCCAGTGCCATTAAAATTACTTCCGCATCCACCATGGGCTCATCGCTACCCAGGATTTCAACCCCGAGCTGGTGAAACTGCCGCAGCCTTCCGGCCTGGGGTTTATCGTAGCGAAACATCGGTCCAATGTAAAAATACTTCGCAGGACCGGGATCGGCGTACTTTTTGGCTTCGACATACGCTCTAATCACCGCAGCCGTTCCCTCGGGCCGTAAGGTGATTGATCTTCCGGCCTTATCTAAAAAAGTATACATCTCTTTTTCTACAATATCGGTAGTTTCCCCGACTCCCCGCTCAAAAAGCTCCGTATGCTCAAAAATCGGGGTGCGAATTTCCTGATAGCCAAACCTCCGACATACTTCACGAAACTTCCTTTCGATCTCTTCCCACAGGAAAACTTCCGGCGGAAAAAGGTCGTTAGTGCCCTTGGGTTTCTGGGTAAGCATTTATCTTAAACCCCCTTCTTTATAAACTAAAACCCGCCCCTGGAATACCCAGGGACGGGATTACCCGCGGTGCCACCCTGCTTGAAGGTAGAAACCTTCCGCTCTTGGCCGTAACGGGGCCAAACCGTCTTAACCTACTTAATCCTTTCAGTTAAGCCGCCTCCCGGGTGTTCCTTTAAACCGGCATTCAGAGAAAAGCTCTCAATCGCGGCTTTTCCTCCCTGTCTGAAGCCCCCTGGTTTAAAAGTCCCGGTCATTGCGTTTCGTTAATACATTTTAACCTTAGAAAAGTTTGTTGTCAATAATTCAAATAGATTATCTGCGTTCAACAATTAAACGTCTGAGAAAGTAAAACGAAAGGGCTAAAAGATTTAACAATACCAGTAAAAACCAGAATTTTAAAGTAAAACTGTTACTTTCGCCTACAGGATTTTGCGGATGAACTATCCTCTGGGAAAAAAAGCGTAAGGTAAATCCCCCGACCCCGGGTAAAGCATAAAAAAGAGCCGATACTAATGGATTTTGGTAAAGGGCTTCGGCAAAAAACGCTATTCCAGTTAAGATAAGCATGGAAACCATAACTATAAAGCGCGGCTCTTTAAAATATACCGCTCCCCAGGTAATCTTCATCGCTATAGTACCGGTTATTGTGGCTAATAACATTAACCAAAAGGCAACAATTAAAAACTCCCGGGCATTTAGAAGCCACTTATCTTTCCTGGTAAAGACATAACCAAAAGCTAAAACTGCGGTAAGCCCGTACCAAAGGTAAGCAACCAGAGTTAATCCCCCGTGAAGATAAACTATTTTTAAAGCATGTCCTAATTTTTGCTCCTCAGGCAGGGTTAAAAGAATAAGTACTAATGTTAAAAACATAATATAAAACCAAAGCTTATTTTTCTTCAAACTCCTGACCACCTTTATTTTTAATTTATTTTATTTTATTCAACACATTTTAGGGTTTTCCTGCCTGTAATTTTGCGCAGTTAATTACTATATAATCTTGATTTCATGCTATTTTATTTTGATGCGTCACTTTCCTGTATTATCTTTATACTTGACCATTCCCAATCTTTAGTTATGTGAATTTCTAAGTCAAAAGTTAAAAAAATAGAAATGAAAAACAATATACTATTTAAAATTAACAAACCAATATGATAAAAACTGTTAAACATATGACCAAGTAATTTTTCTTTAAAAATAATAAAAGAAATAGTTAGCACCGGCATTATAGATAAAATAAAGTAAATTGGGCCCCAACCTCTTGACCCAATAGACTTAAAATTTATTATCTTTTTTAGAAGCATATTTCTTTCCATATCTTTTTTCATATTAAACCACGTAGTTTCCCATTTTAAGCCAGGAAGCTCTTTCTCAATATATTCCCTTATGTACATTCCAATTCTTTCAACGGATTGTTGAAAAGTCCTCATCATCAACAAACTGGCTATAATGATTAAATAAATAATCATTGAAGATAATAATAAATATTCCATCTTTTCGCCAATTTCTATATCATTTTTGGTTAATATTTTATCTAATACAAACGAAACAATCCCCATCACCGCTCCAACAGTATAAGTTAACAATTGAACTCTCATAATCTGATTATTATGTAACTCAGCCCTTAATTGTCTGTACTCTTCTAATATCTCACTTTTATTTTTTTCATAATTTTGCAACAGTTTCACCCCCTTCTCAAATAAAATTTAGAAGCTTAAATTATCAAAAACCATCATCAATAAAAACCCAAAAATAACCCCAAAAGTAGCCAGACTTTCACCGCCTTTGGCATGGGTTTCGGGAATTATTTCATCGGAAATTACGTAAATCATTGCTCCTGCGGCCAAGCTTAAAGCAAAAGGCAAAACACTTGCTGAAATACTTCCTAAGGCTAATCCCAGAAGCCCCCCTACCGGCTCCGCCAGTCCAGTTAATACTGTAATCCCAATTATTTTCCAGGTGGAAAAGGAAAAACCGACAAGACTAACCGCCACCGATAACCCTTCTGGAATGTTTTGAAGACCAATTCCTAAAGCTAAACTTAAGGCTTTGGTGATATCCTTTTCTAAAAAGCCAATACCTACTGCCATCCCTTCGGGAAAGTTATGAATGGTGATTGCCAAGATAAATAACCATATTTTATTTAAATCACTCTTTGGGCCCTCTTCCCCAAAAGCCGGGTGGAAATGCGGGATCAATCGGTCCAAAAAATAAACAAACAAGGAACCGGTTAAAAAGCCTAAAGCTGTTACAAAAATTCCTCCGGTTTCTAAAGCCGGCAGTAAAAGACTAAAAAAAGATGCAGCGAGCATAATACCGGCAGCAAAGCCTAAAAGTAAGCCTATCGTGCTTTTAGGAAACTCTTTTTTAAAAAGTAGTAAAAAAGATCCAAGCCCGGTAGCAAGGCCTGTTAAAAGGGAAGCTAAAAACGACGCCATAAACTTCCTCCGTAAGTTTTAATTTAAGCGATTCACTGGAAATATTTTACCATTTATTAAGTATTTTTTCTATAATTCAGACAGGTAACAGGCTGGGGAATTGAATACAAAAAACAATAAAATTATTGGCACCTGCGGATTTGTCTAAAAGAGTAAAGCCTTCCGCTTAATGCAGAAGGCTTACATTTTCATCCGGGCAATCCTATCTTTTTTATATTCGTTAAGTACCCGGGATACCTTATCCCATTCAGCGGCTCGTTTGTCCAAAAATTCCGCCGTAGCTCCCGTTAAAACATCGTCTGCTCCTTCGTGAGTTGGGTAAGCATTACTTTCGGCAACGATATCTCTTAAGGCCTGAGGAACATCAATAATTGGACACGGAGCAAAGTAGTTTTCCGAGAAGGGCTGGCGTTTTTGGTAAGCTGTAAACAGCGGATTCTTTAAAACTTCTTTTAAAGGTTTCTCATTAATATTATCTACAGCAAAATGAACAAAAGCACAGGGCTCTACCTCACCTTTAGCATTAATGTGAAAGTAACTTCTACCCCCGGCAATACAACCATGGGTAATATGGCCGTCATTCCAGAAATCGGCAATCATAATTGGTTTGGTAATCCGCAAAACCGGGATTCTTTGAGCCAAATAAAGCCGCTCTTCAGGGGTCAGCATCAAGGAAGTATCGGGATTTTTACCTACCGGTACATAATGGAAAGACCAGATATACTTAACTCCTTTTTCCACCAGGAAATCGATAAACTCATCGGATGTAAGCTCCAGGTAATTTTCCCGGGTTACCGTTACCGAAGCTCCAAAATATACTCCCCGTTCGCGCAGTAAATCCATAGCCCGGGTAATCTTGGCAAATACCCCTTTGCCCCGCCGGGCATCGGTCCGCTCCTCAAACCCTTCAATACTGATAGCGGGAGAGAAGTTACCTACCTTGGCTATTTTATCGGCCATCGCTTCGTCTATCAAGGTTCCGTTGGTATAAGCCATAAACGCCATGTCGTTATGCTTTTCAAAGAGTTCAAAGAGGCGCTCGTACATTAAAGGTTCGCCACCGGATAAGACAATAAAGTAAATTCCCAGCTCTTTGGCTTCATTAAATAACCGATCCAACCGTTCAAAGGAAAGCTCCGGACCTTTTTGATATTTTCCTGCCCAGCAACCGGTACAGCCAAGATTGCACCGCGAAGTCGGATCCACCAGGATGGTAAAGGGAACGTGAACGCCGGTCTCAGCTTTATACTGCTTTTGCCTGGGAATACCAAACAACACGCCATTTATAATGGTATTATAAGCAAGCTTGGATAAGATTTGGGGATTTGTTTCGCTAAAGAAGCGGCGGAACTGTTCTTTAACCGCAGGGAATTTTTCATAGCTCTCAATTAGGTAGTTAATATAAGCTTTATGGTTTTCTTCCCGGGCAATTTTGTGTAAAAGTTTTAAAATATTTAAGATATTTTTTTCCGGGTCTTTCTCTAAGTATTTAAGAAGCTCATTTAAAAGTTTTTCGGCTACAAACTTTTTGGCAAACTCTACATTAACCTTAAGTGCCATACCCCCACCTCCAAAAATTAATTTTTATACCCAAAAATCCAAAATTTCCGTGAAAAAAAATTTAGGTTCTCACCTCCCGGTGAAAAGCTTCAAGGAGTAAAAGCAGTGTTTTTGCCTCTTCTAAAGCTAAGTTTTCAATACAAGCAGTAAATTTGCCGAGGCTCTTTTTGAGCTTTCCAATTTCTTTCTGTCCCCGTTCGTTTATGTGTAAAAGCCCCAATATAAACCCCGGAAGCTGTTTTAATTGAAACTCAATAGGCTTTTGAGGCCAGATCTGCGGAAAACGGGCAAGTTCCTTAATATTTACTTTATGAAGCACAACCGTTAAATATGCCAAAAAAGTTGAACAGTAGACAAAAGGAGTACTTTCTGAAGCCAGCTCTTCCTTCATTTTCTTTAAAACACCGGAAAGGCTTTTGGTTTTAACTTCGCGAATCTTTCTTAAAAGCTCCTTTTCTATATCTTTAGGTACCATTTTTTGCTTTATTTTGGGAATAAAGCCCACCGCTGAGCGTCCCGGCGCGGATTTACCTTTTTCCAAAAGATACTCCCTGATTACCAGTCCTTCCTTTTCTAAAGCCCTTAACATATCGTACGCGGTCCAGCGGCTAACCCTCATCTCTTCCGCTAAAATTTGGTACGATACCGGAAATTTTAGCTTATCGTAAAGCTCTCTTAATTTGGCTAAAAACTGTTCCTTGCGTTTGGTAAGACCCAATTTTATACCCCCAAAAAACCAAAATTTTAATTATATTTTATACCCTTTTTTAGGAAATATGCAAGGCTTTTATTTTAATTTTCAGAAACTGGTTGAAAAATATCCTCTCATCGTTTACAAAACATATTCATAGTTTCCGGTAAACCCCCTTTCCTAAAAACTCAATTACATTGTTGTTTCTTAGTATTTGTAATTGTTGCCTAATCTTAGCTTCAATATTATTATTTTGAGGATGTAAAACTTTTAAATAAGGAATATATGCATAAACATCTTTTAAGGTAAAAACTTTTTTATTGATTTTCATTAGTATATTTAATATGTCAACTAACCAGCCCCTTTTTTCAACATTTTTAATTTTTCTGTAATAACTAATTTTTTGGATATTCATTCGTACATGATTTGCAGGAATCACATTTTTATCTTTTATTAAATATATTTTCCCAAAATAAGGAATATCTTTCAAACTAATATTACAACCAGTCCACCCTCTTCTTCTGGCCCTTTGAGATAATGGTCTCCGCTTCTTGATAATTCCGGGAAGAATAAATTCTTTGGGTACAATAATTAAGTCATTAATATAATCAAACATTGGACTATAACTCATAAAGAAAAAATTAGGAACTGAACAGGAATATATCGCTTGAATCATTTTGTTAAATTCACCATCCACAACAATATTTCCTAATGTTATTTTCTTAGATTTTAATTGAAATTCTTCGCCACAATCGTTACAAAAAAAATCAGCAACAGGGTGATTGTTATCATACCTTTTTATTTTTTCATTTGAACAAAAAGGACAATACATATTATCTTTAAACCAACTTTCTGAAATGACTCTTACTAATTGAGATTTACTTTTATATTTCTCTTTATATTCCTCATAATAATCATAAAGACTTATAGGAATTCGCATAAACTTCCTCACCATTCATTTTAATAATAATTAAAATAAATTTTCACTCCACCGCTTCAATACTGCACAGTACATCAAAAAAAGGCACTCCATCCCCCATATCCGGCCGAACCTGGCAGGTCAAAACGTTTACCCCGCCGCCGTCAATTCCCCAGCTTCCTTCTTCAATCACCACCGTATCCGGCCGCACCCGGTCGGACACCTTTACCAAACCGGTAATTTCACCGGTAACGGTCTTTACCCATACTGCTGCCAGATTATCAAGATTGTGGCGGGCAGCGGTAGAAGGATGAATGATTACTCGCGGTTTTGTTCCCCATTCCGCCGATTCCAGGTTATGAAATTGAGAATGTAAATAATCTTTAGGATGGACTGTCAAAAGCCGGTAAGGAAATTTTTTGGCAGTTAGCGAATCATAAGCCTGATAAAGCCCCGGTCCTTTCTCGGCCATTAACTCAATTTTCCCGGTAGGGGTTAAAAACTTCCCGTCACTAAAAGTAAACGGCGCCAGAGGGTGGCGGATGTAACCCTTTTCTCTTAATACCTCAAAGGTAATCCCTAAAGGTTTTAGCGGTTCTAAAGCTTCTATGATAAATTCCCGGGCTGTTTTTGGTTCAAAGTTTTTAAGACCAATTTTCTTCGCTAACTCATTCCAAAATTCCACTTCTGTAGGCATGTCATTAGGAGTTTCTACTATTTTAGGTAAATAGCTTAAATAATAGTGCCAGGAACTATAAACAATATCTTCCTCCTCAAAGACCGAGGTAGCAGGGATTATCAAATCCGAAGCATAGGCGGTATCGGTTAAGAAAAAGTCTACGGTAACTTTAAAGGGAACATTATAAAAGGCCTCTTGCATTCTCTTGGTATCCGGCGCCTGGTTTAAGGGATTGGAGCGGGTTACAAAAATAAGCTTGATAGGTGGTTCCGCCGCAAGAATCGAATTGGCCATTACCGGCCAGGGAAAGTACCTTTCCCGTACTTTTTCTTCAGCTTTTACTATACTCCCAAAGTAAGGTTTCCAGAGGGGATGGGCATAATGAGGTCCACCGCCTTTAACCCCCACATTGCCGGTAATCGCCAAAAGGGCATTTATCGCCCGCACGGTACTACCGCCGTTTTGGTAGCGCTGCAGCCCATAGCCATACAACACGGCAATGGGCTTTTTAAAAGCAAAAAGTTTTGCGAGATAAGCTAAATCGTCTTCACTTATTCCGGTTTCTTTTAATACTTTTTCCACCGTTACTTCTTCAGTAAGCTTGGAAAATTCTGCAAAGTTTTTGACCTTTTCTTTAACAAAATCTTTATCGTAAAGCCCTTCACTTATCAAGAGCCGGGCTATTCCCAAAGCCAAAAGGCCATCGGTTCCCGGTTTTAGAGAAATATGCCTTCCACTTGCTACCTTTATTTTAAGGGGATTTATCGCCACAATCTCTGCCCCGGCTTCTTTGGCCTCCTTTAAGAACGGCAGTAAATGCAGGTTCGTAGTACCCGGATCCCGCCCCCAGAGAATAATAGCTTTGCTGTTTATCAAATCATGGTACTCACCTAATGTGGGAGCTCCAAAATCCCTTTGCATTGCCTCATAGCCGCTGCCCCAGCAAAGGCTGCCGGAAGGGTGGGTAACTCCCCCCAGGCAATTAAAGAAGCGTTCATCCAGGCGCTTTAAATAACCGCCGGAGCCGTGGTCGTACAAATGTAAAATCGAAAGGGTTTCCCCTTTTGCATATAACTCGCCAATTTTTTCCGTTAAAAGGACAAAGGCTTTTTCCCAGGAAATTTTCCGAAAACTACCTTTTTCCTTTAAAAGGGGCTGGGTTAAACGGTCCGGAGAGTAGGTCCTCTCAATTACTTTTTTAAATTTTGGGCAAAGAAAGCCCCGGGTTAAAGGATGGTTTTTGTCCCCCAGAGGTTTTACCACCCGACCATCTTCTACCGTTACCTCCACCCGGCAGGAGTCATAACAGTTTAAGGTACAGGTCGTAGTAAATTTCATTTGTCTGCCCCCTTATTGTTCTGGGATTGGAGTTTTAAATAGCCTTTAAATAACTTAAAAAATATATCCATCCTAAAAGAGTTAATAAAGACAAAAAAGTAGAAATAAATACTCCTTGAGCTCCCTTGACCGCGTCGCCGCCGTATTTATTGGCAAAAATAGCGGTATTGGCCGCCGCCGGCATTGCTGCTAAGATAACCGGAATTGCAAGCATTACCCCTCTATTTCCAGTAAAAAATAATATTGCAAAAGTTAACGCGGGAATTACTATTAATCGAATAAAGGCCAATATCCAAAGTTTAAAATCGGTTAAAATTTCCTTAAAGGACAGTTCCCCTAAAATTGACCCCACCAAAATCATTGAGAGAGGCATGGTTACCTCGCCAATCTCCTTTAAAGCTTGCCCCAAAAATAAAGGTAATTCTACGGAAAAATAAAAGAACGAAAATCCTATAGTCACCGCTATTATTCCGGGATTGATAAACATCTTTTTTATCTCATCCCGACTAAAAATGGTTTTAATACTTTCTCCCCTTAATAAAGCAATCCCTACGGTCCAGTTAAAAACTTGAAACCCGATATTATAAAGGGCAGCCTGAAAAACACCAATTTTCCCGTAAAGGGCATGTAAAAGAGGATAGCCCATAAAGCCAACGTTGGAAAAAATAAGGATAAACTTGTAAACCCCGGCAGTTTCCCGGGATAAACGGAAAAATTTCACCACTACCTCGGCAAAAATCGTAACAAGAAAGTAATAAGAAAAAGAAATAACTAAAAGCAGTAAACTATCCAATAAAAGCTTTTGACTGAAAGGAAACTGCATTGCCGAAACAATCAGGCTCGGCAGGGTAATAAAAACAACCAAGTCGCCAAAAGCCGCGTCGGTATTTTCACTAAAAAATCGCTTCTTCTTAAGAATAAACCCTAAAAGCAGGTAAACTCCAAAAACCAGTACCTGATTAAATACTGTTTCCATTATTTGCCCCCATTTTTTGTTTTTATATCATATATCTTAACAAAATCTCTTTTAAAAAGTCAGCAAAAAAGTTAAGATAGGATTGTATACAACTATAATTACGCTAAAAGGAGGGTATGAAGTGAATTTAGATAGTTACATTGAAAGCCTGAAGGAAGATATTGTTCGCACCACGCAAGAGTGGATAAAAATTAGAAGTGTGGAAGAAGACCCAAAGCCCGGAATGCCTTTTGGCGAAGGGGTAAACCAGGCGCTCTTAAAGGCTCTTGATGACTCCGCCAAAATGGGATTTACGACAAAAAATGTGGACGGCTATGCCGGCTATGCTGAATACGGCCAAGGAACTGAATTAGTTGGTATTCTCGTCCACTTGGATGTGGTGCCAGAAGGAGACGGCTGGAGCTATGACCCTTATGGTGGTGTCATTGTCAATAACCGGATTTACGGCCGGGGTACTGTAGATAACAAAGGCCCGGCGGTTGCCTGCCTTTATGCCCTAAAAGCAATAAAAGATTTAAACCTTCCGGTCTCCAAGCGAGTACGGATTATTTACGGTTTAAACGAAGAATCCGGCTGGGCCTGCATGGATTACTACCGGGCCAACGAAGAAATTCCCCAGCTTGGTTTTGCCCCGGATGCCGAATTCCCCATTATTCATGCGGAAAAAGGAATTTTAACTTTAAAATTAGCCAAAGAATTTACCCTTCGGAAAACCGGTGAATTAGTTTTAAAATCCTTTAAGGGCGGACTTCGAGCCAACATGGTGCCGGATTTTGCCGTAGCGGTTTTAGAAGGAAGTGAAAATGCTCTCAAAACCGCAACCGATGCCCTCGAAAATTATAAAAAGGAAAAAGGTTTTAAGATGGAAGCGGTAGTCGAGAGCAACACCCTTACCATCAAATCCTATGGGGTTTCGGCGCACGGTAGCCTTCCGGAAAAGGGTAAAAACGCCATAGCCCAGCTTTTAGTATTTTTGACCACTCTGCCTCTGCCCGGGGACGATATTTCCGCTTACTTACAATTTTTAGCCCAAAAAATCGGTTTAACCTACAACGGGGAAAATATTGGTTTAAAGCTTTCCGATGAGGTTTCCGGAAATCTTACCCTAAACCTCGGTGTCCTCGAGCTTACCGAAAAAGAAGCTTACGCTGCTTTAAATATTCGCTACCCGGTTACCTATAAAAAAGAAGATCTCTTAAAAATCTTAGAAGAGCAAATTTCCGGTACCGGCATTTACTTAAAAGATATCTCCGACATGGCACCTCTATACGTACCCGAAGACCATTTCTTAGTGCAGAAGCTTAAAAAAGTTTATGAAGAAAAAACCGGAGATCCTGCCCGGTTAATCGCCATTGGAGGCGGCACTTATGCCCGGGCCATTCCCAATGCCGTTGCGTTTGGACCGCTATTCCCGGGCATGGAAGAACTTGCCCACCAAAAAGACGAGTATATCGATATCGACCATTTAATCCAGATAACCAAAATATATGCTGCCGCAATTTACGAATTAATTAAGTAGCAAAAAGCCCTGAAGCTAAAAGCTTCAGGGCTTTTAATTTTTTAATTTTCTACAGCCACTTCTGGTTGTGATCTGTTACTTAAAATCTTAATCCACTTTAATACTGAATTTACCATAACTACAATTCCTAATGACATCATTATAGCTACCAATACTGCGGGTACGGTCTGTCCTTGAGGGAGATAAACCTTGGTAAGGTTGGTAAATCCAGCATTTAATACTGTCACAAACAAGAACAACATCGGTAAAAAGGTTGTCAGGGCATAAATGCGTTTTTTACTCTTTTGCAAAATCATTGAAGTTCCAATAGCTAACGCTAAAACCCCAATTGTTTGGTTGGCTACTCCAAACACCGGCCAGATAGTTTTTATATCTCCACCATAAATTAGGTAACCCCAGGCAAAGGAAACAAAGGCACTTAAAATTACCGCTAAAGCAGTTGATTTACTTTCTTTAATCGGTTCATAAATCATACCCAGTAAATCTTGAGCAATATACCTTGCCACCCGGGTACCAGCATCGATGGTAGTTAAGATAAACAGAGCTTCAAACATTATGGCAAATTGATACCAGTAAGCCATCAAGTGTTTTAAACCCGGAATACTTGCAAAAATGTTTGCCATACCAACCGCTAAAGATACAGCACCACCGGGACGTCCTGCAAGTTCTTCCCCTACCAGTTTGGAAAGTTCCGGTAAATGAACTATCTCCATATTTAATGTTTTGAAAACTTCCGGCTTGGTGTTGATGGCAAAGTAATCACCCGGCATTAAGGTAGTAGCAGCAATTAAGGCCATTAAAGCCACAAAAGCCTCCGTTAACATGGAACCATAGCCAACAAGCTTAATATCCTTCTCATTTGCTATCATTTTAGGCGTTGTTCCGGAACTGACCAGAGCATGGAAACCGGAAATAGCTCCACATGCTATAGTGATGGAAATAAACGGCCATACTTTACCACCAATTATCGGACCACCGCCATGGATAAACTGGGTAACGGCCGGCATTTGAATCTGGGGGTTAACAATGATAATTCCGAGAGCTAACGCCAAAATCGTTCCGATTTTCATATAGGAGCTTAAATAATCCCGCGGTGCTAATAAAAGCCATACCGGCAAAGCTGCTGCTAAAAAGCCATAGGCTGGAAGTAAAATTTCCAGTGTTTTCTCAGATAAAGTCAGGTACGGAGCTAAGAACGAATTTTTGACATACGGTCCAAGGAATACCGCTAAAAGAATTAAGATAACGCCAATAAGGGATGCCTCACCAATTTTGCCGGGGCGGAACTTATGCATGTAAAGCCCGATAAAAATCGCAATGGGGATGGTCATGGCAATGGTAAACACACCCCAGGGGTTACTTTTCAATGCATGCACAACTACCAAGCCTAAACCTGCCATGGTCAGAATAATAAGGAAAAATACCGCAATCCCCATGGCTACCCCTGCTACAGGGCCCACTTCTTTTTTGGCAATTTCCGACAAACTTTTACCGCCGTGGCGAATGGAAGCAAATAATACCACCATGTCATGCACGGCACCAGCTAAAACCGCTCCAATTAAAATCCAGAGGGTTCCCGGAAGATAACCAAATTGTGCCGCTAAAACCGGACCCACCAGCGGTCCTGCTCCGGCAATAGCCGCAAAATGGTGGCCAAAGGCAACCCATTTGTTCATCGGCACATAATCTTTACCGTCGTTGTATTTTTCCGCAGGAGTTTTCCGCATTTCATCCAAGGTTAACACCTTGGCCGCCAGAAAGCTCCCATAAAAACGGTAAGCTAAAACCAAAATAAGGGCTGCCCCAATGATAAGTTCCAAAGCACTCACAATACTCACCCCTTATAATAAATTATTGCTCCCTCACATAATTTAATGGACAGCCCTTATTTTGGGTATAATTTTGTAATATAATGTTGAATATTTGCAATAACTGTCGAAAACCTTGTAATATATGTTTTATAAGTTTAACCCAATCTTTTCTTTAAAGCTTTTTAGAAAAGTCCTCCCTACCGGCACCTCACTGGCTCCATCATCTCCCATTCTTAAAATCAATCCCCCACCAAAAAGCGGAACAATCTCTTTTATATGTTCAAAATTTACCAAAAAGCTTTTATGCACTTTTATAAAGTTACTTTGCTCGAGCATCTCCTCTAATTCCGAAAGGGAATGACGGCAAAGAATCCACGCACTTTTTAGCCTTATTTTGGCATAGCGTCCCTGAGCTTCAACAAAATATATTTCTTCTCTCTTTAGTGGTAAAATTTTATCGGCAGTTTGAATAAATACCCTTTGCAAAGGAGCAATTACCTGTAAGCTTTTCCTCATTTTCTGGCTGTATTTTTCTTTGTTTCTTAACTTTTCTTCGATTTTTTCTAAAGTTAACTTTACTCTCTCTTCAGAAAAAGGCTTTAAAAGGTAATCCAGAGCATTTAACTCAAAGGCTTTAACCGCATATTGGTCGTAAGCGGTGGCAAAAACAATTAACGGTGGATCTTTTTCCTTTAAAAGCGCTAACGCGACATCCAAACCGCTTAAACCGTACATCTCAATATCCAAAAAAATCACATCTGGATTCTGTTTTTTTAAAACCTCAAAAAGCTCTTCACCCGAATCCGCTTCCCCGATAACTTCAACTCTTTCAGTTTCCTCTAATAAATACTTTAGTTCTTCTCTGGCTAAAGGTTCATCATCCACCACTACTGCTGTTATCATCACTAAGCCTCCTTACCTAAAAGAGGAATAATTAACCTTGAAACCGTGACTCCATCCTCTCTGGAAAATAAATAAAATTGCCCTTCTTCCCGGAAAAGATTCCTTAACCTCTCTTTAAGGTTAGATAGCCCGACACCCACTTTTACATCTTTACTGACTCCCACTCCATTATCCACTACCTCAATTACCGCTTTGTTATCCTGAAGTTTGGCATTTATTTGAACTAATCCACCTTTCTTGGGCAAAATGCCGTGCTTGACAGCATTTTCTACTAACGTTTCCACTGCAAAAGGCGGAACCAGCACTTCTTTAACCTTATCATCAATGTTTAAATCAACCTGTAACTTGTCAGAAAAGCGAGCTTTTTCAAAGGTAAGATATAATTCCACATTTTTTAATTCTTCAGCTAGGGGTATTAAAGGCTCCCATTCCCTTAAATTCCGCCGGAAATATTCGCTAAGCTTTATTATTAACTCCCGGGCTTGATCGGGACTTTTCCGGCATAAAGCTACTATTGTATTTAAAGAATTAAACAAAAAGTGAGGATTTATTTGCGCTTGCAGAGCCTTTAATTCAGCCCTGGCCAAAAGCTTTGCCTGGTGTTCCAGCATTGATAATTCCAGCTGGGTGGAAATTAAACGGGATAATCCTTCAATAAAAATAATGGTAAACTCACCAATTTTATCCGGCTTATTGTAATAAAGCTTTAATGCCCCCACTACTTCGTTTTTAATAAACAAAGGAGCAATCACTGCCGACGCTAATTTACAATCGGAGGTGCTGCAGCCTATAGCCTCCTTATTTAAAACTACGGTTAGTTCCCCGTTATTTAAAGCTTTTGCGGTAGCAGCTGTTTTAATTGATGTTCCGCTTAAATGGTGATCTTCGCCACTACCGACATGAGCTAAGATAATGTTTTTATCGGTAAGGGCAACAGCATCTGCATCGGTTTTATTTAAAATAATTTGAGCAACCTTAGTAGCCGTTTCCCTGTTTAAACCTTCTCTTAAAATTGGTAAGGTTTCATTAGCAATATTTAAAGCCTTTTCCGCATAAACCGCTCCTATATGCTCTTTTTCTTTCACAGTGCTTTCCAATATTAAAAGAAAAACTCCTATACCTATACCATTTACCAAAATCATGGGAAGCCCAATTATTTTTACTAAACCAAGGGCATCTTCAAAAGGCCGGGCCAAAAGTAAAATAATAATCATTTGTATCGTTTCAATAAACATACCGGTTAATATACCAAAAACTACATTAAATCTTTTTTCCGGAAAACGCCGGGCCAAAAGCCCGGCAATTAATCCCTCAACGGTTGTCGAAATACCACAAGCCACTGCCGTAAAGCCACCCAGCCAGGCCCGGTGCACCCCGGCAATTAAGCCTGCCAGTAAACCTACGGCAGGTCCGCCAATTATACCGGCAATAGCAGGCCCTACTACTCTGGAGTTAGCAATCGCTCCTTTTATCGGTATCCCCCAGTAAGTCCCGATAATTCCAAAAAGTCCAAACCCCAAAATTAGGCCCAACTTTTGGCGAATGGTTAATTCCTGGAGGAGAATATTGCGAAAAAGTCTGGTTTTAGAAACAAAAAAGGCTAAAGTAATGATGACGCTTAACCTTTCAATTAAATGTATAAACAATTCATTCATGTTCTCACCCTCTAAATAAAACCTCTAAATAAAAATGAGGCGGCATCCCACCACCTCGTTTCTAAAATTGTTTTATGCTTCTTTTTTCTTAAAAGTATTGCTTTCACCGCACTGAGGACATTTTCTCGGTTTACACCGGGTTTCTTTTTCATAACCGCACTTTTCACACACAAATACTGCCATTTGAGAACCCTCCATTTAATTTTATTTAATAACTATTACTATTATAGCAAATCCACTTTTCTTGAAAAGAGTATTTTTCATTAATCCCTTAAAAAAGGATTATGTTCCTTTTCATACCCTACGGTAGTTTCCGGACCGTGTCCGGGTAACACTTGGGTATCATCGGGCAGGGTAAAAATTTTCTCCCGGATGGATTTTAATAACTTTTCCCAGGAACCACCGGGAAAATCTACCCGGCCTACCGAACCAAAAAACAAGGTATCCCCCGAAAAGAGGATATCACCCCCGTGTAAACAAATGCTCCCCAAAGTATGTCCGGGAGTATGGAGTACCTTAAGCTTTTCTCCACCAAAAATTATTTCATCTCCGTCCACCACTTCCTGATCTGCCGGTGCTAACTTAACCGCTCCTCCTAAAAATCCCGATAAATTCTTGTTTGGATCAAGAAGCATTGGGGCATCTTTGGGATGGATTAATACCTTGGCCCCGGTTTTATTGCGCACCTCATCCACTGCCGCGATATGATCGCCGTGGCCGTGGGTTAAAATGATATATTTTAGTTTTAAGCCATTCTGTTCGATAAAGCTCAAGATCTTATCCCCATCACCACCGGGATCAATTGCCACAGCCTCGCCGGTCTTCTCACACCAAACTACATGGCAGTTAGCCGCAATTACCCCTACCGTTAAAGTTTTTATCTGCATCGTCTTCACCCCATCCAATTAAATTTCCACAATAACGGTAACAGGACCATCGTTAATTATTTCCACTTCCATTATAGCCTGAAAAATCCCGCTTTTTACCGAAACCTCTTGCTCTTTTAATATATCTAAAAATCTTTCAAATACCTCCCGGGCAACTTCCGGCGAAGCTGCCTCGGTAAAACTTGGGCGGCGTCCTTTACGGGTATCCCCGTAAACGGTAAAATTCGAAACAACTAAAATCTCGCCCCCTACATCTTTGACGCTGTAATTAAATTTTCCCTTTTCATCTTCAAAAATACGTAAATTTACTAACTTTTCCGCCAGATACCGGCACTCTCTCTCCCCATCCCCCTGGCGTATCCCTATTAAAGCAACCAATCCCGGTCCTATCTCGGAAACAACCTGTCCGTCAACGGTAACTTTCCCACGCTTAACCCTTTGCACTACTGCCCGCATAAAACCCTCCTATTTATTTACCCGATAAACTTCGGTAACCCCTTTAACCTTTTCCAGTTTATCGGTAATTTGTTTTAATTGATTGATATTTTTTACCTCCAGAGCTAAATCCACCACAGCTCCACCATTTTTTGTGCTCCGACCGGATACATAATTGGCACTAATCTTTTGCTCAGCCAGTACCCCCAAGATGTCATTTAAAAAACCGGCCCGGTCATGACCCCTAATTTCCAGACGGACTGTAAAAGGAAGTTCAATAGCCCCTTCCCAGTTTACTTCTACCAAGCGCTCCGGTTCGTGTCGCCGAAAATATTCGACATTTCGGCAGTTTGCGTGATGCACCGAAACTCCCCGTCCCCGGGTAACATAACCCACAATCGGGTCACCAGGAACCGGCATACAGCAGTGGGCCAGGCGAACCATTAAATCCGTTTCTCCCCGCACCACTAAACCGCGGGTTGGCTTATTAACTGATGTTTTGCTTTCTTTTATAACCCTTTCCTCAAGAGACTTTTCTCCCTTGGGAAGGTCTTCACGAATTTTATTAAGAACGGTATTGGGAGTTACAGTTCCATCGCCAACAGCAGCAAATAAATCTTCCAGAGTATGAAAATTTAATTTTTTCACCACTTCGGAGATTTTTTCTAAAGAATACTCTTCAGGATTTAAGCCCTGTTTCTTAATTTCTTTTTCAATTAACTCCCGGCCTCTAAGGGCCAGCTCTTCCCTCTGGGTTTTTTTGAAATACGATTTAATTTTTCCTTTGGCATGGGATGTTTTAACTATTTTCAGCCAATCTCTACTTGGAGCGGCTCCCTGCTTGGTAATAATCTCAACAATATCACCATTTTTTAACTGATAATCTAACGGTACCAGTCTGCCGTTTACCTTGGCACCAACGCACCTGTTGCCAACATCGGTATGTATGCGGTAGGCAAAATCAATCGGCACCGAACCCGCCGGAAGCTCAACCACATCGCCCTTGGGAGTAAAAACAAAAACCGAATCGGAAAAAATATCAACTTTAAGGGTTTCCATAAACTCCCGGGCGTCTTTAAGTTCCCGCTGCCACTCCAGGATTTGGCGTAGCCACGATAGTTTTTCGTCAAACTTCTTGTCACCTTTACCCCCCTCTTTATACCGCCAGTGAGCAGCAATACCGTATTCGGCAGTGCGGTGCATTTCAAAAGTCCGAATCTGAATTTCCAGGGGTTCGCCAAAAGGTCCAATAACGGTAGTATGAAGCGACTGGTACATATTGGATTTAGGCATGGCAATATAATCTTTAAAGCGTCCCGGAACCGGAATCCACATGGTATGAATAATTCCTAAAACCGTATAACAATCCCGGACACTTTCCACAATTACCCTAACCGCCATGACATCATAAACTTCGCTAAAATCTTTTTGCTGTTCCCGCATTTTTTGAAAAATGCTGTATAAATGCTTGGGACGTCCTTCAATTTTGGCTTTAATATTATATGATTTTAATTTTTCTTCTAAAATAGAAATAACCTGCTGGATATACTGCTCCCTCTTAGCTCTGGTTTTGGCGATTTTTTCAACAATGTCGTAATAATTATCCGGATCCAAATAACGAAAAGCTAAATCTTCAAGCTCCCACTTGACCCGGTAAATTCCCAATCTATGGGCCAAAGGAGCAAAAATTTCTAATGTTTCACGGGCAATTTCCTTTTGCTTTTCCGGATTGTGGTATTTTAAGGTGCGCATATTGTGAAGTCTATCGGCAAGCTTTATTAGTATTACCCGGATATCCTTGGCCATGGCCAAAAACATCTTCCTTAAGTTCTCTACCTGCTGCTCTTCTTTATTTTTAAACTCTATCCGGGATAACTTGGTAACTCCATCCACTAAATTGGCAACTTCTTCCCCAAACTCCCGGGCTATATCTTCAACGGTATAAGCCGTATCTTCCACTACATCATGGAGTAATCCGGCAGCAATTGTTTCATCATCCATTTGCAAGCTCGCTAAAATAAAAGCAACCGCCAAGGGGTGGGTAATGTAATCTTCCCCGGAAGCCCTCGTTTGCCCGGAATGCGCTTCTGCTGCAAAATTATACGCTTTCCTAATTAATTCTTCATCCGTATTTTTATTATAATTTTTTATCTTTTTTACAAGAGCTTCCAGCGAAAGCACATCCTCACCCCTTTCTCTTTAAGTTTTTTGTCTTTTATTATAACATATTTGGATAAAAAACATTAAAATATTCCCTGAGGTTCTCCTCGTATTCCTTGGCCCGGACATAAGTGCTGGAAATTTCCAGATTTATTTTATCCTGGGAAGGTGGAAAGAAAAATACCCATTTTTTACCGTTTTCTTCCCAGATTTTTATTAAATTTATTTCTGTTAAAACTTTAAGAATGCTAATTAAAAGCAGGTAATCATCTTTCACCCTCATTTCATCGCCAAAAGCATTGGCAAATAACTCCTTCTCCGTAAAAATAAAGGGATTCCCGGCTATAAGCTTTTGGCGTAAAGCCATATAGACTCTGGCAATTTTATCTCTTTGTGGTATGATCCGCGTAAGACGTTCGTACAATATTTGTAGATCTTTTTTGCTGGTTAATACTCCTAAACTACCTGAATAATCCTGCAAAAGGGGAATGGTAGAATCCAAAAGTAACGGTGGTGTGGTAAAAATTATTTGCTCAAAGTTTAAGTTTAATGCTTCTTTTAAATACTGCTCGGAAGTAAGTAAGATTCCCGTTTCCCGGTATTTTTTCAGAGCTTTCTCTGTAAAAGTTTCCCTTATTTCAGGGCAGTAAGGTAATAAAGTAAAACCATTTTCCCAGAGTTCCAGGGCCTGACCGTACATTTCCGCAAGATTAGCCGTAACAATTAAGGTTTTCTTTTCTCCCGCAAGTTTTATAAAGCTAAACTCCCTTTGATTTAACTTGTTAATTTTCAGGGCAAAACTTACTTTTTCCGGATGGTCGGCAAACTTATAACAATACGGTTTTGCCAAAAGAGCTAACTCTTCTTCAATGGTATTTAGCTCTTTCTCCTTTATTTTTTTAACTTTAAAAATGCGCCCTTCCCCCGGAGCAATTTCCTTAACATTAAGCTGCAGCTCCGTTTTACCGTTAAACCGATTGGGTTTAGGAATAAACGCTAAATCAACTTCGGTCTGCTGGTACACAAATTCTAAATAATCCCCTTTTGAAAAAGCAATGGAATTAAAAATTTCCCGGTTCAGCTTTACATTAAACTTTAGGTGATTTCCGTTTTTTCCAACGGTTTGAGCTCCCCTAATTTGCCCACCTTTGATTAAAAAAAGCGGTTCGGGATTTTGCTCTCCAAAGGGGGCAAAAAGCGCAATTTCCTCCGAGATTTTTAAATTTAAATCATTTTCACCCACAACTTCTTCTACTTCAGTTTTGGGCAGTAAAAGTTCATCCGGTAAGTGTTTTTCAGCATAAGCCAGCAGCGCCTCTTTGAACTCCAAAAAGCGGGATTTTAAGACCCCAACCCCCACCGCCCGCTCATGGCCGCCAAAATGGGTTAGATAATCTTTCACCGCTTTTAAAGCCTCAAACAAGTTAAAACCAAAAACACTCCGGCCAGAACCTTTACCTTCTTCCCCATCAAAACTTATTAAAATCACCGGCCGGTAATATTTTTCCATTAATTTTGAAGCTACAATTCCTATTACTCCGGGATGCCAGCCATCCCCACCGATAATGAGAATTTTTTCCCGGTCTAAATCCACTTCCCTTTCAATTGTTTCCACCGCCGCCTTAAAAATTTCCGCTTCGATTCCCTGGCGGTTCTGGTTTTCTTCGGAAAGGCGGTAGGCTAAAGCTAAAGCTCGTTCGTAGTTTTCTTCAATCAATAATTCAAAAGCTAAAGCAGGGTCCTTTAAACGCCCGGCAGCATTTAAACGGGGTGATAATATAAACCCAACATCCCGGGTGGTTATTTCATCCCGGTTTAACTGGGCTACTTCTTTCAAAGCTTTTAATCCGGGACGTCCGGTAGCGGCCAGCGTTTTCAATCCTTCGATAACAAGAATCCGGTTTTCGTCAATAAGGGGAACAATATCCGCTACCGTTCCTACGGTAAAGAGATCCAAATACTCTTCTAAAATAGCCTCTTCTCGCTCCCCCAGAGCCATTCCTAAACCCAAAACCAGTTTTAAAGCAACACCAACCCCGGCTAAGCCCTTAAAAGGATAAGGACAATCTTTTTGCTTGGGATTAATTACCGCCTCCGCTTCTGGAATTTCTTCCTGGGGCTCATGATGGTCGGTTATAACTACCTTGGCCCCCATTTTTCTGACGGTCCTAACCTCATCTACAGCGGTTATCCCACAGTCAACAGTAATTATAAAACTAATTCCCTCTTCTAAAGCTTTCATAAGAGGCGGAAGATGCAGGCCATATCCTTCATCCAAACGATTGGGTATATACCAGGCCACATTAAAGCCTCTTTTTCGTAAAAAGTCGTATAGAAGGGCGGTGGAAGTAAGGCCATCGGCATCGTAGTCCCCGTAAATTAAAAATTTTTCGGTATCCCGTCCGGAAAGAATTAACTTTACAGCTTTTTCCATATCTTTTAATAAATAAGGAGAATAGGTATCCTCAATATTTCCCCAGAAAAAACGCCGTACCGCTCGCGGGTGGAAAATACCTCTATTTACCAGCATTTTAGCCGTTAAAGGCTCTATCCTAAAAAAATCTTCTAAATACTTTTTTCCTAAATGTGAAGTTTCAAAAATAAGCCAGTTCTTTTTATCCATCTAATCCTCCAAAATTTAGTTAATTATTTATACCCAAAATTACGATTCTATGTTAGTATTTTACTATATATTACGTACAATTTTAAATTATTATTTTCAATTTTATTTCAGGAGGGGAAAGGATGCTGGGAACAATTGTAAACTTTATTGCCATTCTCCTTGGCGGAAGTATTGGTGTATTTTTTAAAAAGAGTTTGCCGGAAAACTATAAGGAAATAGTAATGAACATTTTAGCCTTATCGGTTGTTGTCGTGGGAATTCAGATGGGTATTACCTCAAAAAACTTTTTGGTAGTAATTTTAAGCCTGGTACTGGGGGGCCTGGTGGGGGAGTTTTGGGGAATAGAAAAGGGTCTTAACTCTTTGGGGCAAAAGCTTGAAAAGCGTTTTTCCGAAAGCGGAGGGGATTTTGCCCGGGGATTTGTTTACGCCACTTTAGTTTTCTGTGTGGGAGCTATGGCAATCATGGGAGCAATTGAAGATGGTTTAAATAATAACCCCCAAATTCTCTTTATTAAATCCCTTTTAGACGGTATTTCTTCAATTATATTTGCAGCAACGCTGGGCAAAGGTGTTATCTTTTCCGCGTTTCCAGTGCTAATCTATCAAGGGAGTATTGCCCTTTTTGCCGGGATTATTAAAGGCTTTTTAACTCCGGCAATAGTTAATGAACTCACCGCCACCGGTGGTATACTTATAATCGGGATTGGCACCAACATGTTAAACTTAACCAAGCTTAAAATAGGAAATTACCTTCCGGCACTAATTTTTGTCTTTTTCTTAGAGCCTGCTTTGCGCTTTTTAAGTTAAACACGGAAGGATGGAAATATGGAAAAGAAAAACCTTGGCTTAACTTATATTTTATTGATTATTGTTGCAATGCTTTGGGCCAGCGCCTTTGTTGCCGCCCGGGAAGTGGTCAGGGAAGTGCCGCCGGTAGTTGCTGCTACCCTCCGGTTTTTACTAAGCGGCCTAATACTTATGCCCCTTGCTTTATACCGGGAAAAAAACTGTCGTTACGGATTAAAAAATTACCTGTATCTTGTTATCATGGGATTTACCGGGATTTTTCTCTATAACCTCTTTTTCTTTTTCGGCGTAAAATTTAATCCCGCTTCCGACAGCTCCCTGGTTATTGCCGTCAACCCCATTGTTGTTTCGCTGTTGGCTGCTCTTTTCTTAAAAGAAAAACTTACTTTTGAAAAAATATTAGGACTGATAATTTCTTTCATCGGAGTTTTACTTGTTATTTCGGAAGGTCATCCTTTAACTTACTTTCAGGGGCCGCTTGAACCTACCCGTTTTTTACTTTTTGGAGCGGTAATTTCCTGGGCGATTTATTCCGTTATTAGCAAAAAGGTAATGGGAACGGTTTCTCCTTTAGCAACAACTGCTTTTAGTATTTTCTTTGGTGCTATTTTCTTTCTTCCCTGGGGAATCGGGGAAATGCAACAGGTTAATATGTTAAAAATATCGGTAAAAAGCTATCTTTTAATCATTCACTTGGCAGTATTTCCTACGGTTCTCGCTTTCTTCTGGTGGAATCTCGGAATAAAAAAAGTTGGTGCTCAAAAATCAGCGCTTTTTATTAATTTAATTCCTATCTTTACCTTAATTTTATCGGCCGTTTTTTTGGAAGAAAAAATAACCCTCCCCCGAATACTGGGAGGATTACTGGTAATTTTGGGTGTTTTAGAAGGAAGTTACGGCTTTATCTCCCTTCCTGCTAAAAAAGAAACCAGTTTATCCAGCTAACTTTTTCTTCAGGAATTTTTAGGTCTCCAAGTCCCCGACCTATTAGGATTTCCGGTTTGTTTTCTCCGTGAAAATCACTGCCACCGGATATTAAAAGATTATACTTACTGGCCAATTCCAGGTACAGCCTGGTTTGTTCTTCATTATGGTAGGTATAATAAGCTTCAATTCCATCCAAGCCGTAGGAAATAAGTTCCTCCAAAACTACTTTCAATTCTGTTTCCGTTTTCTCTAAATACACCGGGTGGGCTAAAAAAGCAAGCCCCCCGGCTTTTTTTATAATATTTATAGCTTGTTTAGGGGTTAATTTCTCCTTCGGTACATAAGCCGGACATCCTTTGCCAAGATATTTTTGAAAAGCTTCGTCTATAGAAGTTACATACCCTTTTTTTAACAGTACCCGGGCCATGTGGGGTCTACCGACTATATCTCCTCCGGCTTCGGCAATTACTTCTTCCAAAGTAATTTTAAATCCCAGTTCTCTTAATCTGGCTAACATTTTCGGGTTGCGTCGCTCCCTATTTTCTTTAAGTTTTGTAAGAGCCTCTGTAAAAATCGGCTCATTCACATCTATACCATAGCCCAAAATATGCATTTCCGTTGGCTCAAAAACCACGCTTATTTCCACTCCGGAAATTACTTTAACTCCATACTTTTCTCCAGCCTCTACCGCCTCCATAACTCCGGCTGCCGAATCATGGTCGGTAATAGCCAAAATCTTAAGCCCTTCCTTTTGGGCATGCCTAACTAAAGCTTCGGGAGTATAAGTACCATCGGAAGCAGTAGTATGGGTGTGCAGATCGATCATAAAATCCTCCTTCTTTAAAATATATTACCTTGTCTCGGAAAGCCTTAACCAACCTAAGGTCCTTGCCCCATTTTTTTAAATTATACTAAAAAACCGTCAAAAATAAAAAGAGCAGCTCTTTTTTTAGAACTGCTCATAGAATCTTTTTATCCGCCAAGGTAGGCTGCTTTGACCTGCGGGTCTTCCGCCAGCTCCCGGGCAGGGCCTGATAATACAATTTTTCCGGTTTCTAAAACGTAGCCTTTATGGGCAATAGATAACGCCATATGCGCGTTTTGCTCCACTAAAAGAATTGTCGTCCCCTGCTCGTTTAACTCTTTAATAATGGCAAAAATTTCTTTAACTAAAAGGGGAGCCAAACCCATAGAAGGTTCATCTAATAGCATAAGGCGCGGGGCAGACATCAACGCCCGACCCATAGCAAGCATTTGCTGCTCACCACCGGAAAGCGAGCCCGCAAGCTGCCCTTTTCTTTCAAAAAGTCTTGGAAACCGCGCGAAAACCCGTTCCAGGCGCCGCTTAAATTCTGCTTTATCTTTTAAAAGATAAGCTCCTAATTCCAAGTTTTCCAAAACCGACATATTGGCAAAAACCCGCCGGCCTTCAGGCACCTGACTGATTCCCATTTTGACAATTTCGTGGGCGGCTTTGCCGGTACTATCTTCACCTTCAAAGATTATCTTTCCCGACCTGGGTTTTACCAGGCCGCAAATCGTATTTAAGGTAGTACTTTTTCCGGCACCGTTTGCTCCAATTAAGGTAACTATTTCCCCTTCATTCACGGTAATGGAAATTCCCTTTAAAGCATGAATAGCGCCGTAAAAAACATTTAAATCTTCGATTCTTAACACTTCTTTCCCGCTCACAGTTACGCCCCCTCTCCCAAATATGCTTCAATGACCCGGGGATTGTTCTTAATTTCTTCCGGGGTACCGTGAGCTATATTTATGCCGTAATCCAAAACGTAAATCCGCTCACAGATGTTCATTACAAGGTGCATGTCGTGTTCAATTAAAAGAATGGTCAAGTTAAATTTGTCCCGAATAAAGCCAATTAATTCCATAAGCTCGGTAGTTTCCTGCGGGTTCATGCCCGCTGCCGGCTCGTCTAAGAGAAGTAACGAAGGATGGGTAGCCAGCGCCCGGGCAATTTCCAACCGCCGCTGCTCTCCGTAAGGCAGGTTTTTGGCCTTTTCTTCCGCTTTATGAGCTAAGTTCATGATTTTTAAAAGCTCATAAGCTTCATCCCGCATTTCTTTTTCTCCCTGATAATACTTTCCGAAACGGAGGATGGCATGAATCATATTATAAGGAACATGCAAATGCCGGGCAATCAAAACGTTTTCTAAAACCGAAAGCTCGCCAAAAAGGCGAATGTTTTGGAAAGTACGGGTTATGCCTTTAGCAGCAATTTCATACGGCTTTAAGCCTACAATGCTTTCACCTTTAAAGATGATATCACCAGTGGTTGGCAGGTAAATCCCCGTTAAAAGGTTAAATACCGTTGTTTTTCCAGCACCGTTGGGACCGATTAACCCAACTAAATCTCCTTCATTTAAGGTAAGATTTAAATCCTGAACCGCTTTTAATCCTCCAAAACTAATCCCCAGGCTATGCGTCTGCAGAATGGTTGCCATGACTTACACCCCTCTTCCTCTGCAAAAGCTTAAAGGATAATTCGTGAGTCCCAAGAAGTCCCTGGGGTCTAAATAGCATAACCAAAATCAAGATTATGGCATAAATAATAAGTCGCAACTCCGCCAGACTCTGCAGAAATGTAGAAATTAAAGTTAAGACAATTGCCGCTACCACCGAACCTGTGATGCTTCCCTGTCCGCCCAACACCACCATCACTAAAATATCAAAGGATTTTAAGAAGTTAAAAGCGTTGGGTTCAATAAAGGTAATGTAGTGTGCCAGAAGCGCTCCACCAATTCCCGCAAAAAACGAACCCATGGTAAAAGCGATAACTTTATATTTTGTAGTATTTATTCCCATGGCTTCAGCGGCAATCTCGTTTTCCCGAACGGAAATACAGGCCCGACCATGACTGGATTGGACAAAGTTTTTAATTACCATAACCGTAACCAGCATACAACCAAAGGCCCAAAGCCAGTTGGTCCGCTGGGTTATTCCCATTAGCCCATAAGCACCGCCAAGATAATCGATATTGGTTATTACCCCGCGGATGATTTCCGCAAGTCCTAAAGTAGCTATTGCCAGATAGTCACCTTTTAAGCGCAGGGTAGGTATACCAATAATTATACCTCCAATACCGGCAACTATTGCTCCTACTAAAAGGGAGACAATAAAGGGAGCATTAAAGTTTAAAGTCATAATAGCCGAGGCATAAGCACCTAAAGCCATAAACCCCGCATGACCAATCGAAAACTGACCGGTAAAACCAACCACTAAATTTAAACTAACCGCCAGAATAATGTTTATAGCAATAATAATTAAGTTTAACATGACAAAGGGGCTTAAAATTCCTGCGGAGTACAAAACTTGAACTCCTAACATTAACACTACCAGTAAAACCGTTACAGTGAGATTTTCCTTCGTAAGCCAGTTTTTCAGCATCTGTTTCACCTACACTTTCTCCCGGACGTTTTTCCCAAATAAGCCCGATGGCTTGACTAATAAAATGATAATTAAGATGACAAAAGCAACCGGATCCCGGTAAAGAGAACTTCCATAACCGCTTACCAAAGATTCGATAATCCCCAAAATTAAGCCCCCGGTCATCGCTCCCGGAATAATTCCTATTCCCCCTAAAACCGCCGAAACAAAAGCCTTTAAACCAAACATAATGCCCATTAAAGGAAAAACCTTATTGTAATATACTCCAACCAGCACCCCTGCTGCTGCTGCCAGGGCAGAACCAATGGCAAAGGTGATGGATATTGTCGTATCCACGTTAATCCCCATTAAGCGTGCGGCCTGCATATCGTAAGAAACCGCCCGCATTGCTTTCCCTATCTTGGTGTTGTGAACAATGTATTGTAATATAACCATTAAAATTACTGTAACTACAATAATCAAAAGTTCCCGATTGGAGATGGTAACTTTTCCTCCAAACAACGGATAAGAAACTTGTTTAAAAACCTCCGGAAAAGCTCGAGGCTGAGGCCCCAGAAAAAACATTGTGGTATACTCCAAAAGGAGCGAAACACCTATCGCCGTGATTAAAATTACTATCTTGGGAGAATTTCTTAACGGCCGGTAAGCTAATCTTTCGATAATAATCCCCAAAATTGCACAAACAATCATGGAGACAATCAACGCCGGAACAAACGACATTTTTAAAACCGCGGTCGCATAAAGTCCAACAAAAGCACCAAGCATATAAACATCGCCGTGGGCAAAGTTTATGAGTTTTATAATACCGTAAACCATGGTATATCCCAGGGCAATTAAAGCATAAATGCTTCCTACAGATATTCCGTTTATCAACTGCTGGATAAATTCCGTCATTTTGGCCACCCCTAACCTTAAGAGTTCATTTTTTTAGGGGAAGGGATATTCCCTTCCCCCGCAGTGCTCAAATTTATGGATTTACGTATGCCTTATAGGTCTGCTTACCATCTTTATATTCTAAAATAACCAAACCTTTAACAGCATTGTGGTTTTCATCCAGGGAAATTTTAGCGGTAACCCCTTCTACATCTTTGGTGGTTTTCAAAGCCTCTTTAATCTTCTCGGGTGTTGCCTCTCCAGCCCGTTTAATAGCATCTACCAGCACCAATACCGTATCGTAACCTACTGCTGCCATCGCATCCGGCTCGCTACCGTATTTTTCTTTATATTTCTTTACAAAGTCCTGAACTTTCGGGTCAGGCATTAACGATGAATAGTGGTTGGTAATAAAGGTATTGTTAAGCGCAGCAGCACCGGCAATTTCAACCAATTTCGGAGAATCCCAACCGTCTCCGCCACCCATGGGAACATTGATACCAAGCTCCCGGGCCTGTTTTACAATTTGACCCACTTGTTCATAATAACCGGGTACATAAATAAATTCAGGATTTAAACCTTTAATTTTTGTTAAGACGGAACGGAAATCCTGGTCCTGGGTGGTATAGTTTTCATCGGCTAAAATCTCGCCACCGCCAGCTTTAAAAGCCTCAATAAAGAATTTGGCCAAACCAACGGAATAAGGAGCAGTGTTATCCTTCAACACAGCAACTTTTTTGATTTTTAAATCGTTTAACACAAACTTTGCCATGGCAGTCCCCTGGAAGGGGTCAATGAAGCAAGTCCGGAAAATGTATTCCCGCACTTTGCCGGTCTTGGGATCAACGGTTACATCCGGGTTAGTTGCCGAAGGTGAAATCACCGGAACTTTATTGGTTTCTGCTATATTAACATAAGAAAGGGTATTACCGGAAGTCATCGAACCTATTATAGCTACAACTTTATCCTGAGTAATTAAACGGGTAGCTACAGAGGCTGCCTCGGTGTTATCCGATTTATTATCGTACTTAACAATTTCAATTTTCTTGCCCAGAACTCCACCGGCGTTATTAATTTCTTCAACCGCTAACATAATACCATTTAAACCCGACTGACCCAAAGTAGCAACGTTTCCCGAAAGCTCCAAGTTCGCCCCAATTTTAATAGTGTCACTTTCACTCGACTTATTGCCACAAGCCGCGGTGAATAACAGTAAAAACGCTAACAAACCTACCGCTACTACCGTAAGAAAATTTTTACGCACCTGCTACCATCCTCCTTTTAAATTTTTCAGTTTTTTCTAAATTTTTCTGCTCTTTAATTTAAATCATCCCGCTCCTCCGCATCCCCCCTCGTTTATAAGGGCGCAAGTATAAAGTACCATGCTTACTATCTAAATAAATTATATTCATTTTATAAAGCCTGTCTACAATTTTCTCATTTTTCTCTTAAATTTTTTCTAAATATTCTGTATACACACTCCAGGGACGGTTCTGAGAACCACCATCCCAAACACCAATTTTAGGGACGGTTCTTATATTTGCGTCTATACGCCAAAAAAAAGAACCGTCCCTATCTTTGGCGGATGAAAAAAGGG
>NZ_BDJL01000004.1 GCF_001950325.1 Carboxydothermus islandicus
TTTAGGGAGAAAATTATACTCATTAAAAGATTATTCAATATAAAACGGTAAAATTACTCTATTGAGAGTGCCTGGTTAATGACTTAAAAGCAAAAAAAGCTTACAAAGCAAAAAGCATTTTTTTAAAAATAATTTGACGGAAAAACTCTGTTTTTTATAAGATATAAAATATAGATTGGAGTTGAGAGATAGGGGGAAAAGAGGTGGAAATATTTGGACTATTTGTTACAGCATTTATTGTTGGCTTGTCCGGGGCTATGATGCCTGGTCCGCTTTTAACGATAAATATCAACGAGAGTTTACGGCGGGGATTTTGGGCGGGCCCGCTCTTAATCCTGGGACATGCGCTGTTAGAGACGGCGCTTGTGGTGGTAATACTTTTGGGTTTAGGAAAGATTCTTACAAATTCGTACGTCTCCGGAACTATTGGGCTACTGGGTGGAGTAATGCTTATATATTTTGGTTTTACTATGGCTAAAGATGCCGCAAGTAAAAAAATTTCCCTTGATTTAACTGGAAGTGCATCAATACCCCAAAAGCCGGGTCGGTTAATGCTTAATGGGGCTCTGGTTTCTTTGGCTAATCCCTACTGGTCCCTCTGGTGGGCGACAATTGGTTTGAGCTATTTAACCAACTCCCTGATTGTTGGAGTTTTTGGAGTAGGTGCTTTTTTACTTGGTCACTTGCTTGCGGATTTTAGCTGGTATGGTTTTATTTCTTACATAATTGCCCGCGGTCGAAGACATCTAAAACAAACGGTTTATCTTTTAATAATATTTATTTGCGGGATTTTTTTAGTTGTTTTGGGAGCAAAATTTATTGGTGATGGGATAACACGTTTCAAAATAATGTAGATCCTGAGGAGGCAAAAAAATGCTTTTACACGAAATTTTTAAAAACAATTATCGTCCTGAGCATCCAGCCATAAGTTATCGGGGAAGAAAGGTAACCTATCGGGAATTGGCGAAAATTGTTGAAAAGTATGCAGTTTTTTGGCAGCAAAAAGGATTAAAACCTGGAGAAAAAGTTCTGTTAGTTTCCGGTAATTCTCCGGAATTTGTCTATACTTATTTTGGTGTAGTTAAAGCTGGGGGTATTGTCATACCGGTAAACATGGGTTTAGCACCGGAAGAAATTAGATATATTTTTGGTGATGCTCAGGCCCGTTTTGTAGCAATTCAGGAAAAAATCTGGCTTTCATTAAAGGAACGTTTTCCGTTACCGGAGGAAATGGTTGTAGTGTTAAATGAAACTTTGACTTCGGAAATAATCAACCTGGAGGCAAAGTTTATTGAACCGACATATAATGATGTTTGTACCATTCTGTATACTTCCGGCACAACCGGCTTTCCCAAGGGTGCCATGCTTACCCATGAAAATTTAATTTTTGATACCGACTCGGTTACCCGCTTTGCGGAAGTTGATGAAAACGATAACTACTTGGCAGTACTGCCTTTATTCCATTCTTTTGCTTGGACCGCCTGTTTACTGGCACCCCTATATACCGGGGCTACCTGTACCATTGAGGATGGTTTTAATCCCAGGGAGATAGGGAAGATTTTGGTTGAGGAAGAAGTGACTATTTTTTTAGGCGTACCCTCGATGTTTGTTTTTGTTTTAGAATATTTACCAAAAGAAACTTTTAAAACTGTCCACTTAGCAGTTTCCGGCGGCTCATCCCTGCCTCCCCAGTATTTTCATGCGTTTGAAGAAAAGTTCGGGATTCCCTTTGTGGAGGGTTACGGGTTAACCGAAGCGTCACCAATTGTAACCTTAAATCCCAGGCGGGGACCGAGAATACCTGGCTCCATTGGGAAGGTGCTTCCCGGGATGGAGGTAAAAATAGTAGATGAAAATTTAAATGAACTTCCGCCCGGCAAAGTGGGAGAGTTAATGGTTTTTGGGAAAAATGTCATGAAAGGTTATTACAATAAGCCCGAGGAAACAGCTAAAACCCTGGTTAACGGCGGGTTGTTGACCGGGGACTTGGGTTATAAAGATGAAAATGGTTATTATTATATTGTGGACCGGAAAAAAGATTTAATTATCGTAAGCGGCTTTAACGTGTACCCTACCGAAGTAGAAAGAGCTATTTTAGATCACCCGGCGGTGCGGGAAGTAGCGGTGGTAGGAGTTCCGGATGGGGTGAGGGGAGAAACGGTAAAGGCTTTTGTGACTTTAAAAGAAGGATATAACAGCCTGACGCGTAAAGAGCTTGCGGAGTTTTTAAAGGATAAACTTGCCGCTTATAAAATTCCGCGTTATGTAGAGGTTTTGCCGGAGCTTCCGAAAAATGCTACCGGAAAAATAATGAAAAAGTTACTGCGTGGCGAAAATATTAGAAATTAATTTACTTTTGTCCCCTCATGTCAGTGGATGTGAGGGGATTTGTTGTTTTTTTATATATAGTTTTACTAAAAATTTTTTTAAAAAAAGAAGGAAAAATTTTACAATTAGCGTAAATATATTACTGGAGTTAAAAAAGAGAAAAGTTACACAAGGAGGTGCATACCGCCCCAAAAACCCAATCCACTTCCGGGAAGGGGGGAGAAGAGGTCGGGAAGCGGGTTTCTTGGGGTAACAATAAAAAAGGAGGTTTACCATGAGAAAAGGGCTTGTTTTCCTTCTGGCGGTATTAATGCTAATTATCTTTAACGCCACGGCCTATGCCGCTCAGGTGCTGGTGCCAACCACCGATAAAGATGTTTATGGCCCAGGAAGTTATATACCTACACCTACAAGTAAAACAGTTTATGGGTACAATAATTCACCAGCCAAATTTAATGCTGATGGTACGACTTATTATCCATATGAAATTTACCTTCCCAATGAACAAAATCCTGCCAATTACCGCATCCACAGCAACTACTCCAAAAATACCGATGCGTGTGCAGCCTGCCATGCTACCCACACCGCAGTAGGCCAAACCTTATTACAGTGGGGAACTGTTTATGATACCTGCATGGCCTGCCATGACGGTACCATTGGAACTACTTATAACGTGGAAGAAGGTTACATTGCCAGCACAGGGAAAGCTGCCTTTGGTGGTATGTTTGGTACCGGTGCTGAAACTTCGCTATCTCGTCACAATGTGGTTGGTTCTGTCCAAATTTTTGCCGCTCCAGGTGGGAACTCCACCGGTAATTATGAAACCAACAATACTCCCGACAAAGCTAATGCAACTGCCTGGGACATTACCTTTGGTTGCGAATCCTGCCACAGCCCCCACGGCTTAGGTGGTAATGCCCGGATCTTAAACCCCAACGTTAATGCTTACAGCTATCTCAATTATAAGTCCAATGTAGAGTATACTTATAATGAAGTAACAGGTTATTATGAAAACGACCAAAAATTCCAGTGGGTCAGAAGCTATCCATATAACAAAGGTACTCAGGTTTGGGTAGATGGACAGCTAAAGACTGAAGGGGTAGACTACCTTTTAGATGGTAACAGCGGTGAAACCAAAATTAAATTACTCCAGGGAAATGGCAGCGTGACAGTGGTGTATGCTTACTTCTATCCTGCTTTGAAGGTCAAAATGGAAGTAAAAGACTACCTGAAATCCAGCGAGTTCGTCCAGCATACCTACGGAATCAATCAATTTTGCGGTGCCTGTCACACCGATTACAACACCGATACCGGAAATATAGCTACCAGTACCGGTTCTTCGGATAAGTTAACCGGTCAGTATACAGAAGCATACCGGCACCAGGTTGGCTTTAAGGTTGACGAGTTTAAAGCCTTCTTACCTTTAACCAACATGGTCTACGAAAAGCGGAGTGACGGCGATGTTATGACCTGTCTCACCTGTCATTATGCTCACGGTACATCCAAAGATTTCTGGACAAGAACACTAACCAATGATTACTGGTCCGGTCAGGTAGTTGATGAGATTGCCGGTTCTTCAGCGTTAAAGCGGGCACCCAACATGGGAACCTGTGAAACCTGCCACCGGAAAGGTCCTGCTAACGAAGGTTATGCTGCCAACGCAGGCGAATCTAATGCTGTATCTCCAACTGCTAACGTAAGTGATGGTACTTCACAAGCTAATGCCAAGTTCGTAGGTTCGGCGAAGTGTGTTGAATGTCACGCTTCTTATGCTGAAGGTATTAAAGAAACCTACCACAATAATATGGCAACCTACTACAACATTGACAAGAATACTGCTCCATCGGAGCGAGCATATAAGGGTTCGGTTGCTTTATTAAGTGTGTTTAACGATAACCCGGCTTTAAAAACCACTGCTCCGTTTGTTTATATTTGGGATGCGATTAATGGAAAGACATCAACCTATGATGTTGTACTCTGGGGTAAACCGGACGAAGCAGCTTATGTTGCGGTTTGGGATGGGAGTGCATACCAACGGAAAGCTGAACTTGAATATAATGAAGCAACTGGTAAGTACGAACTGGTCTCTAAGAGTGGAGCACTTACCTGCATCAACTGCCACTCTGTAAACAACTATAACTTTGAAAAGGCAACTCCTTTAACCACAGATGTTGCCCAGCAAATTACCAATGTTGGTATTCCTTATATCCAAAAACCAGCGGGCGTAAAAGACTTTATCTATAATACTGGTACAGGTACCAAGGCTACATTACGTCAACTTCTTACCAATGGTGGCGTTGTTACCGCATCCGACAACACGGGTGTTGTAGAATTACAAATTAAGTGTGAAGCCTGCCATGGTCCCGGAAGCTTTCACGTTGCAGCCCCCAGCAGCAAGAATATCACTGGCTGGAAGCAGTATAATTATGCTGTAAGAGTTGGTTTGCCTTATCAAACCAAGGCTAATGCTTTAACCGGTATTAGCTTACCGACCAAGGCTCAGTCCTGCGGTAGCTGCCATAATAGCAATACTCACCAGGGCTTCTACTACAAGTCCAAGCACTTTGTCAATGGCCAGATGGACTGCATGGTCTGTCACGATCCGCACAGCGATAAGTACGAGTATCAACTTAAGTTGCCGGTTAAGTCTCTTTGCATGAGCTGTCATGATGCAGGTGTGGCAACCGGTAATATTCCGGTATTCACCAGAGAAGATACAGAGAAATTCCTTGGCTACTACTCTACCGCATATCACCTCTTTGATGATATGGGTACTACTAACGAAGCAACTTATGCTGCAACTAACAACTTGTTGCCGTAAGCATAATTTGCAGGGTCGGGTAAAACCCGACCCTGTTCTTAAACTGTCTGGGGAGTGAACATGATGTATCGTTCTGGAGCAGTAATAATATTAGTGTTTATCCTTTTTTCTTTAAGTGGGTGTAGTTTATTAGAAAATACCCCTTTGGATAAAATCATCAACAATAATTTTATTGATAATATCTCCAAGAAAATCAAAACTATATTTAATTCTTATCCCCAAACCCCGGAAGAACTGGCAAAAGCTTTTGCCAAAGCATTAAAAAGTAACGATATAAAAAAGGTACACAAATATTTACCGGTTACCGACTCTACCGGTAACCCTATGGCAAGTAATTATTTGAATTTTGGTGGTGGAAAGGATTTTAATGTATCTGAGCTTCAAGGTGATTCAAAAAGGGTTTATTTTTTACTTGAAAATACAAACGAAAAAAATGATAAATACATAATCTTGGTTACTAAATTTAACGACCGCTTTGTTGTTGCGTCCATGGGACCTTATGATTCCCAAATACTTGAGTTAGAATAATAAGAGGCTGAAAGTAGCTTACTTTGAAATAAATTATCAAAATTTTAGGACAATATATTGAATTTTATGGCAATTAAGAATATAATAACTAAGTAGGAAGGTTTTCTTTTTTACCGGTAATAATGAATGAGTATTCATTCAGATTTTAATTCAAGGAGGGATGATGGTGTACAAGATTAACAAAGTGGGGGTTATTGGTTCTGGCATCATGGGAAGCGGCATTGCAGCTCTTTTGACCAATGCCGGTATCCCGGTGGTTTTGCTGGATATTGTGCCGTTTAGTTTAACCCCCGAAGAGGAGAAAAAGGGACTTACTTTAGAAAGTCCTGAGGTTCGTTACCGTATTGTCAGAGGGGGATTGGAAGCGGCGAAAAAAGCATCCCCGGCCGCTTTTGCCGTACCGGAAAATGCTGATTTAATTACTATTGGAAATTTAGAAGATGATTTACACCTGTTACAGGATTGTGATTGGGTAGTTGAGGTTGTGGTAGAAAACCTTGAGATTAAGAAAAATTTATTTACCAAGATTGCGCCCTATCTTAAACCGACAGCAATTATCAGTACCAATACTTCCGGAATTTCTGTTAACAAAATGGTTGAACACATGCCCAAGGAGTTCCGGGAGCGTTTCCTGGGAACGCACTTCTTTAACCCACCCCGTTATATGAAGCTATTAGAAATTATCCCGGGGAATGATACCAAGCCAGAAATAGTGGATTTCATGGCAAAGTTTGGAGAAAGGGTACTGGGTAAAGGCATTGTTTTTGCCAAAGATACGCCCAACTTTATTGGTAACCGTATCGGGGTTTACGGGATATTAGAAACAATGAAAGCTTTAGAAGAAGGCTATACCGTGGAAGCTGTAGACGCTTTAACCGGTCCTGTCCTCGGTCGGCCAAATAGTGCCACTTTCCGTACCGCTGACCTGGTTGGTCTTGATACATTAGTTCATGTAGCAAAAAACGTTTATGATAACATAAGTGACCCTGCTGAAAAAGAATTTTTCCGGGTGCCGGAATTCTTAGAAAAAATGGTTGCTAATAAACTTTTAGGCGATAAGACCGGTGCTGGTTTTTACAAAAAAGTAAAGACGGATGCAGGTAAAGAAATCTTAAGCCTGGATGTTAAAACCCTTCAATATAAGCCCCAGGAAAAAGTTAATTATCCATCGTTAGAAGCGGCTAAAGCTGCGGAAGGGTTAAAAGCCAAACTGCAGACCTTAATTTCTGGAAAAGATGAAGGAGCTGCTCTGGTCTGGAGAATAATGAAAAAAACTTTGCTGTATGCTGCTTCTAAGATTCCCGAGATTGCCGATGATATCGTTAACATCGACCGGGCTATGCGCTGGGGCTTTAACTGGCAGTTAGGACCTTTTGAAACCTGGGATGCCATCGGGGTAGAAAAAACTGTTGCCCGGATGCGGGAAGAAGGAGAAGTAATTCCGCCAATTGTGGAAAAGCTTTTAGCCAAAGGGTATAAGAGTTTTTACAAATATGAGAATGGTGTGACTTACTACTTTGATCTTGCTACCGAAGATTACAAGCCAATCGTGCTTCCTAAAGAGTTTTACGTTATCAAAGATTTAAAAGCCCAAAATAAAGTTATTTTTGAAAATCAGGGTGCATCGTTAATTGATATTGGGGATGATGTGGCTCTCTTAGAATTCCATTCCAAGAGCAACTCTATTGGTGATGATGTACTTTCAATGATTAGAAGGGCTACGGAAGAAGTCAGCAGGAACTGGCGGGGTCTGGTAATTGGCAATGACGGCAAAAACTTTTCCGTGGGTGCTAACCTGGCTTTAATTCTCATGACCATTGAAGATGAAGATTGGGATGAATTAGATTACATGGTAAAGACCTTCCAGGACAGTTTGTTAACGTTGAAGTACTGCGATAAGCCGGTGGTAGCAGCACCCTTTGGCATGACCCTTGGCGGAGGATGCGAACTTTGTTTGGCTTCCGATGGCATTCAAGCAGCAGCCGAAACTTATATGGGGTTAGTTGAAGTAGGAGTAGGTCTGGTACCTGCTGGCGGTGGCTTAAAAGAGCTGGTATACCGGATGAGCGAATATGCTAACGATACCAGTGGTTGGAGAGTTGCCGGAGCGGTGGATTACAAGCCGTTTATCTTTAGAGCTTTTGAATTAGCGGCAACCGCTCGCGTATCTACCAGCGGCCAGGAAGCTAAGAAACTTGGATTCTTGAGACCTTGTGATGGTGTTACCATGAATCGGGATTATCTTATTCATGATGCCAAAGAACGGGTACTTCACATGTCAAGAATGGGTTATCGACCTCCGGTTCCCAAACCCGTAAAAGTGTTAGGAACCTCCGGTTATGCGGCTTTAGCTTCGGTAATTCACAACATGAAAGAAGGTAATTTCATAAGTGAATACGATGCTCATATTGCCAAGAAGATTGCCTATGTTTTAACCGGTGGTAATGTCCATCCGGGAACCTATGTGACCGAACAGTATCTCCTTGATTTAGAACGTGAAGCATTTTTGAGTTTAGCTGGCGAACGGAAGACTCAGGAAAGGATTCGCCACATGCTTCTTAAGAATAAACCGCTCAGAAATTAGGAGGTGAAGCTATGCGTGAAGCGGTAATTGTAAAAGCTTTAAGAACTCCGGTAGGAAAGGCTCCCCGGGGGAAATTAAGAAATACTCGCCCGGAGGACTTGGGAGCGCTGGTTATAAAGGAAATTATTAATCAGACGGGAATTAATCCGGAAATAATTGAAGATGTTATCATTGGTTGTGCTTTTCCCGAAGCGGAACAGGGGATGAATTTAGGACGGGTAGTTGCTTTAAGAGCTGGTTTGCCCTACTCCGTTCCAGGTGTTACGGTTAACCGTTTTTGCTCTTCCGGTTTAAATGCCATTGCCGATGCAGCAATGAAAATTATGACCGGAATGAGCGAGGTGGTGGTAGCTGGCGGTATCGAAAGCATGAGTATGGTGCCGATGGGCGGAAATGACCTCCTGCCTAACCCGGAATTAATGAATGTAATGCCCGATGCTTACCTCAGTATGGGTCTTACAGCGGAAAATGTGGCTACTCGCTACAATATTTCCCGGGAAGAGCAGGACGAGTTTGCTTATAAAAGCCACATGAAGGCAAAAGAAGCAATTTTAGGCGGTAAATTTAAAGATGAAATAGTTCCGGTGCCGGTAGTTGAAAAAATTTTTGACGGGAAAAAGGTAATTGAAAAAACGGAAATTTTTGAAATAGATGAAGGACCGCGCTTTGATACAACTATTGAGGCTCTGGCCCGGTTAAAGCCGGTTTTTCGGCAGGGAGGCACAGTGACAGCTGGGAACTCATCCCAAACCAGTGATGGCGCAGCTGCAGCCTTATTAATGTCGGCGGAAAAAGCCGAAGAACTTGGCTTAAAACCGATTGCTGTCTTTCGCTCCTTTGCGGTGGGCGGAGTGGAGCCGGAAATTATGGGAATTGGTCCAGTAGTGGCTATTCCAAAAGCTTTAAAATTAGCCGGAATTACCTTAGATCAGGTAGACGTATTTGAATTAAATGAAGCGTTTGCCGCTCAAGCTTTAGCGGTAATCAAAACGCTGGGCATTGATCCGGCCAAAGTTAACCCCAATGGTGGAGCTATTGCTCTTGGACACCCGCTGGGGTGCACCGGTGCTAAACTTACTGCAACTTTGCTTTCCGAAATGCAGCGCCGGAAAGCAAAATACGGTGTTGTTTCAATGTGTATCGGTGGCGGAATGGGCGCTGCTGGCGTCTTTGAATTAATTTAATTAATATAGACTGGAGGGGTTTATGATGTCAGAGCTTTTAAGGGGCGGAGAATTTTTAATTAAAGATGTTGAGCCGCAATCGATTTTTACGCCGGAAGATTTTACCGAAGAGCACCGCATGATGGCGAAAATGGTAAAGGATTTTATAACCAATGAAGTGGTCCCAAAAAGTGAGGAAATAGAAAACCAGGTTGAAGGTGTAGTACCCGAATTAATGCGGAAAGCCGGAGAATTGGGACTTTTGTCGGTTGATATTCCCGAAGCGTATGGTGGTATGGAGCTGGATAAAGTAAGTACAGTTATTGTGACCGAAAATGTTTCTGGCCAGGGTAGTTTTGCCACAGCGCATGGTGCTCATACCGGTATAGGTACTTTACCGATTGTATATTTTGGTACTGAGGAACAAAAGAAAAAGTATTTACCCGGACTTGCCAGCGGTGAGAAAATTGCTGCCTATTGTTTAACTGAGCCGGGCTCCGGTTCCGATGCTCTGGCAGCAAAAACAAAAGCTGTTTTAAGCGAAGATGGAAAATATTACATTTTAAACGGTACCAAGCAGTTTATTACCAATGCGGGCTTTGCCGATGTGTTTATCGTCTATGCTAAAGTAGATGGAGATAAGTTTACTGCCTTTATTGTCGAAAGGGATTTCCCCGGAGTATCTTTCGGTCCGGAAGAAAAGAAGATGGGTATTAAAGGGTCTTCTACCCGGCAGGTTATTTTAGAAGATGTCAAAGTTCCGGTGGAAAATGTTTTGGGCGAAGTGGGCAAAGGGCATGTAATCGCCTTTAACATTTTAAATATCGGGCGGTTTAAGCTTGGTGCTGGATGTGCTGGTTCCTGCAAATTAGCCTTAAATACTGCTGTTAAGTATGCTACCGAAAGAAGCCAGTTTGGTCAACCGATCGCCAACTTTGGCTTAATTAAGAACAAAATCGGCAGAATGGCAGCTTACGCTTTTGCTGCCGAAAGTATGGTTTATCGCACTGCCGGAATGATGGATAAGATTTTAGGTGATGTTAAAGGTAAAACCGGGGCCGAAATTGCAAAAGGCATTGAAGAATATGCCATTGAATATTCGATAAACAAAGTATTTGCTTCTGAAGCTTTGGACTTTGTAGTTGATGAAACTGTACAAATTTTTGGTGGTTATGGCTATACTCAGGAATATCCGGCGGAAAGAATGTACCGTGATGCGAGAATTAACCGGATTTTTGAAGGTACCAATGAGATTAACCGTCTAATTATACCTGCCCAGTTACTGCGGAAAGCTCAAAAGGGTCAACTTCCGCTTCTGGCTGCTGTCCAGAAGTTAATGGGTGAGATTGTGGCACCTCTTCCCCCGGTGGAAGATATTTCTGGGCTTAACCGGGAAAAAGAAGCCATTAGCCGTGCCAAGAAATTAGCTTTAATGGCTGCAGGCTTGGCAGTTCAGAAATTTAAGGAGAAAATTGAACAAGAGCAGGAAGTCCTGGGAATGATAGCGGATATGGCCATTGAAATTTATGCCATGGAAAGCTCTTATTTAAGAGCTGTAAAGACTGGCTCGGAATTGCAGGAAAAATATGTTAAGATTTTTGTGGCTGAAAGTTTTGCCAAAATCGAAAGAATTGCTAAAGACCTTTTAGCTTATGTTTCCGAAGGGGATGAGCAAAGAACTTATCTGGCAGTGGTTAAAAAGTATGCTAAACTTCCGCCGGTTAATACAGTTAAATTAACCCGCGAAGTTGCAGATGTTATCATTGATAATCTTGGTTATAAAGCATAGCTTATTTTCTCCTCTCCCATAAAAAAGCGGGAGCGTTAACTCCCGCAATTTACCGGGTACTTACCGTTGTCTGGTAAGTACCCATTTTTTTTAGCCAGAGGAGAGAGGCAAAAAGAAAGAGTAAACTTGCGGTCCAAAAGGGGAAGGCTGCGCCAACATAGTGGTAAAGAGCACCGCCGGATGTTGGGCCAATAATCCGACCTAAACTTCCTGCCGAGTTTAGTAAACCCATTACTGAACCGTATCCTTTCTTGGTTTGGCGCGAAAGAAGGGAATTGATACAGGGGGTAGCCAGAGATGTCCCGATATAAAAAAGGCTTGAGAATAAAGCAATTAAGCCAAACCCATGGGAAAAGGGAATAACGGCTATAGCTAAAGCTGAAATTATTAAACCGGTAGCCAAGGTAGCTGCTTCCCCTACAGCCTTAATAAAACGATTAACGAGAATTCCCTGGCTAATTGTACCGGCTATTCCCATAATCGTAAAAAGTAGACCCATTTGGGTATGATTAAGACCGCTGGTGTCACTGCCGTAAAAGGCGATGGTGGCTTCGTGACTGGCAATAGCAAAGTTTGCTAAGAAAGCCAGTAAATAAAAGACCCAGCCTATAGAGAAAGCATTGCTAAAGGACGTTGAATCCCGGTGAGTGGATTTATGGTTAACCGGCTCTTTTAAAAATAAGCTGCTAAAGATAAAGGTGATAAAAGCCATTCCAGCGGCAAAGAAAAAAGGTACCGGCAGACCAAATTCCGAAAGGAACCCCCCAAGCATTGGGCCTAAAATCATGCCTATTCCCATAGCAGCTTCCATGAGTCCCATGCTTTTAGCTCTTTCGTCTTCAGTAGTGGTGTCGGCAATATAAGCCATCGCTGTAACCATGGTTGCTGAACTTAAAACTCCACCAATAATTCTGGCGGCAAAAAGCATCCAGAGGGATTGAGCAAGTCCAAAGAGGATAAAAGAAATAATAAAGCCGGCAATTCCTACAAGAAAAATTGGCTTACGACCTTTTTGATCGGAAATCCGACCCCAAAGGGGGGAAAAGATAAACTGCATGATGGCGTATACCGACATTAGAAGTCCCATGTGGAGGGAAGTAGCTTGAAAGTGTTTAACATAATAAGGTAGGATGGGGATTACCACCCCAAATCCTACCATAATGATTGCCATGGAAGCTATCAGAAGTATTAATTCCTTGTTTTTCAAGATTACACCCCGCATTTAACAGAATCTTTTAAAGAGTTGTTGTTTTATCTTTAAAAAGCAAAGAATAAACCACTGGAACTACCACTAAAGTTAGTAAAGTTGAAGTGGTAAGTCCACCGATGACCACGATAGCAAGAGATTGGGAAATTAAGGCCCCTTCGGATAAACCTAAAGCTAACGGCAGTAAGGCAAAAATTGTAGCAAAGGCAGTCATTAAGATTGGACGCAACCGGGTTGAGCCTGCTTCTATTAAGGCTAATTGAATGGACAGGCCTTTTTGTCTTAATTGCTGTACACGGTCAATTAAAACGATAGCATTGGTTACCACAATACCTACTAACATTAAAAAGCCAATTAGCGCAGACATGCTGATTGGAGTTTTGGTTAGATAAAGCAGTAATAACGAACCAATTACCGCTAAAGGCAGCGAGAAAAGAATGGTAAAGGGTGCCTTGGCTTCACCAAAGGTTGCAACCATAACGATATAGACTAATAAAATTGCCGATAAGGTGGCCATACCCATTTGAGCAAACCCTTCATTCATTTGTTGAGTAGTTCCGGCCATGGTTACAACTACATCGGAAGGCAGGTTACTTGAAGCAATTATTTCTTTGACTTGTTTGGAAAGTTTGGCAGAGTCTTTAATGATTATATCTCCCGAGATTAAGGCAAATTCTGCTTGATTCCGCCGTAAAATGGAAACAGGGCTTTCTTTTTCAGTAATTTTGGCAATTATACCAAGTTCTACCTGACATTGCATGCTGTCAATTTTAATTTTTTCTAAATCGCTTAAGTTTTTTAAATTTTTGGTATCGAGGCTTGCTAAAACGTCATAGCTTTTATCACCGATAGTTACTGTAGTTACTTTAGCTGGAGAGAGCATATCCTTAACTGTTAAGGCTACTTGCATGGTAGTAAGACCATAAGTAGCTGCTTTTTCAGGATTAACTTCTACCACGATTTCGGGTTGCGAAGTTAAAAGATTGTTTTGCACATTAGCAAGACCATCTAATTGGCTTAGTTTTTGGGTAATAATTTGGGCTGCTTTTTTGATGTTTTGATAGTTCTTGCCAGTGATTACTACTTCAATTTGTTCATTACCGCCGCCCATCATATTGTAGTTTACAACGTTAATCGTTCCGTCTAAAGTTAATTTTTTTAGCTCTGTCCGTAGCTGGTTACTTACTTTATCGACATCGGCAGAATCTCTTAGTTTTAAATAAAAGTTTGCAACATTGCTTCCTTCAACTTTTCCACGGTTGTTTACTTTACCGGGAACTGAACCAATGGTGACACTGTAAATTTCTAAGTCTTTAATTTGAGTTAATACCTTTTCAATCTTTTTTACTCTTTCATCCATGGCTTCTAAGCTCGTACCGGCAGGGGTTTCGTACTTAATTAAAACTGCTTTTTCTAACATTGAAGGCAAGAAGGTAGCACCAATTTTGGGTACCAAAAGTAAGCTCAAAGCAAAAATTATAAAAGCAAAAACAAGGACAAGACCTTTGTGGTTTAAACTATATACTAACACCTTTTTGTAGTTTCGGGTTAAAAATCCTTCCTGCTCCACTTTTATTTGACCGCGAGCAAAAAATACTTTTGCCAGGATCGGCACGATTGTTAAAGCAACTAAAAGGGAAGCCAGCAAGGCAAAAACAACGGTTAGGGCAAAGGGTAGAAATATTTTTCCGATAATTCCTGAAACCATTCCTAATGGCAAAAAGACTGCAGCGGTAGTCAGGGTGGAAGCGGTTATTGCTGAACCTACTTCGGCAGTAGCGCCAATAACTAACTCATCTATATTATCTTTTTTACCTTTTTGCAGGTGGCGGTAAATATTTTCGATAACGACAATGCTGTCATCGACCACCCGGCCTACAGCAACTGCCAGTCCTCCTAAAGTCATGGAATTTAAAGTAATACCATACTTGGAAATTACTAAAAGGCCAATTAAGACTGATAAGGGGATTGATACTGCTGCTACTAATGTGGCTCTACCGTTTTTTAAGAATAATAAAATTACCAAGGCAGCAAAGATTGCTCCTAAAATTCCTTCGCGGACCATCCCTTTAATTGATTTAATAATCTCTACTGACTGATCGCGTAATAACGTAAATTTGATATCGGGTGGTAAGTCTTTTTGTAGTTCGGAAAGTTTCTTTTTCACATTTTCGACTACCATTACTGTATTGGCATCAGCATCTTTTAAGATATCTAACCCTAAGGCAGTTTTTCCATTGGTCCTGGAAATAATGGTCTTTTCGGAATACCCTTGATAAACTTTAGCAATGTCTTTGAGGTGGATAATTTTTATAGCAGGTTTACTGGAAGCAAAAGCTTTCCCCAGGTTTTCCATAAATGTAGTTTGCATGTTAAAAAGCCCCAATAACATTTGCTGCTGCATGGATAAGCCGAGAGACAGGCCTTCAATTTGTTTTTGTAAAAGGTTTAACCTGAAATCTTCGCCACCGTAAGTTATATTTGGTACTCCTGGTGGATAAACTGCTCCTGGTGTACTTGGGAACTGACTAACCGCTGGGGCAGACCTTTGAGGTAGGGGATTTGTCCCAACAATTTTTGGCATGGAAACTTTGCCGGGAGCTTTAATCTCCATTTTGGGCATTTCTGTAACAAAAATAGGCAAGTTCTTTAAGTCTTCTAAGGATTTTATCCGGTAAGTTGTTCTTACCGGGAGAGTATAACCGGTAATGTCAGTGGAACCGCCGGGGAAAGAAAGGTTATTTGCTGCTAATAATTGTTTAATCTGGTTAAAGGTTAAATTATATTGCTTTAATTTTTCTGGATCTACCTTGACAAAATAAACATTGTCAATTTCTCCTGCTAACTGTACTTCACCAACTCCCGGCATTCCCGTTAGTTCATCGATTACTTTTTCTTTTAAAATTTTTTCTATTTCAGCTTCTGACCGATTTCCAGAAACACTGTATTTTAAAACGGGAATTGATTTAAAGCTAATCCTGCTAACTTTTGGCTTTTGGGCATTTTCGGGAAGAGTAACATTATTGATTTTATCATTAACAGTTCTTTCAACTTCTTTCATATCCTGGTTGAAGTCAAATTCTAAACTTATAACAGAAATATTTTCAGCTGAGGTCGAGTTTAAATTTTTTAAGCCTTTAAGTCCTTTGAGTTCCCGTTCTAACGGTTTGGTTACTTTCTCTAAAACTTCTTCAGCAGCAGCCCCAGGATAAACAGTAACTACGGTTACAATTGGAATTGAAATATCAGGCATAATTTCTAACTCTAAGTTATACGTAGTATAAATTCCTCCTATTAACAATAAAATTGAGGCTAATATTATAACGGTAGGATTTTTTACAGCATAAGTAATTAAGGAACGAATCATGACTCTCTTCCTCCAATTCCTTTTAATAAGTAGTTTGCCAATAGTTTTGTTTTTTCGAGATCTATATTTTTACTGGCAAAAGCAGCTGTAATCCCCCAAATCATCCTGGCGGCATCATCGAGACTGCAGGTGAGAGGAAAAAGGGATTTGGCCAGAAACTTAGAGATTTCCTCAATTGCTATGCTATTATGGGTTTTTGCTAAGGTTTGCCAATGTTTTAGGTCTTTTTCTTTTTCCTCCAGAAAAAGTCCCTGCCAAATTCCCCGGTGGTGGAGAAGAAAGGTTGCTAATTCAAAGATTAAATGGGCTAATTTTTCTTCCGGAGGAGCGTTAATTTTTTCAACATTTTTTAAACTTTCCTTAAATGATTCCCATTTAATGGTGATAATTTCTTTAACTAAACTATCTTTATTTGGAAAATAGTTATAAATAGTACCAACAGCAATACCAGCTTTTGCAGCAATGCTACGCATGTCAATTGAAGCAAAATCTTTTTCTTGGAGTAAAGATTCAAAAGCTTCTATGATTTTTGTCCGCATGTTCTAACACCCCTTAATGAACAAACGTTCATCACAAATTTTAGAGGTAAAATTTTTAAAAGTCAAGAAAAAAATCTTAAATTCTGAATGAATACTCATTCACTTTTTTAAATTATTGTGTTATAATTTAAAGAAAAAACGGAGGGTAATATGGCCAAAAAGAGCATAGATAAATATGAAGCTATCTTAGATGCTGCTGCAAAAATCATCGGGGAAGTTGGCTATCATAAAGCCCAAATTTCAAAAATAGCGCGGGAAGCTAACGTAGCAGAAGGCACAATTTATCTTTATTTTAAAAATAAACAGGATTTGCTCTTATCCCTTTTTCAAAAGAGGTATGGAGAGTTTATTTCTAACTTAAAATTTGAGGTAGCTAATGCTAAAACTCCAATGGATAAACTCAAAAAACTTATAACTATGCACCTGGAGAACTCGGAAAGGGACCGCAATTTTGCCCAGGTTACTCAGATTGAACTACGTCAGGCTGATAGGGATTTACGCCAAAAATTATCGGAGTTATTAAAGGATTATTTTGATATCATTGAAAGTATAATAGAAGAAGGAAAAGAACAGGGAATTTTTCGCAAAGATATTTCTACAAAAGTTATGCGGCGGATGATTTTTGGAACTTTGGATGAAACAGTTTCTTCCTGGTTATTATCGTCCCGTCGTTATAGTTTGTCCAGACTCAGTAACGATATTTTTGAGCTTTTTTGTTACGGCTTAGTAAAGCCAGAATGAGAGGTAAAGCGGGAATACACATACAATTTTAAAAATTAAAAATATTTAGTCGAAACGGCAGGAATTTTATATTAAGTTACGTATTTAAAATAATATGGGTTATTTGCTTTATTCTTTTTAGAAGGGTGGTGAATCAGAAAGAGAAAAAACGGAATTTTTTGTATTTTTCATCATTGGGAGTTTGAGGAGGGGAGAAAATGAGGGAAGTAGTTATTGTAAGTGCGGCCAGAACACCCTTCGGGCGGTTTGGGGGAGGACTTGCTCCTTTAAAAGCTGTAGATTTGGGTGCTATAGCCATCAAAGAAGCGGTAGAGAGAAGCGGAGTAAGTCCTGAAATGTTTGACTATGTTTACATGGGTCAGGTTTTACAGGGAGGAGCGGGGCAAATACCTTCCCGGCAGGCGGCAAGAAAAGCAGGTCTTCCCTGGGAAGTTCCGTCGGTAACGGTAAACAAAGTATGTGCCAGCGGTTTAATCACCGTAGCGATGGCGGCAAAAATGATTGCTTTAGGTGAAATTGATGTGGCAGTGGCAGGCGGAATGGAAAGCATGAGTAATGCGCCGTATATTTTGCCCAGTGCCCGCTGGGGACAGAGAATGTTTAATTTTGAAGCAATAGATTTAATGGTTCATGACGGTCTCTGGTGCGCCTTTTATGACCGGCATATGGCGGTACATGGTTCGGAAGTAGCCAAGGAATACGGTATTTCCCGGGAAGCTCAGGATGAATGGGCCTATACCAGCCAGATGCGGGCAAAAGATGCGATGGAAAAAGGACGTTTAAATGATGAAATTGTTAAAGTGGAAATACCCCAGAAAAAAGGGGAGCCGGTTGTAATTGATAAAGATGAACAGCCAAGACCTAATACCACCTTAGAAGCGTTAGCTAAGCTGCCTCCAGTTTTTGATGCTAACGGTACTGTTACTGCCGGTAATGCTCCCGGTGTAAATGATGGAGCTGGAGCGCTGGTTTTAATGAGTAGAGAAAAGGCCCAGGAACTCGGTATTAAACCTCTGGCGACTTATCTTGGCCATGCTGAAGTAGCGCTGGATGCCAAATATATTGCAACCGCACCGGGACACGCGATTAACAAGCTTTTAAATAAGAAAGGTATGAAAATTGAACAAATAGATCTTTTGGAAGTTAATGAAGCTTTTGCGGCCGTAGTTTTGGTCAGTCAAAAAATTGCCGGATATAACCTTGAAAAAGTTAATGTTAACGGTGGAGCTGTAGCTTTTGGTCATCCCATCGGTGCCAGCGGGGCTCGTATTTTAATGACCTTAATTTATGAGTTAAGACGTCGGGGTGGAGGAACAGGTATAGCTGCCATTTGCAGTGGTGCAGCCCAAGGGGATGCTATGATGATTAAAGTGGAGTAGGGGGGAGAATATGGAAATTAAAAAAATTATGGTTGTTGGGGCCGGACAAATGGGCAGCGGGATTGCTCAGGTGGCGGCGCAAGCGGGTTTTGAAACGGTATTACATGATTTAAATCTTGATATTGTTAATAAAGGGTTAGAAACGATAAAAAAGAGCCTTGCTAAGTTTGTTGAAAAAGGGAAAATAACTGAGGCTGAAAAAAACGAAATTTTAGAAAGAATTAAGCCTTCCGATAACTTAAAAAATGCTGCCGATTGCGATTTGGTAATTGAGGCTGTTGTGGAAAAAATGGAGGTTAAGGCTAAAATCTTTGCTGAGCTGGACCAAATTGCACCGCCTCATGCGATTTTAGCAACAAACACTTCTTCATTACCTATTACCGAGATAGCGGCGGTAACCAAGCGTCCTGAAAGGGTTATAGGGATGCATTTTATGAATCCCGTACCCTTAATGAAATTAGTGGAAATAATTCGCGGTTTGCAAACCTCCGATGAGGTTTATCAGGTGATTGAGGAACTTAGCCGCAAAATGGATAAAGTACCGGTAGAATGTAAAGATGTTCCAGGATTTGTGTCCAATAGAGTTTTGCAGGTAATGATAAATGAAGCTATTTGGTGCCTTTATGAAGGGGTAGCATCGGCAGAGGGAATCGATACCATTATGAAACTTGGTATGAATCACCCCATGGGTCCTTTGGCCCTTGCCGACTTAATTGGACTTGATACGGTTCTTGCTATTTTAGAAGTTTTATATCACGGGTATGGTGACCCTAAATACCGCCCTTGCCCGCTACTCCGGCAATATGTTAAAGCGGGATGGCTTGGAAGAAAAACCGGTAGAGGGTTTTACAGCTATACTTAATTATTTGCAGGTTAGCCGGGGGAGGGGAAGTATGGATTTTCAGCTTTCGGAAGAACAGCAAATGTTTGTTGACATGGTGCGAAAATTTGCCCAAAAGGAAATTGCACCAATTGCGGAAAAGACCGACCGGGAGCATCGTTTTCCCAAGGAAACGTTGGAGAAATTGGCGGAATTAGGTTTAATGGGAATTCCCATTCCCGAAGAGTACGGAGGAGCGGGAGCTGATTATTTTTCTTATATTTTATTCATTGAAGAAATCGCCAAGGTTTGTGCCTCAACAGCGGTGATTTTAGCAGTTCATATCGGCCTTGGATGTATGAGTATCTATATGTTTGGTACCGAAGAGCAAAAACAAAAATACTTAGTTCCCATGGCTCAAGGAAGAATGCTTGGAGCTTATGCGTTAACGGAGCCTAATTCCGGTTCCGATGCGGCCAGCTTGAGGCTTTCAGCGGTAGATAAGGGGGATCACTTTGTCTTAAATGGCAGTAAAATTTTTATCACCAATGGAAGCTATGCCGATGTTTTTATTACCTTTGCAAGAACGGACCCCGGTACCAGAGGGGCGGAAGGGATTACCTGTCTGATAGTTGAAAAAAATACGCCGGGACTTACCATTTCTAAACCGGTAGAAAAAATGGGACTGAATGGTTCGGTTACCTGCGAGCTGTATTTTGAAAATGCGATAGTCCCGAAAGAAAATGTTCTCGGCAGAATTGGCGAAGGCTTTAAAGTTGCCATGCAACTTTTAGATGGGGGGCGGATTGCAATTGGTGCTCAGGGGTTAGGTATTGCGGAGGGAGCCCTGGATTATACTATAAACTATATTAAACAGCGGGAGCAGTTCGGCCGGCCTATTGCCGCAAACCAGGGGATTCAGTGGATGGTGGCGGATATGGCTACAGAAATTGATGCAGCTAAGCTATTGGTTTACCGGGCAGCCTGGCTAAAAAATAATGGCTTACCCCACAGCAAAGAAGCGGCGATGGCCAAAAAATATGCTACTGACACAGCTATGCGGGTAACTACCGATTGCGTACAACTGCTCGGCGGTTACGGTTATACCAAGGAGTATCCCGTCGAGCGCTACATGAGGGATGCCAAAATCACGCAGATTTACGAGGGGACCAATCAGATCCAAAGGATTGTAATTGCTCGCCACCTCTTAAAATAGGGGAACAGGGGGGAAAGTTATGGAATATAAAACTATTTTGTTTGAAAAGAAAGACCGGGTTGGTATTATAACCATAAACCGCCCCCAGGTATTAAATGCCTTAAATTCAGAAGTTTTAGAAGAGTTAGATCAACTGCTGGATATTATAGCGAAAGATGAAAGCATTGCTGTTGTAATTTTAACCGGTGCGGGGGAAAAAAGTTTTGTAGCAGGAGCCGATATCTCGCAAATGAGGAATTTTACTCCCCAGCAAGCCAGGTATTTTGCTAAGCTTGGGCAAAAGGTGTTATCAAAACTTGAAAGAATCCCGCAACCGGTTATCGCTGCAGTCAACGGGTTTGCCCTTGGTGGTGGTTGTGAAATAGCAATGGCCTGTGATTTCAGGATTGCTTCTACTAAAGCAAAATTTGGGCAACCGGAAGTAGGATTAGGGGTTACTGCAGGGTTTGGTGGAACCCAAAGACTACCACGACTGGTAGGAAAAGGTATGGCGGCCGAGCTACTCTATACCGGTGAGATGATAGATGCGCAGGAAGCTCTGAGAATAGGATTGGTTAATAGGGTAGTAGAACCGGAAGAACTGATGCCAAAAGCTTTAGAAATTGCTCAGAAAATAGCAGCTAAAGCAAAACTGGCGGTATTTTATTCCAAGGCTGCTTTAAATGAAGGTTTAAACATGGACTTGGAACGGGCACTGGCGTATGAAGCAGAGATGTTTGCCCTCTGCTTTACGACCAGTGATCAAAAAGAAGGCATGGATGCCTTCTTAAATAAAAGAAAACCCGAATTTAAAGGAGAGTAAGGAGGGAGATTAGGTGAAATTAGTAGTCCTTTTAAAGCAAACCTTTGACACCGAAGCCAAGATAGTGCTAAAGGATGGGAAAATTGACGACAGCGGGGTAACCTTAATCATTAACCCCTACGACGAATTTGCGGTAGAAGAAGCCCTGAGGATCAAGGAAAAACTTGGGCAGGGGGAAGTAGTGGTAGTATCGGCGGGGAGTGATAGGGCCCAGGAAGCGTTACGGCAGGCCTTGGCCATGGGAGCCGACCGGGCGGTACTGGTCAAAACCGACGGCCTGCAGTTAGATGAAAGCGTGGTCGCCGAAGTACTGGCGAAAGTGCTGCAGCAAATGGAATACGACCTTATCTTAGCCGGCTGGCGGGCCATTGACGACAGTTCCGCCCAGGTGGGGGTGCGGGTAGCCGAGATTTTAGGTTTA
>NZ_BDJL01000005.1 GCF_001950325.1 Carboxydothermus islandicus
CTTCTCGGTCTCATACTCCACGTGCGCTGTATTAATGGTAATTCCTCTTTCCCTTTCTTCCGGAGCATTGTCAATCTCGTCGTACCTCTTTTGCTGGGCTAATCCCTTCTTCGCCAGCACAGTGGTAATTGCCGCAGTTAAAGTGGTCTTACCGTGGTCTACGTGACCTATCGTTCCAATGTTTACGTGGGGTTTTACCCGCTCAAATTTTGCCTTCGCCATCGTTACTCCTCCTTTTTACGTAATTTTAAATTATACACGCCTCCAAGTCGCTAAATATGTAAATAGTTATGCCAAAATATCTATTCTACATCTTTACCATTTTTCCTGCTGCTTAAAACCATAAAGTCAATAATTTTCAACCAATCTACAAAAATTGCAAAAAACAAAAACCGGTCAACGACCGGCTGGTTTCAAGAAATTTTGGTGGCGGCGCAGGGACTCGAACCCCGGACACTGCGGGTATGAACCGCATGCTCTAGCCAGCTGAGCTACGCCGCCATAAATAAAAATGGAGCCACTAACCGGGATTGAACCGGTGACCTCGTCCTTACCAAGGACGCGCTCTACCGACTGAGCTATAGTGGCCTGGTTGCGGGGGGAGGATTTGAACCTCCGACCTTCGGGTTATGAGCCCGACGAGCTACCAGCTGCTCCACCCCGCGTCGCAAAATTTATTATATCATAACTAAGCGAAAATGCAAGATAAACTTTATTGGTATTTTATGGAGCTGGCGACAGGACTTGAACCTGCAACCCTCTGATTACAAGTCAGATGCTCTACCAATTGAGCTACGCCAGCACCCGCAAGTGATATTTTAACAAAGATGTTTTTTAGCTGTCAAGAGGATAATCTTAGCCTGTTAATAAAACAAAACTCCCCGCACACCCCGGGGATGGCTTTCCCTATTCAGCTTCTCTGCACTCCAAATATTTCTCAAGCTTTCTTTTTACCCGCTGTAAGGCATTATCAATGGATTTTACATGCCGATTTAACTCGCAGGCAATTTCCTGGTATGACTTTCCTTCCAAGTAATAAATTAAAACTTTCCACTCCAAGGAACTTAATATTTCGTTCATCTTTCCTTCAATATCCGCAAACTCTTCCCGGCTAATAATCAGTTCCTCCGGATCAGCTACCTTGACGCCCGAAAGGACATCCATTAAAGTTCGATCCGAATCCTCATCGTAGATCGGTTTATTTAAAGAAACGTAAGAATTTAAGGGAATATGCTTTTGCCGGGTGGCGGTTTTGATTGCAGTAATAATTTGACGGGTAACGCAAAGCTCGGCAAAGGCTCGGAAGGAGGAAAGCTTGTCCGGTCTAAAATCTCGAACAGCCTTATATAAACCTATCATGCCTTCTTGGATAATATCTTCCCGGTCCGCTCCAATTAAAAAATAGGCACGAGCTTTGGACCGAACAAAATTTTTATATTTATTAATGATATATTCGAGGGCTTGCTCATCTCCTGCTCGAGCCCACTCCACAATCTCTTCATCGCTCATGTAATCATAACAGTACTGCAGTTTTTTCTCGGCACCTATACTCAAGCCTATCGCCCCCGCCCTTTATCTTTGCCCACCAATAATTATAAACTTTTCTTAAAGATTAAGTCAAGGAAGAGTATTTCGAAATTTTATGAGAAAATTCAACGTTTTCTTACATTTTTCCCTTTCTTAGTTTATCAAGTTTTGTCTTGACCTGCTGGTCAATTCGGTCCTCCAACCACTGCGGTGAAACTTTGTTAAACAATTCTTTAGCTTTTTTCTCTTCAATTTTGAAATCATTTAAAAGTTCCCTTAACGATATCCTTAATGCTCCATAACCAAAAATTAATTTTTGTTGTAATTCATCTTGGGTCACTACGTAAACCCGATTCCCGGGAAGCAGCTCCTGGACTTTTTTTTCAATAAAATGATCTGCCGTCTCACCAGCTTCGGTAAAAACTACCGTTATTCCCGCCTCAAAAAATTCCCGGCGACTTTCCTTTTGCTGGTGGGCATCATAAACTATAATTACTTCCCGTCCCGTTAAAGCCCGGTAGTTTATTAACCTCTCTTTTAAAACTTCCCGGGCATGTTCCAGGGAAGTTTCATCTTTTAACTTATTTAATTCCGGCCAGTTAAATAAAAGATTGTATCCATCAATTAAAACGTACTCAGCCATAACTATCCCCTTCTCTGTCTTACCACTTCGGCCATTAAAAGGGCTGCAGCTACCGAAGCATTTAAAGAATTAATCGTTCCCACCATTGGTATGCTTACGGTAAAATCGCACTCTTTTAATATATGCGAAGTTAACCCCTCATTTTCTCCACCAAGCACCAGAACTATAGGTAGCTTAAAATCAGTATCCCACAGAGAAGCTTTACTTTTTGCATCTGCCCCCACCACCCAGGCTCCTCTTTCTTTCAAATAACGTAAAGTTTCGGCAACATTGGTACAACGGGCAACAGGAACTTTTAAATACGCTCCCGCAGATGCTTTAGCCACAGCTCCGGTAACCTGCACCGCCCGGCGTTTTGGTATTATTACGCCGTGCACCCCAAAAGCTTCGGCCGAACGTAAAATTGCCCCTAAATTCTGGGGGTCTTCCAGATGATTTAAAACCAAAATAAAAAGTGGTTCTACTTTGCGTTCAGCAATTGCCAAAATATCATCGATTTCCACATATTTAACCGGAGAAATATCCGCTTCCACACCCTGGGATTTGGCATGAAGTTTTTCCCTGGGAACTTCCACTACCGGTACTTTATTTTCCCTGGCCAGAAGCAGTAGCTCCCGGGTATTTTTGTCTTTTTTCTCCCGAGATAAATACAGTTTATTGACAATTCCTTTCAGCAGGGCTTCTCTAACCGGGTTCACACCGTAAATCCGCTCCAACTATTAAATACCTCCCTCTTTTTGCAAATTCAGCCTGCCGCAGGACATTGGTCCTTCAAAACATACTCCGCGGGTTTCACAAAGCGGCCCAGCTTTTTCAAATAAAGTCGGAGCTACCTTCCGTACCTCTTCTAACATTTTCCGGGCCAAAATTCTTATCTCATGTTGGGCCCGGCTACAAAGCCGAACCTCAAAAAAATGCAGAAGTTCCCTGGCATTCATGGTAACAACGATTTTCGTCTCCGCCGCATTGGGAAGAAGGTAACGGGCATCTTCTGCAGGGATTCCCATCTCTATTAATTTAAGATACCCTTCCTTTATCGCTCTTAAAACCTGCTGATAAGTTTCTAAGGCTTGACTATTGCTGGCAATAGTTGGAGGGATTAAAAAATTAAAGTTTTGTTCCACCACATAACGCTGACTCTGCTGGCTGAAACTAGCAATCCGATGGCGAACTAACTGGTGGGTTAAAGCGCGACTTACCCCTTCAATGCCAAAGGTAAAACTTACGTGTTCGAAAGGTGAAAGGTGATTTAAATCCCAAAGTTTTTTTATAAATTTTTTTTGCCTTTCCTCATCCATTTTTTCTAAAATTTCTTCTACCCCTACCGGAGAATAACAAAGCCGGGCGGCCGCTGCCACCGTCCGCTCCGGCTCCTGGGTATAAGTCAGCAAACTCACCTTCATCTGTCTTCCTCCTGTTTTTCAAGTAACTTTATTATCAGTCCAAAAAGTTCTTTAATCCGAAAAATATCCCCTTTTAAGTACAAAAAACCAAAGACCGCTTCTAAGCCGGTACTCCGACGGTAAACCACCACTTCTACATTCCGCGGATAATTTCCCTTGGCATTTCTACCCCGCCGGAATATTTCCCTTTCTTCGGAAGTTAAATACTCCTCAATTAGTTCTACAGCTAAAGCTTGCTGCCGGGCATTTACCAGGGAAACCGATTTTTTGTGAACTTCTCCCATTTTTCCGCCATAGCGTTCCAAAACGTATTCCCTGGTTAATAGTTCATAAACCGCATCGCCAAGATAAGCTAAAGCCAGGGGAGAATATTCTTTAGCTTCCATCTACTAAACCCTCTTCCAGCGCACGCCCTTAGGAGTATCTTCTAAAAGGATTCCCTGTTTTTTTAGTTCATCCCTGATGAAGTCGGCCAAGTCATACTTTTTTTCTTTTTTAAGTCTGGCCCGAACTTCAATTAATAACTCCACTAACGGCGTTATATCTTCTCCGGCTATTTCTTCCAAAACACCAAATTCGATACCAAAAACCCGGGTATAAACGTTTAAAGCTTCTTCAAATAGTTTTTTATCTCCGGCGGTTAGATTACCGCTTGCTATTTGCGTATTTCCAAACCTCACCAGCTCAAACAGGGATGCCATAGCCTGGGCGGTATTAAAGTCGTCTTCCATAGCTTCATTAAAATCACGCAAAAGATTTGTAATTTTTTCCTGAATCTCTTTCCTGGCTTCTCCAGGCAAAGGATTAACTTCTTTTAAATTTTGCACAAAGTTATCAACCCGCTCCAAAGCCGCTTTAGCTTCATTAAGTTTTTTATCATCAAAATCCAAAGGACTTCGATAATGAGTCGAGAGGAGGAAAAAGCGTATCACCCTTCCCGGAAACTTCTCCAGGATTTCCCTCACCAAAAAGAAATTACCCAGGGATTTACTCATTTTTTCCTGATTTACGGTTATAAAACCGTTATGCATCCAGTAACGAGCAAAAGGCTTTCCGGTAAAAGCTTCGCTTTGCGCCACTTCGTTTTCATGGTGGGGAAATACCAAATCAGCCCCCCCGCCATGGATATCAAAATTTTCTCCCAGATATTTTAAAGACATCGCTGAGCATTCGATATGCCATCCGGGTCTTCCTGGACCCCAGGGACTTTCCCAGAATGGTTCCCCCGGTTTTGCTTTTTTCCAGAGGGCAAAATCCAGAGGATTTTTCTTTTTCTCATCTACTTCCACCCGGGCTCCGGCCTTCAATTCATCCAAATCCCTTCCCGATAGTTTACCGTAATCGGGAAAACTATCCACCGCAAAGTAAACATCTCCCTCAACCTCATACGCGTATCCTTTTTCAATCAAACCTTTTACCATTTCAATTATTTCCGGTATATGTTCGGTAACTTTGGGATGAACCGTTGCCCTTTTTACACCAAGGCGATCAGCATCTTTAAAATATTCAATAATGTATTTTTGCCCAAGTTCAACAGGGGAAATTCCTTCCTCCAAAGCCCTCTTAATAATTTTATCATCAATATCCGTAAAATTCTGGACATAAATTACTTCAAAGCCCTTATACTCAAAATACCGCCTTACGGTATCAAAAAAAACTATGGGACGGGCATTGCCTAAGTGAATGTAGTTATAGGTGGTTGGACCGCAGACGTACATATATACCTTCCCCGGTTCCCGGGGAATAAATTCTTCTTTGGTTTTGGTAAGAGTATTATAAATTTTCACGTTTTCTTTCCTCCTCAAGCTCGGCAATTCTCTTTTCCAGCCTTTCTATCTTCCGGTGCATACACATCAACATCTCCGCAATCGGATCCGGTAACAGATCGTGGCGAAGGTCAATTTCTTCATCAACCCGTTTGCCGTCCCTAATCACCACTTTACCCGGAACCCCCACCACCGTAGAGTTGGGAGGAACTTCTTTTAACACTACTGAACCAGCCCCAATTTTTGAGTTGTCTCCTACTTTGAAGGAGCCTAAAATTTTTGCTCCGGCACTGATTACCACATTATTACCGATAGTTGGATGGCGCTTACCCTTTTCCTTACCCGTTCCGCCCAGGGTAACCCCCTGATAAATGGTTACGTTATCACCAATCTCAGCCGTTTCTCCAATTACTACTCCCATTCCATGGTCAATAAACAACCCTTCGCCAATTTTGGCCCCCGGGTGAATTTCTATCCCGGTTAAAAACCTTGAAATTTGGGAAATAAATCGGGCCAAAACAAACCAGCGCTTTTTATAAAAAAAGTGGGCTATACGGTGAAACTGAATGGCATGAAAACCCGGATAACACAACAAAACTTCCAAAACGCTTTTAACCGCTGGGTCTCTTTCAAAAACCACCTGAATATCTCTTTTTAGTCGGCGATACCACCCAAACATAACCATCACCTTTTTTAATTAAATAAATTCTTAATACGCCGCTCTGCTTCCTCTGGCCCAAGAATGGCCATAACTTGATACAACTCCGGTCCGTGAGTTTTACCGGTTAAAGCTGCCCGCAGAGGCATGTAAACTTTCTTACCGCCAACTCCAAGTTCTTTTGGAAGCTTCTTTAAAAATCCTTTTATTTCTTCTTCCTCGAAACCGGGGATTTCCTTAATTTTATCAGCAATTTTCCTCAGGATATTGCGTGTTTCTTCCTCGGCCAAGAAAGTTTTAGCTTCCTCCTCAAAGATAAGCTCCTTTTGGTAAAAAATTGCAGCGTGTTCGGGAAGTTCCGATAAAGTTACAACATATTCCCGGGTTGCTTCTACCACTTTAGTTAGCTTACGCATTTCCTCGTCCGTAGGGTTGTTCGAAACGTAACCACAGCTTTGGAAATAGGGAAGACTTAATTCCACAATCCGGGAAAGCTCTGAATTGCGGATGTAATAACCGTTTATCCAGTTTAATTTATCCAGGTCAAAAATCGCTGGATTTTTAGCTACCCTATCTAAGGAAAAGCGTTCAATTAACTGTTCCATTGTAAAAATCTCTTCTTCCGTCCCCGGCGACCACCCTAATAAAGCTAAAAAGTTTACCAGAGCTTCCGGCAAATAACCCTTTTCCCGGTAGTTTTCCACCGAAGTAGCCCCGTGTCGCTTGGACATTTTCGTCCGGTCTTTCCCAAGAATAAGCGAAATATGGGCAAATTCCGGAATCTTAAAGCCTAAAGCTTCATAAATAAGTATCTGCCGGGGAGTATTGGAAAGATGCTCTTCGCCACGTAAAACATGGGTGATCCCCATAGTCACATCATCAATTACCACTGCAAAATTATAAGTTGGTATACCGTCCGATTTTACAATAATAAAGTCGCCAATACCATCGGTTTCAAAAGTTACAACACCGCGAACAAGGTCGTTTATAACTATAGTTCTGCCGGCAGGGACTTTAAAGCGCACCGTTGGTTTTCGCCCTTCGGCTAAATATTTTTCTTTTTCTGCTGGAGTTAAATTTCGGCATTTTCCGAGATAACGAGGCATTTCTCCTTTAGCCAAAAGGTTCTTTCGTTCTTCTTCCAATTCTTCTTCAGTACAGAAACAGTAGTAAGCGAAACCTTCTTCAATAAGCTTCCGGGCATACTTTTGATAGAGATTAAGCCTTTCGGTTTGGCGGTAAGGGCCATTTTCACCCCCTACCTCAATTCCTTCATCCCAGGTAATCCCAAGCCATTTGAGACTTTCCAGGATATTTTTTTCAGACTCCCGACTGGAACGTTCTAAGTCTGTATCTTCAATCCGTACGATAAAAACCCCATTATTCTTCCGGGCAAAGAGGTAATTAAAAAGGGCAGACCTTGCTCCCCCAATGTGTAGAGGTCCGGTAGGACTTGGTGCAAACCGTACTCTAACCATTTTCCAAAACCTCCTTGACTGTAATTACCGCATAAGCAGCAATTCCTTCTTCCCGACCGGCAAAACCCAACCCTTCGGTTGTAGTAGCTTTAACACTAATATTTTCTATTGCGGTATTTAACAACACCGCTAAATTTTCCCGCATCTTTGAGATATACGGTAAAAGTTTGGGCTTCTGGGCTACGATTACCGCATCAAGATTATTCAGGCAGTAACCCCGTTCCCTAACCCTGCGGTACACTTCCTGTAAAAGTAAGCCGCTATCAATATCCCGGTAGCGTTCATCGTTATCGGGAAAAAGCTGACCAATATCACCTAACGCCAGTGACCCCAAAAAGGCATCGGCAATGGCGTGGTACAAAACATCCGCATCGGAATGACCCAAAAGACCTTTGGTAAAAGGAATCTCTACGCCCCCAATAATTAATTTTCGTCCTTCCACCAAACGATGTACGTCATAACCAAAACCTATTCTTATCATCACAATAACTCCTTTGCAAAATAGCGGGTAAATAAAAACTCGGCAAATTCCAGATCTTCCGGCCAGGTAATTTTTAAATTTTTATAATCCCCGGGAATTACCGCTACCCTTTCACCGCAAAGTTCCACCAAAATACTATCATCCACTGCATCTAATCGTTGCTTTTCCCCCAAGGCATGCCCTTTTAGCAAGGCCTCTCGCCGAAAAAGCTGGGGAGTTTGAACCGCATAAAGTCGGCTCCGGTCTAAAGTGGAGATAACTACATTATCCTTTACTTCCTTAACTGTATCCCTCAGGGGTACAGCCAAAATTACCCCTCCATAACCTTCGGATAATTTTTTAACCCCTTCGCTCAAAGCCCCTTCCGGGAAAAAAGGCCGTACTCCATCGTGCACGGCAATAATCGAAAAATTTCCCGTTAAGGCCTTAATTCCATTAAATACCGACTCTCTTCGGGTAGTTCCACCTTTCGTTATTGTTATTCCTGCTAAATTATACCGAGAAAGCAAATCCCCTGCAACTTCTACGTAGTTTTCCGGGACCGTTAAAACCACCTGTCCTACAATAGGTAAGTTAACCATTCTTTTTAAAGTTAAAATTATAACCGGTATCCCGGAAAGTTCAAGAAACTGTTTGGGCTTTTCGCCGCCAAAACGGCGCCCTGCTCCCCCGGCGGTAACTATTACACCAATTTTCTCCACCTGGCAAGCCTCCTACTGCTTTTCCTTGGGTTTGCCAAAGATAAGTCTTCCCGCGGCAGTTTGTAAAACGGAAGTAACCACTATATTTATTTGTTGCCCTATGTACTTTTTTCCCCCTTCCACCACAATCATCGTTCCGTCATCCAAATATCCTACCCCTTGTCCCTGCTCCTTCCCTTCTTTAATCACCATTATTTCCATTTCTTCTCCGGGAATTACTACCGGTTTGATAGCGTTGGCCAGTTCATTAATGTTTAAAACTTTTACTCCGTGTAACTCGGCAACTTTATTTAAATTATAATCATGGGTTAAAATTTTAGCTTTTAATTTTTGAGCAAGCTTCACTAACCTGACATCTACTTCCTCACCATTGTTTTCGGGAACATCAACAATTTCTACAGGAAAAGAGTTTTTCAACTGATTTAAAATATCAAGTCCTCTTCGGCCCCGAGTACGCTTTAAGTTATCCGAAGAATCTGCAATATGGCGCAGTTCATCAATCACAAAAGAGGGCACTACTAAGCTTCCTTCAATAAAGCCGCTGTGGCATAAATCTAAAATTCTGCCATCGATTATAACACTGGTATCAAGAATTTTGGCATTTTGTGTATTTACTCCCAAATCATCCCCGGATTTTTTTATTTTAGAAAAAAAGTTCAAAAGGCCAAAGAGCTCTTCCCTTTTTTTAACCGACACCCTTAAACCCAGGTAGCATAAAACAACGGTTAACATAATCCAGATGGTATTGGTAATCCAAGGAATTAAGGGAATAGATAAAATTACATTTCTTAAAAGGTTGGCAATAATTAAGCCAACAATAAGTCCAAAAGTACCGCTGACAATATCCGCAATCGGCATTTTGGTGATTTTTGCCTCAAACCACTCGGTCATAGCCAGTCCTTTATGCCAAACAAACGGAGCAGTTAAGGCTCCAATAATAAGGCCAAAAATGCCTAAAACCGTCCAGCTAAGATACATGTCATAGGGCGTAATCGATAATATGCCAGCTAAAGGTATAACTTCAAGGTAAAAACCGATGGTTGCGAAGATTCCGCCAATTACTATAGAGAAAAAAATCCGAAAAATTTTCTCCGCCAAACTTTCACCCCCTATAAAAAATTTTCTAAGTGATAGTGATAGCTTCTTCAATCATCGCTAAAACCTTTTCCTCATCCTCTTCTAACACTAGAATAAGCTCACTTACTAAGATTTGTCGAGCACTTTCTAAAAGCTTTTTTTCTCCTGTAGATAAGCCTTTGATTTTTTCTCTTCGGCGTAAGTCTCGCACTACATCGGCAATAGCTAAAATATCGTTGCTTTTAATCTTATCCACATGATTTTTATATCTTTTATTCCAGTTAGAATGAATTTTTTCCTCCCCCTCTTTTAACACCGCAAAAACCTTTTCCACCATATCCTTTCCAATGACCGGTCTAAGCCCCACCCTTTCTACTTTTTCCACCGGAAGCCATAGAATCATATTCGTCGCCCAAAAAGAGAGTACATAGTATTTCATCACCCGATCAGCGGCTAATCTTTCTTCAATTTCCCGAATTATACCGGCTCCATGCATAGGATAAACAACCTTAGCTCCCACCTTAAACATCTAATCCCCCCAAATTGTAATTATTTTCAGTATAACAAATTTTCCCTAACCTGTCAAAGAAAATAAAATATTTTATCACAACTATTTTAAAAATGTCAACAAGGTAGAATCATGTGTGTTTGCGTCAAGATTTAGTATTGAGCAATCTCAAATTCCAAAAGTTTCTCCTTTAAAAGAAAAAACAGGCTTGCGTCTCCCCCACAAGCCTGCTCCAGACCAATCCCGGAGTCGAACATCTAACTAAGCTATTTTTATAGTCAACAAAACCCATGAGCAACCAAAGTCAAGAGGCGCCAAAAGGTTAGGCCTTAGCCTTTAACCTTGACCGACTGCTCATGGGTTCTGCAATTTTTCATGGGTTAAGACATTTTGGTGACATTTTCATAGAACAATTTTAAGGGACATTCTACTGACTGCTGATAGATATTAAGCAAAAAGATGTACATTAAATTTTTATAATAATGGGACAGTATTAACTTAAAACAACCTGTAATTATTGCTATTTTAACCGCCCTGCTGCCCGGGCCACGTAACGACCAATCAGCGGAAGGTAATCGAGATTAAGGCCAGAATCCCATCCGTAAAGCTCATTTAAAGCCCGGCATAGTGCCTCAACAGGGGTATTACCAGCCCTTTCCCCCAGCCCACCAACGGTAGTATTCACCCAGTTAACTCCTGCCCTGATGGCCGCCAAAGCGTTGGCCGTAGCCAGGCCAAAATCATTGTGTCCGTGAAACTCTAGTTCTAAAGACGTGTTCTCCTTCAACCAGACAAGATGTTCAAATGTAGCAAACGGGTCTAAGATACCTACGGTGTCGCAGTAACGCAACCGTTTTACTCCCACTTCCCGGGCTAAAAGGGCAATCTCCAATAAGAAACCTGGATCTGCCCGGGAAGCATCCTCTGCACCCACCGTCACGGCAAGCCCGTGTTCCAGAGCATAGAGACAGGCCTGCCGTAAACGGTTCAACACCCATTGGTGTCTTTTCCCCAGTTTATAACGGATTTGAATGTCGGAAACAGGGGCGGAAATATGCACATACTGTACTCCACAAGCTAAAGAAGCACGAATATCCGCCAGCACCATTCTGTTCCAGGTGCTAACCCGGCTCTTTAAACCCAACCGGACGATGGCAGCTATGGCCCGCTGCTCCACTTCCCCCATGGCCGGCGTACCAGCCTCAATCTGCGCCACCCCCAATTGATCCAGCATCCAAGCAATGGTCACCTTTTCCCGAAGGCTAAAAGCCACTCCCGGAGCCTGCTCCCCATCCCTCAAGGTCGTATCCACAATCTGCACATGCATTAATTTCACCTCCGGAAAAAATGACCAATAATGCCGGGTAGAAAAACGGCAGGGAAAATCTACCCTGCCGCCCACCCAATCAAAAATCTCATACCAGCATCCCCACCGCATCCGACCGGCAACGCCGACAGTGGGTTATTTGTTTAATAATAGGAGACAGCTTTTGCCGCAACAGGTTGACCCGCTCCGGTGGCGGTGGAAGCAGATCGGCAAATCCCCCCTGGGGGATTAAGGGTATAACGTTCATGACATGCGCCCCTGCCGATTTCACCGCCCGAGCTACCTCTTCCAGGTGCTCATCATTGACTCCGGGAATTAGAACACTGTTTACTTTAACTACCATGCCAAGCTTCCGGGCCAGTCGAATACCTTCATATTGGGCACGCCACAACAGTTCTGCCCCTGCCATTCCTGTATAAATCTGTCCCCTGTAAAATATATAGCCGTAAATCCGGCTGCCAATCTCCTTTGATACGGCATTCACCGTTACCGTTACCGCCCGGACTCCTGCTTTCTGCAATTCCGGCAGTTTTTCAGCCAGTAACAGGCCATTGGTACTGATGCACTTGATCAATTCAGGAAAACAACGGTGTACCATGAATAAAGTGTACCAAGTAGACCTGTTGGCCAAAGGCTCTCCTGGTCCAGCTATCCCCACTACCTTAATGCGATCATCTCTTTCCACCAATTGTTTTACATACTGTAAAGCTTCTTTCGGAGTCATCAGTTTGCTGGTTACCCCTGGACGATTTTCATTAGCACAGTCGTACAGCCGGGTACAATAATGGCAGCTAATGTTGCATTTTGGTGCCACCGGCAAATGTACACGCCCAAACCACCGGGTAGCTGCCTTGCTAAAACAGGGATGTTCCCTGATTATTTCTTCATAAGTTTGTTCCTTCATTCATGTATCCCCCTTTCTCGGCATAATACTGTAAAAATTCCTTTAGAGCATTGGAAACTGTGTCGTTAATTTCTAAAATCAGGATTCCTTTTTGCCGGGCCTTTTCTTGAACGCACTGACCCGCCTTTAAACAAATTACCGCCCGGCAATCAGCCAGTTGTTCCAGCCTTTTAACAATGGCATCTTTATGTTTGTCTCCGGCACAATGACCGGTTAAACATGATATGGTTCGGGATTCCGCTTTCTTAACCTTGTTTCCCTGCAGGGTAAAAATCATAAAGTTATCGGCACGACCAAAATGTTCATCCACCATTAAACCATCCCTTGTTGCCACAGCAACTTTATGTGCCATTTCTTTCATCGCGTAGTTCCCCGGATTCATCATTATTTCCTCCTCAAGTAAAAAACCGTTTTCGGGGGCAAGAGAATCTCCGCAGGTTGACCCTTGCTCACTTGCCGGCGGTTCAACCAGATTCGCAGGAATCATTAACCGCCATACCGGAGCTCCTATCAAAGTCGCTACTTCCCGGGCCAGGTTCACAAAACCATTGAAGCCAGCGTAAGGGCTGGTTTCCTGAGGAAAGACCAGGAAAGGAATTCCTATTTTATGGGCCATGAACTTTTCTCTGGTACCCCCAACCAGTAAATCCGGCCGGAAATGGTGTAAAAACTCCTCCAGCTCCCTCTGGTTGGCATCGTCAATCATCAACGTACCCTTACCTAAGCAGCGGCGGGATTCGACATAATCTTCCCGGCAGCCAAATTGGGAACCACATAAAACCACTTCCATACCCAGCTCCTTAAAGGCCCTGGCCATGGAACTCATCCGGGAAGCACCAAAGAAAAGAGCTACCCGTTTGCCTGCCAGACGCTTTAAGTATGGAGCTGCCCTCCGTCTGGTTGCCTCTGCCTCCCTTTCCACCCATTCGTTCTCTCCTGAGCGGTTAAAGAAAGTAGCGATAGACTGCAGCGCCGCTATCGTTTCGTCCAATCCGAAGAAGGAAACCTTTCGCCAGGGAATGCCAAAGCGCTCTTCCATCTTGCGGGCCAACCAGCGTCCGGTGCGTCCGCAGTGAACGATATTAAGCCTCGCCCGGTGAGCCCGGGCCATATTTTCAACCGTAGCCCGCCCTGATACAACGCAGATAAGATTCAGTCCCAAACGCTGTAATAAGTATTCGATTTCCTTTAAATCACCCTGAACGTCAAATTCCCCCAGGATGTTTACATGATTTTCCAAATAAGAACCCACCGGCTCGCGCCCGATAAAATGATCTAGCAAAGCTACCGCAGCAACATCGTGGCCGTCACCCTGGCTCACCCCGCAAAACCCGGGACAGTTGACCGGTACCACCGGCAGTCCAAGGGTAGCTGACATCCGTTTGCAAATTGCCTGGACATCCTCGCCAATAAGTCCCGCAGCGCATGTAGTATAAACCAGCACTGCAGAGGACCCGGGACGCAAATTCAGTGATTCCCTGATAGCTATTTCCAGTTTTTGACCGGCACCGAAGACGATATCCGTTTCATCCAGGGCAGTGGAAAATACCTGGTAGCGTTTTTTACGCACCGTTTCGCTGTAATAAGCACAACCTACCGGACCATGAATGAGGTGAATCACATCCCGTATAGGCGCCAGCATCCACCGGGCTCCATATAGTGCGCAGGCTCGCTGGGAAATTACCCCGGGGAGGGTACGCCGGTCACATGCTGGTAATCCTACCAATTCCAGTTGTCCTACCCGTTCTGGTATTACCTCAAAAGGTATTTTCATGTTTTTTCCTCTCCTTGAAAAGCATCGTCTCTTAAACCCGCAGCCTTTCATCATAAAAGCCATTGATTTCTCAATTCTTTAATTTAATTGAGCCGGGACCGGCCGGGCGCCTGGGGGGCGTTCATCCCCCCACCAGCCGGAGATTAGTTGGTGGTAATTATCACAAAGAGAGATTTGTTTAAGCGCCTACAACTGCTGGGTACGGTCGTCGGGATACTGGTAATCCAAAATGCTGTTAACAATTTCGGCTAATAACATTTCTCCGCCCCGGTAACCTACTATGGGTCGTTTTTGATAACCAAAACGATCGTAGATGGGGAATCCCACCCGCACCAGGGGCACCTGCAGCTCCCGGGAAATATCTACCGCCCGGGAATTACCGATAATCAGGTCCAGGCGCGGTTGTTTTTTCAGGTACTCCTCAAACTCAAACAGGTCACCGCCATTAATGATCAGCGGCGGTTCACCTTCGTACCCGGCTTCGGCAAGGATGGCCTCCACATCGTGAACGAAGGTCTTGCTGGCCGTACCACTAGCCAGGGCCACCGGCTCCATCCCCATTTCCAGCACGAAACGGGTAATGCCAAGCACTATATCGGGGTCTCCCATAATGGCCACCTTCTTCATCATCGTATGGTGAAAAGTATCAGCCAGCGAATCAATTAATCGACCCCTTTCCTGCAATAGGCTATCGGGAATGGGTTTTCCGGTGATTTCCCGCAGGGCTTTTAAAAAAGCATCGGTGCCCTGCACTCCCACCGGTGGCGGTCCCAGGACCGCACGCACGCCGAATTTGCGCTCCAGGTAGCTAGCCCCAGCCTGACCAGCATGGGGCTGTAAGGTAAAGGTGGCCAGCGAATTGGCCATATCTTTGATTTCCTCCACCGTAGTACCACCAGGAGGATAGTAGGGAAAGGACATTGGTGGTTGCAGTGGGGCATCCAGGGTATCGGAAATATCAAAGAGCACTATTGCTTCAATACCCATGTGGCACAGTAGGTGTTTGATCTCCCGGATATCTCCCGGGTAAAAAAGACCGGGGATGATATTCACTTTACCGTTGGGCTCTCCTTTAGTAGCCAGGGTCTCTACAAAAGCTTTGGAAGCTCTATTATAGCCTTCCACATGGGATCCGGCAAAGCTGGGGGTATTAATCAGCACTATGGGGATCCGGTCGGCTTTTTCAGCTCCAATCTCTTTACGCAGGTTGGCCCTGGCCATTTTAATAAAGCTAACCATATCATCACCGATAATCTCACTGGAACAGGTGGTCACAACCCCAATTAATTCTGGCCAGTAACGCACCACCAGGTTGCGGATGCCTTCCACCAGGTTACGCCGGCCACCAAAAACTGCCGCATCTTCATGGAAGGAAGCGGTAGCGATGGTCGCCGGCTCCTTAAAAATACGGCTAAAGGTATAGCGCACGTAAGTAGTACAGCCCTGGGCACCCTGGACAAAAGGGATCCCCTTCCTTATTCCCAGCACCGCCCACATAGCCCCCAGGGGCATACAGGTGCGGTTGGGATTAACCACAACCGCCCTGTTAGCAGAAGGAATTAAATCTGCCGGCCGTTCACAATACTCCGGCGTAGCCGGAACTTTTTCAATTTTTATCTGATCGTAAGGAATGCCGGTAATGGGAATTTCCTTTAACCGCATGATCCTTCCTCCTCGTCTTTTTTCGGAATACTATCAATACCCCACTGGTATTTCCAAACCGGTGCGTAGAGGCCCTGATAGATGTCTCGAGCGAAATTAACCATCCCAATGAAACCTGCATAAGGTCCCTTTTCGTAGGAATGGGAATTAACCGTAGGAATACCCATCTTACGTGCAATATATTTTTCTTTCAGTCCGGTTAAAAACAGGTCCGGCTTTTCAGTTTTGAGCATTTCTTCGATCTCAAATTCGTTAGGGTTGTCAATAACCAGCACACCTTCCGGTGCCCGGGCGTTGATCTTTTCATAGTCATCTTCGTGGGCAAAGGTACAGGCACAGGCCACCACTGTCATTCCCAGTTCCTCCATTAGCTTGATCCAGTGCCATACCCGGGGACCACCAACGTAAATTGCCACCCGCTTGCCCTTTAACTTTTCCCGGTAAAAAGATAGACTCTTTTCCACCCGGGCCAGTTCTTCGGCAATCACCTTTTCCGCCCGCTCCTCCAGGCCAAAGAAAGCGGCAGTTTTTCGTAACGCTTCTGCAGTTTGTTGAATACCGTAGAGCGAGACGCGAATAAAAGGAATATCGAAACCATCTTTGATCATATGAGCAATATACTCCGCCGAGCGCTGGCAATGAACCACATTTAACTTTACATCAGGCATTTTAATCAGATTTTCAATGCGCTCATTGCCGGTGAAAACTGTTACCACACGTACACCGATTTTTTCGAAAAGCGGCCTGATTGCCTTTAAATCCCAGTCCATGTTATACTCGCCAATCAAGCAAATATCATAGGGAGTTTTTTCTTCTTCGGACATTTTCAGCTCCGGCCGCCGTTCCCTCAATTCTCGAATTTGCCGGTAAAACTGGGTATTAAAATCATGGTGACCCTTGGACTGACTCACCCCGGAACAGCCCGGCGACTCGGCAGTAAACACCAGCTTGCCGGTCTTCATTTCTATTCTTTTGGCCACCGCCCGCACATCGTCTCCGATTAGGCCGGTAGTACAGGTAGTATAAATAAACACCCCTTTCGCTTCCGGAAACATACGTATGGCTTCCAGGCAGGCCTGTTCAAGTTTTTTCATGCCTCCGAAAACCACGTCCTTCTCCTGCATGTCGGTACACATCGAGTAGCGTCGGTTAAAAGCTACGTTGGTCAGGCGTGTAGGAGTGGCCCAGGTATAGTAATCGGATAGATGGCGCCGCGTACCCCAGGTATACCACGCACAGCCTACAGGAGCGTGAACCATATGAATAACATCGGTAATTGGTCCGCCCACGACCCCGCGGGCACCGGCAAAAGCTCACCCGCGCTCGGTCATATCCCCTGGAAGGGTTGCGATATTACAAGCAGGGATAATCGACTGCTCTTTTTCTGTACGGTAAATATGCTTATCCCGCTCGGGAATCGTTTCGTTGCACTTCATTCGTACAATGGGCATAATAGTCTCCCTCCGTTTCTATCAAGTAGAATTCTACATGCTCCCTTCATCAGATAGCCGCCTGTCCCTTTTCTCCAGTACGTATCCGTATTACATCTTCAACAGGACATACAAAGATTCGACCGTCTCCTATCTGGCCGGTACGATTAATCTTGGTAATCACAGCTACCACAAGAGGCACGTCCTGGTCGTCCACCACCAGGGAAATCATCCTTTTGGGTACGTATTTCATTCCACCTTCCTGCTTTCCAAGTTCGGGGCTGACGGGGAAGGAAACTTCCCCCAGTATTCCCTTTTGCTTGCCCCGTCCAACCACCTTGCAAGCGTGCAGACCCGGAAAACCCAGTACTGCCAAAGCTTCTTTAGTGGCGTTAGCTTTATTGGGCCTGATAATGGCAATTACTTCCTTCATGGAATATTCACCCCCACGCAATCAAAAACCGTTTTCCCGGAGCATATTACAGACCAGCAGCACCGGTACGTATGGTGTAAGCCTCATCCACCGGACTGATGAAGATTTTTCCGTCACCGAAATTTCCGGTGTAAGCGGCTTTAGTGACTATTTCCACCACTTCCGCCACCTTGCCGTCCTCTACCACCAGCATAATCATCACCTTGGGCAGCTCATCGTAATATATGCTGCCCACATGGATACCCTTTTGTTTGCCCCTCCCGACCACATCTATTTTGGTCAGGGCTACGTAACCGGCTTCGGCCAGGGCGTCCACCACATCTTCGCTTTTTTCGGGACGGATAATAGCCCGAATCATTTTCATACTATAACCCCCCGGTTTGATAAATTTTTCCTCTTTTTCCTTATACCTATTAATCCAGCAGACCGTATTTAATCACCAGGTTTTCCAACTCGTCCATAGTCATCGGCTTTGGAATGACAAACATGTCGTTTTCAATAATCTTTCTGGCCAGTTCCTTGTATTCCTGAGCCTGATTGCAATTTGGATCAAATTGGGTCACCGTCTGACGGTTAAATTCAGCTTTCTGCACGATATTATCCCGTGGAATAAAATGAATCATTTGAGTTCCAATTTTGGAACAAAATTCTTCCATCAATTCCCTTTCCCCATCAACTTTACGACTATTGCAGATAATACCTCCCAGTCTGACGCCACTCTGTTCGGCATACTTAACCATACCGCGACAGATGTTATTGGCAGCATATAGAGCCATCATTTCCCCCGAAGCTACAATGTAAATTTCCTGAGCCTTGCCCTCCCGCACCGGCATAGCAAAACCACCGCAGACAACGTCGCCCAATACGTCAAAAAAGATAAAATCCAGATCCGGCGTGTAGGCCCCTAACTCTTCCATTAAACTAATAGCCGTAATCACACCCCTACCGGCACAACCTACACCTGGTTCCGGCCCTCCGGACTCAACGCACTTAATCCCGCAAAACCCGGTCTTTACCACCTTGTCAATAGTCACCGCATCCTCTCCTAAGTCCCGTAGTGTATCCATTACAGTCTCCTGGGGCTTACCCCCAAGTATTAACCGCGTACTGTCCGCCTTAGGATCGCACCCATGGATAAGAACTTTCTTCCCATAGAAATAGGCCAGGGCAGCTGCGGTGTTCTGCTGGGTAGTGGACTTACCGATACCCCCTTTTCCATAAATAGCGATTTTTCTGGTCATCTTCATCCCTCCTAATTTATCTTTAGTATGAAAAAGGTACCGTTTTCCTGGGGGAGAAATAACGGCACCATTGCCTGCAAAAACTCATAACTGTTTATCAAATTAAAAGGCGCCAACCACCAAACACTGATAACACCATGAGCTGGTAAAAATAATGATGCTTAAATAGCACTCTCACCCGTCTCTCCAGTGCAAATCCTAATCACATCCACTACAGGCGTGACGAAGATCTTTCCATCACCGGGTTCCCCGGTTCTGGCTGCTTTGATTACAGCCTCTTTAACCCTTTCCAGATCCTTTTCCCTGATCAAAACTTCTATCTTTTTTTTGGGAAGAAAGGGAATAGTGTAAGCACGCCCACGGAATTGCTCCTGCAATCCCTTTTGCTGTCCCCGCCCCTCGATCGAGTCAATCGAGAGGCTTGGGTAACCAATTTCTTCGAGTGCTTCAATAACTTCCTTAAGCCTTTCTTCCCGGACGATAATCTCCAACTTGAACAAGTAAATCCCCCCTTCAATACCAATATTTAACCCAATCCGAACGCCCAAACTACTACAGTCCCCACACCGATAAGCTGGGCAACCAGGTGGCCTGGGCCTCCTCCGTAGAAAAGTCCGGTGACAAAGGGCTTTTTGATTGAATTTTAGCCAAGCCCCCGTTAGAGATGTCATCGTTCCCTAACTGAGGCATCGCTGCCCGGACGGTTCTGCCACCATATAAGTCTCCAGCTCCATATTCAGATTGGTCAGCAGTAAACAGCAAAGCCCTGTTCCGGCGATTTATTTTAGAAATGTTCCATGCTGATGACCGCTATCTCACAAATCGGACGATGCCTCATAAACACAAAAAGGATGCTTTAATAGAAGCACCGTAGCTCCTCTTAAAGCACCCTTGCTTTGCCTTTTTATTTAACAAAGTTTAATGGCCTACAAGTAAATCAAAAAGGCGCTCTTTCAGAAGATTACTCTCCTGAAAAGCGCCTTTGCCAGCTCTCCACCATTGGATATAATTTTCTGAAATAAAATACCTCTTAACGGAATAACCCGTCAAAAGGCACCATTGCCTTGATAACACCTTTTTATATCTTTCTTTACAGAAGAGTTTAAATCAAAGATAAGTTGTTGTCAATACCCTTTTTTAAATAATGTGTAGATAGGCCAGAGAATCGTTCACAATATTTTTTTAAGCAAATACAAACATTGAAAAAAAGTTGGCATGAGTAATATCTCGTTATTGACACAAGGTAAAATCATTTGACAAGGAGGCGGAGCAAAATTATAATTTATGGTAGTAAAGGGAGGGGACCCGATGAAAGATTTATTAATTGACCATTTTCAGGAAACGGTGAACGATTTGCTAATACGACATAAAAGCATTTTGGATGTTTTATCAAAATTAAACGAAGCCTCCGCACGCGTTCACCGGGCTACTGTAAAAGCGGTAACCCAATGCGGTTGCTTAAAAATAGATGCCAAAAAACCTATTATTCCGGAAGATGCTACCATTCTGCAGCTTAAAGAAATTTTTGACACCCACTTAAAAGGGGAGCTCTGTCCAAACTGCAAAGACACCATTGAAAAAGAAATGGGAAGGCTTTTATTTTACCTGACAGCCCTTTGCAATCATTTAGACATAAATCTGTATGATGTTTTTATAAAAGAACAAAAAGCCCTGGATACTTTAAATATCTTTAATTTTACGTAAAAATAAAAACCGTAGCACTAAGCTACGGTTTATGATTTTATAGTGTATAGTTTGTCTGTTCTCTTAATTTTTTAAGTCCCTCTTTAATAGAACGCGCCCTTACCTCGCCAATCCCTTCCACGTCATCCAGCTCTTCAATGGAAGCACCCATAATATTTTTTAAATTTCCAAATGTTTGCACAAGGTTTTCAATCACCGTTACCGGCAGTCTCGGAATTTTATCCAAAATCCGGTATCCCCGGGGGGAAACCGGTTGGTCCAAAATACTTGCACTTCCCGGGTAACCTAAAGCCCGAACAATGAGCGAATAATCCAAAAGATCTTCCGAAGACCAGGTTCTAATTAAGCTTAAAATTCCTTCAGGAGTCTTTTCCGGTCCTAAAAGGGAATAATCCTGAATTATTAAAAGCCCTTCATCTTCCACGTTAGCAATAAGTTCTTCTAACTGCATGCTTATAAGCCTTCCTTCACTTCCTAGCTCCCAAATATACCTTTCAATCTCCCGCTCGATTCTTAAGACCATCTCCACGCGCTGCAGCGCTTTGGCCACATCCAGCAAGGTCACCATATCATCAAACTCAAGGTTAGTTAAACGCATTAAAGTTTTATCCAGGACCGACCGGTATTTCTCCAGGGTAGCTATGGCTTGATTGGCCTTGTTTAATATGACACTGACCTCCGAAAGCGAGTATTTAAAGTTCCCCTGGTATAAAGTAATAACCGAACGGCGCTGCGAAATAGCAATTACCAAAGCATTAGTTTGTTTAGCCACCCTTTCGGCGGTACGGTGGCGAATCCCCGTTTCCGACGAGGGTATCGCCGGATCGGGAACCAACTGAGCATTGGCATATAAAATTTTTTTCCCATCCTCACTTAAAATAATTGCTCCATCCATTTTTGCTAATTCGTACAAATACGCAGGACTATAATCGGTATTTATGGCAAAACCACCTTCTACTACCTCCATAATTTTGGCGGTATCCCCAATCACAATTAAACCGCCGGTTTTAGCTCTAAGAATCTGCTCTAACCCTTCTCTTAATGGAGTTCCCGGAGCTACACTTTTTAAAGCCAAAACAATCCGTTCGTCTTTCATAAAATCCTCCTATATGCTAAAAAGCTTAAAGATTGCTTCTTGTAAGTTAGTAAAAGTGGTAATTTCCATTTCGGTTTTAAAGTTTATGCTTTGTTTTGGTAAAAATGCTTTTTTAAAACCAAGCCTTTCTGCTTCCTTTAAACGTTTATCAACCCCAAGCACCGGCCGAATTTCTCCGGTCAAGCCAATTTCTCCCAAAAATACTCCATCATTGGGTAGCGGTTCTTCCCGAAAACTTGAAACCACCGCCAGCAACACCCCCAAATCTGCTGCCGGTTCCGATATTTTCAGGCCACCTACTACATTCAGGTAAGCATCGTGTACCGACATGCGAAAACCTAATTTCTTTTCCAAAACCGCCAGCAACAACACAAACCGATTGTAATCAAAACCGGTAGCCACTCGCCGCGGAGTGCCAAAACCGGTAGGGGCCACCAGCGCCTGTACTTCCACTAAAAAGGGTCGGGAACCTTCCAAGCTGACCACCACTGCTGAACCGATGCAATCATGCTTACGATCTAAACTTATAAAAAACTCAGAAGGATTGGAAACTTCTTTTAAACCTTCACCCACCATCTCAAAAATTCCCAGTTCGTTAGTAGAACCAAAGCGATTTTTCACCGACCGGAGAAGGCGGAATGTATTGTGTCTCTCCCCCTCTAAATACAAAACCACATCAACCATATGCTCCATGACCCGCGGACCGGCTAAATAGCCATCCTTGGTTACATGACCAATCAAAAATATAGTTTTATTTTTTTCTTTTGATAGCCGCATAAAACGCCCGGCACTTTCCCTGACCTGAGTAACCGTCCCCGGCGCTGAGCCAAGCTCAGGTAAGTACATGGTTTGAATAGAATCTACAATGATTAATTCATATCCTCCTTTTACGGCCACTTCTTCAATTTCCGCTACATTGGTATGGGTTAAAAGATCTATTTCCCCACTGATGTTTAGACGCTCGGCCCTTAATTTAATTTGTGCCGGCGATTCCTCGCCGGAAACATATAATACCTTTTGTTTTTGGCCAACTTTACCTGCTAACTGCAGTAAAAGGGTTGACTTCCCTATTCCCGGATCTCCCCCTAAAAGGATTAAAGAGCCGGTAACAATCCCTCCACCTAAAACCCTATCCAGTTCCCCAAAGCCAGTAGAAAATCTATCCGTTTCTCCGGTTAAAATTTTTGAAATCCCTACCGGCTCTACCTCTCCAAAAACCGCCTTTCCTCTGGGCAAAATCTTTTCTTCGACAAAGGTATTCCAGCTCTCACAGGCAGGACAACGCCCCATCCACTTATAGGTTTCATACCCGCAATTTTGACAAAAGTAGATTTTTTTCACCATCTAAACTATTTCGCTCCCATTAATTGTCATTAATTTCATTATATCATTGTTTTTCTACCATGAAAAGGAAAATCCTCCCGCCCGGGGAGGATTTTCTAAGAGATTAAATTTTTGCTACCTTGATTTGTCCGTCTTCGGCATACAATTTTACCGAATCTCCTTTTTTGATGTTTCCTAAGAGAAGTTCTTCCGATAACTTATCTTCTACTATCTTCTGAATAGCCCGTCTTAGCGGTCGAGCACCAAAAGCTTCATCATAACCTTCTTTAAGTATTACTTCAATTAAGGAGTCGTCAAATTCTACTTTCATTTCCTGTTCTTCTAAACGTTTAGCTACTTCTTTAAGCATCAACCGGACTATTTCCTTTAAGTGTTCTTCGGTTAAGGAATGGAAGACAATAATCTCATCAATTCGGTTTAAAAACTCCGGCCGGAAGGTGCGCTTAAGTTCCGCCATTAATTTCTCTTTGACATCATCATCTTTTTTCCCATCGGCTACATTTTTAAAACCTAAGCGGGCTTCTTTCTTTATTAGATGTGCTCCTATGTTGGAGGTCATGATTATTACGGTATTTTTAAAGTCTACCGTACGCCCTTTAGAGTCGGTAAGTCGCCCATCTTCTAATACCTGTAATAAGATGTTAAAGACCTCGGGGTGAGCTTTCTCAATTTCGTCCAGCAAGATCACCGAATAAGGCTTCCGCCTTACCGCTTCGGTGAGCTGCCCTCCTTCTTCATAACCAACATAGCCGGGCGGCGCACCGATTAGACGAGCTACCGTGTGTTTTTCCATATACTCTGACATATCTATCCGAATTAACGCATCTTCATCTCCAAATAAAGCCTCGGCTAATGCCCGTGCCAGTTCGGTCTTACCTACACCCGTCGGACCTAAGAAGATAAACGAACCAATGGGGCGCTTGGGGTCTTTAAGCCCCGCCCGTGCTCTTCTCACTGCCCGGGCTACAGCTTTTACTGCTTCATCCTGGCCTATTACCCGCTGATGCAGGATTTCTTCAAGCTTTAGTAATCTTTCCGATTCTTCTTCGGCAAGTTTTTTCACCGGAATACCGGTCCACTGCGAAACAATCTGGGCAATATCGTCTTCGGTAACCGATAATAAATGGTCGCTTTGCTCTTTTTCCCACTCTTTCTTCTTTTCTTCAAGCTCCGCTTTAAGCTTTTGCTCCTGGTCTCTTAATTTAGCTGCTTTTTCAAACTCCTGAGCAGCCACCGCTGCTTCCTTTTCCTTGCGGATTTCGTTAATTTTTTCTTCTAACTCTTTTAAATTGGGAGGTGCAGTAAAGGCATTTAAACGAACTCTTGATGCCGCTTCATCAATCAAGTCAATAGCCTTATCCGGAAGGAAACGATCGGTAATATAACGATCGGATAATTTTGCAGCCGCCACTATAGCCTCATCGGTAATTTTTACCCGGTGGTGTGCTTCATACCGGTCCCTCAAGCCTTTTAAGATTTCAATTGTTTCTTCGACCGTTGGTTCATCTACCATTATCGGCTGGAACCGCCGTTCTAAAGCCGGGTCCTTTTCTATATACTTCCGGTATTCATCTAAAGTGGTAGCACCTACACACTGAATTTCACCCCGGGCAAGGCTCGGTTTTAAGATATTGGCTGCATCAATCGCCCCTTCGGCAGCCCCTGCCCCAATTAAGGTATGGATTTCATCAATAAATACGATAATGTTTCCAGCATTTTTAATTTCTTCTAAGACCTTTTTTAGCCTTTCCTCAAATTCTCCCCGATATTTAGTTCCGGCAACCATTGATGCCAAATCGAGAGTCACAACCCGTTTATCAATTAAAATCTCGGGAACTTTCTTTTGCACAATTCTCTGGGCAAGCCCCTCCACAATTGCCGTCTTACCTACTCCCGGCTCCCCAATTAAAACCGGATTGTTTTTGGTTCTGCGGGATAAAACTTGAATTACCCTTTCAATTTCTTTTTCACGACCTACCACCGGGTCTAATTTATTTTCCCGGGCTAAAGCCGTTAAATCCCGGCCGTGTTCATCAAGGGTGGGAGTTTTAACAGTTTTCTTCTTTGCTTGCCCACCGGCTTGGTTGGAAGTTCCGGGAATTGGGCCACCACTTAACACCTGGGTAATTTCAGTCCGTACCCTTTCTAAGTCAGCACCGAGACTTACCAAGACCCGGGCGGCCACCCCTTCTCCTTCCCGGATTAAACCCAAAAGCAAGTGTTCAGTTCCAACATAGTTATGGCCAAACCGGGCCGCCTCATCTACCGATAGCTCTAAAACTCTTTTAGCCCTTGGGGTAAAAGCAATCTCCGCCGGCATCGGTCCCTCCCCGGGGCCAACCAGTTCTAAAATTTTTTCCCGAACTTTCTGGCTATCAATACCAAGATTTTCCAAAACTTTTGCTGCAACACTTTCTCCTTCATTTATAATTCCTAAAAGCAGGTGTTCCGTAGCTACATAAGGATAATTCATTTTTCTTGCTTCTTCCTGAGCCATTCTAATAACTTTTTGAGCTCTCTGGGTAAACTTATCAAACATACTCTCACTCCTCCTTTAATTAGTTTTTAATTTTTCCCTGATAATTTTTGCCCGCTCCCAATCCCGCTCCGCAGGATCTAAGGGTCTCTGGGCTAAATTTGTGAGATAAGCCGGAGCTGTTGCTACAAGTAACTCATTAAAGACACTCCGCTTAATCTCCGGAAGTATTTTTAATTCCACACCCAACCTTACTTTTGATAGTAAGTTCATTGCCTCCTCGGAAGATATCATCCGGGCACTGGTTAAAATACCGTATGAACGCCAGAGTTCATCCTCCAGGGCATACCGGTTTTCCCGGTATAAAGCTTCCCGTGCCATTCGCTCCTGATTTATTATTTGCCGGGTAACCGAAATAACATTCTCAATAATTTCTTCTTCCGTTAAACCAAGGGTTATCTGGTTAGATACCTGATACAAATCTCCCCGGGCTTTTGTTCCTTCGCCGTATAATCCCCGGACCGTAAGTCCAAGTTTGGCGGTATTGTTTAAAAGACTTGGAATTTGATTGGTATAGGTTAGTCCCGGTAGGTGCAACATAGTTGAAGCTCTAATTCCCGTACCGGTATTGGTAGGGCAAGCAGTTAAATAACCGTATTTTTCGGAGAAAGCATAAAACAGCTTTTCTTCTAATTTATCATCGACCATGGTGGCAATATTATATGCTTCCCTGAGTTCCAATCCCGGCAGGAGAACCTGCAAGCGTATATGGTCTTCTTCATTAATCATCAAAGCTATTCGCTCATCTTCCGTACAGGCAAATGCCCGCCGGGGATGGCCATCGGCATGATCGGGACTAATTAAATGTTTTTCCACCAGTACCTGTCGTTCAATAGGCGCTAAAGTGACTAATTTAAAAAATTCGGTCTTGCCAAATTTTTGTTTAAACCCCCTGCTGGTAACAGCCTTTTCCACCTCTTTTGTCACATAACTCGCGGTTTCTTCATCCATTAAATGGGGAAACGGGATATCTTTTAAGTTGCGGGCAAGTCTAATGCGACTTGAAACCACAATATCCGCATCAGTTCCGGTACCGGCCATCCAGGGAGAAAAACTATTGGTTAATAAACTCATTTCCCCACCCCCTACTCTTTAAGCGAAGCTTCTAATTCTTTTATTTTATCCCGTAATTCCGCCGCTTTTTCAAACTCTTCTTTGCTCACCGCTTCATTTAAAGCTTTCTTTAAGTTTTCAATTTCGCGTAGTATTTTTATTTTACCGCCAGTCTTTGCCGGAAATTTGCCCCGATGTTCGGTACTTCCGTGTATTTTTCTTAAAGCTTGTTCTACTCTGTCCTTAAAAGTTTCATAACACTGACTGCATCCCAGGAAACCGGAATTAATAAATTGGTTTTCGGTAAGTCCGCAGACAGGACATTTTTTAGTGACACCAATATTTCCACCAGAAATGCTAAAATCCCCTAAAACGTCATGACCCATAAGTCCCTTTAATAAGTTTTGAAATGTTAGCTGGGGTGAAAAATTAAAGGTATGACCTAATTCCTGGGCACATTGAGTGCAAAGATTCATTTCCGTCTTTTGTCCATTTACTACTCTGGTGATGTGCATGGTGGCTGGATTCTGCCCGCAGCGTTCACATAACATTTAATTCCCCTCCTCCGCATTAAGCACTCCCGCTAACATACTTTTTAGAAGAAGTGCTCTTAATTCATCTCGATAAGGTAATGGTACCTGCAATACTTTACGGTCAACAGCAATTGTTAAAAGCCGTTTCTCCCTTTCGGTAATGCTTCCGGCTTCATATAAAGCCTTAATAATTTCCCGGGCTTTACTTTCTGAAACGGCATCACCAATTGCCCCAAATATTCTTTGATAGAATGCTTCCCGGTCCTGGTCGGCAATTTTTATGATGCGGATATAACCGCCACCGCCACGGCGGCTTTCAATTAAGTAGCCATGTTCGAGAGTAAAACGGGTTGCTAAAACATAATTTATCTGGGAAGGTACGCATCGTAACTTTTCCGCAAGCTCATTTCTTTGAATTTCCACCACCCGGTCTTCACTTTCCTGAATTAATTTTTTTATATACTGCTCAATTAAATCAGCAAGCGAAGGCATCATCCACCACCTCATCTGACTTTGTTTGACTTTTACTTTTATTGTAGCACCATTCCCTCATATTGGCAAGGGGTTTTTTTATATTTTTTCAATAAAAAAGGCTTTTATCCATCGTTGGACAAAAGCCTTAAACAAATTCCGCTAAATTTTCCTTTATAAGATCTATTTCACTTACCGGACCGGTAATTACTACATCTAAATTTCTTGCCAAATCAGCTTCATAAGGTGTAACTTTTCGGTTATTTACATGCGTAACCAGTACAAGAGGTCTTGCAGGTAATCCTTTATAGTTTTTTATAACGTAACCCGCTTCACCAGTACTTAACCGCACCATAGTACCAACAGGATACGCAGCAATTATCCGGGTAAAAATCTGTACCGTTTTATAATCAAGTTCATTTCCGCCTAAGGATGATATATACTCAAAAACCTCCTGGGGAGGATAGGCAGGTTTATAAACGCGGTTGGAAGTCATCGCATCATAGATATCACAAACTGCCGTAATTTTAGCGTACGGATGAATATAATTTCCAGGGATTCTCTGAGGGTAACCATTTCCGTGATCTTTTTCATGATGTTGAAGTATAGGATACAAAGCTTCAGGATTAATATCTGCTCGTCCACCAATTAATTCTACCCCTAATAAAGGATGTTTTTTCATAATAGTCCATTCATCATCATCCAAAGGACCCGGTTTATTTAAAATTTCAGGGGGAATTTTTACCTTGCCAATATCATGTAGTAGTGCACCGGCAACAAGGTCAACTAACTTATCGTTGGTCATTGCCAATTCAATACCAACTGCCGCTGCCAAAATGGCGATATTTAAAGAATGGAATAAAGTGTAATTATCGGTATTCCGGATATCGAGAATGTCTATTAATAAATTCTTTTTTTCCGCAAGTTCCAGAACTATCTCTTGGGCAATATCTTTAACCTCGTTAACAATAGTTAAGACATTTCCCGGAAAAGTTTCAGAAGTTATCGAAAAGGCTTTTCCTAAAGTATCCAAAGCCCTTTGCCGTAATTGAAATGAAACAGTTGGAGTACTATTTAAATCTTTATATTTGCTGTTAACAATATAAATAGTTTGATAGCGAAGTTTTCTTAAGCGTTCAATATATCCTGGAGTTAAAACCACACCAGTGTTAATTAAGACCCGACCATAACCATCAATGATCGGATAAGCAACTTTCATTCCCGGTATTAAATACCTAACATCAATTGGTTGCAAATAGCATCACCAATTTTATTTTACCACATTTTTCCGCTTTTTTTGTCGAATTTTAGTATAATTTTTATTTTTTCGGTGTTTTCTCACTTGTTACCACTTACTACCTAACACCTACCACATAAAATAAAATGGCTCCTCGAGCAGGATTCGAACCTGCAACCCTCCGGTTAACAGCCGGATGCTCTACCGTTGAGCTATCGAGGAGCGTTTTTAAGTCTATTTAATTTTCTATTTCTATTAAGTAATTTTAAATACTTTTTTTCAGCATTTCAATAGTTTTTTATTCCAAATTATTTATTGATTTTTTTACTTACCACTTTCCACCTACGACCTATCACTATTATCGCCGACCACCTACCACATGCGACCTACCACTAAAAATAAAATGGCTCCCCGAGCAGGATTCGAACCTGCAACCCTCCGGTTAACAGCCGGATGCTCTACCGTTGAGCTATCGGGGAGTATAAATTTTCCGGCAGCGACCTACTCTCCCGGGACCTAACGTCCCAGTACCATCGGCGCTGGAGGGCTTAACTGCCGTGTTCGGAATGGGAACGGGTGTTTCCCCTCCGCTATTGCCACCGGAAA
>NZ_BDJL01000006.1 GCF_001950325.1 Carboxydothermus islandicus
TGTGCGCCCGGCATGGGTGTTGCCTATAAGGTGAAAGTCCTGAACGGCGAAGGTAGTAGTAGCCGTTAGCTTAAGGCAAGGGTGTCCATCGCGAGGTGGAATCTGAAGGAAGCCGGCGGCAAACCTCCGGCCCGAGGAACACGAACCTCATATAAGGCCACTGCAATTGGTCGAGCTTGCAGAACAAAGCAAAGGCCATACTACCGAAGATTGCAGGGGTAAATGAGGCGGGTAGATGGAGGGAAAGGAAGCATTCTTACCCGGGGAGGCCTGCAGGGTACGTTGGTAGAGACCAACAACTCGTGTTGAGAGACATGACTGAACCTGCAGGAGTCAGCAGAGGCCATAGTACTGGAAGGGGACGCCCGGAAGGGAAGGGCCGAACATGAGGAAAGGGGAGCAAACCATGAGCTCGAGGGATAAGCAAAGACAGCAGAAAACTCCGCAAGGGGGCTACCTGCAGGAGGAAGCGGTGAAACCGTGGGGGACTGCAGGAGTGCCGAGCTTATCTCCGGCGCAAGTGGAAGAGCAACCCTGCGAGGCAGATACCTACTTGATGGAGAAAGTGGTTAACGCGGCAAACATGAAAAGAGCCTGGAAACAGGTAAAAGGAAACAAGGGAGCTGCCGGCATTGACGGTATGGACATAAAATCCCTTGTACCATACCTCAAGGCTGAATGGCCTCAAATCAAAGAACAGTTACTAAGCGGAACCTATAAACCCAAGCCGGTAAGAAGGGTCGAAATCCCGAAACCCGACGGAGGCAAAAGGTTATTAGGAATACCCACCGTGCTTGACCGCCTAATCCAGCAAGCCATCCTACAAATACTAACACCAATCTTTGACCCAGGATTCTCCAGACACAGCTACGGGTTTAGACCAGGTAAACGAGCGCATGATGCTGTAAAACAAGCGAAAGAATACATCAAAGAAGGATACAGCTATGTAGTAGATATGGACTTAGAGAAATTCTTCGACCGGGTAAACCATGACATCCTTATGGCTAAAGTAGCCCGAAAAGTCAAAGACAAGCGGGTACTAAAGCTAATCCGAGCATACTTAGAAGCAGGAGTAATGGTAAACGGGGTAGTAATAGCAAGCGAAGAAGGGACTCCGCAGGGAGGACCACTAAGTCCCTTACTTGCCAACATAATGCTGGATGAGCTGGACAAAGAACTGGAGAGACGTGGTCATAACTTTGTACGTTATGCTGATGACTGTAACATATATGTAAGGAGCAAGCGAGCAGGAGAAAGAGTAATGGCCAGTGTCAAAGAATTTGTAGAGGAGCGACTAAAACTAAAGGTTAACATGCAGAAAAGCGCAGTAGACCGGCCAGTAAAGCGAAAATTTCTTGGATTCTCCTTTACACTGGAGAAAGAACCCCGAATTCGGTTAGCACCGAAGTCACTGGAAAGGATAAAACAAAAGATACGACAACTGACCTCGAGGAGCTGGGGAATAAGCATGGAAGAAAGACTGGAGAAACTCAAAAGCCAGCTAAATGGCTGGATAGCATATTTCAGTCTAATTGAAACCCCAAGCATACTGAGGAACCTGGACGAATGGATTAGAAGACGATTAAGGATGTGCCTACTTAAGCAATGGAAGCGACCGAAGACGATAAGAAAGAAACTCATTGCCTTAGGAATAAAAGAAGAATGGGCGTGGAAAATTAGCGGGTCAAGAAAAGGATACTGGAGGTTAGCCTGCACACCGCAAGTTAACAAAGCCCTCGGACTCCAATACTGGAAAGACCAAGGGCTAATAAGTTTAGTTGAGAGGTATCAACAACTTCGGGTAAACTCATGAACCGCCGTATACCGAACGGTACGTACGGTGGTGTGAGAGGACGGGGGTTAATTACCCCCTCCTACTCGATT
>NZ_BDJL01000007.1:0-12964 GCF_001950325.1 Carboxydothermus islandicus
GCCCAATAAACCAAGAAATTTCCAGCTTTCAATGTTTATTCCAAGACTTTTTAAGATCCATAAACCCCAGAAGGAAAAGATGGTATTAACCCGCCACACTTTCACCGAAAAATAAAAGATGAGTCCACTAAATACCGCAAAAAGCAAAGCCCCCACCAGATAAGGCCAGGGCCTTTTCCAAAAAGGGGTACCTTCCCATTCTAACTCGATTTCTGCCAAAGCTTCCTGCTTTTTTTCCCAGAAATAAAATATTAAGATCATTGAAACTATTAAAAACAATTGTAACAAAAGAGCGTTTTGCCATCCTAAAGCTTCAGGTAAATAAACAGGTTTAAAGGAAATTACCATTTCCCAGATAAAGTTAAAAAGATATGTTCCAAAAAAGGTACCGAAAAACATGAAAATAAAGACTAAAAAGGCTGCTAACTGGCCTTCCCCTATCCTTACCAGGGTACTTCCAGCACAACCGCCAGCCCAGACCATGCCAAAACCAAATAAAATACCACCAAGGAGGTTATAGGGGCCGGTATAGTAGATAGAACCCTTACCAAAATGCGTTGGTAAAAAAAATTGAAGGCTCCCAAATACTACAGTGGTGAATAAAATTAAGAAAAAAAGATTTTTCATGCCGACAGGGTTTTTAAACAAAAATAAATCATTAAAGGCTGAAGCCACGCAAATCCTGCTTTTTTGCATGGCAAAACCCATACCCATCCCCAAAAAATAATACAAAAGCATAGCAGGATTTGTGATAGATAATGTTATCCCCAAACCTACTAATAATAAATAACCCGGTATTACTGATAAATAATAAGCTCTCTTTTCGGTCTTCAAAGGATTTTATCCTCCTTAACACTTTTCGACCGTAACCTGCCAGATGCCAAAATCAACTTCTTTTATTTTAATTTTGCATTTATATTTTTTTAACTGCTTTTTTATAAATAGAGGAGCACAGCTATGATCCGTTTCTAAAACAAAGCTTTCTCCGGGATTAAGCTTTTTAAACTCTTCTTCGGCTTTTATCACCGGGATCGGGCACATTTCCCCCAGACAGTCGATAAAGCGATTGTTCATTTTTTCACCTTTCTATAATGTATTTTTCGCTATAAATTTAACTTTTCCTTCTAATAATTTGTTATATACTGAAGATAATTTTCATAATTTCTTTTTGTTTCCTTAATTTGGTCCCCGCCAAATTTTTCAAGAAAGCTTTCCATTAATACCAGGGCAGTTACCGCTTCCCCTACTACACCCGCCGCCGGAACGGCTGTTATGTCCGACCGTTCTACCTGAGCCGGCTTTGTTTCCTTGGTCCTGATATCCACCGATTTTAAGGGCTTTATCTGGGTGGGAATGGGTTTTAAGGAAACTTTGGCTATTAACGGCATGCCATTGGTTACTCCGCCTTCTAATCCCCCGGCTCTATTGGTTTTTCGGTAAAAGCGGCCATTTTCGTAATAAATTTCATCCACCGCCATCCGTCCGGGAATGTTGGCAAGAGCTATACCATCGCCAATCTCTACCCCTTTAGCCGAAGGTATAGCCATTAATGCTCCGGCCAAACGACCATCTAATTTTCTATCCCAGTGAACATAGCTTCCCAGACCAGGAGGTAGCCCAAATACCACCACCTCAAAAATACCACCCAAAGTATCCCCGTTTTCCCGGGCCCGATCCACCCACTTGAGCATTCTGCTTTCCACCTGAGAGTCAAGACAGCGCAGCGGATGTTCATCGGCCTTTTTTAGCTCTTCTTCCGGAAGACCCCCGGGATATTCTACTTCCACCGAACCAATTCTCAATACGTGACTGTAAATCCTAACTCCGAACTCCGCTAAAAAAAGTTTGGCTACCGCTCCCGCAGCTACCCGGATCGCTGTCTCCCGGGCCGAAGCCCTTTCCAAAACGTTCCTTAAATCTTTATGACCGTACTTTAATCCCCCGGCTAAATCGGCATGACCCGGACGCGGCACGGTAACCTCCCGACCGGGTTCGATTTCTCCGGTGGTCCGCATAAACTTTTCCCAGTTTTCATAATCCCGGTTTTTAACCTTTATGGTAATAGGTGCTCCGGTGGTAAGGCCTCCCCGGACGCCGGTTAAAATTTGCGCTTCATCTTTTTCTATTTTCATCCGCTCTCCCCGGCCATAACCCAGTTGTCGGCGGGAAAGTTCGTGGTTTATGTAATCAAGGTCAACCTTAAGTCCGGCCGGCACTCCTTCTAAAATCACATATAATCCTTCACCGTGGGATTCCCCCGAAGTTAAATACCGAAACATCGCACAACCCCCATCAGTAAAATTTACCTCTATTTTACTTAATTCCCTGCTCTTTAACAAGAAAGCCCGATAGCTTTTTTCATCACCTCTACCGGCGGGCTAACCCCGGTCCATTTTTCAAAAGCCAGAACCCCCTGCCAGAGCAGCATGGAAAGGCCGTTTATTGTCCTGGCCCCTTTTTCTTTAGAAGCTTTTAAGAATTTAGTTTCGGCAGGGTTGTAAATTAGGTCGTAAGCCACAAAATCGGAAGTAACGCCGGTAAAATCCACCGCCGGCATCTGGTTTTCATAAGGATGCATTCCCAGGGGTAAAGTATTAACTACCATATGATAAGGCTCAAGGGAAAGGGGTTTTTCGCCAAGTTCAAGAATTTCGGATATTTTCCCAACTCCCCGGAAGTCTTTAGCTAATTCCTTTGCCTTATCGATGGTGCGGTTAGCAATGACAAGCTCAGCTCCGGCGGTTAAAAGGGCATACGCTACCGCCCGCGCCGCTCCCCCCGCTCCTAAGAGCAAAACTTTTTTCCCGGTAACTTCAACGCCGTTTTCTTTTAAGCTTAATAAAAAGCCGGGGGCATCGGTATTGTAACCAATAAGCCTTCCCCGGTCATGAACGATGGTATTTACCGCACCAATGGTTTTTGCTTCCGTCGCTACTTCATCTAAAAAAGGAAAAACCTTTTCTTTATAAGGAATGGTCACGTTAATCCCCCGAAAGTTAAAAGCTTTTAGGCCAGAGATGGCCTGGGGCAAGCTATCTTCAGCAACTTCCAGGGGCAGGTACAGGTAATTTAAATTTAAGGCCTTAAAAGCTTCATTATGCATCCGGGGGGAGAGGGTATGTTTTAATGGATAGCCGATTATCCCCGTTAGTTTGGTTTCACCGTTTATCCGCATGGCCATTTAATCCCCCCTGAGGACCGTATCTTTTCAGACCCTTTTGTAAAAGTCGCTTTAAAAGGAAGCTTTCGACAAACCTGTTGATTTTCGTTCCGATAAACTCCCGGGAAGCCATAGGTGTTACCAGGATTGCCATTAACCCCGCTCTTTTGGCTCCAATTATGTCGGTTAAAAGCTGGTCCCCTATCACCGCCACTTCCGACGGTTTAAGCCCCATAAGCTCCACTCCCTGCAAAAACGCCCGCCGCCGGGGTTTAATGGCCCGGGCTACATAAGGGATACCCAGAAAAACAGCCACTTCTCGCACCCGCTCGTTGCTGTTGTTGGAAACCAGGCAAAACTTTATACCGAACTCTTGCAATTTTTTCACCCATTTAACCACATCCCGGGGAATGGTTTTCTCCCCCCAGGGGGAAATGGTGTTATCAAGGTCAAGAATTATTCCTTTTAAATTATATTTTTTTAAGAGCTCTTCATCCAGTACGGTAACCTTTTCCAGGTATAAATCCGGCCAAAAATATTTTAACATATTTCCTCCTTTATTTTCCAAAGGGACAATGGGGGTAGGTGCAAACCGGGCATTCCAGGCAAAGACCTCCGTGCCCGAGAGCTGCAATATCTTTTCGGGTTAGTACTTCCCCGGCTAAGATCCGGGGAAGAACCAAATCAAAGATGGTAGTTTTACTGTACATGACACAACCGGGAAGTCCTAAAACCGGTACTCCATCCAAAAGAGCATACAGGAACATAGCACCGGGAAGCACCGGCGACCCATATACTACTACTTCGCCACCGGCTCTTTTAATTCCTCCCGGCGTTAAGTCATCGGGGTCTACCGACATACCACCGGTAGCTAAAATTAGCTCCATACCCGCTTCTTTCAGTTTTAAAATGGCTTCGGCGATTTTCTCGACGTCATCGGGTGCTCTAAGATGCATGTCTATTGTTAGACCAAAAGCTTTTAACTTTTCCGCCAACACCGGTGTAAACTTATCTTCAATCCGGCCATAAAAAATTTCGTTACCGGTATTTACAACCCCTACCTTTGGTTGGGCTAAGGGTTTTACCTCTAAAACCTTTTTATCCCGACAAATCTCTTCTACTTTTTTTATCTTTTCCTCTTCAATCACCAGGGGAATAATCCGGGTGCCGGCTACATACTGACCGGGCTCCACCACCCGGTTGGTGTGAAGGGTAGAAACCATAAGTTCTCCCAACATATTAATCTCAAATAAAGCCTCCCGATCGACTTTGAAAAGTCCCCGTTCCTTTACTAAGAGATTAACTTTCCCTTCTTTAGGTTCGGTAAAAATAAACCGGTCTCCACCAACTGCCCGGGCAATTCTCCGGGCTGCATCGTTTTCGTGGAGAATTCCCTCTTTTACTTCCCAGACGTAAATGTGATCTTTTCCCAACTTTAAAAGTTCGGGAATGTCTTCTTCCCGGATAATATGGCCCTTTTTAAAGGCAGGGCCTTTAAATTCTCCCGGAACGATTTTGGTAATATCGTGGCATAAAACCATCCCTACCGCTTCCTGTACCGGAACTTTTTTCATCATCTCCACCTCTATTTAAATAAGATTATACCTAAAATTCCTGCCCCAACAATGGTTAAAGCGGGATCAAAATTAAAAAAAGCTACCGCCGTAAAAACCAGCACAGCAATTATATATCCTTTAACTGCAAAACTTGTCTTTAAAAGCATTGAAACCCCAAAGCCCAGTACCATTGCAAAGGTACCGTATTTTACCCCTTTTAAGAAACTTTTGGTTAACGGATGATGGCCAATTTTAAAGAGTATTCCGATTAAGCTAAGCATTAATAAAACCGGTGGTAGAATATTGCCAATATTGGCAACAACCACTCCTATTATACCAGCCACTTTGTAACCGGTATAGGTGGCAAATTTGGCGGAAATTGCTCCCGGAATTGCCTGGGATATTCCCAGTACTTCCATAAATTCATCTTTGGTCAGCCACCGATAATTTTCCACCACTTCCCGTTCAATAATGGGAATTAAAGAGTACGCTCCACCAAAGGAGAACGCCCCGACTTTTAAAAAAGCCAGAAATAAATTAATTATTGACTGCATTCGTTTACTCCTCCTTAAAATAAGCTGCAAATAATTCATCCAGGTAATCCTGAGCCCGCTTGCGAAATTCCCCGTATTTTTCTAAAAGCTTAAGGCCGTCCCCGGTTAATTCAGCTCTTCCGCCCCCTTTTCCGCCTTTGTAAAAGTTTAACAGTTTTATTCCAAGCCTTTGTTCCAAGGCTTTTATAAGCATATACGCTTTACTGTAAGCCATCTTTTGCTCATCGGCAGCTTTTTTTAAAGAACCGGTTTTCTGCACTCCCAAAAGCAAACGGTACGGTCCATCGCCAAACAATTTTTCCCCCTCATCGGTTACAATCCACAATTTGCTTCTTAAACGCAACTTTCCACCTCCGATATTCTGATTTAAGAATATCGAAAAAACGTTTTTTTGTAAATTAGTTTTTTTCACAAAAAACCGCCCAAATTTTTAGGCGGCTTTAATGTTTTAAGTTATTTTCCGGAAAGCAATTTAAAAGCTTTAAAATTGCTTTTTTCTCGATCCGCGATACATATGAGCGGGAAATCCCCATTTTCCTGGCAATTTCCCGCTGGGTTTTCCTGGGGGTTTGGGAAAGCCCAAACCGCTCTTCAATTACCTTTCGTTCCCGGGGAGTTAGTTTCTTTAAATTTTTCTCGATAGTCTCGGCATCGAGCATCCGCACCACCTGCTCTAAGACGATATCCCCCCGGGTGCCGAGAATATCTAAAAGGGTAATTTCATTTCCCTCTTTGTCAAAACCAATGGGATCATAAAGGGAAACCTCACCCCGGTTTTTCTTGGTGGCGCGAAGATGCATTAAGATTTCGTTTTCCACGCATTTTGCCGCATAGGTAGCAAGCTTGGTTCCTTTATCGGGGCGAAAGGTATCGATAGCTTTAATAAGCCCAATGGTACCAATGGAAATTAAATCTTCCGTCGCTTCCCCGGTGCCTTCAAACTTTTTTACGATGTGGGCAACCAACCGCAAATTCCGCTCCGCCAGCACATCCCGGGCTTCCCGGTCACCCTGTAAAAGCCTATCAATGTAGTAGGCCTCCTCTTCTTCCGATAACGGCTGGGGAAAAGCACTGCCGGCCAAATATCCAAGTAAAAATAAAAGGCCTTCCACTACCAGGGTAATAAGTGCACCTAAAACACCCATACCATCCCTCCCGCATCCTCTTCCCTATATGATATGCGGGAGGAATAAAAGGGTGACGGGAAAAGGGGAAAAAAGGAAAAAAATCCCGTCATTTTACCCCATCGTATTTCTGACCAGTGTTTATTTCTTTCTTATTGCTACAACGAAAGTCAATATACTTAAAATACTTCCGCCAAATATATATTCATATGAATAAAAGGAAAACAATTCCCGGCGAATAAAAGTAAGTAAATTTTCATTTATAAGTTTACCGTCTGGACTACCTAAATAAATTAAATACCCTAAATACAACCATAATAATTTTTCAAAAGAATTAAAAATTAATGCATATATAAGTATCTCAACATTTGAAAATATAGTTTTCGTCCTCTTTAAAAAAATAGCACTTAGGTAATAAGGAAACGTTGCATAAAACATAAATAAAATATAATCATTAATTGGTTTTTCGATAATAATAACTATGATTGAGTTTAAAACAATACAAATAAATAATGAAAGAAAAAATATAATAACGACTTTCATTAATTTGGATACAGTTTTCTTATATTCCATAATTCATCATCTTTTCATTTGTTAATTAAACGAACCAATTAACAGTATAATTAAATAAATAACATAAGCAGCAATTTCACCTTTTGTAAGCAATTGCGGATTGCCTAAAATTTCTTATGCTTTTTGGGGTTTAAAGATTAACCAAAGTACAAGAAAACCAGCAGCAATTCCGCTAATATTAATTACCGCCGGATACTGCAAAAGGGCTGAGCCCAGAGGTAAATATTTGGCAACCGGAGTGTAATATAAAAGCGGCATCAAGGTGATATAGAGAAAAACAATTAGCGGCACTACAGAAGTTTTCAAAGTATTTTGCGGTAAATTAATTAAAGCAAATTCTTTTAACGTCAAAAACAGAAATCCTCCAATTAAAACCGGATAGAGGCTTAAAAAACCTAAATAAAAGTAACCATTTAGTTCTCCATAGGCGACTAACTTTTTTAGATGAAGACCTGCCTTGTCTTGTATTATTAATAAAAGCAACAAGATAAATACAAAAAATAATTTTTTAAAATTCCTTAAGATACCCAAAATCAACACCACCCTATTATTTTTTTACTATTTTCACGACTATAAGGGCAGCACCAATAATTAATAAAATTACAAAAATTATAAAAAGTTCATTCATTCCGATGCCCATTAAAAAACCCCTCCCAACTGATCGGATCTTTCGATCAAATTGCCATTTTTATCATAGGCTTCTACTCTTTTAAAGCCTTTTACATAATTCTCCCGGTAGAAAAGATATCCGCCAAGGTCGCTTTCATAAATTACATCACTTACTTCCTCTTTACCATCAACATAAACTACCTTAACTTTGGCAATACGATTATCAAATACTGTTCCGTAAACCATTAAAAATTTGAACTTTTCCGAATCATACGAAGTACTGGAAATGGTCATCTTTTGAACGGGACTGGTTTTTCCAATACCTCCGCCTAAGCCATATACGTTAACTTTGCCGTATTTAATATTTATTTGCACGAGATCTTCATAATTGCTATTTACAATGTCATAATTACAGATAGCTACATACTCATTTTTATTAAATTTTTTTAATAAAACTACCTTGATATTTTCGGCTGGCAGAATGTTTTCTTTTATTTCTTTTATTAAAATACTTTTTAATGTATTTTCATCATAATTGGTACTACAAGCAGTTAAAAGTAAAAGTATAATCCCAAAAATAAAGATTAAAAATATCTTATTCTTTTTCATGAATAATAAACCCCCACTCCTCTGGTTAATATTTATATCCACAATAAGCTAATGGCTTTTAGGAATCTGTACCGTTTTTTATTCCGATAAGCTCCGGTTTTAAAATTTTAACTTTAAGTTTTGCCTTTTCTTCTTCGATATAATCCCGATACTTTTTCTGAAGCTCATTTCCGGTAAGGTTATATTTTTCACTTAACTCTTTTAAAATCGCTTGCCGAACCTTCCCTGTTACAAGCGCCTTACGGTAAATTTCAAAAACTTCATTACTTTTCCAGTATTGTTCTTCGGTCATATTTAACCCTTCAAGGTAACTTAGAAACTCACTATACTCTGCCGGATTGGTCTTTTTTAAGTTTTCCATACCTTCTTTGTTAACTACTATTGCGGTTTCTACTTCTTGATCGGAAACAGTTATTTTTCGTTTTTCGGCTTCTTCCTGCAACACCGTTCGCCTCTTTAATTCCTCCAGCACCTCTTCCGGAGTAACAGTTCTGCCGTCTAAAGCAAAAAATCTTTTAAACAGTTCAAACTCTCTTAACGTCACATCCCGGTCGCCAATTCTGGCAACAACTACATCATACTTTTTATCGTGATTAATTTTTTTTAGAAACTCGCCAAACTGAGAAAATTTATTATTTAAAATTTCTGCCGCTGGAGTTAAGTTAAAAAATAAAAAGAGGAATATTAAAACAATTAATAGGATAAAGATTCCTTTTCTCCTCATCTTTTTTACCACCCATTAAAATAAGACTACCAGTATTTTTTAATAAACCTTACCGCAAGATAAAGCATTCCAATTAATATAAAAAAGTTAATTACCGTCCAAAAAAAATCCATCCACTCAAAGGGCATAAGAGGCCTCCTTATATTTTTCCGTCCCGGTATCTTAGGTAGGGGTCGGTGCTATTTTCAATCATGATTTTATTGTTAATAAAGTAAAGTTCATCTTCAAAGCTATTTTTCTCACCATTAACTTCATAAATACCCTTAACCCTATAAATTAAAAGACCATCATCAATACGCCTTGAAATATCTTTTATTTCTACCACCCTATAACCTCGACCCTTTAGTAGTTCGGTCTTTTTCAAATAAAGATTCTTTGCTTTAAAAGTTGGTAGCTTTGCAGGTCTATCAGAAAATTCATCCCAGTAAAATAGATAGTTTGCTGCTCTATCATACTCAGCTTTTAATAAATACTGATAATAGGATTTTACATAAATATCTTTAATGATAACTTTATTAAAATAAAAACCAATTCCGCTTAAGATTAAAATAATTCCTAAAATTTTAAATGGTTTTTTAGAAATGACAGTCACGCTTGCCATTCCTTTACAGGTATATTTTTACTTTTATTTTCCCAGTTACTTCCCCCTTCGTCAAGAAAATTTTAGGAAAAAATTAATTTTGTAAGAATTTTGTAAGAAATATCTCTTAGAGTAAAAGTGAAAACAAACACTTTCAAGGAGGGATGACCATGAAGAAGTCTTATTACCTTTTAGTCGTGGGGCTTTTTCTCTTAATTTTAGCTTTGGTAATAGTAAGCCCGGTGGTTACTACCGAAGCTGCTGTAAAAAAAGCCCCGCCAAAACCTACCCTTTCGCAAATCATTGCGGAAGTTTCTAAAACTTTCTTTAAAAACAGCGAGATGAAGAAAGAGCCCAGTAAGTACGGCGGCTCAGTACCTTACTCCCATCTGGAGGAGTCTCCTTACTTAAAAACTCTTTGGGAAGGTATGCCTTTTAGCAAGGACTACAACGAAGACCGGGGACACTATTATGCTTTAGAAGACGTTAAATCAACCAAGCGGCTTTCTCCCGCAACCCCGATGACCTGCATGACCTGTAAATCTTCCAATGTGCCGGCAGCTATGAAAAAATACGGTGACGCCTACTATACTTTACCAATGCTGGTTTATCAGGATGAATTTAAACACTCCATCGGTTGCAGTGATTGCCACGACCTGAAAACCTACAAGTTAGTAATCACCAGGCCGGCCTTTGTCGAAGCAATGAAACGGCGCGGCATTGATGTAACCAAAGCGTCCCAATCCCAGTTGCGCACTTATGTCTGCGCCCAGTGCCACGTGGAGTACTTCTTTGACCCGCAAAACGGGAAAAAACTTACCTTCCCCTGGGATAAGGGATTTGATCCGGAAAATATCTACCAGTACTACGAAGAGAGAGGCTTTGCTGACTGGACCAATCCCTCAACCTTTGTTAAAGAACTGAAAGCCCAGCATCCGGAGTTTGAAATGTTCCAGGGAAGCACCCACCAGAAAGCCGGTGCTACCTGTGCCGACTGCCACATGCCCAGGAAAACCGTTACAAGTGGTAAACTTACTTTTACTGTAGCAAGCCACCAGTGGACATCACCTTTAAAAGATATGTCCGCCTGTAAAAAGTGTCACACTAAAGATGCCAAGTTCTTAACCGAAAGAGTGTTCTATATTCAGGATCGGGTGAAAGCCGCTATCGACCGGGCGGGCGAAGCTAATGCCGAAACTCTAAGGACAATTAAATCGGTTGCAGCAGGTACTTATGATCCGGCAATTTTAGCCGAAGCGCAAAAACTACAGCGGGAAAGCCAGTGGTACTGGGATTACGTAGCGGCGGAAAACTCCATTGGTTTCCACAACCCGTCTAAAGCTTTCGCTACTTTAAATAAGTCTATCGAACTTGCCTATCAAGCAAGATTAAAAGCCTTAGAAGCAAAGAAATAATCCACCCGCCCTTTTTCTATAAAGAAAGCCCGCAGCACTCAAACTGCGGGCTTTCTTTTGATATTGAAAATGGTGGTTCTAAGAACCGTCCCTAAAGGTTATTCTGGTTTTACCGCTTTATATCCCATTCCCCAGACCGTTTTTATAATCCTGGGATTGCCCGGGTCCTCTTCAATCTTTTCCCGTAGCCTTCGGACCAATACCGAAACGATATTGGGATCCTCGGGATAATTATCCGGCCAGAGTCTATCTATAATTTGTTCTTTAGTAAAAATCCGGTTTGGGTTTTTTAATAAAAGCTCTAACAGAGCATACTCTTTAGCTGTTAGGACCACCGTTTCACCCTTCTTTAAAACTTCTTTAGTTTTCAAATTTACTGCTATCTCTCCATATTTCAGGATTTCCTCCTCACCCTTGCCTTTGCGGTAACGCCGCAAGACTGCTTTTATCCTAAGCATTAATTCAGCAGGGCTAAAGGGTTTGGTCAGGTAATCATCCACTCCCAGGGTAAATCCGGTAATTTTATCCATTTCCTCCCCCCGGGCGGTCAGGATAATTACCGGAACGTCTTCCCGGTTTTTAATTTCCTTCAAGACCGAAAATCCGTCCTGCTTCGGAAGGTTTAAATCCAATATAACAAGGTCAAAATTTTCCCGGTAAAAATGTTCCACTGCCGCCTCTCCATCGTACGCCTGAACAAAATCGTAATTTTCAGCCTTTAAAAGATGGGCAAGAGCTTTTTGGATTTTCTGGTCATCTTCCACCACTAAAATTTTATACATCGCTAAACCCTTCCTTAATAACAATATAAAAACTGCTTCCCCGGCCGAGTTTAGACTTTACCTTAATTTCGTAACCGAGAAGTTCACACAGGTCTTTTGCCAAAGTAAGCCCAAGGCCAGTACCGTCAACTTTTTGATCTTTGCGCCAGAACTTATTAAAAATATTTGGTAAGTCTTCGGTCGCTATTCCCGGACCAGAATCTTTCACATAGATATAAAGGCGACCGAAAATTTTTCGTACTCCTACAGAAATCTTGCCACCCGGTGGAGTAAACTTAATAGCGTTACCGATTATATTTCCCAGGATTAATTTCAGTTTGTGTTCATCGGTAATTAAAATTCCGGTAATATTCGGTTTAATTTTCAGGCTAACCCGGCGTGACCGGGCTTTATTTTTATAAAATTTAAAGCATTGCTCAAAAAATTCTTTTAAATTTACCGCAGAATAACTAACGGTAATTTTGCCGGCTTCAATTTTGGCCATTGTTAAGAGTGTTTCAATTTGCTTCAAAAGTTCCTGGCCGCTTTCCATTATATCTTCTAAATACTCTTTTTGCCAGGGAAGCAGGTTTTCACTGTCGGCCAAAAGGATTTCGCCAAAGGCTAAAATGCTGGTAAGCGGAGTTTTGAGCTCATGGCTAACCATGGCAATTATCTCCGATTTAAAAGCGTTGGCCCGGGCCAACTCCTCGTTAGTCCTGGCCAGTTCCAATGTTCGCTCTTTTACTTTTTCTTCGAGATTATGATACAGTTCTTTTAACTTTTGCGCCATCTGGTGGAAGTTTTCGGAAAGTTCTTTAATCTCCCGGCTATTAGTTTCTATAACTTTCGTCTTAAAGTTACCGGTAGCCACCTCTCCGGTCATAGCCACAATTTCTTTTAGCGGCTCTTCAATGGTGTTTTTTATAACTGTATAGCTAAAAAGACCAATAGTACCCAAAAAGGCAAGAAACAATAAAAAATTTCCTTTTAATTTGCGCTCAAACTCGATTTGCAAATTATCCGCAGGAACCACCAGCGAAATAGCACCGGCAAAATCCCCAAGTTTATACCCTTCTTTGGGATAGCCGGCAATATCCCTGGCCCCCATCGGTTCACCGTGACAATCGAGGCACGGCTCTTCCATGTATAGCGGTTTCATATAGTAAAAATAACGGTGTCCATCCCTTTCTATGTTGCGATAAAGTTCCTGTTTTTTCGGGTTTGCTGCCAGCTCTTTGAGCATTTCTTTTTCCACAGGATCCGGAGCATTTTCGGAATTGCGGTATTTGAGGCGGG
>NZ_BDJL01000007.1:12979-97251 GCF_001950325.1 Carboxydothermus islandicus
CCGGCTGTCGTAATTTATTCTATCTTGATTTTCGGCAATCACCCGGCGCGTTGCCACCAGACCGGAAGTAATAACCCGGGCCTTTTCTAAAAGCTCTTTTTGATAACTATAGCGGGTTTCGGCAACGTTCCAGATAAAAGCCAAGAGGGAAAAAAAACCAATGACAACACCCATGCCAAGCATAAGCTTGTGGCTTAATTTGATTTCCCGCATCATATCTACTGCCCCTTTTTACTTTCTACGATAATTATAACAATTTTTCTACAATATTCGTAAAAAAAATCCGGGCAGTGCCCGGAACATTTAGATTTCCTTAATTATGGCATTTTTTACAAAAACTTTTAAAATCATGACAGGGTTTACAGCTTTCGGGACGAAGTTTGGCCGTAATACCATGGTTTTGTATCCAGCGTTCATCGTGACCGGTTTTAGGATGGCAGGTACTGCAGTAATCCGGCTGCCGGTGGCAAGGAGCACATGAGGTTTGGGTTTGCGCTACTTGCCCGTGGCGTATTATCCAGCTACTATCGTGACCAAGCTTCTGATGACAGGTATTGCAGTTAGTTTTATCGGTATGACAGGTGTTGCATTTTGCCGGATTTTTCCCATATTCCTTGCTGTGAACCGTTAAAAAGGTGCTATTATGGGGCGATTTACTTGTATGACAGCTGGTACAGGTAGTTTTGCTATGGCAGGTATAGCAGGTGCTGCTTCCCTTGGCTAAAGCCGTAGCTCCGTGAGTTCTAAGCCACCCGTTCGGATGGGGCATGTCTACTTTGTGACAGCTACTGCACTCAGCTTTTGTATGGCAAGAGTAGCAGTTGACGTTTTTATTTTGCAAAGTAAACCTTCCATGCTCTTTACTCCAATTCGCCGGATGGGGTATCTCAACCTGGTGACAGCTAATACAGGTTTGGGCCTTTCCATTTTCTACGGGCTTTTCATGGCAGGTGTTGCATACTTTTACATCGGAAACCTTGTGATTTTGGAGCCACCCTTCCGGATGGGGCATTTGTACCCCGTTATGGCAGGTGTTACAGTATTTTTCTACCCCCAATTCCCCGGTGTGGCAGGTGGTACAGGATTTTAGATCTTTTTTGGCTGCCTCACCGTGAGCTGCAAGCCATTTGGCATCGTGATTCTGAGGTTTCATGGTCGCTTTACTCTGATGACAGCTTTCACATTTTACCGGCCCGCTTTTCGCTTTATGACAGTCGAGGCAGTCCTGCATTTTTAAAGTTTTAGGCTCGCCATGAACCAGATCCCCGTGACAGGTTACGCATTCCAATCCTTTTTTACCCGCATGCAGTTCGTGACTAAAATTTATAGCCGTAGGCCCGGAAAGTTTATTTAATTCATGGCAGGACTGACAGCGGCGGTTAGGTACTTTTGCCTTCCCTTTAATTTCTTCCGGTTCAGGCTTACTGGTAAGCTCTACCGCCACTTGTTTAAGACCACCAAGTTTAACTTTTACAAGTCCTACAAGCCCCGGGTCCCTGTGGCAGGCCATACAATCAGTACTGGCATGGGTTGATGTTTTCCAGGCAGCCACGTAAGGCTCCATGGAATGGCACGTATTACAAAAGGTTGGCTTGCTGGTCTCGTGAATCCCAATTCCCAGAGCCGTTGCCAAAATAATACCTGCTATCACCAGAGTTAACAGTAATTTTTTCTTCAACTTTGCACCCCCAAATTATTTAAATTTTTATTTTATTTATCCAGTTAATCGCTTCGGTATTGGTAACAATTTTGCCCGGGTTTAAATAATACCTGGTTTCTTTTTGGTAAACCCATTTTCCGTTAACTTTTTTCCGAACCTTAACTACTTTTGCTTCCGGAGTTAGTAGCTTATATTTCAGCATATAGGCAACCCCTTTATGGTAGGAAGAAGGGATTTTATTCCGGTCGGCCAGGCGGCTTAAAATAGCCGCGGTTTCTTTGGATGATAGGGAAGGTTTTAGCACCTGAGCCAGGTACCACGCCGCTTCAAGCCTGGTAAGGCCTTTATTGGGATTTTTGATATTCACTTCCATGCCAGCTACAAGGCCGGTATCGGCCAAATACTTTAAATCGGTAACATTTCCTGCTGCTTCCCGGTCAAACACCTGCACCTTTTGCTGCAAAATTTTTTCTAAGAGCAAATTTACAAACTGGGCTTCGGTAATGGTGCTCCCCGTCCGGGGCTTAATTTCCGGAAATTCATACCTTGTATGACAGCTAAGGCAATTACTCCCGTAACTCCCATCGGATTTGGCCATTACGGGAGTTGCCATAAGCATTACAAAAATTAACAGAATAAAAAGCCGGAGCTTTTTTTTCACCGCTCTCCCCCCTAAAAGGTAATGTAATAAACTCTGGGTGACGTTTTATATTCTGGTTTGAGCCTTTTTACCTTTTTAGCGTTTTGCTTTAAAAGCTGGCTTACTTCACTATTGGGATCATCCAAGTCGCCAAATTTTATCGCCCCGGAGTGACAACTTCTACTGCACATGGTTTTTTCCCCTTTATCTACAAGGTGAGCGCAAAACTCGCATTTTCCAGCTACTCCCTTGGGTTCACCCTTTACCGGAACTTTGCGGATATAGCGGGCCTGATAGGGACAGGCCTTTAAACAAAGCCGGCAACCGATGCATTTATCTTTATCGATGGCTACTATGCCGTCTTTTCTTTTGTAACTTGCTTTTACGGGACAAACGGTGATACAGGGTGCGTTGTCGCAATGCATGCACGGCATGGGTATGGAGCGAATTTGACCATATACCGTTGCGGTTAAAACCCGCATGTTGTAGTAATCAAGCTCCCCGGCGGCCCACCGGGCTAACTGCTCACCGGCCTCTTCACCGGTTCTATCTACCGGAACATTATTTTCCACGGCACAAACCGCGGTACAACCGCGGCACCCCCGGCATTTACGCAGGTCTATAACCATTCCGTAACGAGCCATCCGTCATCACACCTTTCTTATTTTCACCGCGGTAAATTTTAGTTCTGGATGTTTGGAAACGGGATCGTAAGCATCGGTACTTAAGACATTTCCGGCGGATTTTCCGGGAGGCGCCTCTTTTTGGCCGGTAAACAAATTCCCTAAAAAGCCATAAGCCCAGGGCATCCAAACCACCCCTTCCCGCGGTGTTTTTACAGTATCGATTTTGGCTTTCACCGTAACCTTACCCCTACGGCTTTCCACTTCTACCCAGTCCCCATCCTTGATACCGAGTTTCTTCGCATCGTTGGGATTTATGGACAGCCAGGCTTCGGGGCGCAGCCGGTGGGGCATTGCGCAGCGTCCCGTCCGGGTCCTGGTATGCCAGTGTTCATAAATTCTGGGTAGAGTGAGCATAAACGGATACTCGGCATCAATCCATTCCTCTGCGGGGTGAACTTGCTCAAATAAGAAACAACGAAGTTTTCCGTCCGGAGTAGCAAAACGTTTTTGATATACTGCTTCGTAGTTTTCATCGTAAAGCCGTTCAAGGCCTTTGTGACTGCTGTCCAATACGGGAAGTTTAAAGCCCACGTACCCTTTAGCATCTTTTTCCGTCCTTAACCGTTCATAGGATAAGCCACTAAAATCATTGCCCGGTATGCCCTTCGAAACATATGCAAGTTCGCTAAACAGCCGTTTTTGAATTTCCTGATTAGCTTCCCTTAATTCCCGGATATTGGCCTGGACATTTTCAAATAACGGCTCGTAACCCTGGATTATAGGCTCTAATAAAAACTTCAGAAAATCCGCTTCTTCCTGCCGCCCTTCCGCAGCCAAAGCCTTCTGGTACTTGTAAACAAAAGCAAGGAGAATAATTCCATCGGGTAAAGCGTCCCCGGGCGGTTCCACCGCTTTTTCTAACATCTGTACCCGTCGCTCCGAATTTAAATATGTCCCGCACGCTTCTCCGGAGAGCGCTGCCGCTGGCAGCACCACATCGGCAAAAGCCATAGTTTCGGTTGGGTAGATGTCCTGAACCACCACTAAATCGGCTTTCCGTAAAGCCTCATGAACCATGTTAAGATTGGGAAAAGCCACCATCGGGTTGTTACAAACCGTCCAGACCCCTTTTATGTTGCCATTTTTGAGGTTTTTAAAGATATCAACGGAGGTCAGGGAAAGTCGGGAATTCTTTGTTACCGGGTCTTCAAGCCGTTCCAAAATTTTGGCTTCCATTTCCTGGTTCCCCCGGGCCAAAGCCTTGGCCAGTGATGCCCGATGGGCAGCCAAAGCGTGATTCCGGTTGCCCGGAAGTCTGCCTACCACCGCACCCCCAACCCTTTGCCCAAGTCCGTTAGGCTGACCTACCGACGGCATTACTCCTGCTCCAGCTCTGCCAAGCCGGCCGGTCACCGCGTGCAGGGTAACCAGAGCTAAGTGCTTGGAAACCCCATTTGACTGCTGGCCAAAACCCTGCAGGTACATCGACATGGTATTTTTATTTCGGACAAACATTTGAGCCGCTTTGCGGATATCAGCCGGGGTTAATCCAGTAGTTTGGGCTACATTTTCCGGTTTGTATGCGGCTAAAAATTTGGCGTATTCCTTAAACCCTTCCAGTCCGGAAGGAAGCTTAATTTCATCGAAAATTTTAGGGCCTTCTTTACCCAGCCGGGCTAAAACTTGATAATCACCCCGATAGAAATTCACATATTTGGCGATAAATTCGGTGTCGATATGTTTGGGTTTTACTTTACCGCTTATTACGTCATCGGCCCACCTGCTCGCATCACCGGCATAATCCCGGTTTACTCCCTCAAGTTCATAAATTATGACATGGGCCATACTGTTAATAAAGGCCACATCGGTGGTAGGAATAATCGGAAGATATAAATCCCCCGCTTTATAATTTAAAATCTGGGTGGCGGAAATCTTCACGGGATCTATCACGGCAATTTTTAAGTTATCACCTTTTTGAACTTTGGCTTCCACCAATTTGCCAAACCAACCCGGTAAGGTGTCAGCTATGCTAAAACCAAAGAGAAACAGGTTATCCGCCTCAAAAACATCGTCAAAGCTCATCGGTGGGCCATCGATACCAAAGGAAATCACCATAGCGTTGGCTTGCGTTGCCTGGCATAACCGGCCGTTGTTGTCGTTATGAATATTCATGCCTATGACATTGAATTTTGCCGCCAGATAATTAAATTCAAGAGATGCCTGACCGCTACCGTACATGGCAAAGGGGTGCTTATCCCCAAACTTTGTCTTAGTGTATTCTTTTACTTTCTTAACCATATAATCTAACGCTTCGTCCCAGGAAACTTCCCGGAAATTGTCCAAACTACCCCTTTTCTCCGGGTCCCGCAAAAGCGGCTTTTTCAGCCGGTCTTTGACCCCGGGAGAATTGAAAAGGTACAAATCCGCCAGGGTTGCCCCTTTTATACAAACACCGCCCCGGTTCCAGGCCTCGGGATTACCCCGAACACTTACCACTTTTCCCTGCCTTACCCCGTAAAGGATTGAACAACCGCAAGCGCAATAAGGGCAGACGCTGTTTACCCACTTTTCCGCCGGAAGATTGGCAGCTTCAGCTATATCCCGGCTAAAATTCTCAATCCAGCGGCTTTTCTCGACGGCCTTTAAACCCATAAGCGCTGCCCCGGCACCAGCGCCCTTTAAAAATTTACGCCGTGTAAATTTTTGAGCCACGCTGACCTACCCCCTTTTTAAACATGTTTGTTATAATAATAACTTTCATTTCTTACAAATTTCTTACACGGAAAATAAAAATTAAAAGGACCCTGAGCTGGGTCCAAAGTAAATTTTTCTTAAATTTTTCCCTACTCCTGCCGGTCTCTTATTATTGACCGGATAAGGTTTAAAGAAGAAAAAGAACCGCCGGAAACTATGGAAATAAAATGTTTCTTTTTAAATATTACCCGGTCAATTTCCCTTAGACTAAGTCCTCTGGCTGCTAAATCCAAAACCCGACCGGCTAAATCATCCCAGTAATTAAGTTTTGCTCTTAATTTTTCTGAAGCCCCGGGTACATACCCGTTTAAACCGCAAAAAATAATTTGCGGCTTTAAGGCTAACACCTTTTTTAAAGAATTTCTGATTTCCCAGAAATTTTCAGTCGCCATTAATAAGTTCTGACGTTCCCCTAAATACAAATCTCCGGAAAATAAGTAGCCGTTTTCCGGTTCATAAAAACAGACATGGTCCGGACTGTGCCCGGGGGTTTTAATAACTTCCAGAGTAAAATGCCGCGTTTTTACCAATTGGGGTAAAGGTAGGGCTTTGGCTTTTGCCGGTTCCCCCCAGGTTATCTTCCGGTAGAGCTCCATCTTTAATCTTTGCGGTTCCTGTAAAAAAGGTAAACCCTTTTCCTCCACATATACTGGAATTTGCCATTTTTCAGCAGCCCAGACATTACCAAAATGGTCTTCATGAGCGTGGGTTAAAATAACTTTATCAATATTTAATTCCTTGAGAAAAGAAACAAATTCAAAGCGGCAGTGCCAGCAGCCGGTATCGATTAATACCCCATCAAAATAAAAAGCATGAACGGGATACAATAACTTGCCAAAGATGGTTCTTCCCATTTTAATTGCCAATACTTCCTGAAATACCTTTGTTTTTAACATCGTAATATTCCCCTTTTGCCAGTTTGACAATATTATACAACATAATTATTGAGGAGTTAATTTTATGTTAATAGATTGTAAAGCAACTTTAACATTCCCGGGAAAAGAAAGTAAAATAACAACGGAATCTTAACTTTAAATACAATAAGGTAAGGAAGGAGAAAGGGGAGCCCATGATTTCCTTGAAGCCAAAAAAACCCATTTTCTTCGAGCTTTTTAACGAAAGTGCCAAATATCTTTTAGACGGAGCAGAAGTCCTATCCCGGGCAGTAAATTCTCCCTATTCCGCCCAGGAAAATTTGCAGGAATTAAAAGTAATAGAAAGTAAAGGAGACGAAGTTACCCGTAACTTATTAGATAAGCTCGACAAAAGCTTTTCCACTCCGATGGACCGGGAAGATATTATGAAAATTGCTACAAACCTGGATGATATTTTAGACTTCATTTATGCGACCTATCTTAAAATGGTATTATACGATGCCATAAATCCCACTTCGACAGCACTAAAAATGGTCGAGGTAATTAATAAAGTTGCCCACCAAGTTTTTGATGCGGTAAAGCTCTTGGACAACGTGCCCGCTCACCATGAAAAACTAATTGAACTTTGCATGGAAATAAACCGTTTGGAAAGTGTTGGTGATGAAATTTTCCAGGAAGGAACTTCTTATTTGTTTAAACATGTGAAAGACCCCATTGAATTGATTAAGTGGAAGGAAATATACGAACATATCGAAGAACTTTTAGATTTATGCGAAGATTTAGGAGACTTAATTAAAGGGGTAGTTTTAAAGTATGCTTAGCACGCTTACCTTAGTGGTTATCGTAACCATCCTGGCGCTAACCTTTGACTTTGTCAATGGTTTTCACGATACCGCCAATGCCGTAGCAACTTCGGTCACCACCCGGGCCCTATCCCCAAAACAGGCGGTTCTATTAGCCGGAATCTTAAATTTTGTCGGTGCGGTATCCGGCACCGCAGTAGCCAAAACCATCGGTAAAGGTATAGTTCAGCCTCACACCATTAACCAGTACGTTATTATTGCCGCTTTAGTGGGAGCAATAACCTGGAACCTTATCACCTGGTATTACGGACTACCCAGCAGTTCTTCCCACGCTTTAATCGGGGGATTAATCGGGGCCACCATTGCCGGTACCGGTGTCAAAGCCTTACTTATTAAAGGAATATTAGAAAAAGTCCTGCTACCATTGGTTTTATCTCCAATTATCGGTTTTTCCATAGGCTTTATTATTATGACTTCTTTTTTCTGGATTTTTGATAAAGCGGCACCTTTTCCCCTGAACATGAAGTTTAGAAAACTCCAGGTGTTATCCGCCGCTATGGCTTCCTTTTCCCACGGTTCCAACGATGCCCAAAAGTCGATGGGAATTATCACTTTAGCTCTTTTTAGTGCAGGATATCTTACAACTTTTGAAATTCCCCTCTGGGTAAAACTCGCCTGTGCTTTAGCTATGGGTCTTGGGACCTATTCCGGCGGATGGCGGATCATTAAGACTATGGGCAGTAAAATCTTCCGCATCGAACCGGTAAACGGTTTTGCTGCAGACCTTTCTTCATCAATTACTATTTACGGTTCTTCCCTCCTGGGAGCTCCGGTTAGCACCACCCATGTGGTGGCTTCTTCGATTTTAGGAGTGGGCTCGGCCAAAAGATTTAGCGGGGTCAACTGGGAAGTGGGTAAAAACATCGTAACGGCCTGGGTGTTAACGATACCGGCGGCAGGATTGATGGCTGCTCTCATGTACCAGCTAATTTCCTTGTTAAAGTAAAAAAGGAAGGGCGAAAAACCCTTCCTTTTTTATATTTCACTCACAGGTCCAAAATCTTTTCTCCAAACTCCCGGGCAAGGTTCAGGTATTTTTTGTGCAAATCAAGATATTCCTTAATTTTTTCTTCAGGGTTATCGTAATTATATTTAATTAGCATCTTTTCTAACTCTTCGGCTCCAAAGCCTATCTGCCCTTTAGCCCCAACTCCGGTAACTGCCAGCTCAAACACCTCTCCACCGTTTAGTTCCGGTCTTACAAAAAACTTTAAGTACCTAAGAACTCCATCACACGCTTCCGGTCTACTTGCCGCTGCTACGGCAAAGATAAAAGCCTGCCGCTTTTTATGGGGTAAGCGGCTCTGGGAACGCAAACTTTCCCCATCATAACTGACTTTATGAATTAAACCTGACAGTCGGTCAAACAAAACCTTTACCTGACCGGGGAGATGGTTACCGTAAACCGGCGCTCCAATAATGTAGGCATCGGCTTCGGCCATTGCCCTGGCCACCACCAGGATATCATCTTCCTCTAAGCTGCAATCACCGGTACCCCGGCACTCCATACATCCCCGACACGGATTGATGTAGAGCTGATCAATATTAAACTTCTCCACTTCCCAGCCGGCAATCCTGGCAGGTTTTAGTGCTTCCTCTATTAAAATATCGGTATTACTACCTTCCCTCGGGCTTCCCATTAAAGCAAAAACTTTCATCTTCCTTCTCCCTTCTTTACTTTAAATAAGTTGCTAAAGTCTCTTCATAGGCAGCATAAGTAAGTTCGTCAAACAGCACAAAAACCACGGTAAAGTTTTCGGGTTCCCTTTCTAAAAACTCGCTCACCGCTTTTAAAGCTACCATCGCCGCTTCCTTAACGGGGTAACCGTAAGCCCCCGTGCTTATCGAAGGAAAGGCAATCGACTTAACCCCTAACTGTTTTGCTAATTTCAGGGAATTTAAATAGGCGTTCCGTAAAGTACTCTCCTCACCCTTTTGGCCACCACGGTAAATGGGCCCTACGGTATGAATCACGTACTTTGCCGGTAAATTTCCGGCGGTGGTGGCTACCGCTTCTCCGGGAGGTAAAAAACCTATTTTATTAATAATTTTCCGGCATTCTTCCATAATTTTCGGCCCACCGGCCCGGTGAATAGCACCGTCTACCCCACCTCCCCCGGCAAGCCTTGAATTAGCAGCATTAACAATAGCATCAACCTTTTCTTCGGTAATATCACCAAGTTTTAAAATAAGTTTCGAATTGCCAACTTTTTTCACCATATTCTCACCTCTATTTTTAATTCGTCATTCTTCAAAAAAATTCCTTTCTCTAAAGCTTGATAAAAAATTAAATCACCGGTAAAAACCGGTGATTTAGAGTTATACCTCTCCTTTTTCGTTCGTATCTTTAAGCAGTAAATCATGATATTTTTCCCGCAGTAATTTTTTAGCTACTTTACCTACCGAATTATGGGGCAACTCCCGTAAAAAAAGTATGCGGTCGGGAATCCAGTAGGGAAGGAGCTTTCCCCGCAAATAATTTAAAAGTTCTTCTTCGCTTACCCTTGCCTGCTCCCACAGAGTAACAAAAGCTACCGGTCGCTCCTGCCAGAGAGGATGGGGTAAACCTACCACCGCAGCTTCTTTTACATCGGGGTGGGACAAAAGATATTTCTCCACCGCCACCGTGGAAATCCATTCCCCACCGCTTTTTATTACATCTTTTTCCCGGTCGCAAAACTCGATATAACCCAACTCATCAATCTTAACTAAATCAAAAGTTCTAAACCAGCCATCCACAAAAGCTTCTCTGGTATGCTTTTCATCATTGTAATATTCTCTGGCAATCCAGGGGCCTTTTAACCAGAGCTCACCAATGGATTTCCCATCCCAGGGCACATCCTTACCGTCTTTACCCACCACCCGGACCTCAACTCCCGGTGCGGGAAGGCCGATTTTTAACTGCTGTTTTTTCTTTTCTTCTTCGGTAAGATGGACAAGAGTTGATTTCCGGTAATTACTTGCTACAAAAGGTGCTGTTTCGGTAAGTCCGTAAACCTGACGAACTTCAACACCATACCGGGCAAATCCCTCAATAATTTCTCTGGTAAGGGGAGCGCCTCCCACCAGAACTGTCCTTAGACTTCCCAAATCAATATTTTCGCTTTGCGCTGCTTTTAAAATTTCCTGAAAAACGGTGGGTACTCCTGCAGCTAAACTTACTTTTTCTTCAAAAATTATTTTAGCTAAAAATTGCCCTTTAAAATTTTCCCCGGGCAAGACCATCGTAGCACCTACCATTGCCGCAGCATAAGGAATTCCCCAGGAATTTACATGAAACATCGGAACCATGAGCAATATTCGATCTTTTTCCGATATGCCAAAGGTATCGGTCATACAAAGAGCCATGCTTTGCAGATACAGGTCCCGGTGAGAATACATTACGCCTTTGGGAGTACCGGTGGTTGCGGTGGTATAACATAATTTTGCCGGAAGGTCTTCGGAGATTTGGTCAAAATTTTCGGCAAAAGAAGCAAAATTGGTGAAAACCGCGTCTAAAGGTAATATCTGGCGCACCCTCTGAAGTTCGCTTTTTATTTCCGCCACTAAAGGCAAAAATTCTTTTTTCACAAATAAAACTTCATCTTCAGCGTGATTTATGGTATAAAGCATTTGTTCTTTGCTGTACCGTAAATTTACCGGGTGTAAAACGGCTTCGGAGCAGGGCACCGCAAAATAAAGGATTAAGTGGGCTAAATTGTTCCAGGCAAAAACCCCAACCCGACTTCCTCTTTTAACCCCCAGGGCTTTTAAATACCCAATTAAAGCTAAGACCCGGGAGTAAAACTCTCTATAGGTTATCTCCTTTCGCTCCAGAGACTCATAAGATACGATGGTTTTTTCCCCAAAGTAGTTGGCTGCACGCTTTAAAATCTTTCCCAAATTTAATTGAAATTTCATAACAATCATAACCTTTCATTTATAATATTGTAATTTTTGTAAATTTATGTTATAATTTCCTTGGGGGTGTTAAAATGGATAAAAAAATGTTATTAAGTATCAAATTAAAAAAAATTGAGAAAGAAATCAAGCGGCAAGAAAATTTATACCGTCTCCTTCACGGCAATTTTCCGGTATTTAAAATAAATCAAAAGGCTTATATTCCCGTGTCCTGGTTAAACGAATACTGGGAAACCTTTTACAAGTTAAATAAAAACCTCTTTTTAGAAAGAAAAAGGCTTATGGAAGAGTTAAACATTACCACAAAAATCATCCCTTTTCCCAAAAGAAAAATATCTTAAGCCCGCCCACTTACCTTTCTATCCGGAAAAATCCCAGAGCTTTCCCGCTACCTTCAACCACATCAGCGGTCGCAATATCCTTTAGCTCTTTCACAGGAGCTAGACAACAATCAACATCCTTAAAAAGTTTCTCCACCTCAGTTAATGTCAAATTAGCAAAGATGGTACAAATTTCGTCATAATACCGGTTCCCCTTGACCGCCGGAGTAAATTGCCCCGGTTTTAAATCCTCCCGCCCGAGAGCCTTTATAAAATTTAACCAGAACTTTTCTTCCAAAGCTCCCAGAGAAATATAGCCATCTTTAGCCCGATAGATATTATAGCAAACTACTCCACCTTTTAAGATTCCCTTACCCGGAGGCGGTACTTTATCTTTTTCACCATAAAAGGCTGCCGTCAGTACACCCCAGCTTTTCATAAGCTCCGCAATTCCAATTTGGATATACATACCCTGCCCCGTAACTTTTTGATAATATAAACTACCCATCACCAGCGAGCTCAAGGCAAGTCCTCCGGCAAAATCAGCAATTGGTGCTCCAAAGACCACCGGTCCATCTTTATAGGTATCTCCCAGGATTCCGCTTTGAGCAAGATAATTTATGTCATGTCCCGCTTTCTCTGCCTGCTCGGACCCTTCCAGATAGCCACCCAGGTTAATGTAAATAAGCTTTGGATTTATTTCTTTAAGCCTCTTATAACCTATGCCCAAGCGATCCATAACCTTGGGACGAAAGCTTTCTACCAAAACAGTAGCCTCTTTAACCAAATTTAAAAATTTTTCCCGGTCACTGGCGTCTTTCAGGTTTAAATAAATTTTTTCTTTATTATTGTTTAAAACCCTGTAAATAAACGAATCTCCACCATCAGAACTAAACATACTTTTTAAGTAGTCACCGACCACCGGTTCTTCAATTTTTATCACCTTCGCTCCGTACGCCGCCAGGAGAAAAGTACCATAGGGACCGGGTAAAAGACGGGTTAAGTCCAAAATTAGCGGCTGGTCCTGAAGTAAATTCACGCTTTTTTCCCCTCCCTTACTTGACCTTTAAGTTGCTGATACAAAGCCGATCTTTTAAATCCGGCAATTTTAGCCAGTTCAGCTTTCTGGCCGTTATTAAGTTTAAGACTTAATTCTATAATTTTTTCTTCCAGAGAAGATAAATCAAGGTAGGGATACACCGCTTTAAAATTAAAAGCTTTATAAATCGCAATCATTAAAAATTTTTTAAACAAAAACGATATCTGTCCCGCATCCAAAATTTTTAAGATTTTATAAAATTCTTCTCCAAAAAGCTCACTGAATTTTCTAACCGTAGCCGCTTCTATTTTTCCTTCACCTACTCCATCCTGCAGCAGTTTATATCCCAGAGCCAGACCGGCAAAACCTTTGCTTTCATTTTCCAGCAAATACCACAAAAAAGGTTCCCGAACAAAAACCTCTAAAAGTTTTTCTTTCCTTAAACCGGCGGGAAGCAAGGGACAATCTCCCCGAACGTACATTTTTATTGGCGTGGCGTGGCTTTGCAGGGTGGATATAGCATAGAGCAGCGAAGAAAGCTCAACTGCTCCTAAAAGCCTCCCCTTATAACCCACCAGGGGATAAATTAACTGCGGGTAGCGAATGAGATAATTAAAGCCGGTCTTTAAACAGTCATCTTCCACAAAGTAGACAAAACCTTTAACCTGATTAACCGTTCGCATAAAAAAACCCCCTGTATAAATTTTAGGGGATTTAATGTCAATATTCATCTTTTTTGGGGTAAACGGTCGTTTTTTGCCCCTAAACGGTCAAATTAAAAGCTTACCTTTCTTGATAATTACATTCCCATCTAACGCTACCGTAGGCTGAGTAATGATTAAATCCAGGTGAAAGCGAACATCGTTATCCCCGCCAAAGGACAAATTATTACCCAGAGCTAAGTGAACCGTTCCCATTGCTTTTTCCGCCTCCAGGGGAATACTTTCTAAGTGAGCATGCTCGTTACTGCCAATCCCAAACTCCCCAATTATCCGGGCTTTTTCACCGTAGACATTAAAATACTCCTCCAGCACCGTACTTCCGGGCCCCTCAACATTCACCACCCGGCCGTCTTCCACCCGAACAATCAAAGGGTGGGGCCCAAAAAGCTTTTTTCGGCCATCCACCACCAAAACCCCGGAAGTCCCCTCTAAGACCGGTGCTAAAGACGCTTCCCCAGCGGGAAAATTGCCAAAATTACCGGGCTCGGTAAAGTTGCCAATGTCCAGCAAACCGCTTTTCCCGCGAATATTTACCGTAAAATTGGTTCCAAGGGCAGAAGTTATTTTGACTTCGGAAGCAGCGGTTAAAAGGTCCGCCAAAATTTTCGTTCTGGCCTCCAATTTTTCGTAATCCGCCTGAGCAGCTCTTTTAAAAATTTCCGAAGTTATTTTGGGAAGACTGGCAATTCGCGCTCCTGCCTCACAAGCCTTTACCCTTAAGGGGTGGTGGGAATAAGATTTTTCGGTCAAAAAAACAACAATGTCCGCCCCGACCAGACGGTCTTCGATATCCGGAGGAAGATCCGCATCATAAATTTTTACCAGGCCCAAATCGGCTTTAAACATGACGGCAGTTTCGGAAAGAGCTCGCGCCAGCTCTTCCCGTTTGTTATCAAAAACAATTATTACCTTTTCAAAGGGTTTTAAATTAAAGTTTTTCCGCCAGAAGTTTTTCGCCAGCTCTTTTAAGGCCATAGAAAACACTCCAAAACTATTTTGGCAAAAATTTTTCTTTTCGCTCCCGGGTTCTTACCAGTGAAGCAACAGCCGACAATAATGCAATAAAAGCTCCCACTAAAAATGCTTCCCTAAATGCTAAAACAAAGGCTTTTGTGGCTGCAAGTTCTTCAGGATAGTGGTTTTGCAAATAATAAGTTAAATAATGAGTACGCCGGCCGGTAAACACGGCCCCGGCAACGGCTACCCCCATTACCATCCCAACATTGCGCATGGTAGCCAGAAATCCGGAAGCGGTTCCCAGGCGATTTTTAGGAACACTCCCCATTATGGTGCTGTTGTTGGGCGACTGAAAAATAGCACTGCCAAGACCAATTAACATTAAAGACAAGATGATTATGCCAACTGTTGTCTCGTTATTTAAACGGGAAAGGGCAAATAATCCTAAAGCCATTACTGTCATTCCTAAGGGTGCTAAAATCATCGAACCAATTTTGTCGGATAGGCTTCCGCTTAAAGGGGCTACAATCATTGTTAGTAACGGATGCACCGACATTACCATTCCTGCTTTTTCAGGTGTAAAATGTCGCAACTGCTGCAGATATATCGGCATTAAAAACACCACTTGATATAGGGCAACATAACTTAAAAAAGCACTTAAATTGCTAAAAGAAAAATCACGGTTTTTAAATAAGCTCAAATCCACCATAGGTTCGGAAACCTTTTTTTCGGTGTATAAAAACAAAAGAAAAGCCAGGAGTGAAATAACTGAGGCACCAATCATTAAGGGATGGGTAAAGCCGTACTTTTCAAAAAAGGTAAGAAGGATTAAAAGGCTTCCAAGGCCAAGAAAGCTTAAAAAAGCCCCGGCAAAATCAAAAGAATGTTTTTCCCGGGATAAATCGGGCTTTATTATTTTAAAGGCCAAAATACTGCCAATTACTCCAACAGGAAGATTAATAAAAAACACGGAACGCCACCCGAAAAAGTGTGTTAAAAATCCCCCGGCAGAAGGCCCAAAAGCCAAAGCTGCAGCCACCATCATGCCATTTATCCCCAAAGCCTTTCCCCGTTCCTGCGGTGGAAAAACTTCGGTAACAATTGCCGGTGCCATGGCCATCATCATCCCTGCACCAAGGGATTGGATAACCCTTGCTCCTATCAAAAAACCAAGGGTAGGGGAAAGACCGCATAATAAAGAACCAACAGTGAAAACCACAAATCCCGTAACGTAAACCAATTTTTTACCGTACAAATCCCCCAGGCGTCCGTAAGTCAGCAAAAGAGTGCTGATGAAAAGAAGGTAAATTAAAATTACCCACTCCCCGGTTGCTAAACTTGCCTTAAAATCTTTAATTATGGAAAGAAGGGCAATATTAACAACGCTGGCATCCAGTGGCGCCATAAAAGTCCCAAGAGCCACTACCCACATTACTCTCCACCGGTACTCCATATCATCCCCCGGTTTAATTATGTTTTATATCTATATCTAACAAATGCTCAAAACGTTCCACTAACTGCGTAAACCTTAGCACCGTATCTGCGGGAAATCTTTCCCTTTCTACTTCCGCATAGTTCTGGTTTACCTTTTCCTTTAAACTATCGCTCATAAGGCGTTCTGCCACGGGAAAAAGTCCCTCATTTTCCTTTAAGATATGCTGCCGTAAAAGCTTTACATAATCCCGGGCCGCTTCCACCACTGCCGGTATTGCCCCGTCATCTCCCTCCATGTACTGTTCCGCTGCTTCATCCAGGCGTCCCACAAACCTTCGCCCGAGTTTGTGCTCTAAATTTAAAAGCTCCTGGGGACTGTTTTCTTCTGGCATTCCCGCTTCATAAAGGGCAGGAAAAAACACCTCTTCTTCTTTGCCGTGATGAAAGCGGTCAGCAAACTCCCGGATAAAAATAACCGCTCCGGTAAACACTTCCGGCGGCACAAACTCTCCCCGGGAAAGCTTATCCGCTCCGGTTTCTAAGATATTTAACATTCGCAAAATAAGCTCGTGTTCTTTAACCATTACCTCGGTGCAATTAGCCATCTAACCAGCCCCCCTTTTTTAAGGGAAATTTTTAAGATATTCCTTTTTAATACAGCGATCGGCAATAACAACTAAACCGGCAGCTTCGGCAATTTCCCTGGCTTCCGGACTATTTACTCCCTCCTGCTGCCATAAAACCTTAGCACCAATAGCCACGGAAGACTTAGCTACTGCCGGTACTTCTTCAGTCTTGCGAAAAACATCCACAATTTCCACCTTTTCCGGAATTTCTTCCAAAGACTTATAAGCTTTTTGGCCAAGAAAGCTATCCAAATTAGGATTAACCGGAAAAACTTTATATCCTTTTTCCATTAAAAACTTTGCTACCTGATAACTTGGCCGTTCCGGCTTATCGGAAACCCCCACTACCGCAATATTTTTAAAACGGGTCAAAATTTCCCTTATGTCCATACTATACCTCCTTTCTTAAAATAACCATAATTTATTTTTATAGCAAACAAAGATTTTTAAACAGGATTTTTCCTATACTTACCGAATTTATTTTCCTGAGGTGAATTAAATGGCGCAAAAATATTCTCCCTGTTGAAGCCCTGCACCCCAAGCCGAGGTCGGCTTTTTAAAAGAAAATAACTGCTCGATCTGCGGCTCGCCACTGATTTATCATGAACGGGGAAGAGAGATGGTATGCGCCCTTTGTCAGAGAATCGATTGGGGCAATATCATTTGTATAAACGGTCATTATATATGCAACGATTGTCACGGCCAAAACTGTCTTGAACCAATTAAAGAATTTGCGCTTTTAACCCATTTAGAAGATCCACGCCAAATTGCCAGTGTAATTTTATCCGAAGAAAATCTTCCCTTCTTGGGGTGCGAAAACGCCTATGTTGTTGCCGCCGCTCTCCTGGGAAGTTTAAAAAAATACCGCCGGTTTAAGATAACCGAAGCCACCTTTGATGAAGCTTTCCATAGAATCCAGAAGCAGGCTTTTGGCGGCTACTGCGGTTTAACCGGCATCTGCGGAGTTACCGTAGCCGTTGGCGCGGTGATGAGCATCCTTTTAAAAGCAAGCTGTCCCAAAAACCGGGAAAATTCTCTTGCCATGCAGGTTGCTGCTCGAACAGCCTGGGCTATAGCCGAAGCTTCGGGACCATCGTGCTGCCGGCAGTTTGTCTTTATTGGTATTGAAGTAGGAGTAAATTTTCTGCGAGATATATATGAAATATATCTACCCCTTAATTATAAAGTATCATGCAGCGAGCACCTTAAGCATCCCCGCAGTTGTTCCCGGGAAAAGTGCCGTTATTACGAGCGGTAGCGTTCTACCGCTCTTCTTTTTTTCTGGCATAATAACAGCGATAACACAGGGCGATATAATTTTTGTCACCAACCACTATTTGTTCCTTTTCCCCCGATAAACGGTATGATATCGTAGCTTCCTCTCCGCACTCAAAGCAAACTGCTTTTAATTTATCTACCCGGTCAGCCAGAGCTAACAGTTTGGGCATTGGGCCAAAAGGATTTTCGTAAACATCCAAATCCAAACCGGAAACCACCACAATTTTCGAACGCCGGCGCAAATTTAAACAGGTGTCCACCAGTTCATCGCTAAAGAATTGGGCTTCATCCACCAGTACTGCATCGTAATCTTTAGCTAAGTCCCAGATTATCTCAAAATCAAAACTGCTTACCGGATACGATTCCAGTTCAAAACCACTTCTACTGGCTATTTTTTTGTGTCCAAAGCGGTTGTCTAAAGCATGGTGAAAAGCTATTACTTTTTTCCTGGCATACATAAGCCGTAAAGCCCGGCGCACTAATTCCTCCGATTTCCCTGAAAACATTGGCCCGGTAATGACCTCAATTCTTCCCATTTTGCCTCTCCTTTACAGGTCAATTTCTGCAATTAAAAGCGGTGCATGCTGCTGGGCCCCGTAAATATCGGTTTCCCCCAGGTGTCCTGCTGGCAGGGGACGAACTATAGTAAACTTCACCGCCAGTGCCGGATCAAAATAATATATACCGATAATTTTATCTTCGGAAATTTTATAAAGCTTTTTTATTAATTCGCTATTAATAGCTTTTTTCCCTTTAACCATTTCGTAAATTTCCTTATCTTTAAAAATAATGTCAAATGTTAGCTCAAAAGGTCCGGAATTTTTACTGCGGATTACTCTGGCAATATCAATAAGTTTTACCACCGCCCACTACCCCCCTATTTCAAGGTATTCGATGGGAAAAAGGTTTTCCGGATCTTCCACTTCCACCAAATGGTGGATGGAGAAATTATAAACATCGCCTACCGGAATGTCGGAAGGAGAAAAGGGGAACGCCAGATTTCCGGCGGTGGAAATTCTCCCGGGAAAACCAAAATGGAGCATGGTACTGCGGGTAAAGCCTAATATCTGTTCGGCAGTATTTTTATCTTCCGCCACCACATCCATAACAATGCCAATTTCATGGGAAAGCTTGTTTTCCGGCTCCAACGCCCCCATAACACCGTTTATCCCGTAAACAATAAAGTTTAGATAATACTTCCCCTTTAGTTCCGGAAAATTATCTTCCACCCGTTTTTTTACCCCTGATGCTATTGACCGGAAATTTGCAATAAATTTCGGGTCCCTGCTGCCGGCAATGCTAATAGCCCGGAATCCTACTCTTTTTACTCCTTCAATTTTCAGGTAGTAAATGGTGGTTTTAATAAATTTAGTACCGGTAACCCTCACCGTTCGGTCATCTACCGCTTGAAATTTCACCTGTGAGAGGTCAAGCTTACCTCCCGGCCCGTGTAACTCAAAAGGGCTGGTCTTTTCATAAAGGGAATGGGCCGAGACCGAAAGGGGAGTTGCCCGCCGTTCGGGATTTAAAGGGTAAACTACAAATCCTTCCCGGTCGAGTTCCCCCATCAGACAGTCGCTGCCGCTGCCCGGCTCTGTAGCAATAGCCGCACATTCCAATATTTTACCCAAATGCAGGGATAATCCCACATCAAAGCCGTGGGCCACCGGATAGGCAGCAAATACCGCCGGATCAAAAGTCCTTCCCGCCACGATTACCTGAGCACCGGCTTTTAACGCTTTGATAAACGGCTCCATTCCTGCCTGGGCAACTATCCGCACCGCTTCCTCTACTTCCTGAAGGGTTAAGTCCGGAAGGTTGCCTAAAGGTTTAGTTTTACCGTGACTTACTTTCTCTTTTAACCATTCTTTATTTATTTCAGTATCGATAACCGCCATTTTAAAGGAAAGTTTATTTTCAGAAGCCAGTTCTTTGATAATTTCTACTGCTTCCATTAAATGAACCCTGCCGCCGGCTCCCCCGGCAGTCCCAATTAACAGCGGAATATTTAGTTCCCCACAAGCTTTAAGCATGTAATAAAGGTCCCTTTTGACCGCAGCCCGCTGGGTGAACGATTTGCCGGCGCCTAAGTAGTACGGCCCGGGGTCTACCGAGCCCGCATCAACAGCAATGACATCTGGCTTTTTTTCCAAGCCAGCTTCAAAAGATTTTACCGGAAAGCCGTAACCTAATATGGCCGTTGGTGATAGAATTTTAATTTTTTCCACGTATTAACCTCCTCGCCTTTTTAACAGGGCAATTGTCCGCTGCATTTCATTATAAACAATCATTAACCCTTCATCTAATCCCATCCCGGGTTTGGCTAACATCTGGTCCGGGCGGGTTGCCAGAGCCAAATGCACCGAAATTTGCGCTGAACGGTCGGTTTCGTTGCAAGTACCGCCTAAATATGCACCTATACCTTTCTTTTTAGCGTAAAGCACCGCCTCCACAACGTTATTAATACCCCCTAAATCGGGAGTTTTTATCTGTACCATGTGCCCTGCCCTATAATCCGCAAAAAGTTTAATATCTTCTAAAGTATTACACCATTCATCGGCCACTATTTCCACCGGAATACCTCTTTGGTCAATTATTTCCCTTAGCTTAGATAAAGCCTCGATTTGCCCCCAGAGGCTTCCCATATCTACCGGTCCTTCAATTCGCAGTTTAAAAGGAGATGCCTCCTGCCCTAAAATCGAAAGGTAGTCGGCAATTTTCTCAAGGTCATTGGCAAAAATTAACCCGATGGTACCATAAACGTCAATATGAATAACCGGACGATATTCTTCGCCGGCCAGCTCAAATATCCTTTTTTTCAACCACTTCAGGTAAGCTAAAAGCTTTTCCCCCTGCCGCCCTAATTTTTCCTCCACATTATTAATGAGGGCATGGGGTAAAACGTCGGCTCTTTTAATAATTGCCTTATCGGCATTGGTGTATAAGTCATCGCCTGTTTGAACAAAAATAGGAACCGGCTCGGGTATCAGCGGTAACTGATATTCTTCCGCTATCACTTCCGCCATTAGCTTTTTTTGCGCCCGGGCTACGCCATCTAAAAGCGCCTGGGTTAGTCCGTATCTTAAAGCGGTATGTAAAGGTTTTCCATTAACCGTTAGCTCCCGGTCAAAAATATAAGCAAGGTTTCTAAAGCTATCTACCTCAAGCCCGATTAACTTCGGGCGGATTTCTTTTTCCAGGAACGGCAAAAAATCTTCAGCAGTAAAAAGAGGGTCCCGACCTCCCGCTCCGGAATACTGCACCGCTGCACAATCGCCGTACGCCACTTCCCCATTCTCCAAAACAAGCATAACCAGAATCGCTTCACCCTTCTGGCGAATCCTTTTGAAACCGGGAGTTTGGGGTTTTCCCTCGTACCAGAACCCGTTATGTACGGCACCTTTTTTAATGGCCTCTTGATCATCAAAATAAAAGCCGGTAAGTCCTGGCGCAAAAAGAGCATCGATAATTTTCACTTTTATCTCCCTCCAGAATTGCTTCTAAAAACATCTTACCCCCACCCCAAATCCCTATGCAAGAGTTTGACGAAAAATAGAGGTTTAAAGATTTTTTCGGCGAATATATTAAGAAATAACAATTTATTCTACAGGGTGAGACGATGGAAGAAATTAAGGTCCTTCTTTTAGGTTTAGGACAGGGCGGTACAAGATTTTTAAAAATTCTTGGCAAAAAAAGTAATTTAAAGCTTATGGCAGTGGAAAAAAACCCGGATGCTTTAGGAGTCAAAATTGCTAAGGACTTAAATATCCCGGTTTTTTTAACCCTTGAGGAAGGGTTAGAGAAAGCTCCCAACCTTATTATCGACACCACCGGCGACCCACAAGTAGAAAAAACTTTAAAAAACTTAAAGGAAAATATCCCTTATCTTAGCGGCTATATCGCTAAACTTTTCATATCTTTAGCTGATGAACTTTTTTACCAGGAGCAAGAGCTTGAAGCCATAATTAACTCCGCCCACGACGGTTTAATTGCGGTAAACCGTGAAGGAATTATTACCTGGTTTAATAATGCTGCCGAAAAAATTACCGGGATAAACCGCCACCAGGTACTGGGAAAATACGTCGTTGAAGCCATTCCTAATACCCGGCTACATATTATCCTTAAAACCGGCAAAGCCGAAATTAACCAGTTTCAAGATTTAGGACGGGCAAAAATTATTACCAGCCGGATTCCTCTGATCAATGAGTTTGGAGACGTAATCGGTGCCTTTGCTATTTTTAAAGATATTACTGATATGCAAAAGTTAGCCGAGGAATTAACCAACCTTCAGGAAATTAAAACCTTATTAACTTCGATTATTGATTGTACGCAAGACGCTATCTCGGTGGTTGATGAACAGGGGTACGGGCTTTTAATCAATAAAGCCTACACCGAACTTACCGGACTTACCGAAAAGGATGTCATCGGTAAACCGGCAACGGTTGATATTGCCGAAGGGGAAAGTGTGCATTTTCGTGTACTACAGGAAAAACGGCCGATAAAAAATATCCCGATGAAAGTTGGTCCCTTAAAAAAGGAAGTGGTGGTTAACGCCGCACCCCTAATTGTCGACGGCACCCTAAAAGGAAGTGTTGCCGTTATTCACGATGTCTCGGAATTAAAAAGACTTACCGAAGAAATCGATCGGTTAAAGCGTTCCCTTTCTTCGAGTGCCCGCTACACCTTTGATGATATAGTAGGAGAACATCCTTTATTAATCGAAGCTTTGGAGCTTGCCAAGTTAGCGGCCCAAACTTCCGCTACCGTGTTGCTGCGCGGTGAGTCCGGAACCGGTAAGGAACTATTTGCCCACGCTATTCATAACCATAGTCCCAGAGCAAAAAAACCTTTTATCCGGATTAATTGTGCGGCCTTAACCGAAAGCCTTTTAGAAAGTGAACTTTTTGGCTACGAAGAAGGTGCTTTTACCGGGGCTAAAAAAGGCGGTAAAAAAGGTGTTTTTGAAGAAGCCAACGGCGGAACTCTATTTTTAGATGAAATCACCACACTCTCTCCCAATTTGCAGGCTAAACTCTTGCGAGTTCTTCAGGAAAAGGAAATTGTTCGGGTAGGAGGTAATCAACCCGTCCCAGTGGATGTGCGGATTATCGCTGCTACCAACTTAAACCTGGAAGAAGCGGTAAAAAATAAAACCTTCCGGGAAGACCTTTATTACCGGATAAACGTAATCCCCATTAATTTACCGGCTTTACGAGAACGTAAAACCGATATTCCCGCTTTAGCCCGGGCTATTGTCCAAAAACTCAACCGGGAATACGGCCGCAATATTAAATTTATCGATCCGGAAGTTTTTCCCTATTTAATGAGTTATTCCTGGCCGGGAAATATCCGGGAACTTGAAAATTATTTAGGCCGGGCGATGTTAAAAGTATCCCTGGCTGAAGACCGCTTAGGCCCCGAACATCTGCCCAAGCTTTTTGAAGAAACTCACCAAACTTCTTTTTCTAAAACCCAGAGCTCAGAGTTAAACTTAAAGAAACTTACCCGGGAATTTGAAAAATCGGTGGTTAAGGAAGCTCTCGAAAGAGCTAAATATAACAAAACCAGAGCAGCCCAGCTTCTCGGAATAACTCCCCGCAGTTTGTATAACAAGCTAAAAGAGTTTGACCTTTTATAAGTATCTTTTTTCCGGAATTTTTTTTCACATTATCTGAATTTTATTTCAACAATTGGTTAAATCCCTTTTATTAATAAATGGCACGCTTTTTGCGTGTCTTTTTTATTGAAAATTTTTAAAATAAAAACTCTCTGGAGGGTTACGGGGATGGAAATTGTTAAAAAGGAAAATTATCAAGGTTATGAAACCGTACTTTTTGCTACCGATGAAAAGACTAACTTTAAAGCCATAATTGCCGTCCACAGTACGGTTTTAGGTCCTGCTCTTGGCGGATGCAGAATGTGGTTTTATAAAAGTGAAGAAGAAGCCTTAACCGACGTCCTGCGTCTTGCCGAAGGAATGACTTATAAAAACTCCGCCATGGGTTTAAACCTTGGCGGCGGTAAAGCGGTAATTATAGGAGATCCGAGAAGTGACAAAACACCGGAACTTTTTGCCCGCTTTGCCGAAGCAGTAAACGCCTTGGGGGGCAAATACTATACCGCTGAAGACGTAGGAATAACCCCGCAGGATATGCTGGAAGTATCCAAACACACCCCTTATGTTGCCGGGCTTCCCGCCAAAAGCGGCGACCCCTCTCCCTTTACCGCTCTTGGTGTCTACATGGGGATGAAAGCAGCTTTAGAATATGTTTTTGGCGAACCTTCCCTTAAGGGCAAAAAAGTTGCCGTCCAAGGTTTGGGCCATGTGGGAATGTATCTTTTAGAACACCTTCATCAGGAAGGGGCGGAACTAATTGTCACTGATATCTTTGAAGATAGGGTAAATGAAGCTGTAAAGCGTTTTAACGCCCGTTTTGTTAAACCAGAGCAAATTTATGATGTCGACGCCGATATCTTTGCTCCCTGTGCTTTAGGAGGAATTTTAAACGAAAACACCATTCCCCGGCTTAAAGTAAAAATAGTTGCCGGTGCTGCCAATAACCAGCTGGCCAAGCTGGAAGACGGTAAACTTTTAGCGGAGCGCGGAATAGTTTATGTCCCGGACTTCATCATAAACGGCGGCGGAGTAATTAACGTAGCCGAAGAATTAAACCCGGAAGGCTATGATCAGAACCGGGCAAAAGCTAAGGTTGCCACAATTTACACTAAAGTTAAAGAAGTCTTAACTCTTTCCCGGGAACAAAAGATAACTCCTCAGGAAGCTGCCATCCTGTATGCTAAAAAGCGGCTTTTACAAAGGAGGGCTTAACTTGCCAAAAATAATTTACGATCAAAATCTCTGCAAAGCCTGCGGTCTTTGTGTGGAATTTTGTCCGGTTAAAGCCATAACCTTTACCGCTAATTTAAATGAAAAGGGCTACCGCGTCTTAAGCTTTGACCAGGAAGTTTGCACCGCCTGCGGTACCTGCTATCGCATGTGCCCGGACCTTGCTATCACGGTCCAGAGGGAGGGAAAATAAACGATGGAAACGGTATTAATGAAAGGCAATGAAGCGCTGGCCGAAGCAGCAATTAGAGCCGGATTAAAAGTTTATTTTGGCTATCCCATCACCCCCCAAAACGAAGTTGGTGAATATTTAGCCAAACATCTTCCTCCGGCCGGTGGCACCTTTTTGCAAGCCGAAAGTGAAGTTGCGGCTATTAATATGGTTTACGGAGCAGCCGGCGCCGGCGTTAGAACCATGACTTCCTCTTCCGGCCCGGGAATTAGTCTAATGCAGGAGGGAATTTCCTACCTTGCTGCAGCAGAACTCCCCGCTGTAATTGTCAATATGATGCGGGGAGGTCCCGGCCTTGGCGGCATCCAGCCTTCGCAATCGGATTATTTTCAGGCCACCAAAGGCGGCGGTCACGGCGACTACCGTTTAATTGTCTTAGCTCCTTCTTCGGTTCAAGAATTATACGACCTTACCATGTTAGCCTTTGATTTAGCCGACCACTACCGAAATCCGGTTATGGTCCTGGGCGACGGTTTACTGGGACAAATGATGGAGTCGGTTACGTTAAAACCTTATATCCCTGCTTTTCCCTTGGAAGAAAAAACCTGGGCCACCCGTGGACGAAAGAACCGGGAACCCAACATTATAAACTCCCTGTACCTTGATCCGGAAAGATTATTCAGTCACAACCAAAAACTCTTTAAAAAATACCAAGAAATTGCCGAAAAAGAAGTCCGGGTAGAAGTAATTAATGAAGAGGCTGAATTTTTCTTTGTAGCCTATGGCTCCTCAGCCCGGATTTCTTTAAAAGTAATTGAACTTTTAAAGGAAAAAGGTATCAATGCCGGGTTAATCAGGCCGATAACCCTGTGGCCTTTCCCTTATACCGTAATTGCCGAAAAAGTTAACCAGAGTAAAGGATTTATGGTAGTGGAAATGAGTATGGGGCAAATGGTCGAAGATGTCGAACGGGCAGTAAAGGGCCAAAAACCGGTTTATTTTTACGGCACCGCCGGCGGTATTGTCCCCTCACCCCAGAAAATTTTTCAAAGAACCTTAGAAATCCTTGAAGGGGGGCAGGAATAATGGCAGAAATTTTAGCCCGGCCGGAAAGCTTAACCAAGGTACCCTTTCATTATTGCCCGGGCTGTACCCACGGTATCGCCCACCGTTTAGTAGCGGAAGTCATTGACGAACTTGGATTGGCGGAAAAGACCATTGGCGTTGCCTCCGTAGGCTGCTCGGTTTTAGCCTACGACTACTTTAACCTTGACATGCAGCAAGCTGCCCACGGGCGAGCCCCGGCGGTAGCTACCGGAATTAAAAGGGCACTGCCGGATAGAATTGTCTTTACTTATCAGGGAGACGGTGACCTGGCTTCTATTGGCATGGGAGAAATCGTTCACGCCGCCGGAAGGGGAGAAAATATAACGGTAATCTTTATTAATAACTCCATTTACGGCATGACCGGTGGGCAAATGGCCCCCACTACTTTAATGGGCCAAAAAACCACTACCACCCCCGAAGGGCGCACCAAAGATAACGGCTTTCCCCTCAAAGTCTCGGAAATGCTGGCCACTTTAGATGGGGTAGCTTATATCGCCCGGGTAGCGCTCTCTGACCCCGGTCAGGTTATAAAAGCTAAAAAAGCGATTAAAACCGCCTTTACCGTGCAAGAAAAAGGGCTGGGCTTTTCCATGGTTGAAATCCTCTCCACCTGTCCGACCAACTGGGGCTTAAGTCCGGTAAACGCTTTAAAATATGTCAAAGAAACGATGACCCGGTATTATCCTCCGGGGGAATTTAAAAAACCGGAAGGGGAATGGTAAAATGGAGTTTATCTTTGCAGGCTTTGGAGGTCAGGGCATTATGGCCATGGGCATGCTGTTAGCCCATGCTGCCATTAAAGAAGGTTTTAATAGTTCGTTTATCCCTTCTTATGGCCCGGAAATGCGAGGGGGTACTGCCAACTGCAGTGTAGTGATAGAAAAAGGGTTCATTGCCTCACCGATAGTTACCGAGCCCGATGTACTGGTGGCAATGAACTCCCCTTCGTTATTAAAGTTTAAAGATACGGTAAAAAAAGGTGGACATCTTTTTATTAATAGCTCTCTTATCGCCTCCATCCCGACAATAAAAAGTGATATCCATATCCATAAAATACCAGCCAACGAACTTGCTCTTAAAATCGGCGAATCCCGGGCTTCCAATATGGTGATGTTAGGTGCAGTTTTAGCCGTAACCAACCTGATTTCCTTGGAAACCGCTCTTCTTAATTTAAACTATATTTTTAAAAATAAACCGGAAGTGCTTGCCGTAAACGAAAAAGCCCTGAAAATTGGCTTTCAAAGTTTAAAAGAAAACAAGGTAAAAACAGCAGTAATCTAAAAAAACCCCCGGCTAAAACCGGGGGCTTTTAATTTACTCTTTAATATTCTTTCGGTTTTACATTTTTCCGCACCCATTCAATAATCTCCTCTAAAGGGGTTCCCGGGGTAAAGAGCTCGGCAGCGTACCCTTTTTCTATCAGTTCCTTTTTATCATCGTCCGGTATTATTCCGCCCCCCATGACGATGATATCTCCCGCTCCCTTTTCCTCCAAAAGTTTTTTTACTTTGGGAAAAACGGTCATATGGGCACCGGATAAAATGCTGATACCCACCACATCAACATCTTCCTGAATGGCTGCCTGGACGATTTGTTCGGGGGTCTGGTGCAATCCGGTATAGATGACCTCCATACCCGCATCCCGAAGCGCCCGGGCCACCACTTTGGCGCCGCGATCGTGACCATCCAGTCCGGGTTTAGCTACCAGTACTCTTATTTTCCGTGCCATTTTCTCCCCTCCCTTAGAAAATCGGCTTTTCTTTGTATTCCCCAAATACTTCTTTTAAGCTTTGAATAATTTCCCCTTCGGTGGCATAAACCCGAACCGCATTTAAAATATACGGCATTAAATTATCCGTTCCCCGCGCCGCATCTTTTAATTCCCGCAGGGCAATTTCCACTTTTTCATTATCCCGGGTAGCCCTTAAGGATTTTAACTTCCGTTTTTGCCGCTCTTCCACCTCGGGATCAATTTTCAAGATCGGAATGTCGATCTTTTCATCTTCTTCTACGTATTCATTGACTCCCACGATAATCCGTTTTTTCCGCTCCACCGCCTGCTGGTAACGATAAGCCGCATCGGCAATTTCCTGCTGGAAGAAACCTTTGTTGATGGCTTCAATAACTCCTCCCAGTTCTTCAATTTTCTTGAAGTATTTTTCCGCTTCCTCTTCCATTTTATCGGTTAACGCTTCCACATAATACGAACCGCCCAGGGGATCAATGGTGTTAATGACACCGGTTTCGTGGGCAATTATTTGCTGCGTTCTTAAAGCAATGGTTACCGCTTTTTCCGTAGGCAGAGCTAAAACTTCATCCATGGAGTTGGTATGGAGGGACTGGGTACCTCCCAAAACCGCCGCCAAAGCTTCAAAGGCAGTACGAACGATATTATTTTCCGGCTGCTGGGCGGTTAAGCTGCATCCCGCCGTCTGGGTGTGAAATCTTAACAACCAGGACCGCGGATTCTTAGCTCCATACTTTTCTTTCATCCGTCGGGCCCAGATGCGCCGGGCCGCTCTAAACTTAGCTATTTCTTCAAAGAAATCCATGTGCGAATTAAAGAAGAAGGAAAGTCTCGGAGCAAACTCATCTACATCAAGGCCGGCTTTAATTCCCGCCTCCACATAAGCAAAACCATCGGCCAAGGTAAAAGCTAATTCCTGAACTGCCGTGGCTCCCGCTTCTCGAATATGGTAACCGGAAATGCTGATCGTGTTCCACCTGGGCACGTGCTTGGCACCGTAAGCAAAGATATCGGTGATAATCCGCATGGACGGCTCCGGCGGGAAAATCCAGGATTTCTGCGCTATATACTCTTTTAAAATATCGTTTTGGATGGTGCCGGAAAGCTTTTCCGAAGGTACCCCCTGTTTTTCGGCACAGGCAATATACATTGCCCAGAGAACCGCTGCCGGACCATTGATGGTCATCGAGGTGCTCACCTTGTCAAGGGGAATACCGTCAAAAAGCTCCTCCATATCTGCCAGGGAGTCAATCGCTACGCCGCAGCGTCCCACTTCTCCTTCGGCCCGCGGGTGATCCGAGTCATAACCCATAATAGTGGGCATATCAAAAGCTACCGATAAACCGGTCTGCCCTTTGGCCAAAAGCATTTTGTACCGTTCATTGGTTTCCTTGGCAGTGGCAAAGCCGGAAAACTGACGGAAAGTCCAGACCTTCCCCCGGTACATGTTGTAGTGGATTCCCCGGGTAAAGGGATATTCCCCGGGGAATCCTAATTTTTCCAGGTAATTGTGCCCCTCCAAATCCAGTGGTGTATAAAGGCTTTTTATCGGTTCACCGGAAATGGTAACAAAATCTTCATCTTTATCGGGGCATTTTTCCTGGTACTTCTTCTGCCACTCTTCATAAGCTTTTTTTAAATCATCCATAAATCTCCCTCCCTTTTCTACGGAAAATTATTTCTTTTTACCGAGCTTTTTGGCCCACTCCCTTTCCCTCAACTCCACCCGCCGGATCTTACCGGAAACGGTTTTGGGTAATGCATCGATAAATTCAATCTCCCGCGGATACTTGTAAGGGGCGGTAACTTTCTTCACATGCTCCTGCAGTTCTTTAACCAGTTCCTCCGACGGAGAATATCCCGGAGCCAGTACCACAAACGCCTTGACAATTTCTCCCCGTATTTCATCGGGGCTTGCCACAACCGCCGCCTCGGCCACCGCCGGATGCTCTACCAAAGCACTTTCCACCTCAAACGGTCCTATCCGGTAGCCGGCAGCCAGGATAACATCATCGGCCCGGCCCACAAACCAGAAGTAACCATCCTCATCTTTAATAGCCCGGTCGCCGGTTAAATACCAATCGCCCCGGAACACCTCGGCGGTTTTATCGGGATTTTTCCAGTACTCTTTAAACAGTCCCACCGGCCGCTCCGGTTTAACTTTAATGGCAATATTACCTTCCTTACCGGGCGGCAGTTCGTTCCCTTCATCGTCAATTATAGAAACATAATAACCGGGCGCCGGTTTCCCCATTGAGCCAGGTTTTACCTCAAAGCAGGGGAAGTTCGCCACTAAGATGCAGGTTTCCGTTTGTCCGTAACCATCCCGGATGGTTAGCCCCGTTGCTTCCTTCCACACTTTGATTACCTCGGGGTTTAAAGGTTCGCCAGCAGCAACGCAATGGCGTAAATGAGGGAACTTATACTGTTTTAAATCTTCCAGAACAAAAACCCTGTAGGCGGTAGGAGGACCACAGAAAGTCGTTATAGGATATTTCGCTAAAAGTTCCAAAGTTTTTTTAGCGTCAAATTTACCTACCGAATGGTGGACAAAAATTGCTGCACCGCAAATCCACGGTCCAAAGAAGCTGGACCAGGCCGCTTTTGCCCATCCGGTGTCTGATATATTCCAGTGCAGGTCATCGGGAGTTAAATCCAGCCAGTACTTTCCGGTAGTATAATGGCCTATCGGGTAACTGGCATGAGTGTGCACAGCCATTTTGGGATAGCCGGTAGTTCCCGATGTGAAAAAGATAATCGCCGGGTCATCGCTTCTTGTGTTTACAGTTTCATACTCCGGACTAAATTTAGCAATCTCCTCGTTAAAGGAAAGCCAGCCGTCTCTCTTGCCCACGATTACGAGATGTTTTAATACCGGTAACTCTCCTTTAATTTCTTCCACCTTGGGAGCATTATCCTCATCGGTAATTAACATAACCGTTTCCGCTGTTTCCACCCGGTATTTAATATCCTTCGAGGTCAGCTGAGTAGTCCCCGGAATAAAAACTATTCCAGCCCGAATTGCCGCCAGGTAAATTACCCACCATTCCGGTAATCGCGGCAAAATAACTAAAATTCGGTCCCCCTGCTTAACCCCGAGTGAATTAAAGAAATTGGCTGTCTGTTTTGATAATTCTGAAAATTGTTTAAATGTAAAACGTCGTTCATTGCCCAAATCGTCGACCCAGAGCATAGCAAGTTTATTTGGATCTTGAGCCCAGACATCAAAAGTATCCCGGGCAAAATTGAAATACTCGGGCACCTGGTGCCGAAATTCACGGTAAGTTTTTTCATAGTCTACCATGTTTGGCATAAAAAACCCCTCCTCTAAAAGTATTACTACTTTTAGTTATAATCCAAAACGTCGCTGATTCCAATAAACTTACCGTGAACTGCAATTTTTAGGGGTTAAACGGTTGATTTTCCCGTTAAAACTCAACCCCCTTTCGGGAAGTAAGACCAAGCTCAGTAAAAGGATGCTTCTCTTCTGCAAAATAAGTAATATAGTCGGCATAAGACTTAAGGTAAAGCGGCGCTTCCCGTCCGGTAATTATCATTTCAAGATTTTCTTTTCTTTTTATCTCTTTAAGAAAAGATGTTAAACTCTCTTCAGCAATTAAATCAATCTTTGCCGCTAATGCTAATTCATCCATCACAACCAACCGGTAGGAAGAAGCATTAATTTGAGCTTTGGCCCAGAAAAATCCTTCCCGAAAAAGCTTTTTATCTTCCTGGTCCGGATTTTTAAGGTTTACGTGGCAAAGGTTACAGTTATCCATTACCGGACAGGATTTTATTCCCGTTTTAATTAACGAGGCATAAGGGCAGCTTTTCCCAAGGCAATATTTTTCAATGTCCAGTTTTTTCAGCGCTTCAAATTCCCCGTAAAACCCTTCTCCTTTTAGAAAACCAAAGTAAGCTACCTTAAATCCATGGCCGTAAGCCCTTAAAAGCATTCCCAGTGCCGCGGTACTTTTTCCTTTTCCCGGCCCATAATAAAGATGGAGCATTACCTTCTTACCCCCAGCCGTTTTAAGAGCTCTTCAGAAGCCGCCTGCGGCGGAATTTCCTTGCGGTTTACCCTGTCAATTAAAAGTTTAATATCTTCTTCCGCTAATAAAACCTTAAGTTTCTGGTAAAGGGTGTTCATGGCTATTTCGATAATTTCCCGCTCCCGTCGTTCCTGGCGCCGCTTTTCCAACTCAGAGCTTTCCGCCAAAAAGGCAAAGTGTTTTTTTATAAGTTTTAAAAGCTCTTCCAGACCTTCGCCGGTAGTGGTAGACGTTTTAATTACCGGAGGACGCCAGACCAGTTGCTCACCTTTTAAGTCTAACATAGCATTTACATCCGTTACCATTTTCCCGGCACCGGGTAAGTCCGCTTTATTAACCACAAAAATATCGGCAATCTCCATAATACCCGCCTTTATGGTTTGAATACTATCGCCGGCAGCAGGAGTTAAAACCACCAAAACGGTGTCCGCCACATGCATAACATCCAGTTCGCCCTGACCCACGCCAACAGTTTCCACAATTATATAATCAAAACCAAAGGCGTCCAAAACTTTCACAACATCTTTGGTGGCTGCTGAAATTCCACCAAGGCTTCCTCTACTTCCCAGACTGCGAATAAATACCCCTTCATCCAGCGCATGGTTTTGCATGCGAATTCTATCCCCTAAAAGAGCTCCGCCGGTAAACGGGCTTGAAGGATCTACCGCTACCACCGCTACCGTTTTCCCTTCCCGCCGCAGAAGTTCGATTAAACTATCGGTTAACGAACTTTTTCCCGCCCCCGGAGCCCCGGTAATCCCAATGATCTGCGCTCTACCGGTATGGGGATAAATTTCAGCTAAAACTTCTTCTTTTTCCGGCCCGTTATTTTCCACCAAAGAAATTATCCGGGCAAGGGCCCTTTTTTCTTTTTTCCAGTACTGTTTTAGTAGTTCCATCTCCTCACCCTGCTTTCAATAATATTTTAATATTTTGACTTTTCTTAAAATACTATATGCTTTCGCTATTTTTTTTTAAATTCCTGCCTTTAAAAGAAAATTCCGGCTTAATTATAGCCGGTCGGTAAATTCCTTGAACTCATTTTTAAAAACATCATACAAACTTTTCAGCTTGGTTGCTGCTTTTTCCTGAAGCTCCATGTAACTCACCTGCTGTTTCAAGTAAGCATAATATTTTTCCGCATGGGGTGCCCCATTAATCAGTCCGCCAAGAAAAAAGACTATTGCTAAAAAAGCAAAAGCTAATTTTTTGTAAAAATTTACCATAATTTCCCGCTCTTCTATTTGGTAGGTGTAAAAATAAACCACCCCAACTCCCAAAAAGATGCCTGCGATAATGTCAATTATCCAGTGAATTCCCAGGTAAATGGTGGAAATCACTATCAAGCCCGTGGAAACCCCCAGTACACCCGTAAGCCTTTTATCTCGAAGTTTAAAAGCTAAATAGAAAAAGCTAACCGAAAGGGCAGTGTGGAGACTGGGAAAATTGTTATTAATTCCGGAAAAGGAGCGGTACTCCACATTAAATTGGGGGTAGTATTTCTCTATTAAAAGTTTAATTCCCGGGTGAATCGACCAGGCTTCATATACCGGCAGGTTAACATAAAAAGGCATCGCCACTAAATAGTTGATAAGATAAATATAAAAAAGTCCGGCAATTATCGTTTTGTTATCTTTTATTAAACCGTAATAAAGGATAGCTACAAACAAAACCGGAAAAAGAAAAACGTAGACATAGCTCAACAAAAATACTAACCAGGCGGGCTGAAAGCTCTGTAACTTAATAATCAAGGGAGCTTCAATTTTGGCAATAAAGTACGAATAAAGGTAAGAAGAAGGAAAACCACTCTCCCCTTTTAATTCCAGCACATCCAAAAGCAAGAGAAGAAGAATCCCCAGGAAATATAATAAATACTCCCTGGTAGTTAATAAGCGTTTCAGGGAAACAAAAAGGCTTTTCAGATACCCTCTAAATCCCCCGTGTAAAATAACCGTTAAGAAAAAAAAGGAAAAAAAGCTTAAGATAATTTTCCCAAAATAACTTCCAAACACTGCAGTCCCCCATCCACGGAAGTAATTTTTTATCTATAACTAAGTTTATATTAACACTTCCTGAAATTGTCAAGAAAGAAAAAAGCCCGGGGTTACCCGGACCTTTTTTATTTAAAGTACCTATCCAGTAAGCCTTTCAATGCCCGGGCATGTCTTGCTTCATCCCGGGAAGATTCGTCCAATGCATCATGTACTTCATCCAAACCTAATTCTTTGGCTTTTTTAGCTGCTTCTTTTTTACCTTTATTGGCTTCCATTTCACCTTTCAGCATTTTTTCGATATTTTCTTTGGTACTGGAAGAAATTTTGCCGGCAAGTTCGGCAAAACGGGCAGCATGCCAGGCTTCTTCCAAGGCAATTTTTTCGAGAACCCGCGCTACTTCCGGCAGTCCTTCCCTTTCCGCCTGCCGGGCCATTGCCAGATATACTCCTACTTCATAGGTTTCACCTTTAAACTCACCTTCAACCGCCGCTAAAACCTCAGAGTCTTTTGCAACCCCGATTTGGTTTTCATTAATAAGCTGTAAATCCATTAACCATCCCTCCATCGATTTATTATTAATAATAATTACTATTTACATTTACTATTTTAAAAAACCATCTCACTTCTGTCAATAGCCCTGTGGTAAAATTTTTTTCGGTATCATTTTTCCCTTCTGCAAGTTATACTATGAGTAAAGGAGGTCATAGACATGGCAAAAATTGAGTTATTCAGTACCCCTACCTGTCCGTATTGCCGCGCAGTGCGAAATTTCCTGCAGGCAAAAGGGTTAAATTTTACCGATTACGATATTACAAAAGACCTTGATGCCTTTGAGCGGATGTTTAAAACTACCGGCTATACCACGGTACCTACATTGATTATTAACGATAAAGAAGTTATTATCGGTTTGGATGAAGAAAGAATTTTAAAAGCGGTAAACACGCTCTAACTGACAAAAAAACACACTCGCACCTTTTTTGGCGCGGGTGTGTTTTTTACTTTTCCAATTCATAGGGCCAGTTAGCAATGCCCCCTTTTAAATTGTAAACATGCTTGTAACCTTTACTCACCAGCATCTGGGCAATACTTGCCGAACGGCTTCCGGTTTCACAAACCACCAAAATCTCTTGTTCCTTATCAATGTTTGGTAACTGCTGTTCCACTTCTCCCATAGGAATATTATGGGAACCGGGGATACGCACTTCGGCGTATTCATAAGGTTCTCTAACATCCATAATAAAAAGCATTGGATTTTCATCAATCAGTTTTTTGGCTTCACCGGGCTCTAAATCCTTATAACCTGCTTTTAAGCATCCCGTCAAAGCAAATAATAGCAAAACTATTATTGTCCAAAATACATATTTGCTCTTTGGCAACAAAACCCCTCCCCTTAAAAGGTGAATAAATTTAGTAAGGTATAGCGATAAGTATAAGTTAATACTATCACAACCAGAACGGTTGCCGACCAGAGGACTATTTTGTTTAATTTTGAACTTTTGCCTTTAAAATATGTTTCATAAAAGGCGTAACCTAAGAAAACAAAGGTAATAACCAAAAAGAAACTCCGGTAAGGGGCCAACGGCGCAAAAAACGAAAAAGACGCTCCTCCCAGACCCAGGGAGGCCAATATTACCGGTCCCACTCAGGTAATGCACCCCAAAACCGCAGTAATAACCGAAAGAATACTGCTAATTCTCTCCCTCATTTCTCCCCAACACCTTCATCATGATAAGGCTAAAGAAGATTAAACCTGCGCTTAAAAGCTGTTCTAAGCGAAAGGGGCCAACCCAGAAGCTATCCATCCGAAAACCTTCCACAATAAACCTTCCTACCGAATACCAGAGAAGATATTTCAAAAAGATTTCGCCACTATATCTTTGTTTTTTACGGGTTAGCCAGAGATATAAAAACACCCCCAGATCCCAGATGGATTCGTATAAAAAGGTGGGATGGCGCCAGGCACCGTCAATATACATAGCCCAGGGAAGATCGGTAGGATAGCCATAAGCTTCCTGGTTAAAATAATTCCCCCAGCGGCCAATTGCCTGCCCTAAAATTATGCTGGGAGCAAAAAGGTCCGCCAGTTGCCAAAAAGAATGCTTTTTTATCCGGGCGTAAACAACCCCCACCAGGATTGCCGCTAAAATACCACCGTGAAAGGCAAGCCCGCCATGCCAGATAGCCGGAATCTCGGCCGGATACTTGCTGTAATAATCCCAGTTCCAGAGGACGTACCAGATCCGGGCCCCAATCCACCCTATTGGAGCTCCGAGTAAAACCAAGTTGTAAATGTGATCCTCATGGATATTTTTCCGCTTGGCTTCTTTTAAAGCAAGATAAGTACCAATTAAAACACTTATCGCCATCAGAACTCCGTACCAGCGAATTTCCAGCGAGCCAATCTTTAAAGCAACTGGAGAAATGCCAATTGTTAGCCACTTATAAATATTTCTTCAGCTCCTTTTCCACTTCCATACTAAGGTCATCGTCCACCGGCAGCTCTTTTTTCTCCTCCACCTTTTCTTCCTTCCGGCGTTTTCTGACCACGGTGTAAACTAATACACCGCCGGCAACTATTGCAATTGCAGGCATAATCCAAACTGCCGCAAATACACCCGTTTTGGGGGGCTCCGCTAAAATTTTGGTACCGTAAAGGTTTGTGTAGTAATTTATAATTTCCTGTTTGGTTTTTCCCTGTTCCAGCATTTCTTTGATTTGATTCCGCATTTCTTCAGCGGAATCAGCAGGGCAGTCAGCAAGGTTCATACCACAAAAGTCCGGAGCCCAAAAACTATGAATTACATCATTTAAAACGTCTTGGTTTACTTCTCCCAGGGTTGGAAAACCACTCAACACCAGTAAAATTACTGCTGTCAAGATGACAATCGTTTTTAAAGGCAAGATAATACCCCCCTAAAAAATATTAAGCAAGATCAAGGCCATCAACCTCTAAGCGTTGAAACATCCACTTGCCTTCAAGGTAGATTTTAACCGGATCTTTAACCGCTATTGTATTTTTCGGCACATAAACCTTAATTCCTTCTACTTCATAAAGATTAAAAAATCTTTCATCCTGCGGTTTTCCCACAAACACGGTGGGTAGTTGCTGTACCGGGCATCACCCACCTCCGTAGGCCATAAACTCAATTCTAATGGTGTCATCTTTTCCTTCCAGGTATTTTTTAGCTTCCTCGGTAAATGTTATATTCATCTCCGCATCTCCCTTTCTTTAAGTCTCTTTATAACTTATAACATATCTAAGTTTAACGGGGGGTATTCAATCTTGTTATACCTATAAATTATTTTAAATTATTTTAAGGGGCACCCGCGGGGGTGCCCCTTTTCAATAATACTAAATTTACTTTTTACTGGCAAGATATCTCTCCACATTCACCGCCGCAATTACCCCATCCGCCGCAGCGGTTACCGCCTGCCGTACTGACTTCTGCCGTAAATCTCCTGCCGCAAAAACTCCCGGTATATTGGTCCGCATTTCTTCATCGGTAATAATATAACCCCATTCGTTCATCTCTACCTGTCCGGCAAACAAATTGGTTTTAGGTTGAGTTCCGATGTAAACAAACACCCCATCGGTAGGCACGGTAGAAAGTTCTTTGGTTTTCAGATTTTCAATCACCACGCCGGTTACATGTTTATCCCCAACAACCTTACGTACTTCCGAATCCCAGATAACTTTTATTTTGGGATTGGCAAAAGCTTCTTCCTGGGCAACTTTGGAAGCCTGGAAGTGGTCAAACTGATGAATAATTGTAACTTCGGTGGCAAAACGGGTCAAAAATACCGCTTCTTCTACCGCCGAGTTGCCACCGCCAACCACAACCACCTTCATGCCCTGGTACATAGCCCCGTCACAGGTAGCACAGTAGTGAACGCCGCGGCCCCGGAAAAGGTCTTCCCCTTCCGCCGGAAGTTTTCTCGGTTCCGCTCCGGTGGCTAAAATGATGGCCGGAGCTTCATAAATTTTATCTTCAGTCACTACTCTCTTAACATCACCGGTTAATTCTACTTTCAGTACTTCTTTTAAATCATCAACCTCTGCACCAAAAGACAAGGCTTGATTCAGCATATTTTGAGTAAGTTCCTTACCTCTGACCGTTCCGGAAGTTCCGGGATAGTTGGCAATATGGTATGTGGTAGCCGCCTGGCCTCCGGGAACACTTTCATCCACCACAATGGTTCTTAACTTGGCCCGGGCAGTATACAGGGCAGCACTTAAACCGGCCGGACCTCCCCCAAGAACAATAACATCATATTTAACCGTTTCCGGAACTTCCGGCAAAAGTTTCTGGCCAAAGGCTTTTTCCATGGCTTCCCTTAGCTGACGCTTGGAGATATACCCGGTAAGCCGCTCACCCACTTCCTGGCCGTTAACATAAAACAGGACAGTGGGGCTACCCTTCACTCCCAGCTTTTCAGCCAAAGGTCGGTTTTGTTGCCGGTAAATTTTAACAAACTTAAACTTATCCCCGTACTGGTGAGCAAGCTTTTCATAAGCCGGCGCTAAGGCCTCGCAGGGCGGACAATCTTCGGAATAAAAATCCACAATTACCGGAACATCACTTTTTAAAACCACTTCGTCAAACTGTTCTTGACTTAAATATATAACTTTTTCGCTCATTTTCCTCTCCCCCTTGAGTTAAAATTTTTAAAGCTTTTGCTTTATTTTTTCCAGGGTTTCGCAGTCCGGACATCCACTTGCTGCTCCCCCGGATTTACACGTATCTAAACAATGGTCAATAGCTTTTAATAAAACTTCTCTTTCTTCCGGTGTTAAAATTAACTCGGTCATTTAATTACCCCCTTATACGATTTTTTCTTATTTTTCCCGAAAATTTATCAATCATCCGGGGTAAAAGGGGCATTTTTCCTTTAAGCACTCTTTATTACGACGGCTAAACATACATTTAGGTGCGGTTAGCGGAAACCTTATTCCCGTAAGCTGTTCTAAGATTTTAGCTCCGTTTATTAAGCTTAAATAAGAAGTCCTTTTGCAGCATCTTGGGCCACCGATAGCGCCGATTTTTTCCAGGATTTTACCGGTAGCCCGGTTAGCATCCCCCCATCTTTCCCGGGACAACGGAGTATTACCAAAAATTATCGAAAAGGCAATTCCTGCACCCAGAGCTGCACTGCAGGCCCCCCAGAGCCCACAACTACCGCCGACTAACTGTTTAGCCCGCACCACCGCATCCCGAATGGCTTTGGGATTTTTTTGCCCGGTAATATTCTGATAAGCGGCAATTAAACTTGCTGCAGTTAAAGCATGGTGTTCTGGACCATGCAGGGGAAAACCCGGCACCTGGGTAAGATAATCAAAGATATCCACCGGGTTTTGCCAATCGGTGTTTTGACAAAAATTTATGATAGTCTTTAAATGTTCCCCCCGGTGGCAGTCACTGCAAACAAAATGTCCTTGACTGCACCCGGCCTGACTTAATTCTTTTTTTCCGCAGATGGTGCAGGTTTTCTCCTCCGGTTCCTCCTGGTAGGTAATCTCGGCACCGCAAATCAAACAGCCTTCGGTATACGCCATATTTAGTTCTCTCCTAAAGCTTTAATTTCTTTGCTGTAGTAATTTACTCCGATTTCCCAGAGCTCGCGAATTGGCCGGCAGTCCGGGGCTAAAACGGTTTTTTCCCGGTTGTAAGCAACGGTACCACAACCGCCCCCACACAAAAGGGCCACTTCGCATTCCCGGCATTTTGGGATAGTCAAAATTGATCGCTCTTGCCAGGGTTTGATTTTTTCTTCATCAAGGCGAACTTCCGGATAAAAGGTTCCTACCATGAACTCTTCCCGGCCTACATTGGCGGTGCAACCGTAAATCTTTCCCTGATAGTCAAAAGCCCACTCCTTTTTAAATGCCGGGCAGTTATCGTAAGTGGGAAAGGGCATCTCCCCGTTGTCCACCAAATACTTTACTCCTTTAAATTCCGGCAAGTGGAATTTTTGCAAAATCGGATATTGTTTAGAAAGCCTGGCATATTCTGCCCAGAGAGATAGGCGGTCATACAAGTTTTGACTCTGGTCCTGGCATTCGAACAGCTCGTAATTTCTTCCTATCTGGGTTTTAAACTTACTTTTGGGTAAATCCAAAAAGCCGTTTTCATCAAGAAGCTTAGCCAGTTCAACCAGGGTTATAAGATTGCTTTTATCCACTACAGCCCGCAGATTTATAGGAATCCCTGCTTCTTTTAAAAGAAGCATCCCCTCAAAAATCCGGTCAAAGGTTTTACCGCCACCTTTGGTAACCCGCCGCTGATCGTGAACTTCCGGTGGCCCGTCAACGGTAATTTGCACTTCTTTAATTACGCCCTTTATTAAAATTGGCATGTACTCCTTAAGGGCATAACCGTTGGTAACTATTGAAACTTCATACCCGTTAATTTTCGCTTGATAGAGAAAATAAGCTATAACTTCTTTTTGGTATTCCGAAGCAATTAACGGTTCACCGCCAAATAAAGTTAAAAACGGCTTTTCCGGCTCGTTTTTAAAATTTTGCTTTACGTAATTAAAAAAGGCATCCAAAACCTCTTTGGTTGGTAAATCTTTTTTATCTTTAATCCCCTGCTGAAAACAGTAACTGCACGCTAAATTACAGTTGTAAGTTGGTACAAAAAAAATCTGGGTAGGGGAGGTATTGTTTATCTCCAAAAATTCTTTAAAGGTTTCGGTTAATTTTTTCTCTTCTTCCTCTTTATCCTCATATAGATAACCTCTTTCCCGGAGGTAAGCGGTAAATTGCCAGTCAAAATTTTTAGAGGAGCTTTTTCTTAGCTCCTCTAAGATTTGGTAATCGCTTTCTTCCAGCAAATCCACCGCTCCGGAAAGAGGATTTAAAAGCAAGTAACTATCTTCAAAGGGTAAAATCAAGTTATATTTACTAAAGTACATATTCTCTCCTCTTTTCCGGGTGAAAATTAGTCGTGGCAGCCTGCAACCACCTTGGAGGTCTTGGAGCAGCACTGAGCGCAACCAAGGTTGTAATCACACTTTGCAGTTTGTTTTCTGGTAATAGCTTTCATGATTTCACCTCCTTTTCTTGGTACCTTTAATGGTAAGACTGGCAAAAGGATAGCCGTTTTTTTCGTATTCTCTTCTTTTTAAAATCTCCAGAGTAAACCCGGCGTCGATAATGTAGCGTAAGTACTTCGACTCTTCTTCTGCTCCGGCAAAACACTGGGCCCAGAGTTCCTCGTTGTTTTTTATTTCCGGTGGAAGTTCCACCAGACTAACCGGGTCGGATACAACAAAATAGCCGTCTTCCTTTAAAACCCGGTAAATTTCCCGGTAGACTTTTAACTTATCCCGGGCATGATTTAAAGCACAGTTGGAAATCACCACATCAAAGCTTTCCCCAACAAAAGGTAAGTTTTCTATTTCACCTTTGATAAAAACAACGTTTTTAACTCCCTGTTCCCGGGCTTTTTTTTGCCCCTTTTCTAAAAGTTTTTCGGTAATATCAAGGCCAACGGCAATTCCCGGAGCAACGATTTGGGCAGCTCTAATTGTTTCTCCCCCATTGCCGCATCCCAGGTCCAGTACTATCATGCCCGGTTTTAAACTTCCCATCGCTATATTATTGCCGCAGGAAAGTCCTTCACCCGATTCCTTTTCGTAACGAGCTATAATCTTTTCTAACAAGGCAATCACCTAATTGGTAAGCTCAATTGCGTTATACGGACAAAACTTGCGGCAGTATCCACAACCCTGACAGGAAGGGGCGATATAGTACTCATCATCTTCCTTAACTATAGCGTAAGCCGGACAATTCCTTTGGGGTTCGCAGACTTCACAGTTTTTGCACCGCTCGTAAATTATAACCGCTTGTTTTTTGGCAAACACCTTAGGACTCTCCCTTTTCTCAATTAAGCTGTTAACCTACTTTTTTAACGCTTTTTCTATTTTCTCGCGAAAGACATTTTCCGGCTGATAACCGATAATGGTATCAAGCACCTTTCCATCTTTAAAAATCATTACCGTAGGAATGCTCATGATTCCAAGCGCAATAGCCGTTTCCCGGTTTTCATCAACATTTAGCTTGCCAACTTTAACCTGACCGAGATAATCAATCGCCAGTCTTTCGATGATGGGGGCAATCATCCGGCACGGACCACACCACTCCGCCCAAAAATCCACCACTACCGGCATATCGGAATTTATCACTTCATCTTCAAAATTGGCATCGGTAAACTTTAAAACCATAACGATCTCCTCCTTTTATTCTTTTATCCCTATTATACCCCAGTGAGCTGCACTTACGTTCATCTTCTGCAGTAGCTTTAAGCCAGCTTTTTCAAGATAAGAAACTCCTTCCTCCACAGAAACTCTGTGGGCTACCGGAGGGCCAAATTCGGTTTCTTTCTTTTCCCAGTCAATAATTATTAGCTTACCTTGTTTTTTTATTTTTTTAGTCAATGCGGATAAAACCGCTTCTTTTTCCGCAAGCTCGTGCAGTACCATAGCTAAAAAAATTACATCAAACTCCGGAAACTCTTCCGGTAAACTTCCATCTCCGGGAACTAAAGCAGCTTTAACATTGGATAGTCCCGCTCTTAACACTTCCTCTTCCAGGTCTTTTAAAATTTCGGGGGAAATATCAACGGCATAAACCATCCCCGAGCTCCCGGTTCTTTTAGCAAGGGGTATGGTGAAATAACCTATTCCCGCACCGTAGTCCAAAATTATATCCCCCGGATTTACCGGAAGTTTTGCTACCGTTTCATCCGGTGGCAAAAGCATTTTCCTTTTTTCGTCTTTTAGCTTATGCCGATTTTTTGGATCAAAAACATGACTAGCCTGCTCTTCGGCAATAGCCTTTTTTAATTCAGCTATTTCGTCTTCTAATTCTTCTTTTTCGATAATCATCTCCGGTTTTACCGAATGAGCGGGCCAGCGGGCCAAAAGATCCTGGTAACGTTTTTCCAATTCTTTTAATTTCGCTTTTTTATCCATAATTTTTAGCCTCCCGGGCTAAACCGCTTATATTCCTCAGCCAAAAGAAGTACAGCCCGAACTTCCCGCACTCAAAGAACTACTACTTTGGCTTCCACCTATGATTCCAAATCCCGTTAAAAGCTGTTTGACGCGGTTACTTTCACATTTTGGGCAAACTACTTTATCCCGTTCGTTTATGGAAGCCCAGGCGGTAAATCTCTCACCACACTCTTCACAACGGAAGTCGTACCTTGGCATTTTTAACCTCCCTCCGACACTTTACGATTATAGTATAAATTTTTTTCGCTGTCAATAATATATGTGTAAAATTATTCTTCCATTACCCCTGATTTTTTAAACAGCTGGATAAAGTTTAAAATAAACTGAAGTTCCTTTTCATTCAAGGTACAAATACTGCTCAATAGCGATTGAACGTTGGGATTTAGCAAAAGCTCCCGTAATTCCGGACTCATTAAATTTAACATTTGCTCCGGAGAGGATTGTTCTAAAATAAAGTAACACGGGGTTGTTCCCAAAACTTCCGCTAATTTCTCGATAGTTTTTAGCGAAGGTTGAACTTTCCCCTGTTCTATCTGCCCAATTAATCCCGGAGAAACCCCCGCCTGACTGGCTAATTCCGCCTGGGTAAGGCCCATATCTTCCCTTAACTTTTTTAACTTGTAACCAAGAGAATGTTCCTTGCCCATTAAATCGGCTACCGATACTCCCAACTCTTCCGCAATTCGGCGTAAGGTGGCAACGGAAGGGTTAACCGTATCCCTTTCTATTTCACTTAAGTAAGAAACCGATATTCCAACCCGCTGGGCAAGTTCACTGATAGTAAGCTTTTTTTCTTCCCTAATCAGGCGAATTCGCTCGCCTAAAGTAAGGCTTACTTCCAATTGTTCGGTTTCTAAAATTTGTGCTTTATTAACGTTTAAAGCTTTGGCAATTTTGTCAATGGTTTTTAAGGACGGCTTTTTGGAACCCCTCTCAATTTCGCTCAAGTAGGAAATTGAAAGACCTGCTTTTTTGGAAAGTTCATTCAAGGTAAGCCCGCGCTCTTCCCTGAGTTCGCGTATTTTATTGCCCTTGACCGTCATTCCCCACACCTCTTTTTACATTTTTTGATTATACTATTATCTTATATTACTTATACTAAAATAGTCAACGATTTTTAGCGAAAATTTCGCTATTTACGTAAAAACCCTTACCGGCTTTATTCTTCACCGATAAGGGTTACCTTAATAGGCAATTTTTTTAAGGTTGAGATAAGTTCCGCTTTCATGGAGGAAGTAGCGTAAATAGCAACCCGGGCAATTTTCGGATCAAGGGTATGCCCAATGCCAAGGCCGTTAAACCCTTCTAAAAGAAAGTCTAAATAAACAATTTCGCTCGGGTTTACCTCAACGATCACCGTTTCCTTTTCACTCATTTTTAACCCCCCTGGGGATTTTGCGAATTAAACTGTATTTCGGTAGCGGCGGAAATCCGGCAAAATAAAAGCGCATCTGCGGATGGGGAGTTGAAGGTATTTCCCTTTGTTCTTCATCATAAAGTTTTTGCGCTATTCCTCTTACCGTGAGGCCGTCGGGAGTAAAGATTTCTATATAATCTCCCTTATCAATTTTCCCCCGTTGTTCCGCATAATTTAAGCCATCTTGAAAGCCCCAAACGATGCCCACAAATTCGTATTCCAGGGTATAGTTTTTATTATCCACCCTTCCCTGCTGCGGTTTTCCGTACAAAAAGCCTTTATTGTAAGGCCGGTGGCTTATTTTTAAAAGTTCGTCCTGCTTTTCCATTGATAGAGTTTTTCCCTCTAAAGCCAGGGTTAAAGCTTCTTTATAAATTCGCGCCGTGGTGGCTACATAGTGAACCGATTTCATCCGTCCTTCGATCTTAAAGCTATTTATCCCAATCTCCACCAATTTCGGCAGGTCCTCGATTAAAGAAAGGTCATAAGAGTTAAAGATATAGCTTCCCCGCTCGTCTTCTTCAATGGGAAAAAATTGCCCGGGAGCTTTTTCTTCATAGAGATGAAAAGGCCAGCGGCAAACCTGGGCACAATCCCCCCGGTTGGCATCCCGTCCGGTAAGGTAACTGCTTAAAAGACACCTTCCGGAGTAGGAAATGCACATGGCACCATGAACAAACATCTCCAGTTCCATTGCCGTATTTTGACGAATTTCGGCAATCTCCTCCAAAGTTAGCTCCCGCGCTAAAACTACTCTTTTGGCCCCCAGCTCTTCCCAGAATTTTACAGCTTCGATATTTGTCGTATTGGCCTGGGTGCTGATGTGGATAGGTATCTCCGGAAGATACCTTTTTACCAGACGAAAAACCCCCGGATCGGCCACAATTACCCCATCTGGTTTTATTTCGTTTAAAAATTCCAGATAAGCGGGTAGTTCTTTAAGATCTTGATTATGAGCATAAATGTTAATGGTAATGTAAATTTTACGGTCAAATTCCCGGGCTATTTCCCGGGCTTTTTTTAATTCTTCCCAGGAAAAATTGCCGGCTCGGGCCCGAAGCCCGTATTTGGGTCCGGCTAAATAAGCCGCATCGGCGCCATAGACAAAGGCAAAGATAAGTTTTTCCAAATTTCCTGCCGGAGCTAAAATTTCGTAGTTCACGGTATGACCCCTTAAGGCAGATATTTTTTCACGTTTTGCAAATGCTCCTCATAAGTTTTGGCAAAAGCATGATAACCATCCGGTCGGGCTACATAAAAAAGATAGTCGTGTTTTACGGGATTTAACGCCGCTTTAATGGAAGAAAGTCCGGGATTAGCAATGGGCCCGGGGGGTAATCCCCGGTATTTATAGGTATTGTAGGGCGATTCTATTTTTAAATCCTCTGCTGAAAGCCGTAGCTTATGGCGTCCCAGCGCATATTCCACCGTGGGGCAAAGCTCCAAGAGCATCCCTTTTTGCAAACGATTGTAAATTACCCCGGAAATCAACGGCCTTTCTGCTGCCCTTTTGGCTTCGAGCTCGATAAGAGACGCTAAAGTTAGCAGTTGATGCAAAGTAAATCCCCGTTTTTGGGCTTCTTTGATAAGGTTTTCCGCTTCAACAATACTGTTAAATTTTTTTAACATCTTACCGATAATTTTTTCTTCAGTATCGGTATAGGAAATTTCGTAAGTTGCAGGAAAAAGATACCCTTCAAGTTTATACTGGACATTTTCCGGTATTTCTTTCAAATAAGGATAATCATAAGGAGGATTTTTAGCCAAAGCTAAAACCTTTTTTTCATTAAAACCAAAACTTGCCATTAATTTTGCTATTTTGGCCACGTTGTAACCTTCAGGAACGGTAATTTTAAAAGTTAAACTTTTACCTTCCACTACCGTTTTAACAATTTCCGGCGTAGTCATGCTTTTCGTTAACGCATAGGTTCCCGCCTGTAATTTTAAATTCAGCCTGTGATAGCGAAGGTAAAGAAGAAAAGCCGTTTCACTTTTAATTAACTCTTTTTCCTTTAAAATTTGGGCAATTGTCTCCGGTGACATACCTTTTTTTACATTAACCACCACAAGTTTATGGTCGTCAGGATTTACAGGGGCCATGTTTTCCTGCCACCAGTACCAAAAGCCAAAAAAAACTGCCAAAACCGCTGTTATTAAAGCTATTATGCTATAAAGAAGTTTTTTCATCCTTTACCACTCTTTTCTCAACAATTTACCCGGAATTTTTTGCCACTCACAAATTTATGCTTTCAAAACTTTTTCCCGAAACCTATACTATCAAAAAAAGGAGGGATTGTTATGTTAGCTATTTACGTGGAAAATAGCCAGGAGTTTTTGCAAAAAACCTTTTCGGCTTTCTGGAAAAATCGTTTGGATTTACTACCCGATACCAAAGCTTTTACCCGAATCCTGCAAAAATACCAGGTAAGTCCTGAGTTTATTCTCTACCACCAGAACCTATTTTTAGGCGTTTTTGAAAAAATTAGCGAAGGAATTCTCTACAGCGAAAAAGCAGCCCAGGAATTACGGCTTATCTTTACCATGATTTTGCAGTATGAAGAAGATCTCAAAGATTTTCTCTTAACCCAAAACTCTACCTTAAAAACTCATCTCCTGAATTTTGGAACAGAAATTTATAACCTTACGTTAAATTTTGCCACCGAGCACGAAAACCGCTTAATAAGGGGAATTTGCATTCCCAGAGCAAGTGTAAGCTACGTAAAAATTTTGGAAAACCAGCGAAATATCATTTCTTTTTACAATCAGCAATTAAAAAAAGAATTTAAGTTTATAAAGAAAGCTTTGCCTTAAATTTCAAAAAAAGCTTCTTAATATATTTTACCTCTTCCACCCCAAAAACCACAAGCAAAGTAAAATACAGGGTTATTCCAAACAAAATAGCGGTAAATAAAGCAACGGTCCGCCCTTCAAATAACAACCAGTAGTATATTTTGTAAGCACCTATTCCCATTAAAAGAGAGGCAATTAATGATTTAAGAAAGAAGCTTTGCATTTCCCGGTCAAACAAATTGCCAAATTTTTTTTGGGCAAAATAAAAGAAGAGAACATTACTTAAAATTGCCGCAAAGCTTGTCCCCAAAGCAAGCCCCCGGTGGGCAAGAAAACGGACTAAAATAAGATTCACCCCGATATTCCCCAGAACCGCTAAAGCTCCCACTTTTAAAGGGGTAAGGGTGTCATTCTGGGCATAAAAAAGCCTGGTTAACACCGCATTGATTACGTAAAATACGATTGCTAAGCTATAAAAGAAAAGGGCGCCAGCCGTTAACTCGGTTGCCCGGGCATCAAAAGCCCCCCGTTCAAAAAGCACTGCCACAATGGGTGTTGCTAAAACCATTAGTCCCACCTGAGCCGGCAGGGAAATTACCGTGCTTAGCCTTAAGCCAAAGCGGGTGAGTTCTAAAAGCTTCGATTTTTCCCCCTGAGCCGCCAACGAGGAAAGACTTGGAAAAATGGCACTTGATACTGCCAGGGAAATCAAACCCAGTGGCAGCTGATAGAGTTTTGCCGCATAGTTTAAAGCAGAAATGCTGCCTTCAGCAAGGGAGGACGCCAGCATCCGGTCTACCAGTAAGTTAATTTGGGCAAAGGTAGTACCGATGATTACCGGCAAAAACATTTCCCAGGCCCTTATTACTGCCGGATGGTGGATATCTAAAACCGGCCTGAAATAAAAGCCTGTTTTCTTAAATGCCGGAAGCATAATTAACAGATAAATAGTCCAGCCGGCTAACGTTCCCCCTACCAGAGCGGTAATCCCCTGGCTTTTTCCAAGCAGCATAACTGCGGCTATCAAAATCACATTGTTTAATACCGGTCCCAAGGCCGGTGTAAAAAAGTGCTGATAAGCATTTAATACTCCGGTTAAAATTTGGGTTAAACTCATTAAAATTGCCAGAGGAAAAAGCCAGATGGAGAGGGTCCGGGCAAGTTTTAGAGTGTCCCCCTGAAATCCATAGCCAACAAATTTTATTAAAAAAGGAGCAGTAAAAATTCCTATAACCGTAATAATTCCCAGAGCCAAAAAAGACAGCGTCAGGATAGAGTTGGTAACATGTGTTGCTTCTGTATGTTTTTTTTGCGCCAGAAATTCGTTAATTACCGGTACAACTACCACCATTAGCCCGCCACCTATGAAACTGGCAAAAAACGTCGGGATAATTTGCGCTGCAAGATAAGCATCCACAAGCTTACTTGCCCCGAACACGGAAGCAATGGCCATTTCCCGGGCAAAACCTAAAATCCTGCTGGTTAAAGTTAAAGCCATTATTAAAAGGGTGGCTTTTAACACTATTTTCCTGGACATTTACCGGTCATACCCCCGGGGATTGTTTTTGTGCCACTTCCAGGCAGTTAGAACGATGGTTTTAATATCACCAAATTGGGGAGAAAAATTGAGTTCTTTCTGAATTTTTTCCGAAGAAGCCACCAGAACCGCCGGATCTCCGGGACGACGCTGGCCGTAACGAACTTTAACTTTTACCCCGGTAACTTCTTCTGCGACATTTATTATTTCTTTTACGGAAAAACCTTTCTGGTTGCCGAGATTATAAACGCCACTTTCGTCTTTGTTGAGTTTATTTAAAGCCAGAATATGGGCCTCGGCAAGGTCGTTTACGTGAATATAATCCCGGATGCAAGTACCATCCGGCGTGGGATAATCGGTCCCAAAAACCGTCAACTCGTCCTGTTCACCTAAAATTACTTTGAAAATCAGGGGAATTAAGTGGGTTTCCGGGTTGTGGTCTTCCCCAATATCCCCGGCGGGATCTGCCCCGGCAGCATTGAAATACCGTAAGGATACGTAATTAAAACCATGAATTTGGCGATACCACTCAAGGCACTGCTCAATTACCAGTTTGGAATAACCGTAAACATTGGTCGGCTTGTGAGGGAAATCTTCGGTAATCGGCCAGGTTTCCGGTTCCCCGTAAACCGCTGCCGTACTGGAAAATACTATTTTTTTGACATTAGCTTTAAGCATTACTTTTAACATACTTAAAGTTTTACCGATATTTTCCTCAAAATATTTTTCCGGCTGAACCATTGATTCCCCCACTAAACTTTGCGCCGCCAGGTGAATAACCGCTTGGATATCATATTTCTTGAAAATCTCCTTCAGGAGGTTTTCATCCCCGAAATCGCCCACAATAAGCTTTGCCCCTGTATCTACAGCTTTTTTATGCCCTTTGGAAAGATTATCCACCACCAAAACTTTTTCTTTTTTCAGGCATAACTGCCGAACTATGTGAGAACCAATATAACCAGCTCCACCGGTAACTAAAATCATCCAATCCTCTCCTCTAAATATTAATAAACATTTTCCGTTACCGAACTTTCTTTTGCAGAAGAGTTTGGAACTTTCCTGGTTCCTACCAGGATAATTTCATTCATTGGTTTATAGTAACTATCCCTCAAGTTTTCCACTTTTACTACCCGGCCGTTTTGGTAGACTATTCGCTGGGCTTTGGCATACTTGCCAGGGGCTCCTTCCTGTTTAACAACCTTTTTCCCTTCGGGAAGGCTTGAGTCTTTTACGATAATTGTCTTATAAGGAATAGTTTTCGTAACCCAGCTTTTAATCACCACGTGTTTTTTTAAGCTGGCATCCCCAAAGATTTTAAAGGTAATCCGATTGCCGTTAACGTAAGATTTAATATACAGGTAACAGGGCAGGTTATTTTTAAATTTAAAGTCTTTTCCCCCGTCGGTTACCGTCGCATCCCGACCCGGCGGCACATAAGCCACCGGCAGGGAATGGTTATGCCGCTCAACAATTGTTAAATCGGCCAGCAAAACCGCATTATAAAGAGTAGTGGATACCTGACAAACCCCACCACCCAACGCTTCTACCAACTGGTCCCGTATAATCACCGGGGCATTTTTATATCCTTCTTTGGCACTCCTCGGGCCCACCGTTTTATTAAAAGAAAACACTTCCCCCGGAGCTATTAAAATTCCGTTTAACTTACCGGCAGCTACTCCAATATTATAAGATCGGTTAACTTTCCTGACATCAAAGCTCGTGGTAAAACTTGCTAAAAGACCGGTTAAACGCATCTTTTTAATGTCTTCGGTGGTTTTATCCGGCAATACTTCTTTTAACTTTAAACCTACTTTTAGAGGATTTTCCAGTAAATTTGCCCGCACATCTTTTACAGCCTGGTCACTATCCAGCGCAATACCTGTTTTATGGGGAATTATGGTAAAAGTTTCACTGGGCAAAAGGCGAAACTCCGCGTTTTTGGGTTCGACATAGATTTCTTTGTTAATTTGGTCAAGTTTGGCAGAAAGCTTTTCTTCATCAAGTTGAATAAGATATTTAATATCAACTGCTTCTTCGTTTAATTGCCGTCTTTCCCTAATTTGCTTTAATAACGAACCTTGACGCCCTAATTTATAAGCTTTTTGGTACATTTCGGCGGTATTTAACGATATACCAAGGTCGCCTTTTTTATAAGTCCAGGTTTTATTCCCAAGGGTTAACACTACCGGTTGATTTTGAAGTTCGTTATTTAATTCCTCCAAGTAACTTTTAAATTCTTTAAAAGTCATCCCCCCTACCGGCTTACCTTCCACGGTCACGCCGTAGGCGATTTTCCCCCGGTAAGGCTTTATATAGGTATAGTAAGAAAAACCCACCATGCCAGCTAAAAGCATAACCACCAGGGCAATTGTTGCAATTAAAACAATGTAGGTCTTTTTCATCTTTCCCCCACCTAATCCATGCAAAGTTTACTATATAATACTACATTATTATACTACTTTTTTTCGTTTTTTCCTTTTTAAACACAAAAAAAGAAAGCTTTAAAAGCTTTCTTTTTACTCATCCGAACCTTCATCTTCCATTTTTTCGGTCCAGGCATCGGCAACCATTTCCCATTCTTCATCTTCCAGGTCTACCAAAATTTCGTTGCCATCCTCATCCACTTCTAAACGGAGAATTACCGCTTCTTCTTCATCTTCTAATTCATCTTCGTCTTCTTCCACTGCCGGAACCAAGATTGCGTACTTCTTGCCCTCAACTTCAAGAAGGTCAATAACGGCAAATTCAAATTCATTTTCTTCCTCATCAACGAGGGTAATTACTTCGCCCACTTCCATAAATTCCACCTCTTTCTAATTTTTACTTTTATAATTTAGATAACCCGACAGGATGAGCGTTGCCGCCAGCTTATCAATCACCTTTTTTCGTTTCCGGCGGCTGATATCTCCGCTTATTAATAGCTTTTCCGCTTCCACGGTAGATAAACGTTCATCCCAAAAAACGGGTTTAATCCCTGTAAATTTGTAAAGCTCCCGGGCAAACCGCTCAACCAGCTCAGCCCGGGGTCCTGCAGTCCCGTTCATATTGCGCGGGTAACCAATAACAACTTCGGTAATGTTATGTAGTTCAATGATTTTTTTTATTTCCTCCAAATCTTTTTTCAAGCTTGTCCGGTTAATAACCGTTAATCCTTGAGCCGTAAGGCCGAGTTCATCGGATAACGCAACCCCAATTTTTTTATCTCCAACATCAAGTCCTAAGACTTTCATTTATTCACCCGCCGGGTTAAATTACTTTGATGGCAAAATGCGGACAGTGAGCCCCGCAGTAACCGCAAAAGAGGCATTTCTCCTGATTTACCAGCACTTTACCGGTCGATCCCAGCGTTAAAGCTTTCCGGGAACAGACTTTAACACACCGTCCACAGCCCTGGCACCAGCTTTCAATATGAAGCTTTTTGGCAATCTTTTTTAAGCTCTCTTCTATATTACCATCAATTTCACTTTTTTGAAAGTAGTTTATATTAGCAATTACCTCAATTTCCGATTTCATCCCCACGGCAATTGCGGAAAGTTCTTTTATCCCCAGAACGAAGTCAAAAGCTTTTTTAAAATCGCCGCCCAAATGCCCGCCACCTAAAGGCTTCATACCATAAAGCCCTTTACCCATGAGATAAGCTTCAGAAATGGCAGCAAGCATTTCCTCAGCCGTGCCATCGGCAATACCTATGCCGCGGTAATTTATCAGGGGATGAATCACTTCCACAGCAGGATGCATCATTCCCGCCCTTACCCCGGCAATAAAATGGGTAGAAATACCTGCTGCCCGAACATAGCCTTTTTCCTTGGCCTTTTGGAGATAAAAAAGGGCCTCCTCATGCCCTTTTAAGGTAAAATACGATTCCTGTTCGTGTAAAAGAAAGATATCTATATAATCCCGCCCCAGGGAAGTTAAAGCTTCTTTAAGGCTTTTCTCCATAGCCTGGGCTGTTGCCGCATACGATTTTGTGGCAATTACCACCCGGTCCGGGGGCAAACCTTTTAATGCCCTTCTAATATACGGGTAGGTTTGATAAAGCTCTGCGGTATCGATAAAATTTACCCCGTTTTCTATAGCAAGGCGTATAAGCCGTGCTCCTTCCTTTAAGGGCAAATTTCTTTGCAACGGTCCAATGGTTAGAGCTCCAAAGCAAAGCCGTGAAACCTCTATTCCCGTTCTTCCAAGAACCCTTCTTTCCAACTTTTATTCCCTTTCCAAGTACACTTTTAAAAGCTCTTCCAGTAATTCATCCCGTTCAATTTTACGGATTAAATTCCGGGCGTTTTTATGGCTGGTAATGTACGCCGGATCTCCTGATAAAAGGTATCCAACCAGTTGATTTATCGGATTATAGCCTTTTTCCTGCAACGCTTCATAAATGGTAAGTAAAAGGGCTTTATGTTTGGTATTTTTCTCTTTATCAAAACCAAAGCGCATGGTTTTTTCCATATCTTCACCCACGGTAAGCACCCCCTTTTATGCGCCAAATCTTATATATATTATTCGGCATCTTTAGAGACATTTCCTGTAAGCAAGAAAAATTTTCTTTAAGTCCAGAGGTTATCGTTATAATGGTAATAAAAGATGGTGGTAGTGTCTTTTTCGGGCATTTTCCTGTCATAATCCCGGCACACTACCCTAAGCCCTTCCTGTTTCAGCCAGACTTTCTCCCGACTACAGTAACCGCCTATCCGGTGCCAGCAGTCGGATTGACAGCGTATTTTCATAAGAAAAGCCCCCCTTTAGGGGAATTTTCCCCAAAAAAGAGGGGTTTATACCGCTAAAGTTATTTGGACTGAACGTAGTCGTCTATTACCTGTAAAGCTTCCTGAACTTTTTCCGGATTCTTTCCACCCGCCTGGGCCATATCCGGTCTTCCACCACCGCCGCCTCCGGTAATCTTTGCCGCTTCTTTCACCAGTTCACCGGCGTGATATTTATCGGTGAGGTTTTTATCCACGCCCGCCAGGAAATTCACTTTTCCATCCTTAACCCCCGCTAATAAAACAACGTAATTGGCCAGGGAAGCCTTCACCACATCGTAAGCTTTTCTAAGTCCCTCCATATCGGCCCCATCAATTAAGGCAGAAAGAACCTTAACTCCCTTTATTTCCCGCACGGAGTTAAGTAAACTTTTAACTTCAATGGACGCAATTTTTTGCCTAAGAGCTTCAATTTCCCGGTCTTTTTCTTTCAGGGTTTTTAAAGTAGTACTTATTTTCTCCGGTAATTCGACAAAAGTGCATTTATATGGTTCCGTGGCCTTTTGCAGGGTATCTTCCAGGCTTCTTACGTATTCTAAAGCTCCAAGGCCAGTCAGCGCTTCTATGCGCCGTATCCCGGCACCGATACTGCTTTCACCCAGGATTTTAAAGAAACCAATTACTCCAGTGGAAGGCACATGGGTTCCGCCACAAAGTTCAGCGGAAAATTCACCGACCCTAACAACCCGAACGAGGTCGCCGTATTTTTCATCAAAGAGGGCAATTACTCCTGCTTTGCGCGCTTCATCTAAGGTGGTGTAATCAATTTGCACTAAAAGATTTTGTAAAATTACTTCATTAACAATATTTTCAATTTTCCGGAGGTCTTCATCACTAACTCCCTCAAAATGAGTAAAGTCAAAGCGCAACCGCTCCGGAGTAACCAGCGAACCCGCCTGATTTACGTGTTCCCCCAAAACCATTTTTAAGGCTTTGTGGAGCAGGTGGGTGGCGGTGTGGTTGCGGGCAGTACTCATACGGGTGGTTTCATCCACTATCAAAGTGGCTTTATCTCCCAATTTTACACTGCCCTCAACAACTTTAACCTTGTGCAGGATAAAGTCACTTAAAGGTTTTTCCACATCCAAAACCGATAGTTTAAAACCGTCACCTAAAATTTCGCCTTTATCGGCTACCTGTCCACCCCCTTCGGGGTAAAAGGGAGTTACCCGGGTGATAATCTCTCCTTCCTCTCCCGCTGATAGGCTTTCCACCTTTTCACCATTTTTTATAATAGCAATTATCTCTGTCGCTTCCGAAAGCTTCTCATAGCCGACAAAAGTTACCTCTCCTACCTCTTCTTTCAATTGTTTTAAGAATGCATCCCTGGTAGATAAATAATCCACATCTTCCCGTGCTTCCCGGGCCCGCCGGCGTTGTTCTTCCATATGCTGTTTAAAGCCTTCCTCATCAACCGTAAAACCTTTTTCCTCGGCGATCTCCCGGGTTAACTCAATGGGAAAGCCGTAAGTATCGTAAAGTTTAAAAGCCAATGATCCGGGTATTTCCTTTTTCCCTTCCTGAACAAGGCGTTCCATCAGCTCTGCTAACATTGTTAGCCCCTGATTCAGGGTTTCCCGGAATTTTTCTTCTTCAAGTTTGATGATTTTTAAAGTATGCTCGGCTTTTTCTTTTAACTCGGGGTACACATCGCCCATCTGCTCTATTACTTTGGCAGCTACGAGGTGTAAAAACGGCTCCTCCCGGTCTAAAAGCCGGCCAAAGCGCAGCGCCCGGCGAAGCAAGCGTCTAATCACATATCCCCGGCCTTCATTGGAAGGAAGGGCTCCATCGGTAATGGCAAAGGTAATTGCCCGGGTATGGTCGGCAATCACCTTTAAAGCCACATCTACCTTTTCCTCATAACCGTATTTGACTCCAAGGATTTGAGCGGCATAATCCATTATTTCCCGGAAAATATCGGTATCAAAGTTGGAAGGTACCCCCTGGAGAACCGAAGCCACCCTTTCCAAGCCCATCCCGGTGTCAATACCTTTTTGCTCTAAAGGAGTATAATTCCCCTGTTCATCCCGGAAAAACTGGATAAACACCAAGTTCCAGATTTCCAAAAAGCGTCCGCAGTCACACGCCACACTGCAGTCAGGGCTGCCACAGCCCCTTTCCGGACCCAAGTCAACATAAATTTCCGAACAGGGACCGCAGGGTCCTACCCCAATCTCCCAGAAGTTGGTGTCTTTCCCAAGGCGGGTAATCCGCTCCGCCGGAACCCCCACCACATTGTGCCAGATGTCGAAAGCTTCATCGTCGTCTAAATAAATCGTTATGTACAATTTATCTTTGGAGATGCCTAAATGTTCGGTAACAAATTCCCAGGCCCAGGTAATCGCTTCTTTCTTAAAATAATCCCCAAAGGAAAAGTTACCGAGCATTTCAAAAAACGTATGGTGGCGGGCAGTCCGTCCTACCGACTCAATGTCGGGAGTCCTGAGACATTTCTGGCAAGTGGTTACCCTTCTTACCTCCGGTACCGCCGCTCCGGTAAAATAAGGCTTAAAAGGCACCATCCCTGCTGCCGTCCACAAAAGACTTGGGTCATTAGCAGGAATAAGGGAAGCACTGGGCAAAATCTTATGACCTTTGCTTTCGAAAAATTTCAAGAACTTTTCCCGGATTTCGCGCGCTAACACAAAATATCCCCCATTCAAACGGTTTTAACTTTATCTAATTATACTTTACCAAAATTTTTACTGTCAACTTCAAGGCTATTCCCCCGCCAGCGAAAGAGGAAATATAAATTGCGAACAACTGCAGCAACCGGTACTGCCAAAATCATGCCCAAAACTCCCCCTAAATTATAACCGCAAAGGAGTAAAAAAATAACGGTAAGGGGATGTAAGCCAAGGCTATCTCCTAAAATTTTCGGAGCTAAGATGTTTCCTTCTATTTGTTGAATTAAAACTATGGCTATTAATGTTTTTATAAATAAAACCTTTCCCTTTAAAAGCGCAAGAGCTAAAATGGGAATACTTGCTAAAATTGGTCCAAAATAAGGAACCAACTCCATAATTCCGGCTAATAGTCCCAGGAGAAAACTGTAAGGTATCTTTAACATATAAAGAATTAAACCGGTTAGTATCCCTACCGTCAGGCAAATTAACAAATGGCCTTTAATAAAACGCCCAAAAACGTGGTCACAGACCTTAAGAAAAATAACCGCTTCATCCCGGAAATTAACGGGTAAATAACCCAATATACTTTTTTTTAAATTATGAACATCTTTTAAAATATAATAGGCAAGAATCGGAGCTAAAAGAAAATCAAAAAGATGGGAAGAGATTCCCCAGAGGGTGGTTAAAAGGCTTTTTAAAAGCCCCGCTATGCTTTTTTCTAAAGAATCTATTTGGATTAAAAGGCTCTTTTTTATTTCCGGAGGAAGACTACCCCGGTCAATTCCCGCCTGCTGTCGATCCAAAAACTCCTGCACCTGATTCAAGTAACCCGGAAGTACAGCTATTAACTCATTGATTTGCTTTATGAAAGACGGTAAAAAAAATTTTGTAATAAGAAAAATCATTATACCCAGCACAAGGTAAAGCAGGAGTATGCTAAAACCCCGATTAATTTTTTTTTGTTCCAGCCATTCCACCGGCCAGTGCAAAAGATAAGCTAAAATTCCCGCTAAAATAAAAGGGAAAAAAACTGCCCTTATCTGATAAAAAAAGATAAGGGCAACAACAATCCCTGTTACTCTTAGAGAGAAATAAAGAAACTTTGAGAACACTTTCTCACCTATTTCCATAAATCGGTTAAATCATCATACAACCGCATTAATTTCTTCTTCCGGTCCTCCCGCCGGTTAGTTACCGCTACCAGCAAAGTCATACCCAAAAGACTCCCGGCCAAAAGCCCACCCCAAAAATTCCGCCGCATAATTTAACCTCCCTGGCTCCCTTTTAGTACAGTTGCTGGTTGTAAGGATCAAAGGCCATAAGGCTTCCGTCCTCACCCAATTCAAAAATCTGCACCCCTTCTTTATTTATCCGGTATTCAACGCAACAATTCCAGCAAAAATACTGGTCGGTTCCCACCTTTCCGGTAGCCCGTCCGCCACAAATCGGACAATTCATCGTATCCCCTCCGCACCGCGGTTATTTTATTGGTAGTATAACCGCAAAACAAAATTTTCATACCTCTAGACAAAAAACCGCCCGCTACCGCGGACGGTTTTTCAACTCGTGCAGGACTCCAGCACAGCGCGGGCAGGTATCCGGAAATTCCGGATCCAATCCCACTTCGGGGGAATACATCCAGCAACGCTGGCACTTTTCTCCTAAGGCTTTGTTTACCACCACTTCTAAAGGTAATTCACCGTTTTCTCCGGCAACTTCCTCCTTTTGAACATCAACCTGGGAAACAATGAAAATTTCCGGCCATATATTTACCCGCTTTACTAAAAAGTCGTAAAGTTCGCCCGAAGCTTTCAAAGTAACCCAGGCATCAAGACTGTGGCCTATTAACTTTTCCTGACGGGCGGCTTCTAATGCTTTTAAGACTTTAGCGCGAATTTCTAAAATTTTATCCCAGGTCTCCTCTAAAGCTAAATCCAGGTATTTCTCTTCAACCTTCGGCATATCCAAGAGCTGCACCGATTCTTTTTTATTTTTGGCCGGGAAGTGGCGATAGGCTTCTTCGGTGGTAAAAGCCAGGACCGGTGTTAAGAGCCGTAAAAGGCTATCAAGGATCTCGTACAGCACCGTCTGAGCTGAGCGGCGTTTTTCGCTATCGGGAAGTTCAACGTAAAGCCGGTCCTTAATAATATCCAGGTAAATAGCACTCATATCCACCGCACAGAAATTATGAATCGCATGAAAGACGACGTGAAACTCATAATCCCGATAAGCTTTTTCCACCCGGGCAATTAAGCGATGAAGTTTGGCAAGGGCCCAGCGGTCAATTTCTAAAAGTTGTTCATAGGGTACCCGGTGTTTTTCGTGGTCGTAATCATAGAGATTTCCCAGTAAGAACCGAATGGTATTTCTAATCTTCCGGTAGCCTTCGGCGGTCTGCTTTAAAATGTTATTGGAAATTGCTAAGTCGGAGCGATAATCTGCCGATGCCACCCAGAGCCGCAAAATATCCGCTCCCAGCTCTTTAATAACTTTTAAGGGGTCTACCACATTGCCTAAAGACTTGGACATTTTCCTTCCCTTTTCGTCCACCAAAAAGCCATGGGTTAAAACCGCTTTATAAGGTGCCATCCCTTTGGTAGCAACCGCAGTAGAAAGGGAAGAGTTAAACCAGCCCCGGTGCTGGTCCGAACCCTCTAAGTAAAGGTCAGCCGGCCAATGCAAATCCGGCCAGTATTCCGGCTGCTCTAAAACCGCCGCATGGCTGGAACCGGAATCAAACCAGACGTCCATGATATCGGTTTCCTTGCGGAAGGTCACCCCTCCACAATGAGGACACCTGAAACCATCCGGAAGAATTTCCGCGGCCTCGTACTTCCACCAGGCATCGCTTCCCTCGACGCGGAATAAATCGGAAACCGCTTTGATACTTTCATCGGTAATAATTTCCTTGCCGCAGGCTTCACAGTAAAAAATCGGTATCGGCACGCCCCAGGTTCTTTGCCGGGAAATACACCAATCACCCCGGTCGCGCACCATGTTGTAAATCCTATCTTTACCCCAGGCGGGAATCCATTCGACCTTTTCAATTTCTTTTAAAGCCTGTTCTCTAAAGCCGTCAATGGAAGCAAACCACTGCTCGGTAGCCCTAAAAATCACCGGGTTTTTACACCGCCAGCAGTGGGGATACGAGTGCTTAATAAACGACATTGCCAGTAAATCTCCGGAGGCTTCTAAATCCTGGGTAATGGCTTTGTTGCCATCATCGATTTTCATGCCCGCATATTTTCCCGCACCTTCGGTTAAAACTCCCTGGTGGTTTACCGGGGAAAGCACCGGAAGGTTATACTTTTTCCCGGTTTCGAAGTCTTCGGTACCATGGCCAGGAGCGGTATGGACAAGACCGGTACCGGATTCCAGGGTAACATACTCGGCCAAAACCACCGGCGATTCCCGCTCGATAAACGGATGCCTGGTCACTACTCCCAACAGCTCTTCCCCTTTAAAACGGGCAACCACTTCTCCGGAGAGTTTTGTTGCCTCAAAAAATTGCTGAACCAACCCCTCGGCTACCACATATTCGCCTTTTTCGGTTTTAACCAAAACATAAGTAAATTCCGGGTGGACGGCAATGGCCACGTTAGCCGGAAGGGTCCAGGGAGTGGTAGTCCAGATTACCAGATAAGCATCTTCCGGCACTTTTCCCTTTCCGTCTACCACCTTAAAGCGTACATAAATAGACGGTGATTTTTTCTCAGCATACTCGATTTCCGCTTCCGCTAAAGCGGTCTCACAAACCGGACACCAGTAAACCGGTTTTAAACCTTTATAAATATAACCTTTTTTCGCCATTTCTCCGAAAATTTCAATCTGCTTGGCTTCATAGTGGGGCATTAAGGTAAGATAAGGATTTTCCCAGTCCCCCCGTACTCCGAGGCGTTTAAACTGCTCCTTTTGAATCCAGGCATATTTTTCCGCATACTCCCGGCATTTAGCCCGAAACTCCAGGGGACTTATTTCCTTCCGGTTAATCCCGAGGTCCTTAATGGCCCGCTGTTCAATGGGAAGGCCATGGGTATCCCAGCCCGGAACATAAGGGGCATCAAAGCCGTCCATACTTTTGAACTTCACAATAATATCTTTTAAAACTTTATTTAAAACATGACCCATATGAATATCGCCATTGGCATAGGGAGGACCGTCGTGCAGGACAAACTTCGGACGCCCCTCATTTTTTTGCTGTACCTTGCGGTAGAGATCAATTTTTTCCCAGTAAGCCAAAATTTCCGGCTCCCGTTCGGGAAGATTTCCCCGCATCGGGAAATCGGTAACTGGAAGATTTAAAGTTTTTCCGTAGTCCATTTCTTCTATCCTCTCCTTTATGGTATAAATTTTATTATTAATCTGTATTAAAGCGTTTCTAAACAAATAAAAAATCCCTTAACCCAAAGGTTAAGGGACGGCTATCAACCGCGGTACCACCCAAATTACCGGAAAATCCGGTCACTTCGTTAAAATAACGGCACAAGCGCCGGGCAAACCTACTGGGCTTTTCGCCTTTGGGTCGCCTCCTCCCGGGGGATTTTCGCCAAAGCCATGACCGCCGGGCTTCCACCCTCCCCGGCTCGCTTGGGGCCTTTAGCCTTGCTACTCGTCCCGTTCACAGGATTTTTCTGATTTGGTTAAACTCATATGATATTATATGACCAAACATTAGATTCGTCAATAACGGAGCCCTTAACACCAAGCCAAAACATAATACCTACAATGAGCATCATTAAAATAAAGGTTACGATAATTTTAGCTCTGTTTTTTTTAGTTTTTTCATTGTAGTAAACCGCAACTAAATGGGTAGCATAAACCGAAAGGCCAGCAAAAGCCACTACCAGCCCAAGTTTTAACCCGGGGTTTAGATTGTGAAAAACTTCTTCCGGTGTTAAATACTTCCAAATACTGAGAGTATAATAAGTTACGACAATAAATTCAATAAACGCCGCCGCTACCTGAAGCGCTACCCCTTCCCGGGTAAGCTCAATGTTTTGCGCAATACTTTTATACATTTGTTCTTGCAATTTTTTTGTTTCCCGACTCTGGATAAGTTGAATTCTGGAATTGATAACTTCAACGCCGGATTTTAAATGACTCAGAAGATTTTCAAACCTCTCCGCGATTTCTTTTAACCGGTTGGCTTTAAGGGCCACCTCTCCAAGGCTATCGTTTATGTAAACACTTTCAGCCTCAAAGGAAAATATTTTTTTAGTTAGTCTCAAGATTTTATCCCTATCCCTTTGGACTTCCGCCAAATACCCTTTTATTACTGTATACTCCAGCGCCAAGTCGTTATATAAGTCGCTAATCCTGCCAAGGTTTTTTTCCAGGATTTCTAAATCCGAACCAAATTTCTCGATTTCCCCCAAAATATCCGGTAGCTGTTTTAATATTCCAGCTCTTTTGGTATCAAGGATTTCCGCCTGTTCCAGGTAAAGTTTGGCTTTTTGGGTAAACTTATGTAGTTCTCCCTCTAAAATAAAAAATTTTAAAAGAAAGCTCTCCCGGTTATAACGGGGTAAAAAACGATAAAATCGATAATCTTCATCACTTTCCAAAAGTTCTAAATCCTTTTCACCTTCCATAAATTCTACCACTGTCTTTCCTAAAAAATTCGAGCTAATGGTAGTACCATCAAGTAAATTATCTTCTCCTTCCCTTATAAGCACCAATAAATCTTCAGTTAGAAAAAAGGAAAACTTTCCCTCTAATCCCAGCCCTCGTTTTAACAGGATAATGTTTTTACCTAACGGATTTAAAAAGACCGGTTCTTCTTCGAGTGAAAACTTTTCTTTTATTTTCTTCCACATTAAGGTCGTTTCTTCTTCTTCTTCCATTACAAAAAATAACACTTCAATCACGTTAAATTCCCCTTTTCCAAGAAAAATTAATTAATTAAATTTTATCTTAATTTTTCTTAAAATTAAAGTATTCCTGGTAAACTAAGAAAGTAGTCTTCAGAAACGAGGTGTAAGTTATGCTTTTAGCATTCATCGGCGATATCCACGGTAACCTGCCGGCTTTAAAAGAAGTGCTGGCCGATGCCGAAACGAATAAAGTGGAAAAAATCTACCACACCGGCGACCTTATCGGTTACGGCCCTTTTCCCAATGAAGTAGTCGAACTTATCCGCCAGAAAAACATTGAAGGGGTTCTCGGCAATTATGATGATGGTGCTGCCAATAAAAGGCCTACCTGTGGTTGCGATTATAAAACGGCAAAGGAACACGAAATTGGGGCAAAATCTTTGGCTTTTACCACCAAAAGCCTGTTACCGGAAAATAGAGAATACCTGAAAAAGCTGCCAAATATTGTGAAGTTTGAAGTTTGCGGCAAAAACTTTCTCCTGTTTCACGGCTCGCCCGAACGGTTAAACGAGTATTTAACACCGGATCTTTTCCCCGACCGGTTTAATAAACTTATTGAAGATTACCCGGACATCGAAGTTTTTGTTTTCGGGCATACCCATTATCCTTTTTATTTCCTCCACCGGGGACGGCATTTTTTAAACCCCGGCTCCACCGGTAAACCTAAAACCAAAGACCCCCGGGCGGTTTATGCTTTGGTCAAAGTAGAAAATGATAACCTAACGGTAAGTTTTCGTCTCGTTTCCTATCCTTATAATATTACCGCAGTAGCCATTAGCGAAAAAGGCCTGCCCGAAGAACTAGCCCAAATAATTTTGGGACAATAGTTTCCAAATTGTTTTTAGCCGCATATTTAAACTATAACAGAAAGTAAGTCATTGACTTTTTATATTGTAAGAATTATCTTTTAAGGTAAGGAGGTGTTATTATGTTAAGGGCTAAATTAACAAGTAAGGGACAGATTACAATCCCCGTTGCCGTTAGACGTAAATTTAACTTACAACCGGGCGATGAACTTATTTTTGACTTTGATAATAAAGGTGAAATAAAAGTCAAACCTTTGAAAAAGAAAACTTTAACTGAACTTTTTGCTACTTTAAAAACAAATAAACCATACTCGAGCAAATCTGAAGTACGTGAGGAAGTTGCTAAAGAACTTGCCAAAAAATTTGGATTGGAGTAAAGCAATGAAATATTTATGGATAGATGCAAATATTATCTTACGTTTTATTACCGGTTCTCCCCCTGAAATGGCTGAAAAAACCTTAGAATTAATGAAGCGGGTCGAAAAAGGAGAAGTCTGCCTACGGGTCTCATCCCTCGTTTTAGCTGAAGTCGTTTGGGTACTTTCTTCTTTTTATAAATTTTCCAAACACGAAATTGCTAATTCTCTAATTCCATTTATTAATGCAGATGGTATAGCTACAGAAAACCCAACTTTACTTGTACAAGCTTTGCAAGTTATGGCAGATAAAGATATAGATTTTGTGGATGCTTACCTTGCCTCTCTTGCCCGTTTTCATGATGAAATTATTTGTTCTTTTGATGATGATTTCAAAAAATTAGATGTTAAATTAATAACTCCCCCCGGAAAATAATTACCTCTCAGCTAAATCACCCCTGGTAATTATAATTAAAAAGGTGGGATTTTTTTTGGAGTTAGTGTTTTTATACCGTCTTTTTGATATTGCGGAAGAAATAGACCTTAGCAAAGCCGAAGAAATCTTAAGTGAAAAAAGGCCATTTCGGTTAAAACTTAAAAAAATTCCACCCAAAGCCATTCACATAGAAGAACCGCCATTAATTTTCGAATATTCAACCGGTTTTTACTTCTTTAACGGTAAAACTTTACCAACCAAAATAGCGGGAAAAATTTTCGCCTGGGGTGTCTTAAGTTTAAATTTGAGTTTGGATCTTCAAGATTTAAACCCTGATGAGTTTTTAGAACTGATGGTTTACTTAAACAATACCGAAGAGTTTGACGAACTTTTCAAAAAAGAAGTGAGGTTTTTAAAAGACCTTTTAACTCCTGCTCTAATTAAACCTTCGCCGGAACTTTTTGAAGAAGATTTTCTGATTTTTTTTACCACCGAAAAACCAAATTACGATCCGGTTCCGCTTCTGTTAGGAGAAAAAGAACCAATATCAGGAGCAACCCGGGCGGAAATTTTAAACAACCGCTTTTCTTATGCCGACACCGATATGACCATAATTGCCTGGGATGCAGCCTTCGTCTATGACGCCGATGGCAATATGGATGTTATTGACCTTTTGGAGTTTGCCGTCTCCCAGCTCTTAGAGCTTCGTTATTATGATAGCTTACTTACAAAAGCAATTAACGAAATGTACCAGGATATCGACCGGGCGGAAGAAGAATGGGGTTATAAAAAGCTTGGTAAATACCGGACAATAATGAAACGCCTGCTAAAAACCGTAGCCGATATTACCGAAATTACCGAGCGGGTCCAAAATGCATTAAAGGTTACCGAAGACGTTTTCTATGCCCGGGTCTATTCCCAGGCTTTAAGGATTTTCCGAACCAACGTCTGGGCTGAGCAAATCCGTCATAAATTAAATGTCTTAGAACGAAGCTACTCCATGCTGTCCGAAGAAGTGGTCACCAGTCGCTTTTTAGCGTTAGAAATTACCATTGTTTTATTAATACTTTTAGAATTTATTTTGGCGCTTTTACCTCATTTTAAGTAGTGTACCTGAGGAGGCCTCATCATGGAAAAATACACTGACAAAATTCTGTGGGGATTAGCTGGTTTAATTGCAGCGTTATATGTGACCGATAATGATTTTCTTTTTCTCGGCACGCCAAAAATTATCGCTCTCGCCAAAACCATTTTAATTACTTATCTGCCAAGCCTTATACTTTTAACTCTCCTGGCAAGTTTACTGGTAAATCGCTTTAACCTTCATCCCCTTTTAATCCTGCTTTTATACGGAGCCCCTTCCTTTTTAAGGTTAAACGGCTTCATAGGGGTAATTGTAACAAAAATTTTACCTGTTGCAGCAAAATTTGCCCCTGAATTAAAACCGGATTTAGTTGAACGCGCTCTGGTAAAAGGTATCACTTTGGCAGCAGTTATCGCTGTGGGAATTGTCTGGTCAAATTATGACCGCAAGAGAAAAAAAGGCCGGCGTTAAAAGGATTTTTTTGTTAAATGTCAAATATAATCGGTAAAAATTTTTAAGGAGGATAAAAATGGTCGATAAAAAAATTCGGGTAGGATTGGTGGGGGCCGGTAAAACAGGGACACCTCTTTTAGAGCAGCTTTTGGATGCTGATTTTATTGAAGTGGTTGGGGTCGCCGATGTGGACTTCGGAGCTCCGGGAATTTTGCTGGCCAAAGAAAAGGGAATCTTCATTACCCGGGATTTTTTAGACATTGCTAAAATGGGCAAAAAGGTTGATTTAATTATTGAAACCACTGGAATCCCCGAAGTTCGCCAGCAACTCCGGTGGTTTATGAAGGAAACAGGCAACAACCATACCATCATAGTTCCTGAGCTGGTTGCAATTTTAATGCAGTCTTTAGCCGCCGGAAAGCTGGTAGAAACTTATCACGGCTACCAAAAATATCTGTAAAAACCCCATATTTACATTATCTGGTATTTTAGCTATAATTACTTCAGGGGGTTACTATGAAATCCAATTTCCAAGCTCAGCTAGAATTTATTTTTGCAAAAATAAAAAACGATTCTCGACCATTATCGCCGACGGCAAATCTCTCCTTTAAAGAAAAGTTATTAATTATTGAAAAAATTAACGAAACGATTTTGACCTTAAAAAAGGGTGAAATAGGTGATTCAAAGTTTAAAGAAAATAACTAACATCTTTGAAAAAGAAAAGATTCGTTATTGCCTAATCGGGGGATTGGCCGTTTCTTTTTATGCTGAACCAAGAAGCACTTTTGATATTGACATCTTAGCCCTTTGGCCCGAACCCCGGGAAATTTTTTTTGATATCCTTGAGAGAAATTCAATAAAATTTAACTATACAAAATCATCTTTAGCAGATCCCGTAGGAGACATAATTAAAGCTGTAATCGATAATGTGAGCATTGACGTAATTATGGCACGCTTCCCTCATGAAATTGATTTTGTAAATAATGCTATAGAAGTAACCATTGAGGAAAAAGAAAAATTTAAAATAATTAGTCTTTATGATTTAATTGCTCAAAAACTTTTAGCTGGAGGACCTAAAGATTTATTTGATGTAGCAATGCTTTTAAAATATAACCAAAAAAATATCACATTAGATTCCCTTAAGTTACACTTGCAAAAATATAAAATAAATCTCGAACCCTTTTTAAAGTTTATAAGCATTTATGAAAAAGACAAGGGACTGTTTTAAGAAACAGTCCCTTCATTGTTATTGATTAAAAAGTAAACCAAGCTGTCGGTCAGGGCTTTTAAACTGGCTTCAATGATATTGGTGGAAACTCCCACGGTGTTGATACTTTTTTCGCCGGCAGACGATTCAATTAACACCCGCACCACCGCCTCGGTTCCGGCTTTTTCGTTTAAGACCCGGACCTTATAGTCGGTAAGCTTAAGCTCCGAAAGATTGGGGTATATTTCTAAAAGAGCTTTCCTTAAGGCATTGTCTAAAGCATTTACCGGACCGTTCCCATCGGAAGCGGTATGAATGGTGGTATCCCCCACCCGGACTTTAACCACCGCTTCCGATAAGACCCGGCCATCTTCCTTGATTTCAATGATCAGCTTGGAGTTGTCAATTTTAAACGGTTCCGAAAGCTTTCCCGTAACTCTTCGAACCAGAAGCTCCAGAGAAGCTTCGGCCCCTTCAAACTGGTAGCCCTGGTGCTCCATCGCCTTAATTGCCGCCACTAATTCTTTGCCATAGGTTTTAACCTCTTCTTCCGATAGCCCCAGGTTTTCACTGTTAAAAAGAAGGTTTGAAACTCCGGCCTGGTCGGAAATGGAAACTTTCCGGTGGTTACCTACCAGTTCCGGCGGAATATGCTCATAAGTACCCTTATCCTTTAAAAGTGCACTGGCATGAACCCCGCCTTTATGGGTAAAGGCGCTCTGTCCTGTATACGGCTGATAGGGATTGGGATGGAGGTTGGCTATCTCCGCTACATAACGGGAAAGCCGGGTCAGGTTTTTTAAATTATCCTGACAATTTACCTCCACTCCCATTTTTAAAATAAGATTGGGAATTACGGAACAGAGGTTGGCATTCCCGCACCGTTCCCCATAACCGTTAATCGTTCCCTGAACCATAACCGCTCCCGCTTCCACCGCTATTAAACTGTTGGCCACCGCCAGTTCCGAATCGTTATGAGTGTGAATGCCGATGCGGGGGTGAATTTTTAAAGCCGCTTCCACCCCGGCCCGAATCTCCTTGGGCAAACTTCCGCCGTTGGTATCACATAATACTATGAAATCGGCTCCAGCCCTGGCGGCCTGTTCGATAACTTTTAAAGCATACTCGGGATTATTTTTAAAACCGTCAAAAAAATGTTCCGCATCAAAAACCACTTCCCGCCCAACCTCTTTTAAAAAGGCAACCGTTTCGTACACCATTAAAAGGTTGTTTTCCAGGGTTGTAGCCAGAGCACTTTCTACATGTAAGTCCCATGATTTACCAAATACTGTAACTACCGGTGCTTCGCTTTTTATCAGGTTTAAAAGGTTAGGGTCGTCCTTAACTTTTAGCCTTGGATGGCGGGTAGAACCAAAAGCAGCAAGCTTAGTTTTATTAAAATCAAGCTTTTTGGCGTCCTGGAAAAACTCTAAATCTTTAGGATTTGCTCCCGGCCACCCACCTTCTAAATAATCAATGCCAAAGGCAATTAATTTTCTGGCAATTTTTAATTTATCGGAAACGGTATAACTTATCCCTTCCGCCTGGGCTCCATCCCTTAAAGTAGTATCATAAAGGTAAACCTTCATCATAAACCCCACCTAAGATTTCTTCCGCTACTAAATCACCCATTTCTTCACAGGTAACTAACGCAGTACCCGGCTCCAAAATATCACCCGTCCGGTAACCTTTTTGTAATACTGCTTTTACCGCTTTTTCAATAAGTAACGCTTCTTCCGGGCAGTCTAAACTGTATCTTAACATCATCCCGGCGGATAAAATTGTCGCCAGGGGGTTAGCTTTGTTCTGTCCGGCAATATCCGGTGCCGAACCGTGGATAGGCTCATATAACCCAAACTTTCCGTTTAAGCTGGCCGAGGGTAAAAGGCCAATGGAACCGGCCAAAACTGCGCCTTCATCGGTTAAAATATCCCCAAACATGTTTTCGGTAACGATTACATCAAACTGCCTTGGATTTCTGATAAGCTGCATTGCACAGTTATCAACATACATGTAGGAAAGCTCAACATCCGGATACTCTTTTTTTATCTCCTCGGTTATCTCCCTCCAGAAACGGGAGCTTTCTAAAACATTGGCTTTATCCACCAAAGTAAGTTTACCTCTTCGTTTTTGCGCTAACTCAAAACCAAGTCTTACTACCCTTTCCACTTCTTTTTCGGTATAAATCAAGGTGTCAATTACCGCTTGTTCCCCTTGCTCCGTAGTGAACCGCTTCTTCTCACCAAAATAAAGACCTCCCGTTAACTCCCGGACCATTAAAATATCCACGCCCTCAATTATTTCCGGCTTTAACGGGGAAGCATTTTTCAGTTCCGGGAAAAACATTACCGGCCGCAGGTTGGCATACAGGTCAAATACTTTGCGAATTTTTAAAAGTCCTCCCAATTCGGGCCGAATTTCCGGCGGCAAATTATCCCATTTGGGTCCCCCTACAGCCCCCAACAAAATGGCATCACTTTGTTTTCCAAGCTCCACCGTTTCTTCGGGAAGGGGCACTCCCGTTTCGTCTATAGCCGCTCCCCCGATTAAACCGTACTGAAAATTAAAAGTAATGCCCTTTTTCTCCCCCAGTGCTTTTAAAACCTTCACCGCTTCCTTAATTATCTCCGGTCCAATACCATCCCCCGGCAGCACCAAAATTTTAAACGGTCCCTTGCAGCTTCTCCCGGACATAGTTAATAAGTCCTCCTTTGGCAATAATGTTTTGCATAAACTCCGGTATGGGCTTGGCAAAGTAGCTTTCGCCAGTAGTAAGATTTTTTATTTCCCCGGTATCATAATTGATGGAAAGTTCATCCCCATCGCGAATTTTTTCCGCCGCTTCCGGACATTCCAAAATTTTTAAACCAATATTAAAACTATTCCGGTAAAAAATCCGGGCAAAGGATTTGGCAATCACCGCTTCAATCCCCAGGGCTTTGATCGCAATAGGAGCATGCTCCCGGGAACTACCGCAGCCAAAGTTTTTCCCGGCAACGATCACATCCCCGGGGCGGGCTTTTTTGGCAAACTCCGGATCCGCATCCTCCATGCAGTGTTTGGCTAATTCCTCCGGGTCGGAAGTATTAAGATACCTTGCCGGAATAATTACGTCGGTATCAATGTCATCGCCAAATTTAAAAGCACGCATTTACAGCACCTCCTCGGGATGAACGATTTTTCCGGCAATGGCCGAAGCTGCTGCTACCGCCGGTCCCGCCAGGTAAACTTCCGATTCTACATGCCCCATCCTGCCCACAAAATTACGGTTAGTAGTAGCTACTGCTCTCTCTCCTTTAGCTAAAATCCCCATGTGTCCGCCTAAGCAGGGACCACAGGTAGGAGTGGAAACCGCCGCTCCCGCTTCAATAAAAATATCAATAAGTCCTTCCTTAAGGGCCTGCCGGTAAACCGACTGGGAGCCGGGAATAATAATGCACCGCACATAATCTTTTACTTTTTTGCCTTTTAAGATCGCCGCCGCTACCCGTAAATCCTCAATTCGGCCATTGGTGCACGAACCAATTACCACCTGGTCAATGTCCTTACCGGATACCTCCTTTACCGGCACCGCATTTTCCGGAAGATGGGGAAGGGCTACCTGCGGTTCGATTTCTTCCACGTTAATTTCGTAAACCGCTTCGTATCTGGCATCGGGATCGCTGGCGAAAACTTTAAACTCCCGTTTTGCCCGGCCTTTTACATATTCCAGGGTAAGCTCATCCACCGGAAAGATGCCGTTTTTCGCTCCCGCTTCTATGGCCATATTGGCCATGGTTAGCCTTCCTTCAACCGAAATAAGCTTTAAAGCCGAACCGGCAAACTCCATCGCTTTATATAACGCTCCGTCCACCCCAATTTGCCCGATTATATACAGGATGATATCTTTGGCGGAAACGTAAGGTAAAAGCTTTTCCCCGTAAAGGTAAAACTTGATACTTTCGGGAACTTTAAACCAGGTTTCTCCAAGGGCCATCGCCGCCGCAAGGTCAGTTGAACCTACCCCGGTGGCAAAAGCCCCAAGCCCCCCGTAAGTGCAGGTATGGGAATCGGCCCCGATAATCACCTCTCCCGGCAATACCAACCCTTCTTCCGGCAGAAGCACATGCTCAATTCCCATTTTACCCACTTCAAAATAATAGGTAAGGTTTTGCTCTTTAGCAAAATCCCGCAAAATTTTGGCCTGTTCGGCACTTTTAATGTCTTTATTGGGAGTAAAATGGTCCGGCACCAAATAGACCCTGTCCCGGTCAAAAACCGCATCCACTCCAATTTTCTTGAACTCGCTTATCGCTACCGGTCCGGTTATGTCGTTGGCTAAAACCGCATCAACTTTGCAGGAAATTAATTCTCCCGGTTCAACAACCTCTTTTCCGGCATGATAGGCAAGAATTTTCTCGGTCATCGTCATCCCCATTACTGCTTCTCCCCTTTCATCTGATAATCAAACAATAATTTGTTGATACCATTTAAATAAGCTTTGGCCGATGCTTCCAAAATATCGGTGGAAACTCCGCGACCGGTAACAATTTTCCCGAAGCCATTTTTAAGTTTTACTACTACTTCTCCCAGGGCATCTTCGCCGGAAGTTACGGCATTAATTGAATATTGCTCTAAAACCGGGGCTAAACCGGTTATTTTATTAATAGCTTTATAAATGGCATCGACCGGTCCATCGCCGGTGGCAGCTTCTTCTAACTTTTCCCCTTCCTTTAATAAGCCTACAGTCGCCGTGGGAATAATCGTTGAACCGGTTGAAATGTGGAAATATTCCAGGCTGTAAGTTTCGGGAACTTTTCTTATTTCTTCTTCCATCATTGCTTCTAAATCCTGGTCGGTAACTTCTTTTTTCTTATCGGCTAACGCTTTAAATTTAACAAAAGCCTCGTTTAACTGCTCCTCGGTTAATTCATAACCAAGCTCTAATAACCTCTCCTTTAACGCATGTCTACCCGAATGCTTACCAAGGACAAGACGGGATTCGGGAATACCCACCAGCCTGGGGTTCATTATTTCGTAAGTAGTTCTTTCCTTTAAAACCCCGTCCTGGTGAATCCCCGATTCGTGGGAAAAGGCATTTTTTCCTACAATCGCTTTGTTGGGCTGGACCGGCATCCCGGTTAAATTGCTAACGAGCTTACTGGTCCGGTAAATCTCCTCGGTTTTAATGCCGGTATAAAAAGGCAATACGTCTTTCCGGGTATAAAGAGCCATTACAATCTCCTCTAAGGAACAGTTTCCAGCCCGTTCGCCAATTCCGTTAATGGTACATTCCACCTGCCGGGCACCGTTTTTGATGGCAGCTAAACTATTGGCCACCGCCAGCCCCAAGTCATCATGACAGTGGACGCTTAACACCGCCCGGTCCATTACCGGTACTTTCTCTAAAATCTTGCGAATAAATTCTCCAAATTCTTCCGGTTCGGCATAGCCAACGGTATCGGGAATGTTTATGGTAGTAGCTCCCGCTTTTACCGCCGCTTCCACCACCCGGCACAAAAAATCCAGGTCACTTCTGGAGGCATCCTCCGCCGAAAACTCCACGTCGGCGGTAAATTTTTTAGCAAGTTTGACCGCCGCTACCGCCCGTTCAATAACCGTTTCCCGGTCCATTTTCAGTTTATATTTCAAATGAATATCGGAAGTGGCAATAAAAGTGTGAATCCGGGGACTTTCCGCCTCTTTGATGGCCTCCCAGGCCGTTTCAATATCCAAAGCCGAAGCCCGGGCCAGGGCAGCCACCACCACCCCTTTTACTTCCCGGGCAATTAAAGATACGGCTTCCTTATCCCCGGGAGAAGTTATAGGAAAACCTGCCTCTATAACATCAACGCCCAGCTTTTGTAACTGCCGGGCGATTTGCAATTTCTCCATAGCATTTAAACTAACTCCGGGTGACTGCTCCCCATCCCTCAACGTCGTATCAAAAATCCTAACCCTTTCCATATAAATCACCTACGCTTTTCATGTTTATACGTTTTTATTCTAATCTCCAATTTCTAATCTCCAATTTCTAATCTCTAACCTCTAGATTACCAGTCCACCGCTTCTCCTATTGGAGCTCCGGATAAAACCATCGGTAAAACTTTTTCTTCAGGACTTATTTCGACCTCTAAAAGATACATACCCTTATGGGCAAGCATTTCATTTAAAGCCCCGTCAACCTCTTCGGGTCTGGTAATCTTCCGTCCGGGAATTCCATAGGCATGAGCTAAAGCTACAAAATCCGGAACAAAACCCAAGTCAACCCCAAAGTAATTTTTATTGGCATAATATTCCTGCAACTGCTTTACCATACCTAATTTTTTATTAACAAACAAAATAATCTTCAATGACAAATTCTGTTCCCGGGCAGTGGCCAACTCCCCCATATTCATTTGGAAACTGCCATCGCCGGTAATTAAAATTACCTGTTTATCTCGAAAAGCTACCGCCGCACCTATAGCCGCCGGCAACCCGTAACCCATACAGCCGAGACCCCCGCTGGTTAAGAAAGTACGGGGTTTTTTAAAGGGGTAAAATTGCGCTGTCCACATTTGATGCTGCCCCACATCGGTAGCGATTATAGTGTCGGCGGTGGTCTTTTCCCCCAGAAGCTTAATTGTCTCCTGGGGCTTGATAAAATCATCTTTTTCATACTTTAAGGGAAACTCTTGCTTCCAGGTGTTAATCTGGGAAAGCCATTCCGCATGTTTTTGCGGCTCAATTTGCTTTAACATTTCCTGCAAAACGTTTTTGACATCACCAACAATGGGAACATCCGCCCGTACGTTTTTGCCGATTTCCGCCGGGTCAACATCAATATGGATAATTTTGGCTTTAGGAGCAAAGCCGGATAACTCTCCCGTTACCCGGTCGGCAAAACGCACTCCCAGCCCAATTAAAACATCACATTCGGTCACCGCCAAATTGGCATACCTGGTTCCATGCAGGCCAAGCATGCCCAGGAAAAGCGGACTATCCTGGGGAAAGGAAGTAAGTCCCATTAGCGTATTGGTTACCGGAATCTCGGCTTTTACCGCAAATTCATAAAGCTCCTGACTGGCATTGGCCGCAATTACGCCACCACCGGCAATAATTACCGGCCGCTGCGCCTCCCTTATAAGCTTTACCGCTTCGGCAATTTTCTGCGGATGCCCTTTTAAATTCGGCTTGTAACCGCGAATTTCTACTTTTTCAGGATATTTAAAATCTATGGTCCGAGCTGCTACATCTTTGGGTAAATCAATCAGTACCGGCCCCGGTCGGCCCGTGGAAGCTATATAAAAAGCTTTCTTCACCACCATCGGAATATCCGCAGGATTTTTCACCAGAAAGTTATGTTTGGTTATGGGCATGGTAATTCCGGTAATATCCACTTCCTGAAACGCATCGGTTCCCACCATCGTGGTTGGTACTTGCCCGGTAATCACCACCACCGGTACCGAATCCATATACGCCGCAGCAATCCCCGTAACCAAATTGGTTGCCCCCGGGCCCGAAGTAGCAACACATACCCCAACTTTCCCCGAAGCCCGGGCATAACCGTTGGCAGCATGAATTGCACCCGGCTCATGGCGTACCAAGACATGCTGAATCTTGGAACGGCTTAAGGCATCATAAAGGGGTACAACCGCTCCTCCCGGGTAACCAAAGATAGTAGTTACCCCCTCTATTTCTAACGCTTTTACCAAAGCCTGAGCACCAGTTATTTCCAAAAGACATCCCCCCTACTTTTTCAGCCATGGCATCATCTGCCGTAATTCTGCCCCCACCTTTTCAATTAAATGTTCCTGTTCCCGACGCTTGATGGCGTTATAAACCGGACGACCGGCCATGTTCTCTAAAATCCAGTTTTTAGCAAAAGTTCCGTTTTGAATTTCTTCCAGGACCTTTTTCATCTCTTTTTTGGTCTCTTCGGTAATAATCCGGGGACCTACCATGTAGTCACCGTACTCAGCGGTATCAGATACGGAATACCGCATTAACGAAAAGCCCCCTTCATAAATTAAATCGACAATTAACTTCATTTCATGGAGGCATTCAAAATAAGCCATTTCCGGAGCGTAACCCGCTTCTACCAGGGTTTCAAACCCGGCTTTAATTAAGTGGGTTACCCCACCGCATAACACCGCCTGTTCGCCAAAAAGGTCCGTCTCCGTTTCTTCTTTAAAAGTAGTTTCAAAAACTCCCGCCCGGGTGCAACCAATAGCTTTAGCATAGGCCAAAGCTAAATCCTTGGCTTTTCCGGTAGCATCCTGATAGACGGCAATTAACCCCGGCACCCCTTTGCCTTCTAAATACATCCGCCTTACCAAATGACCGGGGCTTTTGGGAGCAACTAAGAAGACATCGACATCCGGCGGTGGCACTATTTGTCCGTAATGAATATTAAAACCGTGGGAAAACATTAAAGCCTTACCCGGTTTTAAATGTTCCTCGATTTTATCCCGGTATAATTCCCCCTGAATTTGGTCGGGAACCAAAATTTGAATGATGTCAGCCCACTCAGCCGCTTCATCAACTTTCATTACAGTAAAACCATCAGCTTCGGCTTTTTCCCGGCTTTTACTTTTTTTATGAAGACCTACCACCACATTTAAGCCACTATCTTTTAAGTTCTGGGCCTGAGCATGCCCCTGGCTACCATATCCTATCACCGCAATTTTTTTCTCCCGTAAAAGCTCTAAATTAGCGTCCTGATCATAATAAACTTTTTTCATCGTTATTCCTCCTCCTTTACTCCATTTATATTTGAAGTTCTGGAACCCCGCAGCAGGGCAATTTTTCCGGTCCGAACCAGCTCTTTAATACCAAAAGGCCTTAAGGCATTTTCAATAGCTTCGATTTTATCTTCATCACCGGTAGCTTCAATGGTCAGGGTTTTAGGCCCAATATCCACAATCCGGGCCCGGAAGATTTCTACTATTTGCATAATTTCCCCCCGGGTATTGGAATCCGCATGAACTTTTAAAAGCAAAAGTTCCCGGCTAACATACTGTTCGGAAGTAATGTCCTGAACTTTAATCACATCTACTAACTTTCTTAGTTGCTTTACTACCTGCTCTAAAACCCGGTCATCCCCTTCCACCACAATGGTCATCCGGGAAATATCCGGATTTTCCGTCCTGCCCACCGCAAGGCTATCGATGTTATAGCCCCGGCGGCTAAAAAGTCCCGCCACCCTCGCTAAAACCCCAGGATTGTTTTCCACCAATACTGACAAGGTATGCCGCATCAAATCCCCCCTTTAACCGATCATTTTGTGAATCGCGCCTCCCGGTGGCACCATGGGAAAAACATTTTCCTCCCGGTCTACCCAAACATCTACCACTACCGGTCCGGTATAATTTATGGCCTCCAAAAGTTTTTCTTCTAAGTTTTCTTCTTTTTTAATGCGCATGCCCCTTATCCCGTAAGCATCGGCCAACTTAACAAAGTCGGGATTTTTTAGTTTCGTTTGTGAATAACGGCGCTGATGGAAAAGTTCCTGCCACTGCCGCACCATCCCCAGGTAACCGTTGTTTAAGATAATAACCTTAACGGGGATGTTATAGGCCGCAGCGGTCATCAGTTCCTGGCTATTCATCTGGATACTACCATCCCCCGATACCACTATTACCTGCTGCTCCGGTCTTGCTACCTGAGCCCCAATTCCTGCCGGTAAACCAAACCCCATCGTTCCTAAACCACCGGAGGAAATAAATCTCCGGGGCTTATTGAATTTGTAAAACTGGGCAGCCCACATCTGATGCTGTCCCACATCGGTAACGATAATTGCTTCGCCTCCGGTGATCTTATAAAGAGTTTCAATAACTTTTTGGGGTTTTAAGCCACACTCCTGGTTATAAGTTAAAGGATACTTTTCCTTTAAACCAAAAACATACTGCAGCCATTTCTCCGGCTTTTTTTCCTTTACCCCTTTAATTAAAAGCTCTAAGCTGTTCTTTACATCCCCCACCAAAGGCACTTCTACCCGCACATTTTTGTTAATTTCCGCCGGGTCAATATCGATGTGGATAATCTTGGCTTTAGGGGCAAAGCTGTTAACATCCCCGGTTACCCGGTCGTCAAAGCGCACCCCCACGGCTATCAAGAGATCACATTCGCTGACCGCATAATTAGCCGGCTTGGTCCCGTGCATTCCCAGCATTCCTAAAAATAAGGGATGTTCTCCGGGAAATCCCCCTAAACCCATTAAACTTGCAACCACCGGCGCATTGATTTTCTCGGCAAAAGCCAACAATAACTGTTCAGCCCCGGCGTTAACAGTCCCGCCTCCGGTAAAAATTAACGGACGTTCGGAGGAATTTATTAATGCTATAGCCTTATTAACCTCTTCCTCGCCGGGAGTTAAAACCGGTTTGTACCCTGGAAGCTCAACTTTTTCGGGAAATTCATAGCGCGCCCGGGCCGCCGAAACATCCTTGGGAATATCAATTAAAACCGGCCCCGGTCGTCCCGTCCGGGCAATGTAAAATGCTTCCACCACCGTCCGGGCTAAATCTCCCGGATCTTTTACCAGATAATTATGTTTGGTAATCGGCATGGTTATTCCGGTAATATCCGCTTCCTGGAAAGAATCCCGTCCCAAAAGCGAGGTAGCCACCTGTCCGGTAATGGCAACCACCGGCACCGAATCCATATAAGCAGTGGCAAGACCGGTTACCAGGTTAGTGGCTCCCGGGCCGGAAGTTGCAAAACATACCCCTACCTTACCCGAAGCGCGGGCATAGCCATCGGCGGCATGGGCCGCTCCCTGTTCGTGCCGGGTCAAGTAATGGGTAATTTTTGAATCGTAAAGGGCATCATAAATGGGCAGTACCGCTCCCCCGGGATAGCCAAAAACCGTATCCACTCCTAAATCCTCTAATACCTTAATTAAAATTTGCGCTCCGGTTAACTCCATCTCGTTCACCCCTACTTTAAAAACACCGCACCTAAGTTAGCAGAGCTCACTAACTTTTGGTACCGAGCAAGGTAACCTTCTTTAATCTTAGGCTCGGGAATTTGTAATTGAGCTTTTCTTTGGTTAAGTTCATCTTCTGATACCAAAAGATCTAATCTTTGTCCCGGAATATCTATTTTTATTAAGTCTCCTTCCCGAACCAAAGCTATCGGTCCACCTTCATAACCTTCGGGAGAAACATGCCCGATTGCTGCTCCCCGGGTCGCTCCCGAAAACCGGCCATCGGTAATCAATGCCACCTCTTTATCTAACCCCATCCCGGCAAGGGCCGAAGTTGGTGTTAACATCTCCCGCATGCCGGGACCACCTTTGGGGCCTTCATACCGGATAACCACCACATCCCCTTTCTTTATTTGCCCGGTTAAAATGGCCGTGGTAGCATCTTCTTCGCTATCAAAAACCCGGGCCGGACCGGTGTGGGTTAGCATTTCCGGTAAAACCGCCGATTTTTTCACCACCGCTCCCCGGGGTGCCAGGGTTCCAAACAAAATTGCCAAGCCCCCCGTCTCCGAGTAAGGATTATCAATAGGCCGGATAACTTCGGGATTTTTATTGACAGCATTTCTCAGGTTCTCCCCTACCGTTTTCCCCGAAACGGTAAGAAGGTCTTCTCTGATCAAACCTTTCTTCAAAAGCTCCTTCATTACCGCTGGAATTCCCCCGGCAAAATACAGGTCTTCCATATGATACGGTCCCGCCGGGCTTAAGCGGCAGAGGTTTGGCGTTCTTTCACTTACCTCATTCACCAGGTTCAAATCAAACTCCACTCCCGCCTCATAAGCTACCGCCGCCAGGTGTAAAACCGTATTGGTCGAGCACCCTAAAGCCATATCGACCGCCAAACCATTTAACAAGCTCTCCCGGGTAAAGATATCCCGGGGACGGATATTTTGGGAAAGGAGTTCCATTACCTTTTCCCCGGTAAGTTTAGCAAGCCTTAGCCTTTCGGCATACACCGCCGGTATGGTGCCATTTCCGGGAAGGGCAAGACCTATAGCCTCGGTCAAACAATTCATTGAATTTGCCGTAAACATCCCGGCACATGAGCCACAGCCGGGGCAGGCGTAATTTTCGTATTCTAAAAGTTCCTCTTCGCTCATAAGGCCGGCAGCAACAGCCCCTACCCCTTCAAAAACGTTGCTGAGGGAAACGCTTTTTCCCCTCACTCTTCCCGCTAACATCGGCCCGCCGCTGACAAAAATAGCCGGAAGATTTAAACGCATCGCCGCAATTAACATTCCGGGAACAATTTTGTCGCAGTTGGGAACAAAAACAAGGGCATCAAACTGGTGAGCCTTAACCATAACTTCCACCGAATCGGCAATAAGTTCCCGGCTGGCGAGCGAATACTTCATTCCCTCGTGGTTCATGGCAATACCATCGCAAACCCCGATTACCGGAAGCTCAAAGGGAACCCCGCCGGCATTCCTTACTCCGGCTTTTACCGCTTCGACAACCGTTCTTAAATGCACGTGTCCGGGAACAATTTCGGAAAAACTGTGAACAACGCCGATAAACGGACGTTTTAGCTCATTATCGGTAATTCCCAACGCCTTAAGTAAACTTCGATGAGGTGCTTTGCTTATGCCTGACTTAATGAGGTGACTTGGCATCTTTCTCCCCCTTTACTCGCTGAAAATAAATGGACCGTCGGTAGTAACGTATTCCCGGAAATCTTTGATTAACGTCCTGGTCATGGGCCCGGGTACACCTTCGCCAATGGTTCTTCCATCAACTTTTACCACCGGTATTATTTCCGCCGCCGTACCGGTTAAGAAACACTCATCGGCATTAAAGATGTCATAGCGGGTAAACAGCTTTTCTTCCACCGGAATGCCTCTTTTTCTGGCCAAGTCCATAACCGTATTACGGGTAATACCTTCTAAAATCCCGGCATAAGAAGGAGGTGTAATCAAGCGACCGTTTTTAACGATAAAGACATTGTCACCGGTAGCTTCCGCCACATATCCTTCCTGATTTAAAAGAATTGCTTCTAAGACTCCATGAAGATTTGCTTCGATTTTAGCCAAAATATTGTTTAAATAATTCAGGGATTTAATCCTGGGACTCGAAGCTTCGTTTAAGTTTCGCCGGGTTGGAACGGTAATCACCTCAAGGCCTTCCTCATAGAAACGCTCGGGATAAAGGGTAATGGAAGAACCGATGCAGAAAACCGTAGCTTTTGGACATTTTCTGGGATCCAAACCCAAATCACCTTTCCCCCGGGTAACCACCAAACGAATATATCCTTCCCGTAAGTTGTTTTTACGCATGGTTTCCAGAACAACTTCGGTCATTTCTTCCTTGGTTAGAGGTATTTCTAAAAGAATAGCTTTGGCCGACTCGTAAAGACGGTCGATATGTTCTTTTAGCTTAAATACCCGGTTGTGGTACGCTCTGATACCCTCAAATACTCCATCACCGTATAAAAGACCGTGGTCAAAAACCGAAACTTTCGCTTCCTCCTCCGGTACAAACTTACCATCTAAGTAAATAAGAAGCCCCATTTCCCGCACCTCCGTAATTTTATTAAAAATTATTAATTTTTATGCTCAAAATATATAAAAACAACCCCCGCCCCTGAATGCTCAGGGACGGGGGTTTTGCCCGCGGTACCACCCTGCTTGCCGGGCATGGTAACCCGGCCGCTTCATTGGCATAACGGTCAAAAACCGTTCCGGCCTACTAACCTTTCGACCGGAAAGCTCCTGGGCGATCTGTGCAAAACTCCGGCACCGGGTTCGCAGCTACCCCCGGCTCTCTGGGGCCTTCCTTTTGCACCGCTCCCATTCACTGCTTTTTCTGTAAAAGGTTTTGCTGATAATTTTATAAAACACCAGCCGCTTTTGTCAATAAAATAACAAAATGTATACAAGATGCAAAGATATTTCTCTTTTTTCTCAAAACCTTAACAAAAAAATAACCGAGAGGATAACCCGGTTATTTTTTTAAACCGTTTAAAATTATCTCCGTTAAATTCTCGATAAGCTGATCTTTTAAAAACCCTTTCTCTCTTAAAATACCGCGAATAGTGGCAAAGGAAGTCATTCCAAAAAAAGCCGGAACAAAAATTTCCAGGTTAACTTTCCGAAATTCGTTGGCTTTTATCCCTTCCTCTATTAATTGATTGAGGAGGCGATAATAATCATTAATCTTTACCCGAAAACTTTCCCGGGGAAGGGTACTTCCAAAAAAATCCCCTAAAATTAACACTACCTCCTCGTGAAACTCTAAGAAAAATTCCACCTGGACCTTTATTAAAGCCCTAAGTTTTTCTACCGCCGAAACTTTTAACTCTAAAACCTTTTTAGTTCTTTCCTCTAATTCTTCAAGAATAGAAAGGGTAAGCTTTAAAAAAAGTTCCTCTTTACTTTTAAAATAGTAATATAAAGTCCCCTTGGCCACCTTACTAATTTTAGCAATTTCATCCATGGTAGCTTTTTCAAAGCCCTTTTGGGCCATCACTTTAGCCGCAGCTTTTAAAATCACCCGAATCTTGGGATTCATCTTATCCTCCAAACAGCTAAATTACATTACCTTCTTTAGGTGATAAATCGGAAAGCGCAATATGCCTTGGAGTGACAAAATAATTTAGTATTAAGGCTATTACCCCAAACAAAGCCATCATGAAAACACTGTGGTCAAAGCTCATCCCGGAGCCACCGGAAATGGCTTCTCTTAAACCGTAAACTCCGTAAGTCATCGGCAAATAAACGCTAATTTCCCGGAAGAATTTTGGCAGTAATTCAAAGGGAAAAGCACCACCGCAAGAAGCAAGCTGCAAAATCAATAAAACTACCGCTAAAAATCTTCCCGCCATACCAAAAAGGGAAACCATTAAACCGATAATAGCTATGAAAGTTAGGGACATTAAAATAGCAAATCCATAGAACTTCCATTGAGATGCAACCTGAAGGTCAAGCCCTTTTTCTAAAATTATACCAGAAATTACAGCTTGAAGCACCCCAATTAAAGCTACCGCTAAAAATTTCCCGAGTAAAATTTCCCAGGAACGAACCGTAGATAAGGTTAAACGGTGGTCTTTTAAATTTACCAGGAAGAACAGCACCAGAGCTCCAATCCAGAGGGAAAGGGGAAGGAAGTACGGCGTAAAAGCGGTTCCGTAGTTGGGAACATAATATTTTTTCTCCTCATTAACCTGCACAGGATCGGAAATTATTTTAGCCCTTTTTTCCTTTAAGGAAGGAGTTAGCTCTTTCTTTCCTTCCTCTACCCCGGCCTTAAGCCCTGAAGTAAGCTCCCGGGAACCTTTATAAAGCTTAAATAAACCGTCATTTAGTTCCGCCTGTCCAGTCGCTAACCTTAACGCTCCCTTTTCTAATTCCAGAGCTCCATTTTTTACAGGCAAGATTCCGCCATTCAAGGAAGCAGTTCCGTTACTAAGGGCCAATGCCGCATTATTAAGCTTACTACTTCCTTCTGTCAGAAGATTTATCCCGCTATACAGTTGATTGTAGCCTTCTTTTAAAGAAGAAAGACCGCCACCCAGTTCTTCCATTTTAGCCGGTATTTCCTGGGTCTTTAATGCTAAAAGAGTTGTACCTTCCGCAAGCTTCTTGCTGCCGTAAACTATGGTGCCAACGCCATCTTGTAATTGACTTAATCCTGCAGTTAAATCCTGACCACCCTTTTCTAAAGCCACCATTCCCGGCTGAAGTTTACCTTTATATCCTTCTTCTCCCTGGTTTATTAAGTTCGTGAGTCCAAGATTTAGGGTTGTAAGGGATGAACTTAACTCTGAAATTCCTTCATTGCCTTTAATAAGCAATGACGAAAGGCCAGTATTATATTGATTAATCATTGTTAAATTCTCTTTAGCTGCCTTTAGAGAATTTATAGCCATATCTATTTCCGGGTCTGGCTGGTTAGCTCTGTAATTTTCTAAGGTATTTAAAGCTTGCTCAATTTGGTTTTGGGCAGCTTTTTGGGATTGATCTACACCCGCCACCAGTGTAGTACCCGTTTGCAAGCTATCTTTCAAATTGTTTAAGCCGTCTAAAAGCTGCTCATAACCGGAAGCCAATTGTTTTAAGCCGGAAGACACTTGACTCCAAAAGCTTTCTACCCCTGACAAAAAAGTATTAACACCCGCTATATAACCGCTACTACCCGCAGCAAGGTTGGCTACTCCTTTTTCTAAAGTAAGACTTCCACTGTAAACTCCATAAGCTCCGTCAGCAACGGTTTTAACCCCACCGTTTAGTTCAGCAAACTGACCTCCTAACTCGGCTCCGGGAAGTAGTTTTAAACCTTCATAAATTTTTTTACTGCCACGTCTAACATCCTCCATTTTAGCGGCAAACACCGACATATTTTGGCTAAATTCCATCGCTCCACTTTTTAACCGGTTGCTTCCCTGATAAAGCCGCTCCGTGCCTGCTGCAAGTTTTTTGGCCCCTGCTGCTAATTTTTGCCCGCCCTTTTCTAATTCCATACTTCCGTTGTACGCCTGCTTGATGCCCTCTTCCAGCTTTTCGCTACCGTCAGCGACTTTTTCCACATCTTTTAAAGAGTCGTCCATTTTCTCAAGAAGAGTAGTCATTGCTTCTTTAACTATTTTCTCTTCTATTTTTTGTTTTAATTCCAAAACCACCCGGCTGTTTAACTGTGCTGCCAAGTAGTTTTTACCCTCGTTATAAATTACCTTAATCCCGGCTTTTTGGGGATCCGACGATTTCATTTTATATAACTTCTCGGAAAAATCCCCGGGTATTTTTACTATTAAATAATATTTATCCCCCAGTAACCCCCGGTAAGCTTCCTTTTCCTCAACAAAGTACCATTTTACCGCATTATTGCTTTTTAGTTCATCCACCAGTTCCTGACCAGCATTAATTTTTTCTTTTCCGTCATCATAACCCCGGTCCAAATTAACTACCGCTACCGGCAAATTTTTTAGATTGCCATAAGGGTCCCAAAAAGCAGACAAATAAACAAAGCTGTACAGTAACGGCATTAAAATTATCACCATTAACGCTACTCGGGCTTGACGGGTACTAAGAAGCTGTTTTAGCTCGACCCGCGCAATCTTTAAGAAGTTCATAGCTTACACCTCCCCGGGCAATGTCTATTACTATATCGGCAATCCCAAGCTCTTCTTCTTTTAAAGTGGTATAAATAACTAACTTTCCTTCTTGCTTTAAATTTAGAAAAATTTTTTCGATAAGCTTTCTTTCAATACACGTAAGATTTCTAAAAGGTTCATCAATTAAGACAACCGGCGGTTCCCCAATTAAAGCCAGAGCTAACCCCACTTTAATTCTCTGTAAAGGATTTAAATCGGCAATTATATTTTCTTTTGTAAAATTTGCTTCAATCTTCTCCAAAAGTCTATCCACCTCGACGGGTGTTACTTTTTTCCCTATCAAAGCTCCTTGAAATTTGAAGTTATCAAATACTGAGAGGGAAAAGTACGGTTCATAAATCCCTTCTACAAAAGAAAGCCCCACCTTTTGTCTTATTTCCCGCTGTTTTTTCACCGGATTTAAACCTAAAACCGTTATTGCTCCTTCTACCGGTCTAATTCCACCAATCATTGCTAAAAGGCAGGCAGTCTTACCGGTCTTTGCTGGTCCGTAAATTCCTACAATCCCCGGCTGTTCTACGAAAAAAGTAATAGGTTTAAAGCGGGGATCCTTACTAAATTTAACATCTTTAAACTGAATCACCTGCACACCCCCTTTTAAGATTTATACTGACCAGTCAGTCAAATAATAATATAAAAAAATTTGACCGGCTGGTCAACCGGTCAAATTTTGATTTTCTTTTAAACTACCCCATTAAATTCATTTACATCACTTTTTCTTGGTTTTTTAAAAATTTTTAAAGGCTAATGACTTTTAGGCTTTTTGTTAAATAACTCACAATGTTTCCCATATTGGTTATTTCGCCGGCCACCACCTTATCTTTTAACTTAAAATAATCAAGGCAGGTCCCGCAAGCCCCGAGATAAACTCCTTTTTCTTCAAGAATTTTTAAAGGCCCTAATACCGACGAACCTTCGACCACTAACTTTACTCCGGAGTTAACAAACAATAAAGCTTCGGGAAGTTCATCATTCCCCGCCAGTGTTGTAAGAAAATTTTTCATCAGAATTTTCCCGAGTTCCTCATCCCCTCGCCCGAGTGATTCTCCCTGGATAAAAAGAACGGTGCCGGCAATTTCCGACTTACTTTCAAAAAACGGAGCAAGTTTCGAGGCTAAATCATGAATATCCACATCCATCACCCTTTTATAATATTCTTTAATGTAAATTATAACATTTTCATATATTTCTGCCAAGGAAAACATTAGCCAAGAAGCCAGAGTCCCAATAGACA
>NZ_BDJL01000007.1:97271-117723 GCF_001950325.1 Carboxydothermus islandicus
GAGTCCCAATAGACAAAAAATAATTCCCAGAACTTTTGCTGCAGTTAGTTTTTCTCCAAAAAATAAAATCCCAATTGGGATTAAAAAAAGGCTCACCGCTGCATTGGAGAACAAAGCAGCGGTACTTATCTTCCAGCCGGCCCGGTACGCCAGTAAAAATCCCAGTTCCAGACCAAAAATAGCTACCCCCAGAGCGAATCCTACCCAGTTTAACTTTGAAAGTTCAAAAACAAACTTTGCTTTACCTTTAAATACTGGCGAAAGCAACAACGATAAAAAAGCTGCCGTAAGATAAGTTGAAGTTAAAACTAAAAAAGGATTGGCTTTAGGGGGAATCAACTTTTGCGTAACATGGTAAATAATATTTGAAAAAATAGTCAAACTAATGGCCAAATAGTATAACATAAACTCCTCCACCTTTAATCTATTTCCAATCCCATAATGTACGAATCATAAAAAACACCGTTAATTAAATAATGTCGGCTAATCCGTCCTTCGTAAGTAAAGCCCGCTTTTTCATATAAGGAAATAGCCCTTTTGTTGTCTACCCGAACATTTAAGTTAATTTTCCTTATTCCCATTTCTTTTGCCCATTTTTTTAAATACGAAATTAAAGCCCTGCCAACTCCCAGTCCCCAGAACTCTTGTAACACTGCTATCCCCATCTCGCCAAAATGAGAAAACTGCGTACCTAAACCCGGTTTAAAGCTTACACTTCCAATAATCCTTCCCCGGTAGTCGGCTACTGCCAGTAAGGCTTTTTTATTTTGAAGATGTCCATTAATGAATTCTCTTTCCTGTTCCACAGTAAAGTTAAATTCTCCCGGTCCATACGCCAAAAAAGTAGTTTCGTTGGTTGCTTTTTTATAAAAAGTTAAAAGTTCTTCCGCATCTTCCAGAGTTATTTTACGTATTTTTACTTTTTGTCCATTTTTTAAAATGATATCCATGAAAATACATTCCTCCCCCGGTATCGTTTTGACCTATTATATCACATTCTTCACGGTAAAATAAAAAACCCCGCCTCGGCGAGGTTTAAACATGTAAGATTTTACTTAAAAAGTCTTTGGTTCTCTGTTGCTGGGGGTTCTGGAAAATCTCCTCGGGTTTTCCTTCTTCCACAATAACCCCTTCATCCATAAACAGTACCCGGTGGCCTACTTCCTTGGCAAAGCCCATTTCGTGAGTTACCACCACCATCGTCATCCCTTCATGGGCAAGTTCTAACATTACCTCTAAAACTTCGCCAACCATTTCGGGGTCTAAAGCCGAAGTAGGCTCATCAAACAGCATAACTTTAGGCTTCATGGCCAAAGCCCGGGCAATGGCAACCCGCTGCTGCTGACCGCCGGACAGCTGGTCGGGATAGGCATTGGCTTTATCGGAAAGCCCCACCTTTTTTAATAGGTCATAAGCAATCGCTTCCGCTTCATCCTTTTTCATGCCCCGCACCTTAATGGGTGCCAGAGTGATATTTTCTAAAGCTGTTTTATGGGGAAAAAGGTTAAACCGCTGAAACACCATCCCCACTTCCGTCCGAACTTTATTAATATCGGTCTTGGGGTCAGTAAGGTTAAAACCATCCACCCATACTTCACCGGAAGTGGGAGTTTCTAAAAGGTTAATGCACCTTAACAAAGTACTCTTCCCCGAACCGGAAGGCCCTATGATCACCACTACTTCCCGTTCTTTGATGTGAGTGGTTACGCCTTTTAAGACGTGAAGCTTGCCAAATTTTTTGTGAAGGTTTTTAATGGTGATCACCGGTTTTAAGCCTCCTTTCGGTAAAGCTTACCAGCTGGGAAATTAAGAGGGTCATAATCAGGTATAAAATTGCCACCGCAAACCACACTTCAAAAGCCCGGGCATTATAACCAATTATCAAGGCTCCGCGGCGCGCAAGCTCTTCAAAACCAATCACCGATAGCAGGGAGGTATCTTTAAGCATAGCTATAAATTCGTTACCCAGCGGCGGTATTACCCGCTTAAACGCCTGGGGCAAAATAACATACCGCATTGCCTGCCCGTAAGTCATCCCGAGAGAGCGGGCTGCTTCCATCTGTCCCCGGTCTATCGATTGGATTCCCGCCCGGAAAATCTCCGCCACATACGCCCCGCTGTTAATACTGGTGGAGGCAATAGCCGCTGCCCAGGGTGAAATAGCCTGGGGCTGGCCACCGGTAAGTGCTGCCCAGAGCTGGGGAAAACCGTAGTAAATAATAAATATTTGCACTAATAAAGGTGTCCCCCGGATAAAATCCACATAAACCCGAGCAATAAATTTTAAAAGGGGATTACGCGCAATGCGCATAAGCCCCGCAAATAAACCAATTATACTCCCCAAGGTAACAGCAATAACCGTTATTTTAAGCGTTACTAATGCACCTTCTGCTAATAAAGGTAAAGATTCAATTACTACCGACCATTTTAATTCCACTTAAGCCACCTCAGTTAGTTCTTTGGTTTTTCTCCAAACCACTTTTCGTAAATTTCGGCGTACTTACCAGATTCTTTTACTTTCTTTAATCCCTCGTTAATTTTGGCCAAAATTTCCGGCTTGGACTTGGGCACAGCAATACCATACGATTCGCCGGTTAACTTATCACCCACCATTTTTAAATCGGAAAAGCTCTGCTTAATATAGTAGGCATTAACCGGCCAGTCGTTAATGACCGCATCAACACCGTTGTTTCGAAGTTCCATTAAAGCATCGGGTAAAGTATTAAAGGTTTTCACCTCTTTAACAATGCCTTTAGCTTTTAACTCGTTGGCATAATCGGCACCGGTAGTGGCAATTTGCACCGCTACCTTTTTCCCCTTTAAATCATCAATACCTTTAATGGTGTTGTTATCAGCTTTTACCACAATGGCCAAACCCGAATCGTAATACGGTTCACTAAAATTCATAACTTCTTTGCGCTTATCGGTAATCGAAATGGCGGAAATAGCCGCATCAACCGTACCACTTTGTACCGATGTCAAAACTCCATCAAAGTTCATACTTTTAATTTCCACTTCTAAACCTACCGCTTCGCCAATTGCCTGAATTAAGTCCATATCAAAACCTACATATTTTCCGGTGCTTGGATCCTGAAACTCAAAAGGAGCGTAAGAAGTATCGGAAGCCACTACAATTTTTTGTTTTTGCTCCTGCTTCTGCTCCTGGTTTTGATTGCTGTTTGTTTGTTCCGCCTGCTTACTGCCACAGGCTGATAAGGTAAGTCCTAAAGTTAAAAGAAGAACCAAGAATAAAACTCCAAATTTTTTCATTTAAAAATTCCTCCTTTAATTCCCTTTAATATATTAAAGCATCAACCTTTGAATAATTATAAATTGTTTAGTACAATTAGTCAATGTTAAAATTTTCTGATTATTTCTCCGTTCTTCTCCAAACAATTAATTGTTTTGTATAATATAAAGGTACTTAGAAAAACGGAGGGAAATTATGGAGCTAAAAACCAAACAACTCTGGGCCGATATAAGTTTAATCGTAGTCACCGCTTTCTGGGGAACAACTTTTGTCATTATTAAAAATGTTTTAGCTGATATTGAACCTTTTTCCTTTCTATCTTTCCGTTTCCTCCTTAGCACTTTTTTCCTTTTACCATTATTTTTACAAAAAGAAGGCTTCTCGCCAAAAGGCGTTTTTTTCGGCAGTATTGCCGGCTTTTTTCTCTGGCTTGGCTATATCTTGCAAACCATCGGCTTAAAATACACTTCCGCCGCCAATAGCGGTTTTATTACCGGCCTGGCGGTGGTTATGGTACCGGTTTTAAGCAGTATTTTAAATAAAAAACCGGTAACCCCCGGAGTCATCCTCGGTACCGGATTATCTTTCCTGGGACTATTTATAATGTCCTTTGACTTTAAAGCCGGTTTTAATACAGGAGACCTTTTAACTTTAGCCGGAGCATTATTTTTCAGTATGCAAATTGTTTCGGTAGAGCGTTTTTCTCCTTTTTTCTCCGCAACTTCTTTAACTCTTGGGCAAATTGCTACCGTAGGAGTTTTAAGCCTGCCCGCGGCTTTGTGGCTGGAAGAGCCTTTTAGACCCTACCCTAACGAAGTTTACTATGCAATTGTTTTTACCGCTATTTTTGCTACCGTCCTTGCTTTTTTAGTTCAATCCAAAGCCCAGCAGTTTACCAGCGCTTCTCACGTAGCACTCATCTTTACTTTAGAGCCGGTCTTTGCCTTGCTTTTTGCCGTCCTTTTTGGCGGCGAAAGTTTAGTACCAAAACAAGGCTTTGGTGCCTTTTTCATCTTAGCGGGAATGCTTACCGCTGAGTTTTTAGACCAGTACTGGCCTAACGCCAAAGATGAAAAAAAAGCTAACCTTTAAGCGGTTAGCTTTTTTTTTCGGAACAATAAGGACAATCTTCGCACTGGCGCTGTTCTTTCTGGCAGGGCTCGGCATGAATTAAGACGTGTGAATTGGGTAGTTTTTCTTCAATATCCCGCTCAATTTTAGTGCAAAGGTCATGAACTTCCCTCACCGAAAGCTTCTCCGGTACCACCAGATGCAGATCAATAAACCGTTCCGAGCCGCTTTTCCGAGCCCGTAACTTGTGAAACTCCAGAAACTTCTCGCCATAATTAGCAATTGAATCTTTAATTAATGCAATCTCCTTTTCCGGTAACGCCGTATCAACCATATTGGCAAAGCCTTCAAAGGTAATTTCATAAGCTGCTTTTAAAATCATTCCCGCTACAATTAAAGCTAAAATCGGGTCAAAATAAGGTATCCCGGTAAGCTTTATTAATAAAAGACCTAAGAGTACACCCACCGAAGTATAAACATCGGTTCTCAGGTGCCAGCCATCCGCTTCCAGGGCCGGAGAATCGGTTTCTTTGGCAATTTTTAATAAGGCTTGGGAAATAAAAAAGTTAATAACTGCCGATACCGCCATTACCCCTATACCCCAGCCAAGGCTTTCGGGTATTTCCGGATGCCAAAATTTGGGTAAAGCTTCTTTTATTATTAGCACCGCTCCTAAAAAAATTAAAATTCCTTCAATTGTTCCGGCTATATTTTCCACTTTACCGTGACCGTAAGGGTGACGAACATCCGCCGGTCGACTGGCAACTTTTACGGAAAAAAAGGTAATAACGGACGCCAACAAATCCACTCCCGAATGTAAGCCCTCGGCAATGATACTTACCGAACCGGTAAAAAACCCGATAACTAACTTAAAAAACACTAAAAGACTGTTGGAGATAATTGAAAGTCTGGCCCAGGAAACTTTTTTATCGTTCAAAACCAAACACTCCCGCAAACTTTTTTAAATTATTATATATTATTTTTGCAGGAAAAAGTGACTGTTAGCAAGGATTTATTAGCTTTTTTAACTTATTTTTAATTTTTGCTTTTTTTTGAGTAATTTAGACTAAAAATCATTTTCAATACCCAAAAAGCTCAAAAAGATTTGAGCCATAATCCGGTAACCCTCCCGGGAGGGGTGAAGACCATCTATTAAAACTCCCGGATTATTATTTAATAGTTTTTTAAACGGTTCGTAAAAATCTAAATATTTTACCCCCAATTCACCGGCTATTTCCCGGTATTTTCTTCCAAGAATCTTTAACCTTTCATCAGCCCACTCTTCTTCCAGAACCGGCAGGGGAGTGGCTAATACAATAGCAGAAAAATTTCTTTCTTTCGCTTCAGTTATTATCTCCCGGGCATCCTGTAAGATTTCTGAGGTCGGACGATTAACGTATATATCATTGGTGCCCCCTAAAAGTACAAGGGTATTACCTAAAATTCGCTCTCTTTTAAATCTTTCCTTCATATCCGCCAAAGTATCACCGCAAACTCCGAGATTAAGAAAACTTACTCCAAGTTTATCTGTCACTATCTTTGTCCAGGAAGCGTTTGGTCCATAGGGATAACCGTAAGTTAAAGAATCTCCGAGAAAGACAAATTCCACCATTTACCCATCAACTCCGTCGAATTTCCGGCTTTTAGGCTTGATATCTAAAACTGGTGTTTGGTTTAAGCAGTCAATTCCTTTTACCGTTAAGACATTTCCTTCCCGTTTTAAAAGCCTTCCGGTGGCAATCCCTAAATGATTGGGGCGATTGGGACTTCTCGAGGCAAAAACCCCGGTTTCCTTGCCATCTCTTCTAATGGTAATGAGTTTTTCTTCATTGCTTAAATGAAAATAAAAAATAATAGTTATGTACTCTTCATCTTCAATCCTGTAAAGCCCCGGAACAAATTCATCATAGACTACAATTTCCGAAACATCTTCATCGTAATCCATTTTTTCTCTGGAATTAAAGTTATTACGCACGTAGCCAATCGGCCGCAGCACTATCTCCACCTTTTCCACCCCCTACCCCTAAAATACATCATTCCCGCAAAAAGATAAAGCAAAAAAAGGGACGGTTCTTATATTTGCGTTTATACGCCTAAAAAAAGAACCGTCCCCAAATTTGGCGTTTAGTTTTTAAAGCTGGCGTAGGAACGCAACGAGCGCTTCCTTTTCTTCCCGGGTAAGTTTTAATTCCAGGATAAGATTAAAAAATTCTACCGTATCTTCAATGGTTAACAGGCGACCATCGTGAAAATAAGGCGGAGAATCTTTAAGTCCTCTCAAAGTAAAGGTTTTAATTGGTCCTTCCGGCCGACCCTGGTAAAATCTTTCTACCTTTAAATCGTGCATCAACTGGTCGGTATAGTACGGTGCCGGGTGGCAGTAGCCGCATTTACCTTTGCCAAAAAAGATTTTTTCCCCTAAAAGTTCCTTTTCGGTTGCTTTGGCCGGGTCAAGCCTGCCATAACGATTTAATTTGGGTGCAGGCGGAAAATCAATGATATTGATAAACTGGGCCATATGCATTACCTGCTCCCGGGACAGCGGGTTTATCCCTTTTTTGGCAGCTAAAGTGTGGTCACCGTCAAAATAAGCTGACCGCTGTTCAAATTCAGTAAAATCCTCTACTGAACGCAGGGACCTTTTTGAACCAAAGAGCTGCTGGATATGAGTTCCTCTAAGGCTTACCGTATCGATGCGAAACCGCGTTTCCTGGGGGCGATTATCGGGATTTAAGTGAAACTGTCCGGTGGTATGGCCGTTGACGTGGCAATCAAAACACGATACCCCAAGGCTTGGTTTTTCACTTTTCCGGTCGTCGGTAGCATTAAACTGCTGCTGGGGAAACTTGGTTAAAAGAAGCCTGAGGCCTTCTAATTGCACCGGAGTTAAAATATCTTTAAAAAGTTCGTAATAGTTATCCAAGGTAATTTCCTTTCCTTTCGATACATCTCCTAATTCCGGGTGGGTTGTAAGATATAAAGGCGGTGGAAATTCCGGTAAAAAAGCATCGGGTAAATCGAAATCAACGTCAAAGCGCACTAATTCCGGGTGAATCCTCGTCTGCACCGGTGGAAATACCATACCGCCGTTTTGAGGGTGGGGGTGGGGTAACGGTAAATAGGGAAAGACACCTTTTTCTTTAATTTCTTCGGGAGACATATTAGCTAAATCTTCAAAGGTAAGACCATTTTTTAGTTTGGCAGTAGGGCCTACTGGAATTGGTTTCCCCCCGCTCATGGTTACTTCGGTTGTAGTTTTTGGTGTAAGGTTATACCTTTCTTCCAAAAGTTTGCGGTGCTTGGCCATTATTTTGGGTTTATTGGCCTTTTCTTCCTTCATAATTTCGGAAAAGCTTTTGTCCCGCAAAATCTTATCTACCTTAACATAGCCCCAGGAAAAAACTAAGAAAAGTAAATAAATGCCACCTAGTAAAAGAAAAATTTTGAAAACTATACCCCAATTCTTGTTTGGCTTTAATGGAACATAACGTACCTTCAAGCTCTCACCTCCTAAAAAATCCTGTAAAAATTTATGCCAGAATTGTTAAATATATCACCGTTAAGTAGAAAAATCTGGGATAAATTGTAGAAAAGTTAGTGGACGATTTAAAATCCGGGCGCAAAGATTTTGAAGATTTCCGGATTCAATAACAAGGAAAATACGTTTTGATCCGTTATATTGCTGTCAGGGATGAAAAGGGAGAGTTTATGGAGGGCTTGGAAGTTACCCAGGATATCAAGCCGTTGCAGGGGATTTCCGGTGAAAAACGGATAATGGAATAATTTATCCCGTTGAGACCACATCTCAACGGGTTTTTTTCATTTTTTCCACTATATATTTTGTATTTTTATACCCATAAAAATCTTTTAAAAGGATTTTACTACATATCGCAGAATAATAGTAATAGTGGTTGTGGGGACTTTCATAAATATTTAATACAGAAAGGAGGGAAAAAGTTTTTTAATTTTACTTTATTATTATTTTAATTTTGAAGGATAAATAGAGAGGAAGTTAAGGAGGAAAAGACAGATGAGTCGAAAAATGTTTTTGTTTGTCCTGGTATTTCTTTTTTTTGCTTTCACCGCTACGGCCCTTGGGACAACCTTAACAATTCAGGTTGCCACCAACAAAATGAGTTATGAGCCGGGCAAAACAGTTACCATCAGGGCCAATGCTCAACTTGACCTAACTCGCATCGTAACCTCAAAGATTAAGTCTGCTACGGTAACAGTTAAAGATCCCACCGGTAAGGTTTTAGTAAATGCCGCAGCAATGAGCAAAGACCCGTACACCGGACTTTGTTTTTACAATTATACCTTACCTGCTACAGCTGTAAAAGGCGATTACACCGTATCGGTTACCATTACCGATACCAGCAGAAATTCCGGTACTGCCACCTGGAGTTTTAAGGTAAAGCTGCCCGTTCCTGACCACTCCAAGCTTATTACTTACTACGAAGGTACCAAAACCTGTATCTCCTGCCACAGCAAACAGGCCAATGACATGTTTAATTCCGTCCATTATCAGTGGAATGGCGATAATTCCCGCTCCATTGAATTGGTGGGTACGACGGTAAGTAAATTGGGCGGAATTAACGACTTTTGTATCTGGCCAGATATGAACTGGTTGACCATTTTTAATAAAGTCGATGGCACCAAAGGCCCCGGCGGATGCGCTGTTTGCCATGCCGGTCTTGGCAAGAAACCCTCGCCAACGGTAAGCCAGGAACAACTGGAAAACATCGACTGCCTTATCTGCCATAGCCCAACTTATAAGAGAACCGTTGTGCAAAATGCCGATGGCACTTATTCCCTGGCTCCGGATCCCTCCATCGATATTCAGGCTGCTGCGAAAAACATTCAGCGACCCGGTCGCGCCGAGTGCATGCGCTGCCACGAAAAATCCGGCGGTGGTGATAACTACAAGCGCGGCGATTTAGAATCCACGCTGAAAGCGTGCGACTATTCGTATGATGTCCACATGGGAACCAATGGGCAGAACTTCACCTGCCAGGACTGCCATAAGACCGAAAACCACCGGATAGCCGGTCGCGGTTCCGATATGCGGGCTTTAGATTCAACCTTTAATTTAAACTGTGAAGTTTGCCATACCCAGATTCCGCACCGGTCCTACAACACCAATTACGCTGATTTAAACCGCCATACCGATAAGGTTAACTGTACCGTCTGCCATATACCGACTTTTGCCAAATCCATCCCTACCGATATGCACCGGAACTGGCAGGTTATGGAGCTCGATACCGCCAAACAGTTATACGACCCGGAAATAGTAAAACAAACCAATGTAATGCCCCAGTATGCCTGGTTTAACGGCTACAGCCACTTTTACCGCTTCAAAGATCCGGTAAGTCTTGATGAAAGAGGCGTTCAGAAAATGAGCTGGCCCGATGGCAGCTTTGTGGATTCCGGTGGAAAGTTCTCAAAACTTTATGCCTTTAAGGTGCACACCGCTTCCCAGCCTATGGAAATTTTGTCAAAGGTACTTTTACCGGTTAAAAACAAGACCGCCTTTGAAACGGGCGATGTAAATAGAGCAATAATGGAAGGAGCAGCTTTAGCCAATATTCCCTACACGGGACACACCTTTGTCAACACCGAGCGGTATATGGGTATTTCCCACGGAGTAGGACCAAAATCCACAGCCCTTTCCTGCTCCAATCAACCCTGCCACGGCAACGAAAACCGGATACCGTTTAGTAAGTTAGGATATACCACCAGAGGAACAATCGCGCAACTTTGTGATGTCTGCCATTCGGCCAAAACTTATACTAACTTTACCGATTTGCACGCCAAACACCGGGGTAAGAAAAACTGCTCGGCTTGCCACGGCTCAGGCTATCCATTAAAAGAACCGACCACTACCCTTTGTGATAACTGCCATAAATTAAGAACCTATTCTGATGTTAATGTGCTTCATGCCAAGCACGTCGCCAGCCGGCAAATTGACTGCATAAACTGCCACACCTTTACCGCAAGCCTAACCGGTGAAGGTCATACCAAAGACAATTAAGAAACCGGGGCGCTTTTTGCCCCGGTTTTTCTATTAGCTGGGAGATGGAATTGAATATTCCTCTTCATCATCTTCAATATACCAGTCCTCGTCCCCCGCGGTGTTTATACCAAAAAGCTCAAACACCGGACACCAACGGGTAATCCCGGTGGCCAGCTCCATAGCTCCTACACAAATTAAACTTTTTGATTTATTTACGATACCTAACCCTAAAAGCATTGCTCCCATGGAACTGCGTAAAAATGCATCCCAGGTACCTACGTTTTCCCGCATCATTCCACCCCCGGCAAATTTTTTCTTAGTATTCCCCGTTTTCTATTAACTAAATGCATATTTAAAACTTTTACTTCAAAAAATAAAGGACAAAAACCGGGAGGTGGAATCATGACCAATTACGCCAGTTCTGACCAGCTCAACTTAGTAGGATTAAACTGCCCTAAATTTTCTGCAAAAACCTGTAAAATCAGTACTAAAAGCTGTGAAGCTTGTCGCCACTGGAACGGTACTACCTGCCAAATTAAGATGTTTGATCCGGTACTGACAAGTTTGGATCAAACATAAAAAGCCCTGGCTCATGCCAGGGCTCTTCCTTAGATTCGATACAACCAATCTCTGCTAAGATATTTTTCCTTCAGTAACTTCTTACTAATTTCTTCTTCTTCCGGCGTAAGATAACTTTTTTGAAAATTAACTTCTAAACCCTCAGAAAAACCTTTTAAAAACGCTTCTTTTATTTCCGCCAGCGAAAATTCCCGGGGTGAAAAATCATGAATAGCTCCTGCCTTTCTGTGAAAACTTGCCCGTATTCGTTCTTTTTGCTCTAAAGACTTAAATTTTAGTACCCGAAAAAGTTTATCCACATCCATTTTTATAACAATAGCCCCGTGTTGCAAAAGGTAATCTCCCCGTCTAACCTGGGCACTTCCGATAACTTTTCGACCCTCAACCGTTAGCTCATACCAGGATGGAGCTTCGAAGCAAATCGCCGATAAATCGGAAGTTTTTTTCCCTTCGGCAATTTCCCCTTCAATTCCCAGGTTTTTGAGACCCAGTAAAAGACCTTTGCTTATTTTCAAATACGACTCCAAAACCGTTCCGGAAAGCTTGGGGTGCTGGATGCTACCAACAATCGAGTAAGTCAGTTCAAACTCGTGGAGTACCGCCCGCCCACCGGTAGGCCGGCGTACCACATCAACCCCCAATTTTTCACATTCGGAAAAATCCACCTCTTCCTGAGCTTTTTGAAAATAACCCAGGCTTAACGTCGGTCGGGTCCAGGTATAAAAGCGTAAAACCGGCGCCCCGTGATTATTTATAGCTTCTTCTAATAACGCTTCATCAATTGCCATGTTTTCCGCTCCGGAAAAAGCTCCATGGTCAATAAAGCGCCAGGTTTCCATACTACACCTCCAGTTCGGCTAAAAGTTCTTCCAGACACCGCTCTCTTTCTTCAGGAGTCAACGGACGAGGATAATTATACATTACCCCGCCGGGTCTTTCATTGTAATAAGGACGGTTACAGTCGGGACAACCGCTGGTGCGAAAAGCTTCACCATCCTGAAAAATTTCCAGGATTTCCTCCCGGGTCAAACCAAAGCTTACTACCCGTCCATTTCTAAAGGTAAATTCAGAAATACTTTTTAAGTTCTTTTTTAAAAGATAAAAACCAGCTTGAATTCGGCGGTAACTTTTTATATCCGGTGGGTTTTCTTTTTCTAACCGGGTCCCGGGTATGGGAGTAAAAGCAAATAAAGCTATGGTAATCCGGTGTTTTAGAAGATCGTCCATTACTTTCAGCATTTCCTCTTCGGTCTCCCCAAGGCCCGCAATTAAATGGGTACCTATTTTCCCCGGAAACTTCTCGGCTAAGTCCAGAAGCTTATTGTAAAACTTCTCATAATTTTTGCCTTTAACTTTTTCATAAACCCTTTTAACCGCACCGTCTAAAGGAAGACTTATATGGTCAGCCCCGGCCGCAAATATCTGTTGAGCCTCAATGGCATCCCGAACATTATACGAAACACAAAGAGGAATTGCCGCTTTTTCTTTGAGTTTTTTAGCCTTCTCCAAAATTTCCGCAAAACTTTCTTTAGTGCGCACAACCTGAAAACAAGCCCGGCGTATTTCAGAAGGTTCCTCCCCCAGCGCTTTAAAAACCGCCTCCTCCTCAATTTGGGGCCAGGTTACCCGGGATAAAAGCTCAGGAGTGGCGTGACTGGAGCGCGCCTGGGAACAAAAGGCACAATCATGCTGGCACTTTTCACCAAGCATAAAATAAGCAGTAGTGGGAAGAGCCTCTACCTTGACTTTTTTAAGCTTTAACGCCGCCAGGGTCCCAATCGATGCTCTCATAACACGCAGCACTCTCCCGCTTCCTCAATTTCATATCCCAATTCCCGGGCTTTTTTAACTACCTCCGGATGGGGCTGCACAATGCGGGCAAAGCCCAGTTCCAACGCTTTTAAGTCCACCTCTTCCCGGTACTTACCTCCTGGTCGCATGCAGCCTAAATATAACGGGGTTTTCGGAAAAAGTTTTCGGGTATATTCAAAAACTTCCACAACATTGGCAATTTCCGGAGGCCGACGGTCAGAAAATTCCGTATCAGGTGTAGGCCGGAAAATAATAAACACAATGGCCGGAGGGTTAAATTCTTGTAATGCTTTAATTGCCTCAAATTCCCCTTTAATTTCTCCACCGAGAAGGCCAATAGTTATATGCGGCAACACCGGAACTTTAGCCTGAAGTTTCCGGTAGGTGTTTAAATAATCTTTCCCGGTTTTGTTTAAGTGGTAAACTTTAGCGATTGTTTCGTCATTCACCACAAAATCAAAGGACACCGTATCGGCTATTTGGGCCAAAAGGTCAATTTCCCGGTCATCGTCTATTAGCCCTACATGAAAATTATATTTTAAGTTTCCTTTTTGGTCCGCTAAAAACTCGGCATGTTTTAACCAAGGGACTTTACCGTCTTTAGTACAGCCTCCGCTAATTAACAAACTTTTAACTTCTTGCAAATTTGGTATTTTTTCTACAGGAAGCATACTTTTTAAATAATGGCCCCCACAGTGGGCGCAGTTTAAGGCACAGTGGGGGCCGGTAACGGTAACCGGTTTGGTTTTATGAGGATAAACAAAAGTTATTTTTGCCAATCTTTACTCCACCTCAAAATTGGATTTCTCGCTGCACCCACCTCATCCAGCCGTTTCACCGGGGTGACGTGGGGAGCTTCATGGAGAAGTTCGGGATTTTCCTCTACTTCCCGATTGATGGTGAGCATGACTTCAATAAACCGGTCTAAAGTTTCTTTGGATTCGGTCTCCGTTGGCTCAATCATCAAAGCTTCATCTACAATAAGCGGGAAGTAGATGGTCGGTGGGTGAACACCGTAGTCCAGGAGACGTTTAGCAATATCTAAAGTGCGAACCCCTTTTTCCTTCTGCCACTTGCCTGATAAGACAAACTCGTGCTTGCAGAGCCGGTCATAGGGCAGATAGAAGTATTTTTTCAGCTTTTCTCTTAAATAGTTGGCGTTTAAAACAGCTTTTTGGCTGACATCGGTAAGGCCTTCACCGCCTAAAGCTTTTAAGTAAGTATAAGCTTTAACCACTACCAGGAAGTTACCGTAGAAAGTTCTTACTTTACCGATGGAATTGGGCAAATTGTAGTTAAAGTAGTACCGGTCGCCGTCTTTCTCCACCACCGGCACCGGCAGGAACTCGGCAAGATGGGCTTTAACCCCTACCGGTCCGGAACCGGGTCCACCGCCGCCGTGGGGAGTGGAAAAAGTTTTATGAAGGTTAATGTGCATGACATCAAAGCCCATGTCCCCCGGCCGGGTTACCCCCATTATGGCATTTAAGTTAGCTCCATCATAGTACAGGAGTCCGCCGACATCATGGACCATTTTAGCAATTTTTACGATTTCTTCTTCAAAAAGTCCCAACGTATTGGGGTTGGTAAGCATTAAGGCTGCTACATCATTATCCAAAACTTTTGCCAGTTCTTCCGGGTCTACCAGTCCCCGGTCATTGGACTTGATGGAAATCACGTCAAAACCGCACATGGCAGCGGTAGCCGGGTTGGTACCGTGGGCAGAATCGGGAACGATGACCTTCGTCCGCTTCTCTCCCTTTTTCTCCAAGTAGGCTTTTATGATCATTAATCCGGTAAATTCTCCGTGGGCTCCCGCCGCCGGCTGGAAAGTAAAACGATCCATGCCGGTAATTTCTTTCAGGTATTGTTCCGCATCGTACAGCAGCTCTAAAGCCCCTTGAGCAAGCTCCTCCGGCACATAGGGATGAAGTTCAGCAAAGCCGGCAAGCCTGGAAGTATCTTCGTTAACCTTGGGGTTGTACTTCATGGTACAGCTTCCCAGAGGATAAAAGCCGTTATCCACGCCAAAATTCCGCCGGGAAAGGCCGATATAATGACGAACCACATCCACTTCAGCCACTTCCGGGAGGTCCGGTTCGGTTTTCCTTTGCATTTCTTCAGGAATGAGATTATTGATATCTTTAGCGGGAACATCCAACTCAGGAAGCTCAAAACCGGTTCTTCCTTCTTTCGATAACTCAAAAATCAGAGGATAGCTTCCCATTACCGGTCACCTCCCAGGACTTCCACCAGACTGTCAATTTCTTCCCGGGTGCGTTTTTCCGTAACCGCAATCATTAAAGCGGGGGCTAACTCCGGATAAAAACGGCTGATACCCGGTCCTGCCAAAATATTGTGTTTTAAAAGTTTTTGGGTAATCTCTTCTTCATCTTTAACTTTTACCACAAACTCTTTAAAGAACGGTCCGGTAAATAATGGTTCGTAACCTTCGCCAATTAAACGCTCGTAAGTATAATGGGCTTTTTGCAAGCTTTGCAGGGCAATTTCTTTTAAACCTTTCTTGCCAACGGTTGCCAGATATACGGTAGCGGCTAAGGCATTTAAAGCCTGGTTGCTGCAGATATTGGAAGTTGCTTTTTCCCGCCGAATGTGCTGCTCCCGCGCCTGCAAAGTTAAAACAAAACCGCGATTACCCTCTTTATCGGTAGTCAACCCTACAAGACGTCCCGGCATCCGGCGGGCTAAATCTTTACGGGCGGCAAAAAAGCCAAGGTGCGGTCCGCCAAAAGAAAGACCATTACCAAGGGCCTGCCCATCGCCCACCGCAATATCAGCACCGTATTCCGCCGGCGGTTTTAAAATCCCCAGGGAAATGGGGTCTACTGCCACCACCAAAAGGCCTTTTTGGGCATGAATTAAACGGCTGATTTCCTCAACCGGTTCTAATTGGCCAAAGAAGTTTGGATGTTGTACTAATACCGCGGCAGTTTTATCGTCTATTAGTTCTTCTAATTTTTCCAGGTCAACGATACCGTTTTTATAAGGAACTTCCACTACCTCAATTTCCGGACCCCAGGTATAGGTTTTTACCACACTTCGGTACTCGGGATGGACGGTGGCCAATACCAAAACCTTATCTCTCCGGGTTTGATTTACCGCCATCAGAGCAGCCTCAGCCAGAGCTGAACCGCCATCATACATCGAGGCATTGGTAATGTCAAGCCCGGTTAGTTCGCAAATCATGGTCTGGTACTCAAAGATCGACTGTAAAACTCCCTGGCTCATTTCCGCCTGGTAGGGAGTATAAGCGGTATAGAACTCCGAACGCAGCAAAATGTGGTTGACCACCGCCGGGACATAATGGTCGTATACCCCGGCTCCTAAGAAAACGGTATACTTATCCGCCGAACCGTTTTTAGCCGCTAAGTTTGCCAGGTGTTTCTTTACTTCAAGTTCCGACATCCCGGAAGGGAGGTTTAAAGGCCTTTTAAGTTTAATTTCTTCCGGGATGTCACTAAACAATTCATCGATGGTATTTAAGCCAAGGCTACTTAACATTTCCCGGACTTCATCCGGGGTATGGGGAGTATATTTCAAATTATTCGCCTTCCTCTTCGAGAAGTTTTTCGTAATCTTCGGGGGAGAGCAGTTCGTCTAACTCCGCTTCGTTACTAATTTCCACCTTAATCATCCACCCCTTGCCGTAGGGGTCTTCATTTACCAGTTGCGGCGATTCAATAACTTCTTCATTAACTTCCACAACTTTCCCGGAAACGGGAGCATAAAGGTCAGAAGCAGCTTTTACCGATTCTACAACTCCAAAGCTATCTCCGGCGGAAATTTCATCCCCTACTCCGGGAAGCTCAATAAATACGATATCTCCCAGTGATTTTTGGGCAAAATCGGTAATCCCGATAACACCGATATTGCCATCCACCTTAATCCACTCGTGCTCACGGCTGTACTTTAAATCCTTAGGTACCACACTCATGCTTATTTCCCCCTTTTATAAAATGGTCTTGAAATTACGCGGGCACGCACGCCCTTCCCCCGAATGATTACGTCCACCTCGGTACCAATTTCCGCCGCCTCAAGCTCCACCATAGCCATTGCCAGGTTTTTCTTGAGGTACGGGGCAAAGGTACCGGAGGTGACAAAACCTACTCCCCTTTGGTTAAATACTATTTCGTAGCCTTGGCGCGGAATTCCTGCTCCAATCATTTCCAAACCAACAATTTTTCTTTTAAGCCCGGCATTTTTTTGGGCAAGTAAAGCTTCTTTTCCTATAAAATCTTCCTTATTAAACTTAACGGCCCAGCCCAGTCCGGCTTCTAACGGTGTGATTTCGGCGGAAAGTTCATGGCCGTATAAAGGAAGACAAGCTTCAAATCTTAACGTATCCCGGGCACCAAGACCTGCCGGCTTGACACCAAGATTTAAGAGTTCACTCCAGATTTTTGTAGCCAAATTTGGAGCAAAATAAATTTCAAAGCCATCTTCACCGGTATAACCGGTGCGGCTAACAAGACAGGGAACGCCTGCAACCTCAATTTCAGCAAAACCAAAATACTTAATTTGATTTAAATCAAAAGCCGTCAACTTTTGTAAAATTTCCTGAGCTCTTGGACCCTGTAAAGCAATTTCGGCAGTTTCGTCGGATAAATCGTTAACAGTAACATCGTCCCACCGGTACCGGAGAATATGCGCTAAATCTTTATCCTTATTGGCTGCGTTTACTACCAGTAAATACCGTTCGGTAGAATATTTATAAGCCAACAAATCGTCAACGGTACCTCCATCGGGATAGCACATAGTGGTGTAAATTACGTCTCCGAAATTAAGGCGGGAAACGTCATTGGTGATAAGGTAATTTACAAACTGTTCCGCCCTCTTTCCGGTAATTTCTATTTCCCCCATGTGGGAAACATCAAACATTCCCACATCGGTCCGAACGGCCATATGTTCTTCTAAAATACCGGTATACTGGACCGGCATCTCCCAGCCGCCAAAAGGAACCATTTTAGCACCAAGCTTAACGTGTTCTTCATAAAGCGGCGTCCTTTTCAAGTTCTCCATTCCATCACCCCTTTTTAATAGTTTTAACAGCAACACTTTTTTCATCCCAAGAAAACAAAAAAGACAGATAGCTAAAACAAGCTGCTTTAGCCTCTGTCCTTTGACCTGAGAGATTGAACTCCCCGTGGGTGCCCTAAAAGGGACTCTCCAGAGTTTCGTCCGGCAACAGTCCTTTTGCCTGAGAGTTTCACCTTTAAAGCAAAGCATAACTTTAAAGGCTTACTCCTTCGGCGCCCGAAAAACCGGGTCTCTCCTGCTGCCTTCATCCGCCGTATTAAGTTTTCTGTATACATTTTATAACAAAATTCGCATTAATTCAACAATTTTTATATTTGTGAAAATTTTAATTTGAAAAGAAACCGGCTTAACTCCCGGTTTCTCTGGCAATTAAAGCAGCCCCTAAAGCAGCGGTCACCGACGGTTCTGGCGGTACAACCACCTCGACACCCATTTCCTTTTGCAAAAACAGCCTTAAAGCCGGATATTTTGCTCCTCCCCCGGTAAAAATCAACTTTCGAGGCTTACCAAGGCTTTCTGCAAATTTAGCCAATCTTTTGGCAGTTGTTTTAAATAATCCTGCAATTACTGCTCTTTTAGGAGTTCCCCGGGCAAGGAGAGAAATGACTTCCGATTCGGCAAAAACCGTACACATGGAATTGATAGGCACGGCATTTTCTTCATTAATCAAATCCTCATCCCGGTAATCATCACCAATTGCCGTTAAAATTATTTCAAGAAACCTCCCCGTACCGGCAGCACATTTATCATTCATTAAAAAATTAGTTACCCTTCCTTGACTATCTTTTTTAATAATTTTAGCATCCTGTCCACCTAAGTCTAAAACAAACTCCACTTCCGGAAATAATTCATGGCAACCCCTGGCCTGACAGGTTATTTCCGTTACGACTTTTCCCCGGTTAAAAGCCACCCGACCGTAGCCGGTAACAACTAAGTTCCTGATTTCGCCGGTATCTTTCAGTAATAATTCCCCGGCTTTTACCGGTTCATATTTGGTAGGAACAACCTTAAATGTGGAACTTCCATCTTCTTTAATAATCACCAATTTTGAGTTGGTTGAGCCCAAATCTAATCCAGCAAACACTACTTTATCATCTCCAAAAACGCTTCAATCCGCGTTTTTAATTGTCCCTGGTCTTCATCAGAAAAATCACTTTCGAGCTTTAAAAAAGGAATATTTCTTCTTTCCAATTCCCGTCCGATTAAGTAACTTTCCACTCCATAAGGCTGGCAGAACTGCAGAGAATAATGGATAACCCCATCAACCTGAAGTTTTTCCACCATAGATAAGATATCCTCAAGCCTGCCGCTATTGGGGGTAAAACAGGCACAATTTACCTTTAAAGACCTGACCGCAATATTTTTAAGCATGCCTTCCACATCCGCCGCCGGTTCTACTAAATCTTTAAAATATCGTTCCCCAATGCAGGTTTCCTCACCCACTACAACACCGCCGGCCCCTTCAACTAAAGCATGGATTTTCCAGTGGGGTATGGGTTGAGGAGTTCCGGTAATTAAAATTCTTGGGGCATCCTTGGAAGCCACCCCTTCGCCTTTAGCCACCCTTTCCTCTAATTCGTCACACAGCTCATTAACCTTTGTGGCAAAACGCTCGGGGTCATCAAAAAAAGCCAGCTGGTTAATTAAAAGGACATCCAAACCATGGATAGGTGCCGGGTTGTATTTTCTTAAATCGGAAAGTCTTTTTAAAGCTTTTCTTTTTTTGTTTATTTTTTCAATACCCTCTTTTAAATTTTCGGCATTTAGTTTAATCCCCGTTTTTTCTTCGACAAATTGCGCAAAATCTTTAATTTCCTCTTCCCAGAATTTCCGATCCCGCTCTTCTTTTTTCTGGGGAAGTTCCATCACATATACCGGGATATACTCGTTTAATATTTCCCAGGCTTTTTTCTTGCCATCACAGGTAGTTTCTCCTACCACATAATCTGCCACCTGAAAATAAGGACAGATTCGCTCAATTTTAAACCCCATAGCCGACTTAATAAGCGGGCAAAGATTCCGGGGCAGAACCGTCTCCCCGGCCGGTACCGTATACTGAGCACCACCGCAAAGACCGATGCAGGCACTGCCGGTAGCGTTTATTATTTCTTCCGGTACATAAACGCAAAAAGTAGCAAAAACCTTTTTGCCTTCTTGTTTTAAGTTATAAAGTTCATGTACCCGGATACCGTGAATATCCCCCACTACCGCGTCAAAATAAGCCATGGCTTTGGGGCGATGCGGGCGGTTTAAGAACAGCTCACGATAAACCGCCGGTACCGGGGCTAAAAATTCATCGTGCTTTTCCAAATCAACATTTAACACCCTCCACAACTCCCGATGATCCATGATTCTCCTCCTCTTTATTTTCATTTGGAGGGAGGAAGTGGGAATTGAACCTCACCCCCGAAGGTTTACTTCGGGCCAGTGGATTTGCAGTCCACGGGGGCCACCAGACCCTTTCCTCCCGTTTTTATGTTATATTAATTTATTTTATTTGTAAAATTCCAATTTGTTATTTTTACTTTTTGTAGTTATTGCAAACAGTAAGAACAAATTCGCCCTTCGGGCGACTTAAAAGAGTAAGCAGCAATGTTTACTCTTTTTTTCCTTTATACACCATACCACCTGGACAGTAAGGGCATTCAAGAACTGGCATTTCCGATGAG
>NZ_BDJL01000008.1 GCF_001950325.1 Carboxydothermus islandicus
TTATCTTTTGTTCCTGCTCCTTAAAACCGCTGTTTTTCGCCCTACTTTGGGGTAATTTTATTTTTGGGTTTGTGTTTATACCTTATTTGGCGCGGTTCTCTCAACTTAGCAATTTACTCATATCTAGATAGCTTAATAGGATAAAAATTTTTTAAAGGTGTTTTCACATCTGGAAGTAACTTAAATCTTTTGCTTATTTTTTCGCTAATATCTCTATAATTATCACTAATTTGTTTTGCAGTTAAATCGTAGTAAATCATATTTTCAAAGAAAGTTTCTGCATCTAATTCATATTTTAAATTAATTTTTCGAATGTACAGCGGTAAATAAATAGAATAAACAGCAAATTTGACACCAAAATTTTGCAATTCTTTGATTTTGTATTTATAAAAACCAGCAATTTTTTGCTCAATCACAAAAATCAACCCCTTAATTTATACTATTTGACTAATAAATATTAATTTTTCATACTTTATAATACTTTATTTATGGGCGCAAAACTACCTAAGAGTTCTTTTATTTGCCCATTTGAAAATTTTACCTTAAGAACTACATCTCCATCTTTCGGCTTAACTTCTAATACAACTCCTTGCCCAAATTTTTTGTGGATTACCTTTTCCCCCGGACGAAAAGTACCGGTAGTAGGAATAGTCTGCTTTGAAGTTACCTTTGGCCTAGCCTCCAAAAGATTTTCAATTAACTCTTCGGAAATCTCATCTAAAAAGCGTGAAGGTTCGTTATAATCGGTACGGCCATAAACCGTCCGCCGCCAGGCCCGGGTAAGATAAAGCCTCTTTTGCGCCCGGGTAATACCTACATAGCAAAGCCTTCTTTCTTCTTCAAGTTCCTGGGGATCAATACTGAAAATGGCCCGACTGTGAGGAAATATCCCTTCCTCCAGACCAACCAGAAAAACCACCGGAAACTCCAAACCCTTGGCAGCATGGAGGGTCATCATCTGTACCCGGTTTTCGCCACCTTCTTCGGTATCCGCATCGGTTAAAAGGGATATGGTTGCCAAAAACGCCTCTAAAGACTTATCTTCGCTCTCCCGCTCAAACGCCTGGGTTACGGTTAAAAACTCGTTTAAGTTTTCAATTCTCGCCCTTGCTTCCATGGTATCTTCCGCTTTTAACGCCGGTAGATAACCGGAACGTTCCAAAATTTCTTCGGTAAGTTTGGTAACACTTACCCTGTCCTTTAATTCCCGAAACCAGAGGAGCATTTCGCCAAATTCCTTTAAAACCTTCCTGGTTTTCCCGGAAACCAGAGCCAAAGCTTCATCCCTTAAAAGCAATAACCCTATGGGCAGTCCAGTTTCGTCGGCATAAGCTTCAATTTTAGCAAAGCTCGCCTCACCTATACCTCTTTTAGGTTCATTTATAATTCTTTTTAACGATACTTTATCGTAGGGATTATCTACAACTCTAAGATAGGCAATAGTATCTTTTATTTCTTTTCGGTCATAAAAGCGCTTGCCATCAAATATTACGTACGGAATACCTCTTTGCATAAACGCTTCTTCAAAGTCTTGGGATAAGGCATGGGTTCGGTACAAAAGAGCAATATCTTTGTAATTATACTCGCCGCTTTTCACCAAAGATTCGATGGTTAAAGCCACAAACGCCGCTTCATCTTTTTCATCAATTGCCGGGTAAAAATAAACGGGGTGACCCGGTTCTTTAGCAGAAAAAAGCTCTTTTTCCTTGCGCATCCGGTTGTTGGCAATTACCGCGTTAGCCGCATCGAGGATTTTCTGGGTTGAACGGTAATTTTCTTTTAAGATCACCACTTTTGCTTCCGGATAGTCCCGTTCAAAATTTAAGATATTGGTAATATCCGCTCCCCGCCAGGAGTAAATGCTCTGGTCAGGGTCGCCAACTACACAGAGATTGCGGTGTTTTTGGGCTAAAAGATTTACCAGCCGGTACTGAGCGTGGCTTGTATCCTGGTACTCATCCACCAGAATATATTTAAACCGCCGCTGGTAGTATTCAAGAACGTGAGGATAATTTTCAAATAGTTTTACCGCATAATAAAGTAAATCATCAAAGTCAAGGGCATTATTTTTATTAAGCTTTTCCTGGTACATATTATAAATTATCGCCACTTTTTCTTTAAATAAGTCATCGGCATCGTCACTATACTGCCGGGGAGAAATAAGCTTGTCCTTGGCCGAGGAAATATGATAGGCAATAGCCTTGGGAGCAAAACGTTTATCGTCAATATTTAGCTCTTTTAAGCACTCTTTTATTACCTGTATCTGGTCTTCCTCATCATAAACGGTAAAATTCCGGCTAAAACCAAGTTTTTCAATATCATTCCGTAATATCCTTAACGCAAAAGAATGAAAAGTAGAAATCCAGATTTCCCGGGCACTTCTTCCAACTAAATATTCCACCCGTTCCCTCATTTCTTTTGCAGCTTTCTTGGTAAAAGAAATAGCCAAGATTTCAGAAGGCTTAGCCTTTTTTTGGAGAAGTAAGTAGGCAATACGGTAAGCTAAAACAAGAGTCTTCCCTGTACCAGCTCCGCCAAGTATCAAAAGAGGACCAAATGCATGAGTAACCGCTTTTTTTTGGGCAGGATTTAAAATTGCCATATCATAAATATTCATTCTTACTACCCCTTTTAAAAAAATATGATTAAGTAATGTTTTACTTTACTAAATTAACCCTTCTACCTTCACTTATTAACTCATTAAACAAATTTAAATAATCTTTTACTAAGCTTTTTAATTCACTTGTAACTTTTAGATAATTCCATTCACCTTTAAGAAATTTCCTAACTCTTTCCCCGGGAGGTAACTCAGCAAGTTCATTGTACTTTCTTCTTACTTCATCTTTGTGTTTGGATAAGTTTGCTATTAACCTATCAAGTAAAACAGTCTTTAAAGAAGGATTAAAATACTTTTTAAAAAGCCCCATAAAACCATATTCTCTGCGCAGAGATTTAATTTTGTTTTCTTGCTCCATTAAATACTGTTGCGAGCAAGCATTAATAAGGTCACCAAGCTTAACTTCTGCTTGTTGTATTTTTTGAAAGATTTCATTAAATTTTTTATATTTTATTTCATTTGTAAACATTTTCCCTAATAATGCTCCACCTAAAGAGCCAACAACTTTACCAAGAGCTGCCCCAATTGGCCCGCCAACACCAAATCCAAGAGCTGCCCCAATAGCTCCACCTATACCTCCTCCAAAGCCTACTCCAGCTACATCCAATCCAATATTTTTCAATGAAGTCAAAACATCAGTATAATTTTTCATTAATAAATTAAATTCTCGAGCTGAAGCAAACAATAAAGTTACCACCGGAATATGAAAATCAAAAGCATGGAGATCATGAATGCCATCAAGGGTCGAAATGGTAGCTTCTTTAACATCAAAATAGCTTAAATTTGGGTCAACAAAAACATCTTTATGAACAGCTGCAACATCAAAATTTTCAATGTTTGTAATAACCGGAATATTGTCATATTTATCAAAATGGTCACTAATAAGGCTTTCATTTAAAGTTGTTTTTATTTGTATTGGATGACCATCTACAAGAAGATCGTACCCTGCATTATTGGGGTCTGCTGGAAATTCTACATGATGGCCTTGCGCAATTAAATCTTGCGCTACTTTTTGCTCGCCAACATATCCAACCAGCCTATTTATTGCTCCTTCTAGAGAATCGTGGTCTAAACTTTCAAAATGGTCATGGATATAACTTAACAGGTCTTTATAGCTATCGATATTTCCCCCGGCTGAAAACTTTATAGCTTCTAAAACGGTAGAATCTATTTTGGTTAATGCTTCTATAGCATCATAAGTTGCGGTTGCTCCCACCAGTCCAAGTAAGCCTGGCTCTATATCAGCAATTCGCGGCATTGACTGGATTATTTCTTTTCTTTCTTCTTTGCTTAACTCTTTCCAGGGCTTATTTAAAATGCTATTATATTTAGCCCTTAAGATATTGGCTCTTACAAGGCCTAAGCTAATAAGCACAAAAACCCCTGCACTTAAAGCAATCTCTAAAATATAAATCACCCCTCATTATAAAATAAAAACCCTTCAGCTAAAACCGAAGGGTCATAAGAACCTGCCCCCCGGCAGCTGGCTGGCATAGCAAGACAACCTGCTTTAGCCCCTATAGCTTTGCGCCCCCGGCTTTCGCCAGGTTTGCCTTTATCGGGAGAGAATTTTTATCTTTTTTTAATTAATTTTAACCAATTTTCTTTGGAAATTTTGACGATTTATGTCGATTAATAAGTTTTATAAAACTATATCTTGCGGTTTTCTACCCAGTATTTTAAAAGGAATTCTGTATTATATATATATCGAGAATCAATTAATGAAAGTCTACTATTACTTAATCCACTTTTAATATACCCTTTTAATTGGTCGACAGAGCCACGATAGGTAAAACTTGCAGCCCGGGGATGCCCTCCGCCACCAAAAATGCTGGCCAGTTTATTTACCCGCACCCCACCGTTTGAACGAAGGCTTACACGATATTGTGCTGTTCCTGCAGGAGAAACAACTGCTACCATATCTACCAGTAAGGTTTTAAGAAGGTGATTTGCTATATCCGAAAGCCATTCCTGATTTAGCCATACAGGCACGTTTTTTAAAACTACCCAGCGTACTTTCTCAACTTCTACTTTCTGTAAAGCTTTTTCCTTTAAGCTGTTGAGGTCTTTAATTCCTTTTGTGACTAAATTTATTTCTTCTGAAGAAAATCCTTCATAATTTGCAATGATTTTTTCAACAATACCGTTTTTTTCTATAAGTAAGTCTAAAAATCTTTTTCTTCCCAATTTCTTGAAGATCAAATGAAGCTTTAAAGCATTATCCCAGTCTTCATCCTCCAACTGCCATAAATCTCTTACTTCCACGTACTTTATCAACTTTTTCAAATTTCCAGGAGCCCCAATATTTTCCCAGAAGAGGGTAGAAGCTGATTTGTTGACATCAACAATATAGCCGTTAATCTCAGCTTTTTGTGAATACTGACAAGAATCTTCATGATGGTCGAAATAGTAAATCTCCTCAGCTCCCTTCTTAGAAAATTCTTTTGCCAGCACAGGTAATCCAAGGTCAGTAATGAAAACTCTTGCCTTTTCGCTACTTCTAAGATTTTCTTTATAGAAATTAAACGCTTCAGTAGGCGAACCAAAAGCAAGTACTACTCCATCAGGATAAAGAGTTTTAAAAAGGTACGCACATACAATGCCATCTAAATCCGAACCGTGAGTTAGATTTAAATTTAAAATATCATTTCCAGAGACATAGTAATTCCTTTCAAACATTTCTTCCGCCTCCCCCATGTTTTATTGACAATACTAGAATAAAACATTTGGAATAAAAAATTTTTTCCAAAGACTCCTGCCCTTCCCCCCTAAACTTAAAACCCCCTGAAGCTTTTTCAGGGGGGGTTAAGTTTTAGCTTTTAAAGAAGCTTTTCAAAATATCTTATACTTCCGGTACCTCTTCAAAAAATCCGTGGCCGGCGGGGCTAAACTTCATTAAGCGAGAGTTCGGGATGTTTTTTCGCAGGATATCGGAGTTTTCGTGGCGCAATATCTGATCTTTCATCCCGGTCATGATTAAGGCTGGGACGATGATTTTAAATCATTTAAACTGTCAAAGTTCAAAATAGCATTTAGCTTGCGGAAAAAGCCTTCCCTGGAAATGGGAAGTTTCATGTAACGCTCCACAAATAAATCAATTACCTGTGGGTACTTTTTAATTGTTTCTTCACAGAAGATTAAGTTAGCTGTTTTGCGGGCCCGCTCCTCCAGGGAAGTATCTCCCCAGAGAAGAGCCTGGGAAGGTATCCCGTGTTTTACTCCGCAAAAAGTACAGCCCAGTACCAGTTTTTCTACCCGTTCCGGATATTTAATGGCAAAAATCTGGGCAATCATCCCGCTTATCGAAATGCCAAAAATGTGAGCTTTTCTATTTTCAAGACATCCAGAAGTTCCTTTAAATCATCGGCATTGGTTTCTATAGTCCAGGGCTCTTCAGGGCAGTCGCTTCTACCTGCTCCCCGGTTGTCCGGTAAAATGAACCGGAAGTCCTCACTCATCTCAAAGACAAACCGATCGCTCCACCAGTCCGCATTGCCTCCTAAACCCATGATGCAGAGAAGCGTGGACCGCTTCCGTGTTCTTTATAAAACATCCGAATGCCGTTAACCTCAGTGTTTTGCACTGAAAGTCATTCATTTACTTCAAGAATTTAGCTTATCGAATAAAGTTCTAAATCAAAGCCTTCTTCCTTTTTGTAACGGTTAAAAATGTAGTGCCGGTAATTTACGTATTCGTCATAATTGCAAAAGATACCGGCTTCCTTGAGGCCTTCTTCAAGGTCTTTTATGGAAGGCGGACAGCCTTTTAAAGCAATAGCATGTTTTATATTGGGGTTATCTTTGTTTAATTCACAGACACATTTGCCAAATAAAACGGTATAGTCAAAGCCCGGTGACGCGAGCTGCCTTTTACCGCTTACCACTTCCACATTGGGGAAAGGCTTACCTTTAAAAGCCGACATAAACATTATAAGCATGGGGTTATACATTCCCGAACAGCCGGTACAGAGGGAACTATCGTATTTTCTGATGGCAAGTCCGGTTATACCCCTTTTGGCAAAACCAATGGGTCCTAAATCCCCCTCCTGCCATTCCCAGTCGTAATCAATAAATTGCCGGTGGGCGTTAAGATCTTCACCTCGAATTTCAAGATTTTGCAGGTCAAGGCTTCTCCCAGTTAGACCGGCAAAATAGCGTAAATGCTCTATTTTCTCTGCCCGGTAACCCATGATTTCTGCTCCTACAATATCAGCCGCTAAAATATCCGTCGAGGCAATAATTAAGTTTTTGCGATAGGCTTTGCCGGTAGGACCCGGACCTTTTTCCAAGACAAAAACACCGTCAATTATAGTTAGAGCAACAGGTAGCCGGGTAGCTAAATGAGGAAAGGTATGTTCTAAATCCCAGTCTTTACCGTGGCAGTGGGTTTTGGAACGGCGGTTAATGGTACCTTTTAGATTTTTAATCCCCAGGGAAACTTTGCACTGGTTGTGGGTTTTTAAGACCGGAAGGTTAATGATTTTATCGGCTTTTAAAGCTCTATTGGCTACCGAAAGCTTAATGGGGCCAAAATCTATTTCCGTAAACTTTTCTTCATTAAAATCTACCAGCTCCACACCGTACTTTTCCGCCAGCTTTTCATAACCCAAAACCTTAAAAATTTGCCTTCCCATGGGGCGAGGGTTCATAAGAGAACCCTCGCCGATTGTCAGCCGGCTAAATCCTTCTTCTTTGAGAATTCGAACCAGCGCCGCCATAACCGCCGATGTTGTCACGACCCCAAAGGGCGGAAAGGGCAGGTTAAAATCCCAGGAAACCAAGTTGGGCTTTATTAAAATTTTGTCATCTTTTTTTAAACCCGAAAGGCCATCACAGAGTTCAAGGGCTTTTCTCAGGGAGTGATACGCATCCTCAAACTTTACAATTGAAACCACCGGTTTAGTCAAGATTTCTCACCACCAAGCTTTTTTAGTTCTTCCTCCCGCAGTAGACGGCGTAAAACTTTACCAACGGCAGTTTTCGGAAGTTCGGATCTGAATTCCACCAGGCGCGGCACTTTGTACCTGGCCAGGTGAGCATTGCAGAATTCAATTACTTCCTGCTCCGTTAAGGTTTCACCCTCTTTAACCACAATATAGGCTTTGACCGTTTCTCCCCGGTAAGCATCGGGTACACCCACGCTTCGGGACGATTCCAGTAACCTTTCATCACCTGCGGTCCTTTTACTACCAGCTCGCCAATTTCTCCCGGCGGTAAATCTTCCCCCGTTTCTAAATCAACGATTTTAGCAAGGGTATCGGGATAGGCGCTGAACCGCTGACGCAAAAATAGATGGACTTTAAGTCATACCTGGCTGATTGGTGCACTCATAAATCTGGATGATTCTATATCCGGCATTAATTCCTCCATTTTTATCTACTTATCTTCTTTTTATCTACTTATCTTCTGTCAAAAAAACCGGAGGCCGACGTTCCTTTATAGCGTTTAATCCTTCCCGGTGGTCATCGGTAAACTGCGCTATGGCAAAATGAGAAGAAATTAAGTCTAAAGCAGCTCTTAAATCCATCCTTAACCCCTGATAAACCGCTCTTTTTATCATTCTAATCGCCACTTCCGGCCCTTTTACCAGCCGTTCGGCAAATTTATACGTCTCCTCCAGTAATTTATCATCAGGATAAACCCGGTTTACCAGTCCAAGTTGATGTGCCTCCCTGGCATCAATAAAATCTCCGGTCCAGAGAAGTTCCAAAGCTTTTGCAATACCAATAAGACGGGGTAAGAAGTAAGCTCCTCCATCCCCCGGAACCAGGCCCAACCTGATATATCCCTCGGAAAAGCGGGCAGATTCCGCAGCAAAACGCAGATCACACATCAGTGCCATATCAAGCCCGGCTCCCACCGCCGTACCATTGATAGCCGCAATGACCGGTTTATCGATTACTTCCCATAACAAAAGCGGTATTTTCTGAATATGCTTCCAGATAAGATTTTTACTGGCAAGAGGAGTGCTTTTAGCTGTTTTTTCCAGTAATTCTAAATCTCCACCGGTGCAAAAAGCTTTGCCCTTCCCGGTTAAAACAATAACTTTTACAGCGTCATCCTGCTGGCATTCCTGTAAAAAATTAACCCAACGGTCAATCATTTCTAAGGTAAAAGCATTCATTTTTTCAGGACGGTTTAAGGTAATAGTGGCAATACCCTCTTTTTTTTCTAATAAAATTTCCTGAGCGCTCATCTTTCCCCCCCTCGGACAATTTTAATTACGGTTAGCCTTACGGTAGCCCAGGGCATCCTGGGCTAAGATAAGCTTATGAATATTGCTGGTTCCTTCCACTATCTGGTAGTACTTGGCATCGCGAAAATAGCGCGCTACCGGGTACTCTTCCGAATACCCGTAGGCACTAAAAATTCTTAAAGCATAATCGGCACATTTGCTGGCGGTTTCACCGGCAAAAAGCTTTGCCATTGATGTTTCCCGGGTATTTGGTACTCCTTTATCTTTTAGAAAAGCCGCCCGGTAAGTTAAAAGTCGAGCCGCTTCAATCTCCACCACCATCTGGGCAATCCAGTCCTGGATCATCTGAAACTGGCCAACTTTTTGCCCGAACTGTTCCCGGGTGTTGGCATATTCAACAGCAGCATCCAGGCAGGCCTGAGCTACCCCAACCGCTCCAGCGGCTGAAGCAAGCCTGGTATCATCTAATTGCTGCATGCAAATTTTAAAACCCTGCCCTTCCTGCCCTAATAAGTTTTCTCCTGGAACCCGGACATTTTCAAAAGTAATCGCCCCCACCGGTGACGCCCAGTTTCCCAGTTTTTCCTCAATGGGTTCAACAGTGATACCTTCGCTGTTTAAGTCCACAATAAAAGCCGACATCCCTTTGGCCCTCCGGGTTGGGTCGGTATAAGCATAAACCAAAGCAATATCCGCTACCGGCGCCAGGGAAATCCACATTTTGCTCCCGTTTAAGATATAATAGTTCCCATTACGGATAGCTTTTGTGGTCATTGAAGCTACGTCAGAACCAGCATTGGGTTCAGTAATAGCAAAGCATCCTATTAAAGCACCACTGACAAGACCGGGTAAATACTTCTTTTTCGCTTCTTCGGTTCCGTAACGGTAAATAGTAACTCCAGGACCTAAAGTATTGGCAGCAAAGATAATTCTAAGAGAACTGTGCACCCGGGCTATTTCTTCACAGAGGATTGCTACCGCTAAATACCCCTGACCATTACCCCCGTATTCTTCAGGAATAATGCACCCTAAAAATCCAAGCTCCCCCATTTTCTGCACCAGGTCCCGGCGAAAACGATGAGCTTTATCATCGGCATCAGCAGAGGGTTTTACTTCTTTTTCGGCAAATTCCCGTGCTAAACGCTTAATTGCCAGTAAATCCTCCGGTAAATCAAAGTTCATGCTCCTCACTTCCTTAACTTTTTTAAAAAAATTCCTCTGGCCGCTTTATTTGGTGTGTTTAATCGTCGATATTTTACTTCGTTTAATTACTTCTTTAATTACCTCCGCCGCATAAACCTCCGGTGGCAGGTCTTTTAATGCTCCTTTTTCTTTGGCAATGGGCGTTCTTACTGCCCCCACAATTACCGCATCACGCATTTTCCCCCTCCCCTTTTACCGGCCTTTAAAATTCGGCGGCCGTTTTTCAAAGAAAGCAGTTCTTCCTTCCACCGCATCTTCACTGCTAAACGCCACTTTGGAACCTTCTTTCTCAATTTTTAAACCTTCTTCTATTGAAGTATCCAGCCCTAAAGTTACCGCCTTTAAAATTTCCCGCATAGCAATGGGCGCCCCTTTGGCAAGCTTAGCTGCCAGCGCCCGGGCTTCTGTCAGTACCTGGTCTTTAGGTACAACTTTATTTACCAGCCCGTACCTTAAGGCTTCTTCAGCGGTTATAGGCTCTCCGGTAAGCATTGCTTCCAACGCTCTGGTTTTACCAATTAACCGGGGTAACCTCTGGGTACCTCCCCAGCCGGGGATAATTCCCAGTTTTACCTCGGGCAGAGCCATGGAAGCATCGTCTGCTAAAATGCGCAGGTGACAGCTTATTGCTAATTCGGTTCCTCCGCCGTAGGAGCTACCGTTTAGCGCTGCAATCACCGGCTTGGGGAAAAGCTCAATTTGCCGGAAAAGAGCACTTCCTTCCACTTCCGGTAAAATTCCTTTAGCCCGGTCAGCAAATTCCGTAATGTCAGCCCCGGCACAGAAAACCTTGCTTCCTTCCCCGCTAATTATTACCGCCCGAATCTCGGGATTTTTCTCAATTTCCTGCAAAGCTTTTTGTAAATCTTTTAAAACTTTCTGGCCAAGAGCATTTACCGGCGGGTTGTTTAGGTAAATAACGGCATAACCGTCCGCAACCTCAAATTTAATTTTTTCAAATTCCACCGCAAATCTCCCCGCTTTCTATTTTTTCTCCTGGGTGTAATCATAAAAGCCTTTACCAACTTTCCGGCCCCATTCTCCTTTAACAAATTTCTCCACTACAGTAGGCGATGGCTTCATAGCAGGATCCCGGCTTTCCCGGTATCTTTCCATTTCAACGTAATAAGTAAGGTCGATACCGGTTAAATCCATTAACCTAAAGGGTCCCATCGGGTGACCAAGGCCAAGTTCCACCGCAGTATCAATATCCTTATAATCGGCTATTCCTATTTCATACAAATAGAACGCTTCAGCCTTAATAGCCGCTAAAATGCGGTTTACCAGAAAGCCGTAAATTTCTTTTTGCAGTAAAACCGGAACTTTGCCCATTTTCCGGGCTACTTCCATCGTCACTTCTGCAGTTTCATCGGCAACATGAGGTCCTTTAACCACTTCAACCAGTTTCATGACCAGAGCTGGGTTAAAGAAATGCATATTTAAAACTTTTTCCGGGCGTTTGGTAACATCGGCAATTTTGGAGCTGACAATGTAGGAGCTGTTGGTAGCTAAAATGGCATGGGGAGGGGTAAGTTCATCAAGCTTTTTAAATAATTCCCGCTTGACATCCAGCTTTTCAATTACCGCTTCAATGACAAAGTCCACATCTTTGCAGGCTTCCTCCAGACTCAAGGTAAAAGTCAGGTTCTCTTTAGCTTTATTAGCTGCTTCCTCGGTAAGTTTTCCTTTCGCCACCCTTTCTGGTAAGTAGGTTTCCACAAATTTTTTGGCCTTGTTTAAAATTTCTTCGTTAATGTCGGTACAGGTGACTTGATAGCCGGCCAAAGCTGCAGCCAGAGAAATCTGGTGACCCATGTTGCCGGCCCCAACAACACAAATTTTTTTAACTTCCATAAAAGATACCTCCCTTTTGTTCTTTTTCACTGCCAGCAATTACTTTTGCCAGCTTTATTTCTCTCCTTCAAGGACTTTAAACTTATAACCATAGCGGATTACATCTTCTTCCGTGTAAATTTGCCGCAAAACCATCTCCACCGGCATCCCAATTTTAATTTCTGCCGGTACCGGTTCGGTCAATTGAGCTATAATCCGGGGACCTTCCTCCAATTCCACCAGCACCACCGGATAAGCTCCCCGGTATGCCGCTTCTTCGGAAAATTCCGGAGGCGCTCCCGCTCCAGCAATAACGGTATAGGAATAAATTTTGCCGCGCCCGCTTAATTGCACTTCGGTAAAATTATCCAGCGCCCCGCAGGATTTACAGCCAGCCTTGGGGGGAAAAATTATTTGACCGCAGTTGGAGCATTTTAAACCTACCAGGCGGTATCTCTGTTTTACCGCCCGCTGGTACATAGGGATCGAAATATGCGCACCCATGGCTTCACCCCTTATAAATACCTCTTAACTCTGAGGTACTGAATAAAATTTAAATATTTTTTCCCTGAGGCAAGCTTTTCTCGAACCGGCACTCTATTTGCTGGTTTTTTCACAGTTAAACTAAAAGCTATCACCCCGGCGCCGGAACCATAAGTGGTTACAATTACTTTTTCTCCCGGTTTAGCCCGGTCCAGAACTGCCGCCAGACTTAAAAAGGGAGAAGCAGCACCGGTATCACCCGTATTTTCGTAAAGCAGGCCTGGCAGCATTTGTTCGTCAGTAAAACCAAGTTTTTTGCCAGCTTTCAGGGGAAGGCGGCTTTCAATTTCGTGAAAGACAGCATAATTGTAATCAGCCGGCTTTAAATTTTCTTTTTCCAAAAGTTCGGTTACCGCCTTTGCTATCAACTTTTGATAGGCCTCACCGGTAAAGGTTTTAACGCCAATATCTTTTATTTCACCGCTGCCAGCTTTGCGAAAACGTTCGCCTAAATTTTCCTGGACCAGAGCTACAAAGTTATCTACCACAGCCAGAGGATTTTCTGTTCCCAGGATAAAGGCAGCACTGCCTGCAGCCAGTCCGTGCTCAATGGGGTCTTTAACATTTGCCCTGGGAGCATCAGCCACGATAACCAGAGCTTTTTGGCCAAAGCCTCCTTTTACTAAGCTTACTGCCGTTAAAAAAGCCTCACCGCCGGCCCGGGTAGATTGGCCGTATTCAGCTGAAAATAGATTTTTTTTAAGTCCGAGCATTTCCGCAATACTGCCGGAAAGCAATTTTTCACTGTAAGGTGGACTGGTGGAAGCCCAGGTCAAAAAGGAAATTTCTTCAGGATTTATACCTTCAAAAAGAGCATCCCTGGCAGCAGCTATACCCATCGTTAGCGAATCTTCATCAAAATCGGCAACTGTTTTCTCACTGAAGTTTGCTCCGCAGTTGCCCAGGGCTTTCTGGTATTCGCTCCTGGTTATTCCAAGGCCGGGGAAATAGGTGCCGTAACTTACTATCCCCACTTCCATCGCTACCCCTCCCTCCGGTAAATAAACACCGCTGCCGTTCCTCCGGAACCGCCTACATTGTGGGACAAGCCTACTTCGGCATTTTTTATCTGGCGCTCTGGATTTTTAGCCCTTCCCAGGAGCTGGTTAAACACTTCGTAAGCCTGACCGCAGCCGGTAGCTCCAATGGGATGGCCTTTACTTTTTAGTCCGCCACTGACATTTACCGGAAGGCGTCCGCCAAGGTAGGTCTCCCCTTCTTCCAAAAGCCTAATCACCTCTCCCTTTTCGCCAAAGCCAAGGTCCCCGTAAGCTAAAATTTCAGCAATAGTAAAGCAATCATGCACTTCCGCAAAATCAATTTCTTTTGGAGTTATCCCGGCCATCCGGTAAGCTCTGGTGCTTGCCTGCCGGGTGGCTTTAAAACTTGTAATACTGTCTCGATCCTGCAAAGCCAGGTAATCGGAGCCAATTCCATAGCCGATGATAAAGACTGGATGGTCGGTAAACTCTTTTACCCGGTCTTCACTGCAAAGTAAGACAACCGCTGCTCCGTCACTGGTAGGTGAGCAGTCCCACACCGTAAAGGGGTCAGCTACCGGTGCTCCCTTTAACACCGTTTCCACCGTTATTTCCTGTCTGAATTGAGCCTTGGGATTCATTTTGCCGTGATAGTGGTTTTTCACCGCTACTTTGGCCAGCTGCTCCCGGGTAAGGCCGTATTCCTCCATATAGCGCCGGGCAATTATAGCGTAAATCCCGGCAAAAGTTAAGCCTGCCAGTCTTTCAAACTCGGTATCGCCGGAAATCCCAAGCCAGTATTTGGCTTTGGTCGAAGAAACATCCCGCATTTTTTCAACTCCGGCTGCAAGAGCAACATCGCACTGTCCGGAAGCAACCGCATTAATCGCATTATATAAAGCAAATCCCCCCGAAGCACAGGCATTTTCCACCCTTACCGCCGGAACATTGGGTAAACCCACATGTCCCATTAATAAGGGAGCAAGCTGTCCTAATTGAAAACCACTGCCAGCACTTAAAGAACCAATAAAGGCCTGCTGGATTTCATGGGGGGCAATCCCTTTATCGACACTCTCTATTGCTTCCTTAAAAGCCATAGCAAAAAGCTCTTTAACCCCCAGCTCGGGAAAATCGCCGTAGGGAGTTTGCCCGGCTCCAATGATGGCTACCCGCCGCATGCAAGCCACCCCTTTATTACCCCAGTTCCTTTAAAATCTGGGAGGCTATGATATTCTTCTGAATTTCCGAAGTTCCTTCATAAATCCTGGTAATCCGGGCATCCCGGTAGTATCTTTCAATGGGAAACTCTTTCATATAACCCATGCCGCCAAAAATCTGTACCGCTTTATCGACCACCCGGCCGTACGCTTCCGAAGCAAACAGTTTGACGGCAGCGGCCTCTTTAATGACCTTTGCTCCCTGGTCCACAAGCCAGGCTACCCGGTAGGCAAACCATCTGGTTGCTTCAATATCTACGGCCATTTCCGCCAGCATATGCTGAATAGCCTGGAAAGACGAAATAGGCTTACCAAACTGGACCCGCTGCTGGGCATACCGGGTAGACAGTTCCAAAAGTTTTTGCATGGAACCAACACAGCGAGCAGCCAGTCCTACCCGCCCTTTAGCCAGGATTTTCAGGGCATTGATATAACCTTCGCCGACATTGCCCAGGACGTTTTCTTCCGGAACTTCGCAGTCTTCCAGGATAATTTCCGAGGTATGAGAACCTCGCAGTCCCATTTTTTTCTCAATAGTTCCCACTCTAAAGCCCGGAAAGTTCTTTTCGACAATAAACGCCGTTATCCCACCTTTAGCCCCTTTGCTTTTATCGGTTACCGCAATAATGGTAAAGACATCGGCATCGGGACCGTTGGTGATAAAATGCTTTACCCCGTTTAAAATATAGCGGTCTCCCTTTTTAACGGCTGTTGTTCTGATACTTGCGGCATCAGAACCAGCCTCGGGTTCAGTTAAAGCAAAGGCAGCTAATTTTTTCCCCGAGGCAAGGTCAGGTAAATATCTTCTTTTTTGTTCTTCGGTGCCTAACTCCACGATACCGGTGGTACCAATACCGGTATGCGCACCAATTAAAGTGGTAAAACCATTGGCGGTACGTCCAAGTTGCTCATAAATAATACATTTGCCCAGCATGCCAATACTGCCCACACCGCCATACTCTTCCGGGATGCTCAAACCAAAAAGCCCAAGTTCTCTTGCTTTCTGGATAATCTCCTCCGGCACCCGGTCTTCTTCATCAATTTGCTGGCTGATAGGGTCGACTTCGTTATCCACAAAATCCTTGACCGTCTGCACCATCATTTGCAGTTCTTCACTGATCGTAAAATCCATAGCACCCCTCCCTCTTGCTTTTTTGTTTTATATATGAAATAATTGTCTTATATATAGTATAACGGGATTTAAATTTTTATGTCAATAATTTTGCAATAAATTTAAAAATTTTCTGACAATTTCGCTTTAGCAACTGGTAGTGGTATGATAAATCAGGAGAGGTGACGTTATGGCTTTGGAAGAAAAAGAAAATAAATCGGGAGCCCCGGCCGTGGAAATGGCCATCAAAATCTTAACTTATTTAAGTAGATACCGGAATAAAAATCGCACCCTTGCCGAAATCTCCCGGGACTTAAATATCAATAAAAGTTCCTGTCACCGCATTTTAAAGGTTCTTTTGGATTACCGGCTGGTATCCTACGACAAAAACACCAGGCAGTTCAGCCTGGGATCCTTTTTAATTGTTTTAGGTAGCCGTGCTTCCGAATTCAACGACTACTTAAAAATTGCCAAACAGTATTTAAAAGAACTGGCTGATGTCACCAAACAAACCTGTGTCCTTGTAGAGCCAATCGCCAATAACCGCCTGGTTTACATTGCCAAAGAAGAGCCGGAGGCAGCCATACGAATTACCGTCAGTATCGGTCAATCGTTTCCGGTAACCAGTGCTTCCTTTGGAAAATGTTATATGGCCTTCCTTCCAGAAAAAGAAGCCCGGGAAATTGTAAAAGAGGTAGGAATCAGGCAATTTACCGACAAAAGTATTACTAATGTAGAGGAATTTTTTCAAAGTTTGGAGGTAATTCGGCAGCAAGGCTATGCGGTGAGCTTTGAAGAACACACTCCGGGGGTTTTTGGCATTAGCGCTCCTGTTTTTGATAACAGCGGAAGTGTTCGTATGGTTGTATCGTGCATCGGGCTTGCTTCTTCAGTGAATGAAGAAACAATTAATTTTTACACTGACAAAGTTAAAGCTACCGCGCAAAAAATCACCGCTATTTTTTCCGATATGTAACAACACCCCGAAGTTAAACCTCCGGGGTGTTTTCCTTTTAACCACCGCTTAAGTAGGGAAAGACAAATACTTCATCCCCATCTTTTAGCAGCTGGTTATCAGTTGCTATCTGTCCGTTAACCGCAATACTAAAGGGATTTTTAAGTCTTGAGGCCAAAAGCTCCTTTAACTCTTCAATACTTCCTGCCGCAAGTTCAATTTCTTCTTTGGGAAGGTCATAAATTAAAGCATAATTTACCTTAATTTTAATCATCCGCCAGTAACCTCGCTAAAAATTCCTGGGGAATGGTGCCATCGGAATTCCAGCCCCGAAGTTTATAAAATTCAGGTAGATACTTTTCAATCTCCGGAACGTTACCAAAGGCTCCCCCTTCGGTAAGAGGCTTTTTCACATGCCCGGGTAACTTATCATCGGCCGGACTGCTTCCTAAATTAAAGGAGATTGCTCTCTTAATTGTCAGGGAATTGTTAGCCGCCGCCAAAACTTTTTCCGGGCTCCAGGATACACCAGTAATAAAGGATAAGGCTCCAATAACCGCTTTCAGCGGGGTAAAAGTGAAGTTACACTTAACCAGGCAGTTATCAAGTTCTCTTAAACTTTGAAATTTAGCAACCACAGCTACACGGCCCTCAATGCTGTTCCTTGGTCCTGGTACAATTCCTAAATCCTCGTCTTTGACAATTCCCAGGTCCACTTCAAAAAAGTCGCCGCGCTGGTGGCAGGCTCCCCGCGGTCCAGTAGCATAAGACAAAGCCTGGCCGGTAAAAGCCCGGGGTTCATGCATTGGGATTTCTAATTTTCTTACCGCTGCTGCACATTCTTGAGATAAACCTAACTCTTCTAAAGCTTTAACAACCCCCTGACCAATTAATCTGCCAATACCCCAATTTTCCCCTGTAAGTTTTAAAGCTTCAAGAATTCCCAGGGCATCACCAAATTCAGGTACTTCAGCTTTTAAGTTTTCAGGAAGTAAATTTTCCTCTTTTAAATACATGAGCAAGGCTAAAGTAACACCGGATGAAATGGTGTCAAAACCATAGCGGTTAGCAAGGTCATTTGCTTCGACAATAGTATCAAGGTCAAAGTTTTGTAAAAGGGGGCCAAAAGAAACAGCAGTTTCATACTCAGGACCATCTACCGTTCTTCCTTTAAATTTAAGTTCACGCCCGCAAGCTATCGGACAGCCCCAGCAAGCTTTAGGGTGCACTGCATATTCTTCTCGAAATCTTTTAGCGTTTATTTTATCAATAGGAAACAGTCCTTTTGTAAAATACTTTACGGGAACGTCTCCAAAGTAGTAACCAATATCAAGATAGCCTAACGTGCCGTACTGGGTAAAAAGCTGTGCATCTTTTCTATAGCGAGAAGTTAATTCCTGAGCCAAGGCTTTGAGCGATTCTTTATCAGCTACCGGTACCTCACCTTGCCCATCTACTACGATTGCCTTTAAATTTTTACTGCCAAACACTGCACCAAATCCCATTCTACCTGCAGCCCGGCCGTGGTCGTTAATCACCGCCGCCATCGGCATTAAATTTTCCCCAGCAACACCAATACAGGCAACACTTACATTATTGCCGTAAATTCTTTTAAGTTCTTCCTGGACTTCATAAGTATCAAGGCCCTTTAAATTATTACCTGGTTTTATCTCAACATTGCCCTTTTGCACCACAAGATAAACCATTTCCGGAGCCTTGCCCGTAATTATTAATCCATCAAAACCAGCTTTCTTAAGGTAAGCCCCAAATTTCCCTCCAGAAGTTGCTTCCCCCCAAAAACCTGTAAGGGGTGAGCGACCACAAATAGCAAAACGCGAAGAACCAGGAAGAGCAGTACCGGTAACCGGTCCGGCCATTACGGCCACATAAGCTTCTGGAGCTAAAGGATCTATTTCCGGTTTTAGATGCTCATAAAGAAGTCTCGCCGCAAGGCCACTGCCGCCGATAAATTTTTCGGCAAGCTTAGGTGTTGTAGGCTTTATCTCAACCTTTTTTGTTGATAAATCTATATAAGCAATTTTCCCGGTATAACCTAACATTATTTCACTCCTTCCTTAAGTATTCCATTAAAGGCCGCTACAAAAATCTCCTCATAATCCTTGGGAGTCACAGGTATCGGACTTACGATAGTAACCGGATCTATCAAAGCCCAGGATACTAATTCTGGCAACGCAGCATTAAAAGCGTCGACAGTAACCTGTGGATAATCGCTAAATTTATAAACAAAACCAAGTTTTTGGTAAAATTCGATTAAACCATCTAAAAATTCCTCACTGTTTTTATAATTGAGGGCCTGAGCAAGCTCTTCGGTTTTGCTTAAGCGCTTGGAATAAAATTCAAACACATACGGTAAAAACGCTCCTACACATAAGCCATGATGTAAACCGAACTTTTTACCTAAAGTATGTCCCAGGGCATGATCGATACCCGGAGCCGAGTTACTGAATGCTAAACCAGCAAGATTAGCCGCTATTAACATTTTCTGCCGAGCTTCTAAATCTTTGCCGTCAGCTACCGCCCGGGGCAAGAATTTAAATATCAATTTTAAGGCCTGAAGGGCAAAGGCATCGGTATACTCATTGGCCCAGCCCCCGCTTAAATAAGCACCTACCGCATGGGCTAAGGCATCAACTCCAGTCCAGAGCGTCAAGTTGGGAGGCAGTGAAACAGTAAAGCGCGGGTCCAAGATTGCAATATCGGGTACAAATTCCGGGTGGGTAAGGCTCATTTTGTGTCCACCTTCGGTAATAACTGCTGCCGAAGTAGCCTCGGAACCAGTACCAGCAGTTGTGGGAATGGCAACAAAAATAGCTTTTTTCCTGAGACCAAGGGGTTCTATTGGAGATATTTTCCGAAAATCAACATCTGGTCTTTCATAAAGTAGCCAGAGCACTTTAGTTGCATCAATAACCGAGCCGCCGCCTACGGCAATAAGTATCGAAGCATCATTGTTTTTTACTGTTTCCACCCCTTTTAAGATATTTTCCACAGGTGGTTCCGGTTGAACTTCATCCCACATTTCCACATAATAGCCCACTTGTTCCAATGCTTCTTTTACCTTCTCTGCAGACGGTCGGATTATTTTATCGGTAATAATTAATACCCGGTTGTTTCGGGCTATAGCTTTTCCCATTCCTGCCAGCGTATTTAGGGCCTGAATCCCAATAAACAGCCTTGGTGCAATTACCACCGATTGCAAACCGCGAACCCCAGTTGTGCCGGCTAAGGTAAAAAGTAGCCGCAGCGCGGGATCTTCAAAACCATACTTTCCTCTTGCCTCCATATTATCCCCCCAAGTTTTTATAAAAATTTAGAGACTATTTGAAATTTTCTACAATTTTCTCTTTTTTCCTTTACTCTTTATAAAATAAATTTTTTGCCTTTAAAATAAGTCTTTTGCCCAGATTTAACAATATTTTTTTCTTTAATTGTTATATTTTCACAATGAATGGCATTCATTTTTTAAAAAATGCAACATTGATCATCACCTGGTAAATACTATGCTTAAGGAGGTATTAAGCGATGGAACTTAAAAAAAATGAACAGTCAATTTTAGCGTACTTTTCCTCCAGTGCCAAAGCTAAAGATGCCGCCGAAGCCCTTAAAGCTAATGGAATTAATGACGTACAGGTTGACCGGGTGAGTAGATATGGTGTTGCCAGCAATCCGGAAATTAATAACCCGATTTCCGGCCAAGGAGTGAGCGGAACCGGTTTAAGCCTTTACTCCGCTGATGCCAACCAGTTTGGCGATAATGATGCCCCGGTGCTTTTATCAGCTGACCCATCAGTATCGGGAATGGCCGCTAAAGAATATGGCACAGCCGGGGGTGAGGCGTTTTTGGTAACTGCAGTAACAACAAAAGATAAAGTAGAAGAAGCAGTAAAAATCCTTAAAGAGAAAGGCGCCAAAATATAAAAAAGGCAAAAAAATAACCCGGAAGCAAATTCCGGGTTATTGTATAGCATTGTAGGCATTTACCAGGCCATAGCCGTAGTAATAATCAAAACCGCTACTTCCAAGGTCTATAGCTGTAGATTCAAGCTTCGTTTTAACCTCATCGGAAAAAATGAAACTATAGTGGCATTTTCGTTCATTTACATCCTGCTCTTAAAAACCTTAAGCCAATACCTTTCTCCCTCTTTTTCAACTTTAACCGGCAGATCATAAAAATCTGTTAAAAGCTCTGAAGTCAGTACCTCGTCTTTTTTGCCCGCGGCAAAAACCTCACCATTTTTTAACAACAGGACATGGGTTATCCCTGCCACAATTTCCTCGGTATGATGCGATACCAAAATAATTGCAGGTCCACTTTCCTCCCGACAAAGGGAGTCAATATCGGTAAGTAGTTCCTCCCGGGCTAAAAGGTCCAATCCTGCCGCCGGTTCATCTAAGATTAAAAGGCGGGGATTATTAATTAAAGCCCGGGCTATTAAAACTTTTTGCTTTTCCCCTTGCGACAGAGTTTGATACTGGCTGTTAGCCAGGCTATTTAAGTTAAATTTTTCTAAAAGCCGAAGGGCTTTTTCTACATCTTCTTCCTTTGGCAGGTCAAAAAGCCCTATGGTAGCAAAAATACCGCTTAGCACTACTTCCAGGGCTGTTTCCCGAACATAAAGCTTTTCCTGCAAAGAAGAACTTACAAAGCCAATCTCCCGGCGAAGCTCCCTTAAATCATAGCGGCCAAACTTCTTCCCGAGTACTTCCACCTCACCTTTCGATGGCTGGTAATACCCGCAGATAAGGTTTAGAAGGGTAGTCTTACCTGCTCCATTTAAACCCAAAACCGCCCAATGTTCACCAGGAAATACTTCCCAGTTGACATCGGTTAGGATTTGTTTATTGTCGCGGATGAAAGTTACGTTTTTTAATTTTAAAACCAAAACTCCTCTCCCCTTATCTAAAACGGCCATAAATTTTGTTAAGATACGCTTTTAAAACCGGTGAATTTTGTTTTTTTCGCTTTTCCATTAAAAGATTAAAGCGCAGGATTTTTTCGTTTATTTTTTTCTTTAACTCTCTTTTTTCTTCTTCATCATAGCAGCAATCGATAAGATTTTGTAAAGTCACCAATTCTTTTTTAAGCTGCATTTCTTCAGGAAGCACGCCGGCATTTTTTAAAATGATATACCCTGCACGTAAATCTTCCGGAATCATCGATAAATCTTCGGGAATAATTTTTTGCCCTTTTCCCGGAAGACTATCAAAAACCCCATTTTCCATAGCTTCCCTAATTTTTTCCTCCGCAAGATGCATCAGGATATCCATTAAAGCAACTCTCCTTTAGCAACCGAACTACTTTACCTTCCACATAGTATTAGACATTCCAGGAAAAATTCCTTCTAAAAAAATAAACCCCGTAAAATTACGGGGTTACTGCTCCACGTACAATTCCAACAAAGCCTTGTCCATTTCACAGTCAGGACAAATCTCCTGTCCCTCTTCAATAATGCAGTAGCAAATAGGGCAACGTTTTTCCACTTAAAACCACCTGCTATGAATTTGTTGAGTATTTTTCAACAAAAGATATTATAGTAAGATTTTTTTGCTTTGTAAACTACCTTTTCACAATTAAACTTAAGCCTAATACAACCAGCAACACGCCAATTACCTGGTGAAAAACAATTTTTTCCTTTAAAATTACCCTGGCCATTACCAGCACAAAAACATAGCTTAACGAAAGTACAGGATAGATCTTACTAACCTGTTCCCGGGCTAAAAGCCAAAACCACAAAAACGTTTCGGTAACATACATGAAAATACCTGAAATAATGTATCCATTCATAAAAAATTTTATTAAACCAGCCAAAGTAAAAGTAATAGGCGTTTTTTCCATCCCAAGCTTCCAGAAGATTTGCCCCAGGGCTATCATAAACGCACAAAAAACGGCTAAAAGTAAATGCATCTCCACCACCCGGATTTACTATACCACAGGAAGTGAAAACTAGCAAAAAAAGACGGTTCTGACAGCAGAAAAATGGATGCTGTCAGAACCGTCCCTACAGGGTAAAAACGTGGTTGCCGATGCGGGCGGTGACTACCCGGTTGGCAAACCAGGGATGGTTTGACTTTTGGGGGTTATAGAAGTACAAAGCGCCGTTGGAAGGGTCAATACCGCGTAACGCATCAGCCACCGCCTTCTTCGATTCAGCAGATACCGTTACCTGCCAGAACCAACCGTTCAGGATTGGTTCAAAAGCTCCTTTTTGCAAAATTACTCCCCGAACGTCGTTAGGAAAAAGCGGCGACTTGACCCGGTTTAAGATTACCGCGGCCACCGCCACCTTGCCCAGATACGGCTCAGCACCGGCTTCCGCCTCTACCATCCGGGCAAGCAACTCCTGGTCTTCCGGACTGATACGAAAAGCGCTCCGGGATACAGAAGTGGAAGTTCGGGCAATTAACTGCTTCATCGTTACCGGACCCACGATGCCGTCTACTTTTAAACCCTCTTTTTTCTGAAACGCCATAACCGCTTTTTTGGTAGAAACGTCAAAATACTTATCCACTTTGTAAACCTTATAACCTAAACTAACAAGCTTACTCTCAATCTCCAGAACTTTTGAGCTGTAACTTCCAACCTTGTAATAGACCACCTGCGAAGCTAAAGCTTCAGACACTACTGCAACAGGGAGTAACAGCATTAAAACTAACGAAAACACCGCAAAAAACTTTTTCATTTTATCCCTCCTTAAAAGTTGGTTTACGGAAAAGCAAAAGACTGCCCTTCCTTGGACGCTTTTAAGAAGGTATAAAAGCAGACACTACAATTGTAACTATTTCTAACCTTTTTGCCAAATTAGCTAAGGCCCCGTAAAATACGAAAACCCGGCTTTACGCTTTTTCCCCAAAAAGCATAAGCCAGGCTTTTAAGTATCCTAATCTATGAGACGATTAACGATCCGCTGGAATTTTCAGGACTTCTTCCCTTAGCTTTTTTAGCTTCACCAAATCTTCTTCAATCCCCGGTTCCGGCGTCTCTAATACCCACGGCACCCGGTTAAAAAAGGAAGAATTCAGTAAGTTGATAAACCCTTCTCTCCCTATATACCCCTGCTCTAAGTTTTCATGCCGGTCTTTTCGCGAGCCAATGGGGTGTTTGGAGTCGTTTACATGGAGAAGACAAAAGCGCTCTTCCCCGATTTTCTCCTTAAACTCCCGGGAAAAAGCGGCAATTCCTTCCGGTGAAACGTCATCATAGCCGGCCGCCAGCAAATGACAGGTATCAAGGCAAATTCCAAGCTCCTCATGACCGGTCTCGGAAATGATATAAGCCAGGTGGTCAATGGAATATCCCATTTCATTACCGCTACCGGCGGTATTTTCTATTAAGATTCTTGTCCTGAAATTCTCCGAAAGCAATATTTTAAGCCCTTCCACCATCCGGGCTAATCCCCGCTCTTCGCCGGCCCCGCGGTGGCTTCCTACATGCACTACCAAAAAGTCAGCTTTTAGCTGATCCGAGCGGTAAAGGTCTTCCCGGATCATGGCCACGCTTTTTTGAAACATTTCTTCGTCGGGAGAAGCTAAATTCATCACATACGGTACATGAACTACTAAAGGATAAAGCTTATACTCCTCTTTAAACTCTAAAAAACCCTTTAACTCTTTTTCGTTAAAGGGTTTAGCTTCTCCACCCCGGGGGCTTCGGGAAAAGATTTGCACCCCTTCGGTTTTATTTTTTAGGATTCTTTCTTTAAGTTTTAAGAGCCCTCCGGCAATGGAAAGGTGTAAGCCAACGTTCATTTATCTTCCTTCCCTTCGGGGTTTATGAATCGGAGGATTTTTCTTTTCCCGCTCTTCCTCCGCCGGAATCGCATCTTTCCGGGAAAGTTTCAGTCTTCCCTGGTTGTCGTAACCAATAGCTTTTACTAATATCTGATCGCCTTCTTTAACCACATCCTCAACTCTCTTGACCCGGGAATGGGCAAGCTGACTGATATGTACCAAGCCTTCTTTGCCGGGAAGGCCCAGTACCCCTGGAACTACTTCCACAAAAGCTCCAAAGTCAGCTATCCGGGTAACTTTTCCGAGATAAACCTTACCTACTTCTATTTCTTTAGTGAGGTTTTCAATGATGTTAAGAGCTTTTTCCCCCGCTGCCTTATCCACCGCTGCAATGAAAATCCGTCCGTCGTCCTCAATATCGATTTTAACTCCTGTTTCATCAATAATTTTCTTAATTATCTTCCCACCGGGCCCAATTATATCCCGAATCTTTTCCGGATCAACAGTGGTAAAGATAATTCGCGGAGCATAGGGCGAAAGCTCTTTCCTGGGTTCGGAAATTACTTCCAACATCTTGCCCAAAATATGCATCCGGCCTTCCCGGGCCTGAGCTAAAGCCCTGGTTAAGATTTCCCGGGTAACGCCAGCTATTTTAATATCCATCTGCAAAGCGGTGATGCCATCTTTGGTACCGGCAACTTTAAAGTCCATATCCCCTAAAGCGTCTTCAATTCCCTGGATGTCGGTTAAAATGGCTACTTCATCTCCTTCTTTAATTAAACCCATAGCCACGCCAGCTACCGGCGCTTTGATAGGAACACCGGCATCCATTAACGCTAAGGTGCTACCGCAAACCGAACCCATGGAAGTTGAACCGTTAGACTCCAAAACTTCCGATACTATCCGGATAGTGTAGGGGAAAACTTCCTCCGGCGGAATCACCGGTTCCAGCGCTCTTTCGGCCAACGCTCCATGGCCGATTTCCCGCCGCCCCGGTCCGCGCATCGGGCGAACCTCACCAACGCTGTAAGGCGGGAAGTTATAATGATGCATGAACCGTTTGGATTCCTCTATTCCTAAATCATCAAGAATTTGCACATCACCTACAGCCCCCAGGGTAACGATACTTAAAACTTGAGTTTGTCCCCGGGTAAAGAGACCGGAACCGTGGGTCCGCGGCAGTAGTCCTACTTCACACCAGATTGGCCGCACTTCATTGGTTTTCCGGCCGTCAATTCTAATACCTTCTTTTAAGATCTTCTGCCGAACGATTTCTTTTTGAATGCTGTCCAGGATGCCTTTAATGGTAAGCTCTTCTTCGGGATAAGTTTCCAAAAACTTGGTTGTAAGTTCCTTTTTTAAATTTTCAAGATATTCATCCCGCTCCTGTTTGTTAAATTTTTCCGCTATAATTTTTTCAATTGCTTCTTTAAGAAGGGGATAAGCTTCAGCGGTAACCGCTTCTTTAAGCTCTTCCTTATCTTCCAACACTACTTCCATCTTTTCCCTGGCCAGTCCAAGATTTAAGGCCTCTTCCCGAAACTCTTCGATAAAGGCTACAATTTTCTTAACTTCTTCATGGCCTCTCGTAATAGCTTCAATCATAATTTCTTCGGGTACTTCCTGGGCACCTGCTTCCACCATCATCACCGCATCTCTGGTCCCCGCAACCACCAAATGCAGCCGGCTTTTTTCCGCCTGTTCAATGGTGGGATTTATCACCAGTTCATCATCCACCAACCCCACCACCACAGCCCCAATGGGACCTAAAAACGGCAAATGGGAAAGGGTAAGAGCAGCCGAAGCTCCGTTCATTGCGGCAATTTCCGGCGGATTATCCTGATTTACCGATAAAACCGTTGCTACAATATGGACATCGTTTTTAAAGCCTTTGGGAAAAAGAGGCCGGATGGGACGGTCAATTAAGCGCGCCGATAATATCGCCTTTTCACTGGGGCGCCCTTCCCGTTTAATAAAACCACCGGGTATTTTACCAACAGCGTAAAACCTCTCTTCGTAATCTACCGTTAAGGGGAAGAAGTCTATTCCTTCCCTTGGCTCCTTGCTTCCGGTAGCCGTTACCAGAACTACGGTATCGCCGTAGCTTACTAAAACTGCACCGCTGGCCTGGGTTGCGACTTTACCTGCGGTAAGCTTTAACGGCCTTCCTGCAATCATTATTTCTTTTTCTAAAATCTGCCTTCCTGTGGTCATATCTATCGCAAATAACCTCCTTAAAATCCCGTAATATATTGTAAAAAAATTCGACATTATTTATAGTATTTCCTGCCAAAAAATCAATAATACTTAAGAAAATTCCTGATATAGGAAAAGCGGGGGTAATCCCCGCTTTATTTCCTTAAACCTAATTTTTCGACAATGGCGCGGTAACGCTCAAAGTCTTTCCGCTTTAAGTAATTAAGAAGAGACCTCCGCTGGCCTACCATCTTTAAGAGTCCGCGCCGGGAATGGAAATCCTTTTTGTGCACCTTTAAGTGCTCGGTCAGCTGGTTGATCCTTTCGGTTAAAATGGCAATTTGTACTTCCGGCGAACCGGTGTCCTTTTCGTGCAGCTGGTACTTGGCGATAATTTCCATTTTCTGTTCTTGTGTTAAAGCCACTTCCTTCACCTCCTCCTACCATAATCGCCAGAGGTCAAGTAATAAACCTAACCTCCGGTTAAGCCTAAATGTCCTCAAGTTTCTTGGACAAAAAGGCAATTAAAGCATCTTCTAAGGCAGCGGATTCCGCATCTTTTATTTTAGCTTTTTTATATTGTTTGGTCAAATCTTTTTTTAATTTAATGAAATCTTTTTTTAAAATTATCCGGGAAATTTCCGAAATCAGTTCCCGGTAAAACTGTTCTTTTCTGTCCTTCAGGTTGTACACGGCCCAAACCCACCTTTCGGTAAAGGTTATGAGCCAAAAGTTTATTTTATTCCTTGTAAAGCTTCTTTCACATCTAACTCGATTTGTTTTTTTAATTCTTCCAGGGAATTAAATTTTTTTTCGGGGCGAATTTTCTTTAAAAAGCCTACCTTCAACTCCCGGTGATAAAGATTAGCTTTATAATTTAAAAGATGAACCTCTAAAAGCGGACGACTTTCGTCTTTTACCGTCGGTCGAACTCCGAGGTTAGCAACGCCCGGTATCTTTACCTTTTCCCCGGTTATTTCTACTTCTACCAAGTAAACGCCATACTGCGGTAAAACCAAGTTTTCCTCCGGCATTATGTTGGCAGTAGGAAAGCCAATTTTCCGGGCAAGCTTATCGCCCCCGATTACCTTACCTTTTAAAAAATAAGTGTAGCCAAGCATACCGTTGACCTTAACAATATCCCCGGCCGCTAATTTTTCCCGGATTGCCGTTGAACTCACCACTTCCTGGCCATAGGTAACCGGCTCAACCACCTCCACTTTAAACCCAAAACGTTCTCCCGCTTTAATCAGGTCCGTTACCCTGCCGGCTCCCAGATGGCCAAAAGTATAATTAAAACCCGCCACTACTCCCGCCAAATTAAAATTTTCCAAAAGCATCTTAATAAACTCCTCGGGAGAAAGCCGGGCATATTCCGGGGTAAAATCTTCTAACACAGTAAATTCCAGCTCTTCCGCAGCAAATCGTTTCAGCCGCTCGTCTAAAGGAAGGATATATTTTACCTGTTTTCCCTGAAGCACTACCAGAGGATGGGGCCAAAATGTATATACACCGGGACAGGCCCCGATTTTCTCGGCTAAATCCCGGGTAACCTGCAAAAGCTTCTGGTGGCCAAGATGCACTCCGTCAAAATTGCCTAAAGCTAACACCACAGGGCAATTTAAGGTAAACTCCCCGGAACCGTAAAAAACCCGCAACTATTACTCACTCCCCGAACCGGAAAACCTTTTCCGGTTGAAAAATTTGCCCGCAAATCATGCCTGTGGCTATAATCTTTCCTTCGTAATAAGCAAAAACCGGTCCGAAATTTTCCCCTTTAGTTTCAACCTTTACCCCTCCGCCATTTTTTACCCTGAGATACTGCTCCCCGGTCAAGTTAATTTTAGGAAAATCTTGAAATACCTGTTCCGGAGGAATAAGGATAAAATCTTCGTGAAGAAGATTACTATCGTTTAACAAAAAGGGACCGGAGCGGGTACGGAGCAAAAATTTCAGGGTTGCCCCCGTTTTAAGGAAATTACCCAGATCATTTGCTATGCTTCTAATATATGTTCCCCGGGAACAGCGGATGTACAGCCGCACCTCTGGTTGTGGTTTATTTGCCAGAAATTCTAACAATTCAATATTATCTATAAAAACCTTCCTTTTCGGGGGATCTACCTTTTCCCCCCGGCGCTGATAAAGATATAAAGGTTTCCCAGAAACCTTAACCGCCGAAGCAAGAGGCGGGATTTGCTCTATTTCCCCGTGAAAATGCTTGAGCACTTTTTCTATATCCCCTGCAGTTAAAAACGAGGCATCCTTTTGCTCCAAAATTTCCCCTTCCAGATCCCAGGTAGCAGTGGTAATTCCAATAACAATTTCCGCCAGGTATTCTTTTATGGCTACTCTTTCCAGATATTCTATTAAGCGGGTAGCCTGCCCCACTGCCACCGGTAAAACTCCTGCCGCTGCAGGATCAAGAGTACCCAGGTGCCCTACTTTCCTGGTTTTTAATTTTTTCCGTACATAAGCTACCACATCGTGGGAAGTCATCCCCGGTGGTTTTAAAAGATTAATAAACCCATCCATTATTAAAACCTCTTTTTGACCTCGGCTAAAACTTGTTCCACCGCTTCCGCCAGCGGCATTTTCAGGGTGCAACCGGATGCCTTTTTATGGCCGCCCCCGCCAAACTTCGCAGCAATTTCGTTGACATCGATGGTTTTGGACCTAAATCCTACTTTAATGTTGCCATCGCTGGTTTCCCGAAAAAGAATGCTGATTTCTACACCGGCTATTCCCCGTAGATAGCTGGCAATTGAACTAATGACTTCTTCCCCTTCACTAAAACGCTCGATTTGTTCCCGGGTAAATTTTACCCAGGCAATTTTCCCCTCGGCTTCAAAGGTCAAGGAGTTTAATGCTTCCCGAAAAAGAAGGACGCTATCCCTGGGTTTTTCCATATAAAGCTTTTCGTTGACCTTTGCCAGATCAAAGCCTTTTTGGGCCAAAAAGGAAGCCACAGCAAAACTTTTGGCGGTAGTATTGGTATACTGAAAAGAGCCGGTATCAAGGGTAATACCGGCATAATAAGCTGCAGCTACCCACTCATCCCAGGGTAAACCCAGTTCTTCATGGATTTGCGGTAAAATCTCGCAGGTAGCCGAAGCTTCGGGCACGACTATGTTTTCTCCGCCAAAATAAGTGTTGCTGATGTGATGGTCAATATTTATAACCCTTTGCGGGTTTGAAGTAACCACCGCCAAAGCTTCTTCTCCTAAACGTTCCGGATCGGCAGTATCCAAAGCAATTATTAAACTATCCCCGGTAAATACCGCCGGATCGGATGTTATTCGGGAAAAGTCGGGAAAAAAGGAAAACAGGCGAACCGGTTTATCTTTTAGGTACATTACCACTTTAAAGCCTTTTAAACTTAAGGCCCGACCAAAGCCCAGAATAGAACCCATCGCATCCCCATCGGGCAAGATATGGGACGTCACAATGATTTTGCTATATTTCTTCAAGAGGTCCTTAAGACTCACTTTCGTTCTCTCCTGCTTCTTTTTTAAGACCTTCCAAGATTTCCATAATTCTTGCGCCATATTCAATAGAGGGATCTTCTACAAAATACAGTTCGGGCATTATTCTAAGTTTAACCCGTGATGCTAATTCTCCTTTGATAAATCCTTTGGCACTATTTAAAGCAATAAAGCTATTTTTTTTATCCTCCTCACTACCATAAACGCTGATATAAATTTTCGCCTGGCTTAAATCCCTGGCTAAATCAACTTTGGTAACCGACACAAATCCAAGCCTGGGGTCCTTTACTTCCCTGGAAATGATAGCCGCTACCGCTTCTTTGATTGCCTGGGCGGTTCGTTCGTGTTTATGGGAAGCCAAAACCCTCACCTCGCTTTATTCTAATGTTCTTTTAACCTCTTCTATTGTAAAAGCTTCGATGATATCTCCTTCGCGAATATCATTAAACTTTTCAATAGTTAAACCACATTCGTATCCCTGGGCTACTTCCCGCACATCATCTTTAAACCGCTTTAAAGATTCCACGTTTCCTTCATGAATAACGATACCATCCCGTATTACCCTTACTTTTGCCGAACGGGTAATTTTTCCTTCTAAAACGTACAATCCAGCAATTGTCCCGATTTTCGATGCTTTAAACGTTTTCCGCACCTCAGCCCGTCCCAGCACCACTTCTTTTTGTTCGGGTTCTAATAGACCAGCCATAGCGGCTTTAATGTCATCTAAAAGCTCGTAGATAATCCGGTAAACCCGCACATCGATCTTTTCCGTTTCAGCTAATTTTCGGGCATTGCTATCGGGACGAACGTTAAAGCCAATAACAATGGCATTGGAAGCCGAAGCTAACATGATATCCGTTTCGGTTATAGCGCCTACACCCGAATGAATCACGTTAACTTTAACTTCCTCGGTGGAAAGACGGGAAAGGGACTGTTTAATGGCTTCCACCGAACCGTGCACATCAGCTTTTAGTACGATATTTAATTCTTTAATTTTTCCTTCCTGAATATGTTTAAATAAATCTTCCAGAGAAACTTTGCTGCTGGCTCTTAATTCTTCTTCCCGCTTTTGCTCCTGGCGCTTCTCGGCTAAAGTCCTGGCGGTCTTTTCATCGTCAACTACCACCAAAATATCCCCGGCACTGGGCACATCGTTTAAACCGAGAACCTCTACCGGCATTGAAGGAGTTGCTTTTTTGACCCTCCGGCCTTTATCGTCCATTAACGCCCGTACCCGGCCGTAGGTCAAACCAACAACTACCACATCTCCCACATTTAAAGTTCCGGATTGAACTAAAACCGTAGCAACCGGTCCCCGCCCTTTATCTAACTTGGCTTCTATTACTGTACCCCGGGCGGGCTTATTGGGATTAGCTTTTAATTCTTTAAGGTCCGCTACCAACAAGATCATTTCCAAAAGTTCTTCAATCCCGATTTTCTTTAAGGCCGAAACTTCCACAAAAACCGTATCGCCGCCCCAGGCTTCGGGAATCAGGCCATATTCGGTTAGCTGTTGCTTAACCCGGTCCGGCTGGGCGTTGGGCTTATCTATTTTATTCACCGCAACGATAATTGGTACTCCTGCCGCTTTAGCATGGTTTATGGCTTCCACCGTTTGCGGCATGACCCCGTCATCGGCAGCCACCACCAAAATCGCTATATCGGTCACCTGAGCACCCCGGGCGCGCATTGCGGTAAAAGCCTCATGACCAGGGGTATCGATAAAGGTAATCTTCCGGCCGTTATGCTCTACCTGATACGCCCCGATATGCTGGGTTATTCCCCCCGCTTCGGTAGCGGTAACATTGGTCTGGCGAATAGCATCTAAAAGGGAGGTTTTACCGTGGTCCACATGGCCCATTACCGTTACGATGGGTGGTCTTGGTTCCAGGCTTTCCGGGTCATCGGGAGTTTCTTCAAGAAGCCAGATGTCTTCTTTTTCTTCCTTTTCCACCGTCACTTCATAGCCAAAGTCGGTGGCAATAATTGTGGCGGTATCGGCATCAATTTCCTGGTTTATTGTTGCTAAAATGCCATAACTCATCAACTTCTTAATTACTTCCGCCGCCGATTTACCCATAATTTTAGCAAATTCCTGAACAGTCATTCGTTCGGGAATAACAATTGCTTTGGGTTCAGTAGCGACCGGTTCCTGTTTTTCTTGTTTTTTCTCTTTTTTCAGATTTAATTTCTTTTCTTCCAGAGCAAAAACTTTTTCTTCCTTCTTTAAAGTCTTTTCCCACTCCCGTTTTTTATCCGGAGCTCCCTTTCTTCTTTCCGGTTCTTTATTTTCACCTTTGGGAGCTTCAGGTTTGGGAATTGCCGGAAGTACTCCCTTCTTCTTATCCCTGGGGAAAGGAGGACGATCCTTTTTCTCTCCAAAAGGTTTTGGCCCTTGAACTCCCCGCTCTTTATCAAAACGCCGCCGCTCCTCCTTCGGGCGATTCTGGTTAAATGATCGCTGTTCACCCGGTCGTCGACCCTTATCCTTATCCCTGGTTTCCGGTCGCTGATTACCGGCATACCTTTGGCCCTGGGGCCGGTCAGACCGCTGATCCCGCGGGCGGCTTTGACCCCCTTGCTTTGATTGTTGCTGCTCTCTTGGCTTCTGGGGGTGAGACTGCAGCTTTTGGGCTTCGGCTTTTTGCTCCATCTGCTTCCTTTCTTGCTCCTTTTTTTCTTTTTCCTCTTTTTCCCGGTTTAAAGCTTTTAACAGAAGATTTAAATGGTGATTTTCTACCGTACTCATGTGGGATTTTACTTCAACCCCAATTGCCTGTAAACGATTGATAACTTCCTTACTTTCCATGTTTAACTCTTTGGCAATTTCAAAAACACGCTTTTTGCGCATTAATTCACCCCCTGGTCATTACCAATTTCTTTTAAAAATTTCTGCCAAAATCCCCTGTCCTGAAAGCCTAAAATGCCCGTGGGACGGCGGTTTAAAATTCTACCGATTTCCTCTTTAGTGCCCCAGTTAACCACCAAGGTTCCCTGCTCCTTTGCCAGAAGTTCTATTTTCTTCTTTTGTTTTTCCGAAATATTTACCGCTAAAATAACTCCCTCAATTTTACCCCTTTTAAACCCGAATAAAACCTCCGTTTCTCCCACAAGAAGTTTTTTTGCTTTAAAGGCTAAACCTAAAATACCTTCAACTTTGTTCACTTTCCGTTAACTCCTGTTGTAATTTTTCGATTATTTCGGGAGAAACCGGATGATTTAGAGCTTTTTCAAACTTTTTACCCTTTTTAGCTTTTTCAAAGCAACTAAGGGATGGACAGATATAAGCGCCACGGCCCGCCTTTTTTCCGGTTTTATCGATTAATACTTCCCCTTCGGGAGTTCTAACCACCCGAATTAGTTCTTTCTTGGGTTTCATCTCCTGACATCCAAGGCACATCCTCATCGGGATTTTTTTCTGTTTGACCATTAAATCCCCCCAACCTGCGATTCGCTCTTGATATCTATTTTCCAACCGGTGAGCTTAGCCGCAAGTCTGGCGTTTTGTCCTTCCTTGCCAATTGCTAAGGAAAGCTGGTAATCGGGAACAACTACCCGGGCAACTTTTTCATCCTCGAAAACCTCCACACTGGTAACCTTTGCTGGACTTAAAGCATTGGCAATAAATTTTGCCGGATCAGGGCTCCACTTCACTACATCAATTTTTTCGCCATTTAATTCTTCAACAATATTTTTTATTCTTAGCCCTTTGTTCCCGACACATGCTCCAATCGGGTCTACATTTTCATCTTTACTGTATACAGCGATTTTCGAACGGGAACCCGCTTCCCGGGCAATACTCTTAAGTTCTACCGTTCCGTCATAAAGTTCGGGTATTTCCAGTTCTAAGAGCCTCTTTAAAAGGCCGGGATGGGTTCTGGATAAGATTATGTTCGGTCCCTTGCTGGTTTTCTTCACTTCAACCAGGTAAGCTTTTATCCTATCCCCAAATTTATAGTTTTCACCGGGAATTTGTTCCTGCGGCGGAAGAATGGCCTCGGTTTTACCAAGGTCTATATAGACGTTCTTCTGGTCAATTCTCCGGACAATTCCGGTTATGATATCCCCTTCGCGGCTGGAAAACTCTTCGTAAATTTGATTTCTTTCTGCTTCCCTGATTCTCTGGATAACCACCTGCTTGGCATTTTGCGCAGCAATCCGGCCAAAATTTCGCGGAGTTACCTCAATTTCCAGGATATCACCGAGATTTAGTCTTGGGTCTTTTTCCCGGGCCTCTTCTAAACTTACTTCCAAACGGGGATCTTTAACTTCTTCCACCACAGTCTTTAAAGCATAAACTTTTACTTCCCCGGTAACCCGGTCAATATGCACCCGGGCATTCTGGTTAATCCCATAATTTTTCTTATAAGCGGACAATAACGCCTGTTCCGTTGCTTCTAACAACACTTCCGCCGGAATCCCCTTTTGCTTCTCAATTTCCTGCACTGCCTGTAAAAATTCTGTATTCATCATAGATCCTCCCGAAACTAAAAATCAAAGGTAAGGTTAGCTTTGGCAATTTGTTCTAAAGGAATTTGTACCTCTCCATTACCGGCATCGATAACCACCTGGCCATCACGAACCCCGAGAAGTTTTCCTTTAAACTGCTTCTGTCCCTCAATTGCGGCAAAAGTTTTAATTTGAGCTTCCCTACCCGCAAACTTTTCAAAATCAGCTAATTTTTTCAGGGGGCGTTCAATCCCCGGTGAAGACACTTCCAGGTAGTACGACTGGGGAATTGGGTCCTCTTCATCTAAAATAACACCTATTCTTTCGGAAAAATTTTGACAGTCATCCAAGTCTACACCTTCATCTTTATCTATGTAAATTCTTAAAAAATACCTGCCCGCTTCTTTTACAAACTCGACATCAACCACTTCCAAGTTAAGCTCTCCCCCAACCCTTTCGGCAAGGGGCCAAACTTTTTGTTCAATTCCTTTATTCCGGCCCATGTTTTCGCCCCCTTTCCGTTTTTGCTTTAATATTTTTCCCGTAAACTGCTATTACTAACAAGAAAGAGTGGGAAAACCCACTCTTTCTGCGAAATGACTTTTATTTCTCAGTTATTATAACACACAATTTTATCAACTGCAAGAGATTCAGGCAAAAATGGTCAACGGTAATATTTCTTTTTTTTGATATCCCGAAGATAAGGCCATCTTTTTCTTGTTTCCTCAATAAGATTTTTATCTAATTCAACCAATGATATAGTTTCTTCTGACCCCAGGGTAACACCGTAGTTACCGTTAGGCCAGGCAACAAAACTCCCGCCAGTTATCTTCCTACCATCTGGGTAGGCTCCCCCTGTACTGTTTATTCCGGCCACAAAAACTGTATTTTCCGAAGCACGCACCAAACCCATGGATTGCCATAAGTTCTGACGTTCGGCAGGTATACCGGCCGGGTTAATTATTAAACTGCAACCCGCCAGCGAAAGACATCGCGCCAGTTCCGGATAAAAAAGATCCACACAGACAAGTACACCAATTTTCCAGCCCGCATGTTCTATAATGGTAAGGTGTTTCCCGGGCGTAAGATATGCTCTTTCTCCCACTGCTAACGAAGGAAAAACCTTTGAGTAAAAGGCAAAGGGAGCATGCCCCGGCTTAATAAAAGCTCCGCGAGAAATTATCCTTTTACCTTCCAGAAGATATTGAGCACCACCGGCTAACAAAACACCCCGGGGAAGATGGTTAGCTATCTCCCGTAAGTAATAATAGTATTGTTCCGCCGGAACCGGAAAAGGCCCAAGCCAGTTTTCCGGCAAAACGATTACCTCGGCTTCGCAGGCCCTAAGCAACAACCGTTTTACTCGCTCCACGTTATGCTCCGGTTGACTGGTCCTCCAGAGCTGCACCAGGGCTAATTTCATAAAAGTTCTCCTTTCGTTAATTGTAGACCTCATACCTCATGATCGCCCACTGCAAAAGCCACTGGTCACCAGCAGCCTGGTTTATTTTAAGCTACTCAGATATACACAATTACTTTAAGCAAAAAGTACTAACTGGGAAGTCGGTGCTAAACCTTTTAAGCACCCATGCGCTTCCAGTACTTCGATAACCGCTTTAGTGGCTTTTCCCCTGGTTTTTAAATCTTCTACCGAGACAAACATCCCTTCTCCCCTGGCCTTTACAATATTAACCGCCGCCGCCTCCCCAATGCCGGGCAGAGCCACAAAAGGCGGTAAAATTCCTTCGGGAGTTATTAAAAAGCGGGTAGCATCGGATTTTTCCAGATCTACCGGCAGCATTTTTATTCCCCGGGCCAGCATTTCCAGGGCAACTTCTAACACCGTAATCAGACCTTTTTCCTTGGCCGTTAAACTTCCCCCCCGTTGTTCTATCTCATCAAGAGTTTTCCAAATTTTTTCCGGACCAGCCAAGATAACGGGCAGGTCAAAGTCATCGGCCCTCACGGTAAAATAAGTAGCATAAAAAGCTTCCGGGTAGTAAACCTTAAAGTAGGCAATTCTAAAAGCCATCATCACGTAAGCTACCGCATGGGCTTTGGGGAAGAGGTATTTTATTTTCTGGCAGCTTCCAATAAACCAGTCGGGAACTCCATGTTCTTTCATTACCGCTATTTCTTCCTCGGAAATTCCTTTTCCTTTGCGGACGTTTTCCATGATTTTAAAAGCTTTTTTCGGCGGAACTCCTTTTTGCAGGAGGTAAATCATAATGTCGTCCCGGGTAGAAATGGCATCGGATAATTTACATATTCCGGCTCGAATTAAATCCTGAGCATTATTTAGCCAAACATCGGTCCCATGGGAAAAGCCGGAAATCCGCACCAGTTCGGTAAAGCTCTTGGGTCTGGTATCTTCAAGCATCTGCCGCACAAAACGGGTTCCAAATTCCGGAATTCCATAGGTACCTACAGTAGTGCGGATTTGTTCGGGAGTTACCCCTAAGGGTTCGGTAGACGAAAAGATACCTAAAGTTTTCTGGTCATCCAACCGGATAGTTCGGGGATCAATTCCCGTTAAATCTTCTAACATCTTAAGAACGGTCGGGTCATCGTGGCCTAAGATGTCAAGCTTAACCAAACGGCTTGAAATTGAGTGATAATCAAAATGAGTGGTTACTACCCCCGAACTTTTATCATCCGCCGGATACTGGAGAGGAGTAAACCGGTGAACATCGTTATTTTTCGGGACAACCATAAGACCGCCCGGATGCTGGCCGGTAGTTCTCTTGACCCCGACAATCCCGTTCGTTAGCCAGTTTATCCAGGCCTGACGGGCCGGCCTTCCGGTCTCCTCAAAATATTTTTTCACAAAGCCAAAGGCCGTCTTATCGGCAACGGTAGCAATTGTTCCCGCCCGGAAAACGTAATCCTTGCCAAATAGTTCTTCGGTATATTTATGCGCCCGGGGCTGGTATTCCCCGGAAAAGTTTAAGTCAATATCCGGAACCTTGTCCCCTTCAAAGCCCATAAAGGTTTCAAAGGGGATATCGTGACCTTCTTTTTTGAGAAGAGTACCACAGCGGGGGCAATTCTTATCGGGCATATCGGCACCGCAGCCGTAACTGCCATCGGTAATAAACTCGCTGTAGCGACAATTAGGACAAAGGTAATGGGGGGGGAGAGGGTTAACCTCGGTAATCATCGTCATCGTCGCCACCAGCGAAGAACCTACCGAACCCCGCGAACCTACAAGATAACCATCATCTAAAGATTTTTTAACCAACTTATGGGCTATTAAATACAAAACCGCAAACCCGTTATTAATGATAGCGTCAAGCTCCCGCTTTAATCTTTTTTCCACTATTTCCGGAAGCGGATCTCCGTATAACTCATGGGCTCTTTGATAGGTCATTTCGTAAATCTGCCGGTCCGCCCCTTCAATTATCGGCGGATAAAACTCATCGGGAATTGGCTTTACCGCTTCAATTTGTTCGGCAATTTTGCGCGGGTTTTCCACTACCACTTCATAGGCTTTTTGATGGCCTAAATAAGCAAATTCTTTTAACATCTCTTCGGTGGTTTTAAGGTAAATGGGTGGCTGCAGTTCGGCATCGTCATACCCCTGCCCTTTTTGGAGAATCCGGCGGTAAATTTCATCTTCGGGCTCTAAAAAGTGAACATCGCCGGTAGCCACCACCGGTTTATTTAATTTTTCTCCCAAAGCAATGATTTTCCGGTTCAACTCTTCCAATTCCTGTTCGCTCTTTAAACGCTGGTTTCTCAATAAAAAGGCATTATTTCCTTTAGGCATTATTTCAAAATAATCGTAAAACCGGGCAATTTCGAAAATACGGCTCTCCGGCTGGTTTTCCAGTAACGCAGTAAATAGTTCCCCGGCTTCGCAGGCAGTACCTATCAGTAAACCTTCCCGGTAGCGCATCAGCTCACTTTTGGGGATGCGGGGGTGGCGGTGAAAATATTTTAAATGGGATAAGGTAATTAAACGGTAAAGGTTGTAAAGTCCTTCCTGGTTTTTCACTAAAATCGAAACGTGATAGGTTTTGGAACGGTCGTTAATGTAGTTATAGTTTATTTTAGCTAAGTCCTCTAAGCTATAAAGTCCCCGTTCAAAAAGCCTGGGCAGTAGCTTTAAAAAAACTTCCGCTAAAGCATAGCTATCCGCCAGAGCCCGGTGGTGGTTATTAAGGGAAACTTCCAGATGTTCGGTTACGGTTTTTAATTTATGATTTTTCAACTCCGGAAACAAAATCCTGACCAGCGCCAAATTATCCACAACCGGAAATTTCCGGTCATGTCCCAATCTCTTTAAAGCCTGTCGTAAAAACCCGAAATCAAAAGCAGCATTATGGGCCAGCAGGATGCTGCCATCGCAAAAACGCAGGAATTTTTCTATGGCTTCACCACAATCCAGCCCTTCCTTTTCTAAAAGGTCGTTAGTAATACCGGTAAGTTCGGAAATTTTAGCAGAAATAGGTTTTTGCGGGCGAACCAGTACGGAAAAAGTCTCCTTTATTTCTCCGGCAAAGATTTTAACCGCTCCAATTTCAATAATTTCATCTCTTTGCGAAGATAAACCGGAGGTTTCAAAGTCAAAAGCTACTATTGGCGTTTCCTTTAACGATAAAGGTTCGGGATTAAAAACTACCGGCAATCCATCATCCACCAGATATCCTTCAAGTCCATAGATAACTTTAATCCCGTATTTTGCCGAAAGTTCCGCTGCTTCAGGAAAAGCCTGAACAACACCGTGGTCGGTAATGGCTACCGCCTCATGCCCCCAGCTCTTCAAAGTTTGGAAAAGCTTTTCTAAATCCACTACGCTATCCATTGCGCTCATCTTACTGTGTAAGTGGAGTTCTATTCTCTTGGTTTCAGCCAAATCCATCCGGCCCGCGGGTTTTTCGATTTCCTCTAAATCATTTACAAATAACACCAGTTCATCGGCAAAACGGTCAAATTGCACTTCGCCCCTGACCTTTACGTACATGCCCTCTTTGATTATAGAAGCTTTTTCTTCTTCCCCTTTTTTCAAAAACAGTTTGGCCGAAATGGCATCCGTTTGGTCCGTTAGGTTAAAAGTAATTAATATCCTTTCCGTCTTAAGCTTCTTCACTTCCAAATCAAAGATAACTCCGCTGACCACCACATTTTTTTCCTCTTCGGTAAGGCTGGCAATTTTACAGGGAGTTTCCTTAATTTCCTTTCCCAGGAAAAGCTTAACCGGAACCTCTTCTTTATTTTCCTGCCCCTCTCTTTCCGCTACTTTCTCTTCCCAGAGTTTTTGTACTAATTCTTCTTCCATTTCTAACTGCCAGTCCAGTACTTCTTTTGCTTCTTCTTTAAATTTAGCAATAAACTTATATTCCGGGGCGACTTTAGCCAGAAATTTTCCAATTGTTTCCCCAACTTTTTTTCGTTTTATTGTATCAAATAATATTTCATTGGCGGTTTCAAAAATAATGTTTTCTCCATCAAAGGTTAAGCCCGCTTCCCTGAGTTCCCCCCGCAACCGGGGTAGTTTTTGCACCAGTATATAGTTAATATCTTCCAAGAGAAACTCGATATCCGTATCGCAAAAATTTTCCACCGCTAAATCAATACTAACGTTTAATTCCGGAAATTCTTCCAAGATCGCTGCCTTTAAGCCATCAAATTCCTTTAAAGAAATATAATGGGGAGCTTTAAAATAAAGCTCCCATTTTTGGTTTCGGGGATCCACCTGAACTTTATCCAAAAATGCTTTTTGCCCCAAGCTTTCCAGGAAAGACTTAATTTTGTCCATAACGCCTTACTCCTTTTGCACCTGAATTACTCCCGGAAGATTGGCTATTTCCTCTATGGCCTTATAAACCCGGTTCTTATCCGGTCGCGAAAGCATGATGACAATTTGTACTTGTTGGTTCTTCTTTTTAATAATCTCTACATTATCAATATTAATCCCGTTACGGCCAAAAGCTTCGGATACTTTGGCCAGTTGTCCCGGAGTATCCTCCACTAAAACGGTAACCGTTTCGCCGCTACGGTAAATTTCTAAATACCTTTCCACCTTACCTAAATACAATAGGGCAATGTAAACTATGCCGGTGGCAACCACTGCTCCAAAGTAAAAGCCCATGCCCACCGCCAGACCAACGCCGCTAACCACCCAGAGGCTCGCAGCGGTGGTAAGCCCGCGAATCGTTAGACCCTCCCGTAAAATAGTCCCGGCACCCAGGAAACCAATCCCACTTACTACCTGAGCAGCTAAACGGGCCGGATCAGCGGTAGCCTTACCGTAAAAGTCAAAATAAATTTGTTCCGAGAGCAGCATGATTAGAGCCGAACCCACGCAAACCAGGATATGAGTGCGAAAGCCTGCGGATTTACCGATACTTTCCCGCTCAAGTCCTATTAAGCCCCCTAAAATACTTGCCAGGATCAACCGGATAACAATCTCAAGCTCGCTCATCGTACTGCTCCTCTATCTTTAAAATTTAAACTTACTACCAAAGCTAAAAACTATGTCCCGGTACATCTTAGCCCTTGCTATCATTCCAGGAATTAAACCAAACTTTTCTTCCTTCATTACATGGGTTAAGTGGGGTAACGGTACTTCAATTACTTTAATACCCCTCTTTTTGGCATATAAGGTAAGACTTACTTCAATACCGTAGCGAAGCTGTTCGATGTCGTCATTTTCCGCAAAAAATTCTTCTAAAAACCACCGCTGAAAAGCTCTCTGACCAGAAAGAAAGGGAGTAATTTTCTGGGCAAAATCGGTGGCAAAACGGCCCTGATTAAAAATACCCACCGTCATAACTGCTTCTTCTTTTATTACCGGTAGCAAAAGGTTAATTACGTGCCTTGCAGTTAAATTAACTAAATCGGCATCCAAAAAAGCAATTATATCTCCGCGCGAATTTTTAAAACCTTCGAAAAGCGCTGCACCTTTTCCCCGATTTTCCCCAAGGGAAATAACATCAGCTTTTAACTGGCGGGCAATAATTGCTGTTTTGTCCTTTGAGCCATCATCGATAACAATGATTTTATCGATGAGCGAAAGCTTTTTTAAACTTGCAATCACCCGCCCGATATTTTTTTCCTCGTTATACGCTGGAATCAACACCTCAACGGTCAAAGAGCTTTCCCCCTATAAAGTTTTTAAGAGCTGTCTTAAGCCATCCACTAACTCTTCTTTTTGGAAAACCTTTTCTTCCCGGGTTCGACGAATTTTTACCTCATATACCCCTTCATTTACGGTTCGTTTACCAACGGTTATCCGGAGCGGAATGCCAATTAAATCCGCATCTTTAAATTTAACCCCGGGTCGCTCGTCCCTGTCGTCTATCACAACCTCAAAGCCCGCGTTTAATAATAAATTATAAACTTCCTCCGCCATTTTCATTTGCTGTTCGTCCTTATTGGAAACCGGCACCACGATTATTTCAAAGGGAGCTATAGCCGCCGGCCAGATTATACCATCTTCATCATGGTTTTGCTCCACTGCTGCCGCCATAGTCCTGGTCACACCAATACCGTAACAACCCATAATGATGGGCTTTTGCTGCCCATTTTCATCTAAATAAAATGCACCCATTTTCCTGCTGTATTTGTCTTTAAGTTTAAAGATCTGCCCCACTTCAATCCCCCGGGCAAATACCAGGGCTTTTCCGCATTTAGGACACGGTTCTCCTTCTTCAACCAAACGAATGTCCGCATATTTTACCGCGGGCGAAAAATCCCTTTCGGGATTTACCCCGATCAAGTGATAACCCGTCTCGTTTGCTCCGGCAACCGCATTTAAAACATGTTTTACTTCCAGATCAGCAATTACCGGAATCTCTACCCCTACCGGACCTATCGAGCCGTATTCGGCCCCTAATACCTCTTCCACTTCCTGAGGTGAAGCAAGCTCTAAAACCAAACAATCCACCTGATTCTTTACTTTGACTTCATTAACTTCCCGGTCACCCCGCACTACTGCCAGTACATACCCATCATCGGCCTTAAATAACACCGATTTTAAAATTTGTTTTTTCTCAACCTTTAAAAACGCGGCTACTTCGTCCACAGTTTTTACATTGGGAGTTGCTACTTTCTGGATCTGGGCAGGAGTTCCGATTACTTCGGGGATAAATTTTGTTTCCGCTTTTTCCAGATTTGCGGCATAGCCGCAGTTATCGTCGGGGCAATAGGCAACTACCGCTTCGCCGGAATTAGCCAGCACCATAAATTCGTGGGTGGTACTCCCACCAATAGCACCGGCATCCGCTTCCACCGCCCGAAACTTTAAACCGCAGCGGGTAAACACATTGGTATAAGCTTCGTACATCTTGCGGTAACTTATTTCTAAGCCTTCTTCATCCCGGTCGAAAGAATAAAGATCCTTCATGATAAATTCGCGCCCGCGCATTAAGCCAAAGCGAGGTCTTTTTTCGTCCCGGTACTTATTTTGAATCTGGTAAAGAAGCAGGGGTAATTCTTTATAAGACCTTACTTCCCTTCTTACCAGGTCGGTAATGATCTCTTCATGGGTAGGCCCCAGGCAAAAATCCCGGTTGTGCCGGTCTTTTAATTTAAAAAGTTCCGGACCGTAAACATGCCAGCGGCCCGTTTCAAGCCAAAGTTCCGCCGGCTGTAAAATCGGGAGCATTAATTCCTGGCCGCCCTGCCGGTCCATTTCCTCCCGGATAATCTGCATGATTTTTTTAAGAACCCTCTGGGCTAAAGGTAAATATGTATAAACCCCCGATGCTGATTTGCGGATAAAACCGGCCCGCAACAAAAGTTTATGACTTATTACTTCTGCTTCCGCAGGATTTTCTCTTAAAGTCGGCATAAAGTACTGGGATAGCCTCATTACACTTCCTCCTCCAACTTTTTAATCTCTTCTTTTAATACTCTTAATATTTCTTCTTCCCTAATTTTTTTAACAACCTTCCCCTTTTTAAATAATAACGCTTCACCCCTGCCTCCGGCAATTCCTATGTCTGCTTCCCGGGCTTCGCCGGGGCCATTAACCACACAGCCCATTACCGCAATTTTCAGGGGTTTTTTGACGTTTTGAGCAAACTTCTCAACTTCCCGGGCTATTTTAATGATATCTACCTGGGTACGTCCGCAAGTTGGACAGGAAATAACTTCAGCCCCGTACTCCCTTAAACCCAGGGCTTTTAAAATTTGAAATCCTATCTTTACCTCTTCCACCGGATCTGCTGTCAGAGAAACCCTCAAGGTATCACCAATACCTTCGGCCAAAAGGGCCCCGATCCCCACCGCAGATTTAATAATCCCGGTGGAACGGGGTCCCGCTTCGGTTACGCCAATATGGAACGGATAGTCAACTTTCTTTGCTAAAAGTCGGTAGGCTGCCAGCATTAACGGAATATCCGAGGCTTTAAGCGATATCTTGATAAGGTCAAAATCCATATCTTCTAAAATTCCCACATGGTGGAGAGCGCTTTCCACCATCGCTTCAGGGGTAATGCCTCCATACTTCTCCATAAGCTTTTTTTCTAAAGAGCCGGCATTGACCCCTATCCGGATGGGAACTCGACGGTTTTTAGCTTCCCGCACGATAAGCCGAACTTTTTCGGCACTCCCGATATTTCCTGGATTCAGGCGAAGACCGTGAACTCCTGCCTCTAAAGCCATTAACGCTAACTTATAATCAAAGTGAATATCGGCAATAACCGGCAGGGGAGATTTTTCCACGATTAATTTTAAGGCCCGGGCCGCTTCCTGATCGGGAACGGCCACCCGCACTAATTCACAGCCGGCTTTTTTGAGTCTATTAATTTGTCGTAAAGTTTTTTGCCAATCCCGGGTATCGGTATTGGTCATCGACTGCACGGTAATCGGAGCATCCCCACCCACCGGCACCGGTCCAATAAAAATGGTTTTCGTTTTTCGGCGCGGAAGTAGCAATTTAACCACCTATTAGAGAAATAATGTCTTTATAAGTTATAATTAGCATCAGTAAAAGCAAAAGCCCAAATCCGATTAAATGAATAAAGTTTTCCTTCTCCGGATCGATTGGTTTTCCCCGCAGAGCTTCAGCTAAAACAAACATAATCCGGCTGCCATCCAAAGCCGGAATGGGAAGCAAGTTAAAAATGCCAAGATTGATGCTTAAAAAAGCAGCCAGCTGTACCAGGGAACTCAGTCCAAACTGGGCAGCCCGGCCAATCTCCGAAACCACCCTTACCGGCCCCCCCAGCTCCATTGGAGCCTGGTTAACAAGCATTTTACCAAGAAACACTACAATTAAAGCGATTATTTTAAAGGTGTAAACAAAACCCAGGTACAATCCTTCCCAGATTGGTTTTCGTTCAATTTCCTGCCGGGGAACAATACCAATCTTTCCTTGCCCCTGGTCATCGGGGCGGGGAGTAACTACTATGGTTTTTTCCATGTTTTCCCGTATAATTTTAAAGGTTAACGGTTTATTGGGATTTTTACTTATTTTTTCCACTAACTGTTCCCACGAAGTAATCTTAGTTTCGTTCACCGCTATTATTTTATCGCCGGGCTTAAATCCGGCCTCTGCCGCCGGCATATTGGGCTGAACCTGTTCAACCACCGGAATCGCTTTAGGGATTCCAAAGGCGCTAAAAACCAGCGCCAAGAGAACCACCGCCAGCAACAGGTTCATTCCCGAACCGGCAAATAACACTAAAGCCCGCTGCCAGACCGAGGCTTTTGTAAAACTGCCCCGGTCGTCCTCTTCTTCTTCCCCTTCTTCTAAATCCATCCCCTTCATTTTCACAAAACCGCCCAGAGGAATTAATCTTAAACTGTACTGCGTTTCCTTTTTCCGGGTTTTGGCTAAAAGCGGACCAAAACCGATGCTAAACTCTTTAACTACAATACCCACTTTTTTGGCCGCTAAAAAGTGACCAAGTTCGTGAATCCAAATTAAAAGAAAAAAGATAACTATCGAGGCAAC
>NZ_BDJL01000009.1 GCF_001950325.1 Carboxydothermus islandicus
TATAGCATCGTCTACATATCTGGAATTCAATTTAAAGAAACTTTGCAGTTCTTTCTTAAGTTCTTTTCGGGTTTTTCCTTCAAGCAGGCGGTTATAGGCATATCTTTTGCAGGAGTTCCAGTTTCGCATCAGGTTGTCTAAACATTCTTTTTCTTCTTTCTTTGGAAATAACCTTGCCTGTATTGTTATGATTTGTTTCATTACCATCGCTGCCTTTCAATTTTGTGCAATTAGATTTATTTATTGCAAAACAGTTGTTATTGCACTATTTTGCATTGTTTAGCTCAACTGCTTAATCCTCCTCCGATTTTTTAGTTTGCACTGCTTTACCAACAAGTTAAATCAAATTAATGGCAAAAAAACTTCAAACTTACTTAATTGCCCCCTTGCATCCTGAGCCTCGCCTACTACTACATAAACGGGAATAAGAAATTTTTGTCTTTCATCTTCATAGTAGCCTAAACTTACTTTTTCAATATAAATTTTCTTTAAAGATGCCGGCAAATCACCAATAATTTGACCTTTTCTTAGTTGTTCTAAAGCATTTCTAAAAGGCTTTATTTTTTGTTTGCGGTAAAAAGTAAAGTCGCGGTAGTATTTATCTACTGCCATAATTTCACCGTTTTCTCCTATCCTCACTCCAATCCTGGAAACACCATATACCGGCAAGTTATCGACTACCGGGTAAAACCAAACATTCCGGGCAATAACATTTTCCGCTTTTTCTTCAGTAACTTTTACTTGTTTAAAACGTTCCGGTAGTAAGTTGTTTTGGGTTAAAAAGTTTCGGGCAAGGGAAACAGCTTTTTCTGTCGGCGGGATATGTTTGGGGTTTAAAAGCGGTTTATTTTCAGATACAAAGCTAAAAAAACCAGTTTTCTTTTCAATAGTTAGAATTTTATTTTTGTCTTTTAGAATAAACCTATCCTCTTCATCTTGAATTTCGGGGTTTTCTAAACCAAAAATTCCGGCAAGTTTTAGAGCTTTTGTTTTATCTACCTTATTATTTTGAAAGCGGTAGACATTAACCTCAGCAGGAAAATTTACTTCTTTTTGTCTGAGAATAATTTCGGCGGAGTTTAAAGGCCGGCCCAAAAAATTTAAAATTAATAATATTAAGCTTATCACCGTTAATGTAAACCCAAGGGCCAACAAAACTTTTTTATCAAAAAACTTTCGCCTCATTTCTCCTTATCCCCGGTAAATATTTTTTCACCACTTTACCAAAAATAAGTGATAAGAACAGTCACTCCTACGGGCATAAAGTCGTTAAATCCTTCAATTGAAATGATTTCTAACGATTCCCCTGCGGCAATCATTTCTCTAAAGTTCTTAATAAACCCCTTTTGAAGGTAAAATTTAAAGCAGGGTTAAAAAAGGCAGGATTATTGGCACAATTATTGTTAATACCGTCCCTGACAAAAGGGCGATAGCCCCGTAATAGGGCCCCTGGACCCGGGTAATTACTCCCAAGGTGGTATCCATGGAAGTAGCTCCAGCCACCGATAGAGGAAAATAAGGGAAAAGACGAGCTAAGAAAGGGGTTAAAAGGATGGTAAATAATTCTCTTAGTACATTGGCTAAAAACCCAATCGTTCCGGCTTCAATCCCCAGGTTTTTGGCTAAAAGGGCGGTAGTTACGCTGTAAAACCCCATCCCCGCTGCCGAGGAAACCGCGATTCCTGGATTTATCTTAAATATCAGGGCAAAAGCCACTCCCCCAGCAATACTTCCTAAAAGAGCTAATAGAGGAAAGGAAATAATTTTTACCCCTTTTTCGCGAACCCTTTTTATGAGTTCCCGGTCCCCGCCAAAGCTAACCCCGGTTCCCAGGTACAAAAAAGCAAGGGCAAAGGTAATGATACTGTCACTCAGGTTAAGAAATTTTTCCGGTAATAGATACGCCCCCACTACTCCTCCTAAAACCACCGTTAAAACAAGAAAGCCTACAAATTTAAGGTCATCGTGGTTCTCAGAAAGATTTTCTTCCACTCCTTCTACCTGAGCTTTTCTTTCAAAAAGGTAGATAAAAAGCATACTCCCCAAAGCCGCAAAAAGCATAATCCCAAAACTTTTAAGTCCAAGAACCATTATGTTTTTTAAAACTTCCTGGTTGGTGGCAAGTTTTGCTCCAATCACAAAAAGAAGGACAAATAAAGAAAGACTAAACATTTTTATAAAAATACGGTTTAAAAAGTACGACCACTTAAAATAACCCAGAACAAAACCCAGAGAGAATAAAACAAGCGGTAAAGCAATATAAAACAATGCCTAATCCCCTGCCCTTATAGATATTTTTCTGCCATGCTTTCCAAGGTCTTGATAAATTCCTTATCGGTAGTAAAATATAAATTCCTGAAGCCTCCCCGCTGTATTGCCACAAAAGCTTTATTTAAATTCTGCTGTTTCCAGAAAACTATTTCCGTATTATCTTTAAGCTTTAAAAAAACTTCAAAATCCGCCTCTCCCGGTATACCTAATGTCCATGAAGCTTTATTATAGGCTAAAATCAACTTTTCCAGGTCTTTTGTTATAATCTTTTGGGAATCGGCGTACCCAAGCTCAATAAAATTGCTTTTTTCAATATCTTTTAAATTAAGCTTAAAATATTTTTCCGGTACAAAGTTGCTGTTTTTTCGCTGAAAATACTCCTGTGCACGCCGGTGATTTTCTTCTATTAACTTTTTAACCACCCCGGTATCATAGGCCCGAAAAATTTCTCTCGCTATTTTTTTAGGAAAAAGACGGTTGATATCTTTTACATACAGGTTTCCATCTCCCGGTACTTCAACTTTCACTACCCGATCCTTTTTCATGGTAAGTTTAACCGGCACGCTCATACCGCCTTCAGGTTGAAAATGGCCGTTGGTTATTGAATAAGATTCCCCCAGTACCCAGAGGTAGTAAATAGTGGTATCGCCTTTACTCTCCCGCCCAAATGGATATATAGCCGCAAATTTTTTATATTCTTCCCCCGGTAAATCGTCCCGAAAGCCTGCTTTTTCAAAATAATTTCTAATAATTGAAGTTTCTCCCAGCGAGAGGCTGGGGTTATATTCGATTTTTTGCTGGCTGCAGCCGAAAAGAAAAAGGAGAAAAATAATTATTAAAAAGCCTTTTTTCACTTAACTACCTCCCCTTAAATTTCGGAGGTCTTTTTTCAATAAAGGCATTAACCCCTTCCCGAAAGTCTTCGGTTTCCGCCACTAAAGACTGATAAAGCCGCTCGTATTCAAAAAAGGTGTTTAAGTCCAAGGACGGTGCTAAATGTAAAAGCTTTTTTGCATAGCCGTAGGCCCGGGTAGGGCCTTCCGCTAACTGCTTTGCTAAATTCATCGCCTCATCCAAATAAAGGTCATCATCCACCACCCGGTTTACAAGCCCTAATTCATAGGCTTTTTCCGCCGAAAACCGTTCGGCAGTAAAGATTAGCTCTTTCGCCCGGTGTACCCCCAGAGTCCGGGCTAAGAAAAACAGCCCCGATAAATCCGGCAAAAGCCCCACCTGGGAAAAAGCCATGGAAAAAATCGTGGACCGGGCAGCTACAATAATATCGGTGGCAAGAGCTATACTAAGTCCTGCACCTACGGCATAGCCATGAACTGCCGATATTACCGGCTTCTCCATATTAATAAGAAGGGTAAGCCAGTTGTGGACCAAGTTTTCCATTAAAGTAACCCGCTGGTCCGCTGGCGTTTTGGCAAAGTTAGAAAGCATCCTTTTCACATCGCCACCGGCACAAAAACCTGGGCCGGCACCGGTTAAGACCACCGCTCGTATATTTTCGTTATTTTTAACCTGAAGGAGAATTTCGGCCAATTCCACCTGCATTTCTTCATTAACCGCATTGACAACATCCGGACGGTTTAAGGTTATTATCCCCACTTTGCCGTTTTGTTCAAAAAGTACCGTGTGGCCCACTTCCTCATTCCCCTTTGCTTATATTTTTCTCATTATTATAAGGGGTTTGTGAATAATTTTCAAACTTTTTAGGTAAAACTTTTAACTTTTCCTTAACATTTTTTGTGAATGCGAGCACTTGTTTTTGAGTGATTTTTTGTATACAATATACTTAGAGCAGGAGGTGCTCCCGATGACAATTTTTTATTATGAAATTCTTGCCCTGATAAATAAAAACCATTAAAACTTTTGCGCTTGCCCCTGCTTTTCAGCGTACTTTAACAAAAATTTTACCAAAATCCTCTGGTATTTATGATGTTTTTGGTATACAATATGCGCTGCAGACTTCCTTAGTTTAACGTTTCTTTTTCTTAATGTACACAACCCGAATCTTCCCGCCAAAATTGGCGGGTTTTTTATTAAGCATAAAAAAAAGAGCCTTCCCTTCAGGAAAGCTCTTTACCTGATAAACTAATTGGTTGTCGGAGGGGTAGCTGGAGCATAAACACCGCCGCCAAACCCGCATCCGCCAAAGCCGCCTCCAAATCCGCAGCCGCCATATCCAGCTAAAGCGTTAGGGCAGACAGCTCCAGGGCCAAGGCCGTAGCCTGCACCCGGTCCGGGAGTAAGAGCATCAGGATTTTTCTCAAGGTAGTCCAATCTGGCATCGATGTTCTGTTTAATCACTTCACCCTGCTCTTTGGTGAGAAGACCCGCTTTCACCCGCACATCCACCATCTTTTTCTGAATTTCAGCCATTTGCCGGTACAATCCTTTAAGCTCCTCTAACTGCGGATTGGTAACAGCAGCAATTGCCGGAACGGTAACTGCCAGCAGTAAAACTGCGATTAAGCCTACCAGAAGTTTTTTGTTCATTGTTCCACCTCCCGTTTCTTATTTTCTGCTTCTTAATTTATCACCAAATCTTTAGCAAAGCGTGCCGAATTTGTTACGATTTTGTTACAGAGCAAAACAAACGGTAAACCACCGGTACTACAATTAAAGTTAATAAGGTCGAGGTAAGAAGCCCCCCAATTACCACCACTGCCATTTGCCGGGAAATCAACGCCCCTTCTGCAGGGAAAAGAGCCATAGGTAGGAGAGCAAAAATGGTCGTCGCTGCGGTCATCACTATCGGTCTAAGCCTGGTTGCTCCCGCTTCAATTAAGGCTTCGTCTAAAGTCATTCCCCGGGCAATTTGCTTCTCAACCCGGTCTACAAGGACAATGGCATTGGTTACCACAATCCCAATCAACATTAACCCCCCAATTAACGCCGGCATACCGAGCTCCTCACCGCTGATAAAAAGCCCTAAAATAGCTCCAATTACCGCCAGCGGCAAGGAAAATAAGATAGAAAGTGGTGCTTTTATGTTGCCAAAGCTTCCTACCATCACGGTAAAAACAAGTCCCACCGCCACTAACATAGCTCTTTTCATATCCGCAAAACCTTCAGCCATCATCTGGGTATTACCTTCAAAACGGTAAGTAACCCCTTCCGGAAGTTTTATTGCAGAAATTTTCTTTTGTGCCTCTTCCGAAACCTTGCCGCTATTGGGATCGGTAATCAAACCGGAAACGGTAACAAAAGGCTCTAAATTTCGCCGCTGCAGCGAAGTCGGACCCGGTTGATTCTTAACTTCGGCAATTTCTCCTAATTTAACCTTTTCGCCTGTTACTCCGAGAAGTTCAATGTTTTTAACATCTTCAATACTACTTAAAGAACCACCTTTTAACTCCACCACAAGGTCGGTAGGTTTCCCCTGATAATCAATGCGAGCCACCGCTTCTCCGGTTAAGATGGCCCTTAAACTACTTGCTACCATAATGGGAGTAAGTCCCTTGCGGGAAGCTTTGACTTCGTCCACTTTAACTAAAATTTGCGGCTTTACATCTTCAATATTTGAACTTACATTAGCAAGCCCCGGCAAACTTTTTAGAGCTTCAGCAATAAGCATTCCCCCTTCTTTTACTCTGGCAAAATCATCACCGTTTACTACCACCTGCAGCATTGGATTGCCCCCGGGAGTACCTAAAGGCTGCCAACTTACGTCCTTAGGTCCGCTGATTTTTTTAAGCCGTTTAGCAATTCTATCAGCAAGACTGTTGGGATCTTTAACTTTATTGTCTATAACCACCAAAACATCGGCACTACCGTTTTTATGGATGGTTGCTTGAAAAGCCCTGACTCCTTTCTCCGCTGCCAAAATTTTCTCTGCCTCCCGCACCGCTTTATCGGTATACTCCAGGGAAGCTCCTATCGGCATGGCAATCTTGGCTTGATAAATACGCGCTTTGTCTTGAGGCAAAAAGTTTGTTCCAATTTCACCTAAAGTTACAACGCTTCCAACTAAAGCCAGCGTTGCCAACATCAATACAGCTACCTTATGTTTTAAAGCCCAGTGCAGGAGCCTTTTATACCCCCTTTTAATAATTCCTTCCTTTTCTTCACCCGGAATATTCTTCCTGAAAAGCAGTTTACCGGTTAATGGCACAACCGTTACCGCCACCAAAAGAGAAAAGGAAAGAGCTACCACTATCGTCACCGCAAAAGGTACGAAAATTTTCCCAACCACCCCCGAAACCATGGCCAAGGGGCCAAAAACCGCAATGGTAGTAATGGTTGAAGAAGTAATAGCATTGGCCACTTCTCCCGTTGCCTCTTCCACCACATTTTCATTATTACTTCCCGCAAGTCTCCGGTAGATATTTTCAATCACCACAATGCTGTCATCTACCACCCGGCCAACAGCTACCGCCATCCCGGCTAAGGTCATAATGTTAATAGTGTAATTTAAGTATTTTAAAATTATAAACGATGCAAAAATTGACAAAGGTATAGCCGTAATAGCCACGACTGTAGCTCTAAAACTTCTAAGGAAAATAAAAATTACCAAAACAGCAAACAGCGCCCCCACTAAAGCTTCCCGGAGCATAGAATAAACGGATTTTTTCACCGGGTCTGCCAGGTCATACAAAACAGTAAAGCGGTAACCTTGGGGAAGCTTCAGGTTCTTAATAATTTCTTTTGCTTTATCGGAAACTTCCACTACATTTGCTCCTGTCTGCCTCGAAAGGGCTACCACTACTCCCGGATGGCCGTTGGCCCGCACTACAGTAGTTTTTGTTTCGTACCCCTCACTTACTTCAGCCACATCACCCAGAGTTATCACTTTTAACTCCGGCTTGGTACTGAGGCTGTTCTGGCGGGAGCTACTACCGTTCCCGGAGACCGGTTTACTTTTTAAGACCTCTTCATTAATTTGCGAAAGCTTTTGCAGCAACTCGCCGAGCTTTTGCTTTTCGGCAGCAATCTTTTGCTGCAAGGGTATAATTAATTCGGGACCGGCACCCTCTTGGGTCAAATTCAAAAGAGCTTCCTGGTCGGCAGCAATTTGCGCTTCCAGCGCCTGAATACCCGACAACAACTGGATTTGGGTTTGGGTAATCGTTAACCCTTCCCCAATTTTTCCAATGGCTAAACCCACCTCATTAAAGCTTTTACCCACTTCAGTAAAAGCTTCTTTTAAAACTTTACTGGAATCTACGGTAATTAGCCGTAAATTGCGAATTTCATCCAAACTTTTTATTTCTTTTTCTACTTCTACCGGTAAAAGCTTATCCTTAATGGTAATTTCTCCAGCAGGTATAGAAAAATTTGCAGCCTTTAAGGTATTGATAACTGTATCAGGAGTAAGCTGGTATTGCTTTAACTTATCCTGATTTAACTTTATAAAAATCTTTCTTTCCCGTCCCCCTAAAACTTTAACCTCCTCTACCCCGGCAATGGCAGAAAGTTTCGGCTTTACTTTATCGTTAACGTATTGGGCAATTTCTTCAGCACTTCCCGGTCCTTCCACCGCAAACAAGAGAATATCCGGACTATTTACACTCGCTTTATGAAGCTCAATTTTCCCGGCATTTTGGGGTAAATCTACTTTTGCTATAGCTGAAGACACTTCCTGCCAGGCTTTATCCATTTTCGCGTCATAATCAAATTCTAAGATAACTACCCCGTAACTGGGATTAGCATAACTTGTGATATTTTTTAAGCCCTGAATTCCATACAGTGCTTTTTCTAAAGGTTCGGTAATTTCTTTGGAAACTTCCGCCGGAGTTGCACCGGGATAATTTACAGTCATCCAGATAAACGGTACTTCAATATCCGGCATGTCTTCAAATTTCATCTGCTGAACCGAATAGTAACCACCGGCAACAATTAAAACAATGGCTAAAAATATCACCGCAGGATTTCGCAGGGAATAACGGGTTAAAAAGTTCATAATAAAACCTCCCAATCTAAAATTATTCTTATATTGAATTTAACATACTTGTCCCTTTTTATTTTAACAAAAATAATCTTTGCCAAAATCCAATAAAAAAATATAAAATATTTTTGTAAGTTTCTACATTTATAAGGTGAGGGCAAATGTTTTATAAAAAACTTCAAGAAATTGCCAACGAAGATACGCGAAACTTTTTTAACGAATATGCTCCCCACCGGGAAAAACTAATGACCGAAATCTTAAAGGCAAAATCTTCCGGACGGGCTATTATCCTGGGTGCGGGAAATTGCAATGACATAGATTTAAACGAGCTCAGTAAAAATTTTGACCAAATTTTTCTTCTCGATATTGACGTAATGGCAATGGAACTGGGATTACAAAGGCAAAAACCCCTTCACCCGGAAAAAATTAAAATTTTAGAATTTGATTTAACCGGTATTTTAGCCAATATTCAACTGGTAATCCGGGATACTTCCCTGGACACACTCCTAAATGCCTTAAAAGCGGTAAACGATAATCCAAAACTCCCCGAAGGGTTTGAACAAAATTTTGACCTGGTTGTATCCGCCGGTGTTATTACCCAGATAATTTATCCCTTAAAAGCAGCCGATTTCATGGCCGGCTTTTATTCCATCCATGATTTATTGGAATTCTTAAGAGACCGTCTTTTTCGTCAACATCTAAAGTTAATTTCCCGGCTTTTAAAGGATGACGGTCGAGCAATTTTTACCGTTGACCATCCGCTAAACGATTACCCCCCGGAAGAAGCAGTTAAATGGCCCAGACTTTATATTCGTAGAACTTCCAGGCTCTACGATCAATTAATTGAAGAATCCCCTTTAGAAGATTTTGTTCCACCTACATACTGGCACTGGGAAATACCGGGAAATCACTTTCTCGTGGAATGCCACATCCTAAAGCGCAAAAACTTTTAGAAGCCCCCTTCGGTCTTTAAATTGCCAAAGAAAAAACCACCCGTGCGGGTGGTTATTTTGCTAATGCCTCCCGGGCATATCTTAATTGTTCAATTACCGCCTGAGGGGCAGGTCCCCCGGGAAGCTTTCGTTTGGCTAAGACATTTTCAATTTTCAGCTTTTCGTAAATATCTTCCTCGATTAATGGCGACATCTCCTTAAGTTCATCCAGGAAAAGCTCCAAAAGTTCCCTTCCGCTTTTTTCGGCTTTTAACACTAATTCTCCAGTAATCCTGTGAGCTTCTCTAAAAGGCACTCCTTTTTCCACCAGGTACTCCGCCAAGTCGGTAGCATTAAGAAATCCTTTTAAAGCCGCCTTATACATAGCCTCCCGGTTAAATTTAATTGTTTTCAGCATTCCGGTAAAAACCCTCAAGCTTCCCTTTAAGGTATCAACGGTATCAAAAAGCGGCTCCTTATCTTCCTGCATATCCTTGTTATAAGCTAAGGGCAACCCCTTCATCATCGTTAATACCGCCATCAGGTTGCCATAAACCCTGCCCGTTTTACCCCTGATAAGTTCGGCCGCATCGGGATTTTTCTTCTGGGGCATCATCGAAGAGCCGGTAGCATAGCGGTCATCAATTTCCACAAAGGAAAATTCCTTGCTATTCCAAAGAACAATTTCTTCGGAAAAGCGGCTTAAATGCATCATCGTAGTGGAAGCCGCAAAGAGAAATTCTAAGATATAGTCCCGGTCCGATACCGCATCGAGACTGTTTTCACAGACACCACTAAAGCCTAAAAGTTCGGAAACAAGCTCCCGGTCTAAAGGCAAGGTAGTACCGGCCAGCGCTCCGGCTCCCAGCGGCGACTTGTCGGCCCTTTTTAAGCAATCGTAAAAACGGCTTCGATCCCGGTCAAACATCCAGAAATACGCCAAAAGGTGATGGGCCAGGGTCACCGGCTGCGCCCGCTGCAGGTGAGTATAACCGGGCATGATAGTGTTTAAATGCCCTTCGGCCAGATTAATTAAAGTTTCCTGGAGCTCTTTTATAAGAGCAATAATAGCCGTACCTTCTTTTTTTACATAAAGCCGGGTGTCTAAAGCCACCTGGTCGTTACGGCTACGACCGGTGTGGACTTTTTTCGCCACGTCCCCGATTTTCTTAATTAACAGCGTTTCAATATTCAGGTGAATGTCTTCGGCTTCAGGAGAAAAATCTACCTTACCGGCTTTTATCTCCTCTAAAATTTCGGTAAGTGCCCCAATAATTTTTTCTTTTTCCTCATTGGTGATTATCCCCTGCCGGGCCAGCATCGTCACATGGGCAATGCTCCCCCTGATATCTTCTTCGTATAGCCGCCAGTCAAAGTGGATTGAGGCATGAAAATCCTGCATTTCCCGGTCGGTATCCTTTTCAAAACGTCCACCCCAGAGCTTCATTTTCCTCTCCTTTACCTACTTTTTATATGGTTTCTGGGTCATAGCCCGCACTTTAAGGGGAAGGCCAAATAAATTGATAAATCCTTCCGCGTCTTTCTGGTTATAGAGGTTATCTTCGCCAAAGGTTGCTAAATCCTTGACATAAAGGGAGTAAGGAGAAGTTATCCCGGCCGGGTAAATATTACCTTTGTAAAGTTTTAATTTTACTTTTCCGGTTACCGTTTCCTGGGTTTTTTCCACAAAAGCTGCTAAAGCTTCCCTTAGGGGCGTAAACCATAAGCCATCGTAAATAAGTTCGGCATATTTCAAGGCTACCATCTGTTTAAAGTGCATGGTCTGCCGGTCTAAAGTTAAGCTCTCTAACTCCCGGTGGGCAAAGGTTAAAATGGTCCCTCCGGGAGTTTCGTATACTCCCCGGGATTTCATACCCACCAAACGGTTTTCCACCATGTCGGCAATGCCAATTCCGTGCTTGCCGCCAAGCTCATTAAGCTTAAAAATTAATTCCACCGGCGAAAGTTTTTCCCCGTTTACCGCTACCGGTTCCCCTTTAACAAACTCTATTTCTACATACTCCGGCTGGTCCGGTGCTTTTTCCGGAGGGCTGGTAAGTAGGAGCACATCTTCCGGCGGTTCAACGGCCGGGTCTTCTAAAATACCCCCTTCGTGGGAAAGATGCCAGAGGTTTCTATCCATGCTGTAAGGACGGCTTTTGGTAACCGGTACCGGAATCCCTCTCTTTTCGGCATAATCAATGGCATCTTCCCGGGATTTTATCTCCCACTCCCGCCAGGGAGCGATGATTTTTAAATCCGGATTTAACGCTTTAACGGTAAGTTCAAAACGTACCTGGTCGTTTCCCTTACCGGTTGCCCCGTGCGCTACCGCCACTGCTCCTTCCTTTTCCGCTATTTCCACGAGCTTTTTGGCAATAAGCGGGCGGGCGACCGAAGTTCCCAGAAGGTATTTATTTTCGTATACCGCTCCTGCTTTCAGCATGGGAAAAACAAAATCCCGGACAAACTCTTCCTTAACATCTTCAATATATATTTTCGCAGCGCCGCTTTTAATCGCCTTTTCCCTTAAAGGTTCTAATTCTTCCCCCTGGCCCACATCGGCCACCATGGCAATGACTTCGTAACCGTAATTTTCTTTTAGCCAGGGAATGATAATTGAGGTATCCAAACCACCGGAATAAGCCAAAACAACTTTTTCCGCCATATCTATGCCTCCTACTGTCTCTTTATACATTTATTAAATCCTAAATTATCCTAAGAGTAAAGTCAAGATAGCCTTCTGGGCGTGCAGCCGGTTTTCCGCCTCATCAAAAACCACCGAATGTTCACCATCGATCACCTCGGAAGTCACTTCTTCCCCCCGGTGGGCAGGCAGGCAGTGAAGGAAGATAAAGTCCTCCTTGGCATAACTTACCAGTTCACCGTTCACCTGATAGGGTTGAAAGACTTTAACCCGCTCAGCACTTTCCGCCTCCTGTCCCATGGAAGCCCAAACATCGGTTACCACCACATCGGCACCGGTAACCGCTGCCACCGGGTCGTGGGTTAATAATAACTTTGTTCCCCACCTGCTGGTTTCCTTTTGGGCAATTAAACTTACTTTTTCATCCGGTTCATATCCCGGTGGGGTTGCCACGGCCACCTCCATACCTACCTTGGCTGCACCAATCATTAACGAATGGCAGACGTTGTTGCCATCCCCTACCCAGGCCACCTTTAAGCCTTTTAACTGCCCCTTATGTTCTTTAATTGTCATCAGATCCGCCATGATTTGACAGGGATGTTCGTAATCGGTAAGACCGTTAATAACCGGCACATCGGCATAATGAGCCAGTTCTTCTACTTCACTATGGCTGTAGGTTCGAATCATGATACCGTCCACCATCCGGGATAAAACCCGGGCAGTATCGGCAATCGGTTCACCCCGGCTTAGTTGCGAGTCACCAGCGGTTATAAAAAGAGGATATCCCCCTAACTGCACCATACCCACTTCAAAGGAAACCCTGGTCCGGGTGGAATTTTTACTAAAAATCATCGCCAGGGTTTTCCCTTTTAAAATAGGGGTGGGAATTCCCTTTTTCTGCCGGATTTTTAATTCCGAAGCTAAATCCAATACTTCCTCTATCTCCTCCCCGGTTAAATCGTTCATGGAAAGAAAATCCCGTCCCCGGTAGGATGCTATCATTTTTTCTAATTTCTCAGCAAAGGCAAAATCATAAAGCTCCATCTACGCCCGCCTCCTTTATGGCCAGCAAAATTTTTTCGGAAGCTTCCCGGATTTCTTCCCGGGTTATAATTAAAGGAGGTACAACCCTTAAAATCCACTCACCAATGTTATTTATTAACACTCCCTTGCCTAAAAGTATTTCAGAAACCCGGCCTGCTCCAGGGAAATTCAGCTCAATTCCCAGCATCAGCCCGTATCCCCGCACTTCTTTGATCCCCGGCGCATCCGCTAAAAGGCTAGAAAATAGCTTACCTTTATCCAAAACCTCTTCTAAAAACCCCGGCACTAAAACTTCTTCAAGGACTGCCAAAGCTGCGGTACAGGCTAAAGGATTTCCCCCGAAGGTGGAAGCGTGGTCTCCCGGCTCAAAAGCCTTGGCCACTTCTTCTTTGGCCAACACCGCTCCAATGGGTACCCCTCCGGCAAGGCCTTTGGCTAATGTAATAATATCCGGCACCACCCCGAAGTGCTCAAAAGCAAACAGCTTACCAGTCCGGCCAATTCCTGTCTGGACTTCATCAAAGATAAGCAAAATATTTTTTTCCCGGCAGAGTTCTGCTACTTCTTGTAAATACGCGGGGTCAGCCGGGTATACTCCCGACTCCCCCTGCACCGGCTCTAAAATAACCGCTGCAGTTTTGGAAGTTAGAGCTTTTTCCAGGGCATCCAAATCATTATAGGGCACGTGAACAAAACCGGGCACCAGAGGGCGAAAAGGTTTCTGGTATTTTTCCTGGCCGGTAGCCGAAAGGGCTCCCATAGTTCTTCCATGGAAAGAGTTAACTGCAGTAATAATTTCGTATTTTTCTTCCCCTTTTTGCCACCAGTATTTGCGGGCAAGCTTTATGGCTCCCTCTACCGCTTCCGCCCCGGAATTGGCAAAAAATACCCGGCCAAAGGGAGAGTTTTTCATAAGCTTTTCGGCTAATTCCACCTGGGGCCGGGTGTAAAATAAGTTGCTGGTATGGTGTAAAGTTTTAACCGCCGTTTCGACCGCTGCCGTTAACTTGGGATGAGCATAACCCAGGGTATTTACCGCAATGCCCGCAACCAAATCCAAGTATTTATTTCCCGCATCATCGTAAACGTATGACCCTTTTCCGGAAACTAAATAAACCTGCTTTCGCCGGTATGTTTGCATTAAGTATTTATTTTCTTTTTCGATGACTTCTTTTTGCTCCATAGCACCCTGGTCATCCAAACTGTGCAAAACTGCATCAGTTTAGAAGGTTGGGGTATTTGTTGTCCGCCTTTCAGACTGTCCCAGCCCCAACTGGCGGTATTCGGAACAGCCATAGCCCCTGCCCCAAGAAGCAGGAACTCACCGCAGCTTTTCAGCCACCTTCTCCCATACCACTGACAAGTATTCTCTTCAGCAGTGACAGGTCACGATATAATGGCCTGTCAAGGAGAGCTCCGGTCAGGAGGGCTACCCGCAAAACTCGCCACGGTTTGTACGGTAAGGTTTTCCCCTTTACCGCAGTACCTTCATTCCTTC
>NZ_BDJL01000010.1 GCF_001950325.1 Carboxydothermus islandicus
CTTAATATATCTACTATTTTTATCGTTTGTTTCTTTTCCTTCTTCTCCCGTCTCCTCATACTTCTACCTTATCACCATAAGTTATCCACAGCAAGAATAAAAGCATAATTTCCTAAACAGCAAAAAATTAGGCAGACCTACTTCTAAGGTTATTCTTTTTTTAATGATATCAAGAGAAGATAAAGGTATTCCAGTATAAATCATACCAATAATTTTTCCATTTTCATCTTTAATCGGCCTATATGCCGTAACGTATTTCTTACCGAGTATATCCGCTGTGCCAAAATAATCCCTGCCCTGCTTTAAAACTGCTTCCGCAACTTTTGGATCAACTTTTGTACCAACAGCACGTTCACCATTTTCATTTTTAACAGACGTTGAAATCCTTGTATCCCCCTGAAAAATTGTAGCCGTATTGCCAGAAAGAGAGCTAAAGTAATCAACCATCTCGTAATTACCATTCAACTGAACATTACCCTTGTAAAGGTTTCCATTCTTTATTTGCCATGCACCTGGATACCTGTGATTACTTTCCTTCAAACTCTGTCACCCCTTAAAAGGTGTTATAATTTTTCTATGCTGACGACTCATCTTCTTGCAGTAACTCTTGTAAATTTAATTCTAAAAGGACTTCCACCACCCGGGGTCAAATTGAGTACCGCAATGTTTTTTGATTTCTTCAATTGCCGCATCAATCGTCATCCCTTTACGGTAGGGACGATCGGCGGTCATTGCTTCTAAGGCATCCGCCACCGAGCATATTCGGGCCAAAAGCGGTATCTCATCCCCCTTTAACCCGTAGGGATAGCCGGTACCATCGTATTTTTCGTGGTGGTATAAGGCAATTTGAACTGCTTCCCTTAAATAGTCGATATCATGTAAAATATCATAAGCATATTTCGGATGTTTTTTGATGATTTCATATTCTTCCGAAGTTAATGGCCCTGGTTTTAAGAGTATTTGATCACCAATGCCTAACTTTCCTATATCGTGTAACAACGTTCCCCAGTTTAAAATTTTTAGCTCCTGTTCCGAAAGTCCTAATTTTTTCCCTATCGCCTGAGCAATACGATTGACCCTCAATGTATGTATAGCGGTGTTGCTTTCCTTTTTTTCTAAAGCTTTGACAATGGCCCGAATGGTATTTTCATAAGTTTTTCCAAGCTTTTGGTTAATTTCAGATAATTCTTTTGTTGCCTTATTAATTTTTAAACGTAAATAAAAGGCCACAAGCCAGCTTAAAAATAATAAGCCTAAGACTGCCATTAATACCCGGTAAAAATAAAAGAAAAATTTGCCCCAAACAAGATTTTCCCCAAACCATTTATTATGTATTTTCGCCAATTCTCCCGAACTTTTTAGCTGTTTAATTCCTTTATTTAATAAACTTAAAAGAGCAGTATTTCCTTTTTTTACAGCGAAAGAATAAGAAAAAGTTAGAAGCGGTTCTCCTACAATTTTAATTTTATTCGTTAATCCTTCCTTATCGAGATAGTACATGCCGGTATAATAATTTCCTACTACCGCGTCGATAGTCCCTTGGGCTAAAGCCTTCAGGGCTCCAGTCTGGCTGTTAAATCGGTACAAGTTTAAATATGAATAATGGGTTTTTAAATATTCTTCCGCTAAACCCCCTTTTTGAACCCCAAGTCGACGGTCTTTTAAATCGGTAAGCGAATGAATGTAATAGTTTTCCACAGGCACAAAGAGGACTAATTTACTTTCCATATAAGGTTCAGAAAAATCAAGGTATTTTTCCCGCTCCGGAGTCTTCACTACTCCAATTAAAACATCATATTTCCCATTAATTACCGAGTTTCTAGCTTCATCCCAGTCTTGCAAAATTATATTAAAATTAACTTTCTCCTTTTCTCCAATGAGTTTTAGAACTTCGATGTCAAAGCCTTCCGGTTGGCCTTGAGCATTTAAATAAACGTGAGGAGGATAATTGTTATCCCCGGTGGCAAAATAGCCATAACTGGGCGATGGTATGAGGAGAAGAAAAAACAAACACCACAAAATTATTTTTTGATAGTTTTTTAGTATCATCTTTCCGACACCCTTTTAATTTTTTATGACTTGTTCTGCATTTTTCAAAATTATAATATATTATTTTACATTTGTATATTTTTTCTTTTTTTAATCTGTTAAAAAAATTATTCCTATAGATAAATGGCAATAAAAAAACACCTCCAGGTTTTCCCTGAGGTGTTTTTCACATATTTTATATATATCAAATTAAAGCTAATCATTCCTTTATTTTCAATTTCAATAAAGCAGATAATGGTCAAAAACTAACTTTGAGCATTGGGATTTTCTTTTAAGGCAATACTAATCTCAAAATCGCCTGCTTTTGTCTTAATCGGTACCAATAAAGACTTAGGAGCAGCCACCGAAACTGATTTATTTTCCCCTAATATTATCTGAGGCGGCGCAATATCGCACCGATAATTTGCTTTTTCCAAATAGCTAACTGCATTTCCACTAATAATATTCCCCACTTCTCCCAAAGCTGAGGTTACAAAAATATCTAGGGCTTCAATTTCCATCCCCGACATTATTCTCACTATTTCTAAAGCCGTTGTTTTGGGGAAACTGTAGACAACCGCTCCTAAAAGGGAACCAACAATGCTGATTAACACATTTGCCTCTTTTCCGGCTATCAGATCTTCTTTTAATTCTAATTTTCCCTTTTCAATACTTAATCCTAACATGCGGTCAAAAACATCTTGGGTTGCCATTAAAAAAGGATTAACAAATTCGGCTTTCATTAGTTGCTCCCTCCTTGACTTCGTACATATGCACCAACTTTCTGGTCTTCCATGGCCACATGATAAATAAGCCATGCCATTAATTTACCGCCAAACTCCTGGGCTATCTCTTCATTAAAACCGCTGGCTGCAAATTTTTCCGCATATTTAGCTACTTCCGCCTTAAATTCTTCATGGATTAAATAATGTTTCGCAAAATCCGGATAATTAATCTCCTGCTGAAAGGCTTCTTCATCCGCAAAATGCTCAACGACATATCCTTGCATAAATTCTAAAGTTTTTTTAACTTGCTCTACTTTATCTTCCCAGTCCCCTGGTCCTTTTATCGCCCGCAAAAAATCATCTACCCGGTGAAAAAGTTCTTGATGCTGAGCATCAATTTTTTCGACCCCAATTCGGTATGATTCTTTCCACATCATCACGTACCACCCCTATTAATTTATTTATATTTTAAATTATTCGGTAAAATAATAATAATTCCTGCTATCATTATCGATGATAACAGGAAAATTTTTTAATCAAAAGTTATGCACCAGCAAGCTAATATTTTTGTTATCCCCAAGCCGACAACATTTAAATCAGCAAGCAAATAGATGTGATAGTTACTTTCTTGTAAAATTCTTACAAAAAAAGCAGTAACCAGCTTTTTTCTGGTTACTGCTTTTTTGTTTTGGTTACACCTTAAACTGATTTATCGTATTTTCTAAATTAGTAGCAATTAAATTTAAATTCTGGGCAATGGCTGCCAGTTCTTCGGAAGATGCTGAAAGCTCTTCGGAAGTAGCCGCTACTTCTTCAGCAGCCGCTGAACTTTCTTCTGTTACTGCACTTACTTGCTGAATTTTATCTGCTATCTCGTCCACCGCCTGTAAAATATCGCCAAAGGCTAATACAGAAGATTCAACAGCCTTAATTTGTTCTTTAATAAAAGCATCAACATTGTCCGAGGTCTTTATTACTTCATTAGCATCGTTTTGTACTGATAATATTATTTTTGTAATTTCATCGGTGGAACTTTTGGACTTCTCGGCAAGTTTTCGGACTTCTTCGGCTACCACGGCAAATCCTTTACCGGCTTCACCCGCCCGGGCTGCTTCAATAGCCGCATTTAAGGCCAGCAAATTCGTCTGGTCGGAAATCTCGGTTATGGCGTTGGTGACATTGCTTATACTCATGATTGAGGCGGCAAGAGTTTTTATTTTTTCAACTACCAACTCAAACGATGATTTTATTTGCTGGATGGATTTTACGAGATTATCCATTTCTTTTTTACCCGCATTGGCTTTGGATGCTGTATTTTCAGTTAACGCTGCTATATTTGCTAAATCCTGAGCCTGCGTTGAAGCTCCAGCCGAAACCTGCTGCATTGCTTTAGCAACCTCCTGGGCTGATGCTGCCATCTCCTCGGAAGTTGCCGAAAGATTTTCCGATTCTTTAGTAAGTAAAGTGGATTTTTCCTTTATTTGGGTCGCAATTTCACTAAAGGACTGTACCATAACGTTCATGCTGCGAGCAAGAATTCCTACTTCATCTTTGCTATCGTAATTGATGGTTACACTCAGGTCTCCTTTAGCTATTTGATCTACCTTGGCGGTTAAATCAGTGAGGGGTTTTGCAACCTTTCTTATTGTTAAAATCATCGTTAGCACTGATAAGAGAATGCTGAATAAAATAAGTATACCAATCAAATTGCTTTGTTTTTTCCCGTTTTGCTCGTGCTTTTCTAAATGTTGTTTAAATAAGCTTTTCTGTTCTTCAGTCATTTTTAATAAAATTCCTTTAAGCTCGCGCCATTTAGGCGTTTCCTTCTGGGCAAGTAGGGTAACGGCTTCAGCGGTTTTTCCAGAGATAGCAAGCTTTTGAGCTTCGACCTTTAGCTGGTGATCTTCTTCCCAGAGAGTTCTTACTTTTTCAAGATCTTGTTTCATCGTACCTGAAGCTAATTTAATTGCTTCTTCATTGGCTTTTATAAATGCTTCATGGGCTTTATCATAGTTTTTCCTGGCGTTTTCATCTTTAGGGTTTAAAATAATATTTCTTGTTGCCTGGCCCGTTTGCAATCCCTGGGCATACATCTCGTTTAAATTTAGGAGTAAAGCCTGTTCAACATTTATTATTTTGTTAAGTTCTTTATCTGTTGCAGTTACATAGTTAAGAAAAAAGGCAAAAATTACTACTAAAATAAGAATATTGGTAATGCCGGTGCTAAATAAAAGTTTCTTTATACTCAAAACCCCATCCTCCTTTTTAGTTTTGCAAACACCTAAAAAAGAAAATTTAAAATCCTCCTGCCAAAAGGCGGAGGATTTTTGAGCCTCAGCACACCTCTGGCAGCTGGCTGGCATAGCCTTACGGCTTTAGCCCCTGCAGCTTTGCGCCCCCGGCTTTCGCCGGGTTTGCTATTGACAAAGGCTTAATCTTGTTGTGATTTAACTCATGTGAAATTTTCGACATGTTTTGTAATATTATAACATAACATTTTCCATTTGTATCTTTTTAATATTGGCATATTTAATCAAAACCCTGATTTTACCAGGGTTTCTTTCTTATCCTTGTTCCCAGAAAGCTTTCGTCCGATATCGTGCAGTACGGCCCCCCGTCCTCTCACACCACCGGACGTACCGTCCGGTATACAGCGGTTCATGAGTTTACACGAAGTTGTTTATGCACCAGCAAAAAAGATTTAACTTTCCGGACATTTCTCGGAAAAACGAACACAATTTCTTCCTGAAGCTTTGGCTGCATACAGCATTTGGTCAGCGCGCATTAATAACGTATCAAGCGTATCTCCGGGACAGTAACCAGTTACCCCAAAACTGGCGGTCACCCGGCCTACGCCCGGAATCTCCAGCATGCTTAACTGCTCCCGCAACTCTTCCGCTAAGCCTGCTGCTTTTTCCACTGGAGTATCCGGTAAGAGAATCACAAACTCTTCGCCGCCCCAGCGGGCCAGGCAGTCGGTTTGCCGAATCCTGTTTTTTATTAAATTTACCAGGCTTTTTAAAACCAAATCGCCCGCAGCATGTCCAAAACGGTCATTTACATTCTTAAAATGGTCGATATCTAACATAATTAACGCAAAGGGCATTTTAGTCCTTTTGGCACGTTCTATTTCCCGTTCTAACATTTCTGTAAAATAACGGCGGTTGTAAGCCTGGGTTAAATAATCGGTAATGGACAAGCGGTAAAGCTGTTCCTCCAGCTTTTTGCGCTCCGTAAGATCTATAAAAGTCTCAATTAACTTTTCGCCGCTTTTAATTTTAAGTCGTTTAACGATTTTAAGTACAGGCAATTGAGAGCCATCCACTCTATGTAAAATCCGCTCCGCCCAATCCATTTCCTGACCTACCGCTGTAATAGGACATAATCCCTTACTTTCCGGAAATATTTCAAAACAGCTTTTCCCAATAATTTCTTCCGGAGATGCTCCAATCATCGCAGCAGCTTCCAGGTTTACGTTTTCAATTCGGTGAGTTTTAGCATCAACGACCATAACTCCAGCCGGCATACTGTCAAGAATAAGCCGTAAAAATTCTTCTTGCTCCCTTATTTCTTCTTCCATTTTTTTATATTTTGTCACATCGATAATATAGTGAAGATAGGTGTTTTCATCGATCGGTACCCACCAGATATTCCAGAATAAACCATCCAAATTTACCTCGCAATTTTCTTTTTGCTTTCGGTTTAATGCCTCATCCGCCCGGCAAAAATAACACTTGGTACCGGGCAGCGGTTTTCCGGTATTTTCAAAAAATTGACGCTCAACAGGAGAAATAGTTTTTAAATGATGAATGCTGTGCCAGCAATAATCGCCAACTACTGCTCCCCGTTCCTTTGCCACCTGATTTAAGGCAATTATTTGTCGTTCTCTGTTAATGAGATATGTAGGATTGGGTAAGGCTTCTAACATCAAACGGAGCTGTTCTTCTTTACGCCTGTTTTCCTCTTCCAGCGCTTTCCTTTCGGTCAAATCAATAACCAGGGCCAGGCACAATTTTTCTCCCCGGTAGTCAAAAAGCTGCAGGTGAACTTCTACGGGATATAGCGAACCATCCTTCCGCCGGTGTACAGTATAAAAAACAATTTGTTCCTCCTTACCGCTCAGCAAGGGTTCAAGCAGAGCTCTGAAACTTTTAAGGTCAAATTCCGGTTTAAGGTCAAGGGGTGTCATGGTGTTCAATTCTTCCAAGGTATATCCCAGGTTTTTTCTGGCACCACGGTTGACCACATGAAATCTCAATGTTTCAGGGTTAAAAATATAAATTTCATTTAGCGAATGCTCTAATATCTGCCAGTACATGTTTGCATGGACGTTTGCCTCATAAAGCCGCAAGGCCATTTCAACTATGGTTATCAGCACTTGTTCAGTAGCACTTTTCATTACATATCCGTAGGCCGTAACAGAACGAATTTTTTTTACCACTGCTGGTTCAGTATGCGCAGTTAGAAAAACAACGGGCAGCTCACTAATCTGCTGAATTGCCTGCGCTGTTTGTACTCCATCCATCCCTTCTCCCAGCTCAATATCCATTAAGGTGAGATCAGGGTACCAGCCACCACTTACTTTTTCGACTGCCGCTTCACCGGTTAAAGCAATTTCAACAGTATAACCGTATTTATTCAGGATATTGGCTATGGTTTTTGCTTGAAATTTACTGTCTTCCACGATTAATATTTTTTTATCCTTCAAGCCCCGTCAAGCCTCCCTTTTTTCAAGCTTCAAAAGCTTCCAAACGTTTCTTGGGGCGGTAATATTTTTTACTTCTTAAATAAATAAAAATATTCCAATATTTCGACACATTCTTCAGAATTATACCATAATCCTTCCCTTTTGTATATATTTTGTCAGCTCTCAAGTAATGTACCGGACAGATTCCACAGCGAAAATGGAACAGTTTGCGTTGCCAGCCCCTGGTGGCAACTTTCGCATGCAATAATAAAGCCGACTGGCGGTAAACCAGTCGGCTAATATTAAAAAGGTTATCTTTTTTTGTAGTACGTCTTTTTTACGAATTTTTTTGTTTCTGATTTTTGTTCTTTTTCTTTTTTACTTTCTTTTTTTCTTTCCTTTTCTTTCTCCTTTTCTTTTTCCTTTTCAACTTTTGCCGGTATTACCTTAACTTCGATAGCATTTCCCGTTAAGGTGTATTTAACACCTACTTTATAACCAGGTTTTATGGTTTTTTCTCCTTTAATCTTTCCTAATCCTTCAACTTTAGTTTTCTCGGTAATAACAAAGGTTTTTTGTTCACCATTCCCCCGGGCAACGGTGAGATTTTTACCATCAAATAAAATTACCGTACCGGTAAATTCCAGTATTACAGGTTTTGCTTCAACTTTTACAGCTTCGTTGTTAATTGGATCGTATTTTACTTCTGCTTTATAACCAGCACTCAGTTCGCCTTTTACCTCAAGTTCCGTATCAGGGGTTACTAAAAAGGTTTTTTCTTCATTTTTATCTTTTACAGTAAGAAATTGTCCATCAAAAGAAGTAACAATACCTTTAAACTCTAAAAGTTCTTCTTCTTTTTGCTCCAGCAAATCTTCAATCTCTTCTTTTAACTGTTTTAGTTGGTAATAAGATAAACTTTTTAGAATATTTAAATCAACAGGTAAACGGTTTTCTCCAGATGTTGGTACAGACTGATAAGTTTCGTCATTTACAGTAGTATCATCAGGGTTTGAAGTAGTATAGGTTATGTCACTTACAGTTGATGTTGTGCTGGCATAAACAGTATCACTTACCCCCGGAGTAGTATCGGTGGTAGCGGTAGTGGTAGTATCCGCCAGTACCGGAAAAGCAATTCCCATTAAAAATACAGTTAAAACTAAAATTGCCAGCTTTTTCATTCAAATACCCCCTTTTTAAAATTTTAAACCCTCCTGCCGTAAGGCGGAGGGTTAATAATCTCCTTAACACCTTCGGCAGCTGGCTGGCATAGCCTTACGGCCTTAGCCCCTGTAGCTTTGCGTCGCCGGCTTTCGCCGGGTTTGCCTTTATCGGTAAAATCTTCTCTTTTTTACTCTATTATAAAACATAAAGTTAAAACTACAATACATTTGGCAAAAGAATTTAAATACAAACTTTACTTAATGTACTTCCCGTAAACCCGGGAACCAAGAATTCCCGTTGCAACCTCAAATAGCTCAAAAAATTTTTCTTCAGGCAAGCTCGGTACGTCTTTTAAATAAGATTTTACACCAAAGTTACGGAAAGGTATAAGTTTTAACAATGTATAAGAATTAAGGTCAGCAACAAACCTGGCTATGTTTTTTACTTCCAGCGGATGGTCGTTTAAGCCGGGCACCAATACCGTTCGTACCTCAAATAATACTCCAAGCCGAGACGCCGTTTTGAAATTTTTAAAGATTAATTCGTTGGGCACACCGGTCAGCTTTCGGTGCAAAACCGGGTCAAAAGCTTTTAAATCGGCCATAACCCCATCGATATTTTGACAAAGGTTTAAAAATTTCTCTTCCTCCAGAAAGCAATTAGTATCGACAAAAACCGTAAGATTACTTTTTTCTTTAAGCTTTTTGCTAACTTCCAGGATAAAATCCGCCTGCAGGGTGCATTCCCCGCCGGAAAAGGTCACCCCATCCAAAAAAACTTCATTTTCCAAAATATAAGCTACTAAATCCCCCGCTTTCCAGAGGGTTGTTTTGGGAGTGGACGAATGGGGACAAACCTCAAGGCAGCGGTCACACCCCTGGCAAATCGCATTATCCCAGGTTACCTTGCCGTCAAGGTTTGTTAAAGCTCCGGCCGGGCACTGTTCAACACATGCACCACAATTCCTGCAGTATTTTTTGGTTTCCGGGTTGTGACAGTACAAGCAGTCAAGATTGCAACCCTGAAGAAAAATGGCCATCCGGCTTCCGGGACCGTCGATAAAGCTTACCTCAATAATTTTATTGATTACTCCCTTCACCGATTATCCTTACCTTTCTGGCTTCGGTATTGTTGTTTTTAATACTTGCGGCTCCAAGCTTTACCGTATCTTCCCGTAAAACCTCGCCTTTTTCGTATTTTAAAACATCGGTTCTTTTTACAAGGTAACCGGTAATCCGGATAAATTCCGAATCGGAAGTGTTGAAAGAAAATACTCTGATTCCTTCTTTTAAAGCCCCCTTGATTATTTTTAAAACTCCTTCCGGATTTTCCCGGGCAGTACGGTCAAAGATGTAAATATCGCTAATTCCGGTATTGAAATATTTATGAAGTGGACCGATGGTTTTAATCTGGGTAAAAATGTCCGGCTCCTCACCGTATTTTATCCGTACTCCGGGCGTTACATCGATGTCGCTGTCAATCCCCGACTGGGCGTGAAAACCTATCCTGCCGCCGGTGCCGTAGCAGTAAGCTCCCGGGATACTTTCTAAAGTATCTTTGGCGGTTTTTAACACCTGTTCGGCATAATCAAGGGCTTCTTTATCCTTACCAAGCTTCAGTCCCGTTAAGTGCTCAATACATTCGTACAGTCCAAAATACCCGGCCATGGAGGTAAAGCGGTCAGGAGTAATTAAACCTTCTTTAGCTAAGAACGAAGTTTCAAAAAACTTCGCTTCTTCCACAATAAACTTTGCTCGGGCATTGATAACCTCGGCCTGCGCCAATACCGCATCAGGTAAAACATTTTGGATAAAGTCTTGAAAATCTTTGGCTTTTTTAGCTGCTTCTTTTAAATTTAACCGGACTAATGTAAAGCTGCCTCCACCGATTAATAAAGTATTATAACAACTGGCAACTCCGTAAACAGGGTCAAGGTCTTCTTTTAATTCCCGGTCGTTGACAAAATACGGTTTTCCAATTTCCAAGGCTGTTTTAACCGCCTCTACGGCAAAACTATCGGGGGTTTCTTCATTATATTTTAGCGAAATGTTGGGTACCGCATGCTTTAGCAGCCGCTCAAGCTTTAAAATTAATAGTCCGGTCCGGGTATCTTTGGGCCCAATGTTCATGTGGACAAACCCATCGGGCAATACCCGGTCTACTTGCACTAAAAACATTTTTAAGAGTTTTTCGGAAAGTTCCTCGCCGGCAGCTAAAACAAACGGTTCTAAAAGTTCATCCACCTGTCCCAGATATACGGGATAGCCGGTAATAGAGGGAACGTAGCGGTAGATAATTAAAAGGGCATTTACCGCCTCAAATAAATCCTGCGGAGGCTTAAGATTTAAGTATTCGCTTCCTTTTTGCAAAAATTTTTGGTAATCCGGTAGAATATAACGCGGGCGGTAGGGTGCATGGCCTTCAAAAAGGTCACATAAGATCCCTTCGGAAAAATAGTTCTGAGCTTTTTCACTGATCTTTACATAAGGAAGGGAGTTTTCCGCTTCCGCCGCTAATAAATGCCGTTTATCTTTGTAGTCCAAAGAGGTATCGGTAATTATTTCATAAACCCGATTCATCGCTCTTATCCCCTGTCTTAAAGTTTCTAATTACATTATACCATCCTTTTTACCGCTTGTAGCAAAATCCTTATTTACTTTTAAGGTAAAATTTCTCTACTTCTTCTCGTACCTTTTTTAATGCCTGGATTTTCTTTTCGGCACCGATGTTGTCTGACCGTTTATCCGCTTCTTTTAAGGTGATTAATTTTTGTACTCGCAAGTAAAGCTCGAAGGGCGGTAAAGCTCTCCCGAGCTTTTTGAGCCAGGGTTCTACTTTTTCAATTTCATAAGGTACGGACATATGGTGGTAGATAAGCCAGGTGGTTCGATCAATAAATTCCCGGGAAAAATTGAAGCGTTTTAATATACCCCGGGTCATTAGAGCTCCCCGTTCGGCGTGGCCAAAATCGTTGGGATAGCCGTTTTTGTACGTTCGCACCCCTGGTAGGCCTTTACCAACATCATGAAGAAGAGCGGCCAGGGTTAATTCTAAATCCTTCTCGGGAAGCTCCTCCAGGACCCTTAAAGTATGCCCCCAGGCACAAAGGCGGTGGCGTTCGGGATTTTGCGGCAGGCCTACCAGGTGAGATAACTCCGGTAGGGCTTTAAAGAGAAGGCCTTGTTGATGTAATGCTAACAAACCCTTCACAGGATTTTGGCTAAATTGCTCTTCCCGAAAAAACACAGAAACTGCCATACCGGTATTTTTACCAGCTAAGGCAGTTTCTTTCGGCCAAAATTTACAGTTTAAATAAATCTGAGCGGGGCCATTCATTATAAGCACCCCCGGCACTTTTTTTGATTATAGCAAAGCCGGGAGGTGATCGACAAGAAAAATTTTAACCTTCTATAGTTTTTCCCAGAACCTTTGAGAGATTCTGCCCCTATACCCGGTCTTTCATAAATTAAGTAGGATTGGTGCTTGACTTTCCCTGGTAAAAGGAATATCATGACCAAGACAAAAGTTTAAAGTTACATTTAATTCGGTTTTATTAAAATATTTTCCCACATTTTAATTTTTTAAAAGGAAATTAAAACGTTTTTGTTTAATACTACTATACTTAAAAAGTAAAAAGGGAGGATGGCTATGGCCAAAAAATCTTTAATAATTATGATTTTAATATTTAGTCTCTTAGCAGGTGGGTGCAGCCTTAATAGCACCAAAAACACTCCCCCTTCCTTTGACGGCATCGCGGAAACCGACCAGTATGAAGTAAAAGCAGAAATAGCCGGAAAAGTTAATGATGTCTATGTTAAAGAAGGGGATGAAGTAAAAAAAGGTCAAATATTAGTTACCCTTGACGATTCCTTACTAAAAAACCAGTTAGAAACGGCCAAAGCAAATTTAGAATTAGCCCGGTTAAAATACGAGCAAGTGGAAGGCAAAAGTCAGAACCTCGAAGACCAGGCAAAGGCAGGGATAAAACTTGCCCAAACCCAGGTGGATTTAGCGAAAATTCAATTAGAAAAGGCTAAAATTTCCTCTCCGGTAAGGGGTACAGTTTTGACAATTCCCTTAAAACCCGGTGAGTTTGTCAATCCCGGAACCACCGTTGCCACCATAATCGATTTAAACAAAATCTATGTTAAATATTATATCCCCGAAAAGTATTTAAACCGGATTAAACTCGGGGATACGGTATGTGTTATGAATGAAAATCTCAAGATGGCTCCTACCGGAAAGGTGGTTTATATTTCCCCGAAAGGTGAATTTACCCCGAAACCCGCCGAAACCCGGGAAGACCAGAGTGAAATTTCTTATTTAGTAAAAATTGAGCTAACAAAAGATTATCAGGATGTGCGGCCGGGGATGCTTTTAACCCTGACCTTGCCTTAAGGAGGGGTTAGCTTGACGGTAGCAATTTTAACCGAAAACTTGACCAAAACTTTTGGCCCGAAAGTTGCAGTAGATAATGTTTCTTTTACAGTACCCGCCGGGAAAATTTTTGGACTTTTAGGCCCCAACGGTTCCGGTAAGTCCACCACCATCCGGATGCTGTGCGGTGCTCTGCTACCCACTTCCGGAAGGGCTGAAATTTTCGGCATGGATGTGGTAAAAAAGACCCGGGAAGTACGCAACCTTATCGGTTACATGTCCCAGCGTTTTTCTCTCTATGAAGATTTAACCGTCGAAGAGAACCTTGATTTTTTTGGTCGAATCTATAATTTACCGGCAAAGCTTTTAAAATCCCGAAAAGAAGAAATCCTTCTTATGGCGGGCTTAACCGAAAACCGGAAAACCCTGACCGCTCACCTCTCCGGCGGCTGGAAGCAGCGTTTAGCCTTAGGAGCTGCCATGATTCACCGGCCCAAACTTTTAATTTTAGATGAACCCACCGCCGGAGTTGACCCGGTATCCCGCCGGATTTTCTGGGAAATTATTAAAAAGTTATGTGCAACAGGTATTTCGGTGCTGGTTACCACCCACTACATGGATGAAGCGGAAATTTGTGATATCGTTGGTTTTATTTTTAACGGGAAATTAGTTTCTTTCGGCACGCCAGCAGAATTAATGGCTAAAGAAGGGAAAGACAGCTTAGAAGATGTCTTTATTGAATATGTGGAAAGGACTACCGGGAAAAAAGTGTACGATTTTAAAGACCTGGAAAAATTTATTGGAGGGAAACCTGCATGAATCCTAAACGGTTTTGGGCTATAGTTAAAAAAGAGTTCCTCCAGTTAAAGCGGGATAAACCCAGTATGGCCATTGCCCTTATCATGCCGGTAATGATGCTTTTACTGTTTGGTTATGCAGTCTCCACCGATGTTGACCACATCGCTACCGCTTATTTAGATCTTTCCCGCACGCCGGAAAGCCGCGAACTTCTGGCAAAGTTTAGAGCGTCCAATTATTTTAATCTTGATTATCCTGTAAATACGACCGCTGAATTAAATTCTCTTTTTAAAAAGGGCAAAATTAAAGCAGGTCTAATCATTCCGCCCGATTATACCGAAAAACTCAACCGGGGCCAAATACCCGAGGTAAAGTATATCGTGGATGGCTCGGACCCTTCAATAGCCCGCCCCGCTTTATCATCAGGGGTTCTGGTGGGTCAAAACTACACCAGAGAAATTTTAGCCAAAAAATATCCGCAAATAGCCAAAAATTCGATATCCCTCATCCGGGCGGAGGTTCGCTACAACCCGAAAATTAGAAGTCAAATTTTCACCATTCCGGGTTTAATTGGGCTTGTTATGCAAAACCTTACGGTCCTTTTAACTGCTTTTGCTTTAGTACGGGAAAAAGAGCGGGGAACTATCGAGCAGCTTATTGTAACTCCGGTAACTTCTTTTGAGTTAATTTTAGGAAAGCTTGTCCCTTATGTATTAATTGGTTTTTTATCCTTTACGATAGCCTTTTACTTTGGAATCAACTGGTTTTCCGTCCCTATGCAGGGAGATACCTTAACCCTTTTTGCCTTAGCCCTCTGCTTTGTAGCAGTAGCACTGGCTATCGGCATTTTAATCTCGACAGTAGCCAGGACTCAGCTGCAAGCCATGCAGATGACCATAGTTTTTCTTCTGCCCAGCATCTTGCTTTCCGGCTTTATGTTTCCCCGGGAAGCTATGCCGAAAATTATCCAGTATCTCGGCTATGCTATCCCCCTTACCTATTTCCTGGAAATCTTACGGGGCATTATTATCCGGGGGGCCGGCCTGTTAGAACTGCAAAACCAGGCTATAGCCTTAACGGTATTAGGGGTATTTTTGCTGGTAGCAGCATCTCTCAGGTTCAAAAAACGCTTAGAATAGTACCGTTAGTGACGGTTCTGCCAGTGACCATTTTCAAAAAAATTCCCCGGCATAGCCAGGGTACAACGGGCTTAAACGGTATTAGAAATAAAGATATAAACCAAATGGAAAAAGCCCTTCTCCGAACAAGAGAAGGGCTTTAATCCAACAGTTAGCCGCTTCTTCCCTGTCCGCGCAAGGAATAAAGCCTAACCCTCAGGGCAGGTCTCCTGGCTACAGATCATAGCTTTTCTTCCCTTCCCATCCCTTCAGGATAGTGGTTAACAAGAAAAGCTCCCCGTTTACAGTGGCGGGACCGCGCCGTTACCTGTAATTCAGGCTCGGACTTCCCTATTAAGCCTTTTAGGCACCCATTTTGGGGATGTGAAGTTTTTAGCCGTGGTCGGTAGTATGTCGTAGGTGGTGAGTGTTTTCTTACCTAACACCTACCACCAAACACCTACCTCCATTACGCTTTTTGTTCTTCTTTCTTCTCTTCTAAAGCAATTTCTTCCTGTATTTCCTTGGCACCTTTACGAAACTCTTTTACCGTCTGGCCAAAGGCTTTGCCGAGTTCCGGGAGCTTAGAGGGACCAAAAATAACCAGGGCTATTACTAAAACTATCAAAAGTTCTTGCCAGCCAAAACCGCCAAGCATGTTTTTTAGCCTCCTTCAAATAAATTCTCCGTTTTTAATCCTTCGGTAATGTAACAATTAAGGCATAACTCTTCATTATTTACCGGAGTAAAGATTTTCCCGCATTTTGCACAGGTTTTGGTTAAAACCTTTGCTAAAACCTGTTCTTTCTTTAAATATACATCATTTACGGTAATTTTACCATCATATTTTAAAATTTTTTGGGGACAACTTTCCACACAAAGACTACAGTTTATACAAAGATGAACTTTAAAGGTTAACTCTCCCTCTTTTAAACTTAGAGCTCCGGTTGGACAAAGCCGCTCGCAAACCCCGCAACCATTACATTCCCCACAGGCTTTAAGACCTCGACCAATTTCCAACTCCCCGTTAATTTTCCCCTGGAGAAGTTCTACCGCCTTTAAAAGATAGCGGTGTTTTAAAGGTACACGCTTGGCAAAGATATCATTTGGGTCATCATCCTCTTTTAAAAGAAAAGTTGCCGCAGTAGTTTTTAGTTTATCCCGGAAAAAACTAAAAAACTCCCGTCGGGAAAAATCCTTTGGTGGACGGCCCTTTTGGCGTATGGTAATTCCCGGAAGACTGCCAAGCTTAGTTTCGGCTTCCTTAAGGTGATTTAAAAAAAGCTCCTTCCCCTTTTGATACTGGCAGGTATTGCAATTTTCCAGGTAAAAATTCAGTTTCTTTCCTGCCGCCGCAAGAATTGCTATTTCTCCGGCATCTAAAAAACCGTAACAGGGAAGGTTTACTTTCCCGGTATTGGCCGAATTTAAGGTACAACCAACATGCCCCTCGTCCTTCACCTCAGCAATTTCTTTTAACGGAGTAACCCCACCAAAACTTATGGCTCCCGTTGGACATACCGCTTTACAAAAGCCACAGTTTACACAGTCCTCTTTTTTTATGGCAATTTTTTCACCGTCTTTAAAAATAGCTTTTGACGGACAGACCGCTACGCATTTGCCACATTTAAAAGGTAAATACCGGTGTTCCAAACAAAAGGAAGGCGCAATTTCCGCCTTCCCGGAATTTAAAAATTCAAAAAAGTCACTCATACTCCTCCGCCCTTTTCAAAGTACTTAAGCAAAAACTGGAATAAGTTATCGATCTCCCCGAAACCAAATACCGGACAGTCTACCTCTAAATTTAAATCACTAACCACCGCCACCAGAAGTTCCGGGGGGGAAAAAGGCTCCTGGTAAATTTCACTTCTAATTACCTCTATCCGGGGAAAAGGCCGGTTTTTAAAACCTTCCACTAAGATAAGATCCATATCCCGGTAAAATTCAAAAACTTCTTCGAGTAGCACTTCCCTTTCCACCATAAAGGCTGCTTTTCCAGGCCCAAGAATACCTACCTTCACCCCGCCCGCCTGCCGGTAGCGATAAGTATCTTTTCCCGGTTGGTCCACTTCAAAGCCGTGAACATCGTGTTTTACAACCCCAACTTTGAACCCATGCCGGGTAAAGAGCTGTACTAACTTTTCTGCCACGGTAGTTTTGCCGGAATTAGAATAACCCACTATCTGGAGTATCAAAGGCACTTAAGCTTCCTCCTTCAATTAAAACAATATTTACCGGATCATTGGTTTTTAAGGGCGGGCAATTTTTGGGGATTTCCACCAGAGCGTTGGAGTTTAAAACCCCTTTTAACGAGCCCGGGGAAAGCCAGGGTAAGATTTTTACCCTAAACTCCCCTTCTTTTAAGTAACAATAGCCCCGGGCAAAACGCCGTTGCCCCCGGGTTTTATCAAAGGGGTGGTCCAAAAATGCTTTCACCCGGGCATGGTAAATATTTTGCCGACCGGTTAATTTTCTGATCACGGGGTAAGCAATTAGTTCGAAAGAAGTCATAGCTGCCTGGGGATTTCCCGATAAACCAATAACTATTTTCCCATTAGCTACTGCCCCAATCACCGGTGTACCGGGTTTAAAATCGGTTTTCCAGAATAAAATTTCGGCACCGATACTTTCCAGGGCCTTAATTATCAGGTCATATTCCCCCACCGATGCTCCCCCGGTGGTAAGAACTAAGTCAGCTACTTCAAGCCCCCTTTTTATTTCCCGGGCAATTAAGTTCAAATCATCGTTGACAATTTGACCCAGAATAGGCTCTCCTCCGGACCTCACCACCAGTGCCCCGATGCTGTATAAATTGGTATTGCGAATTTTCCCAGGACCGGGAATTTGTTCAATATCCACCAGCTCACTGCCCGTACAAATAATATAAACTTTAGGTATTTTATAAACCAACACTTCCTTTTTTCCAGCTAACGCCAGAAGAGAAATAGCATTGGCATTAATTACCCGGTCTTTTTCAATGATTACGTCACCGGGTATAAAATCTTCCCCTTTTTTAACGATATTTGTCTCTGGCTTTACCGGAAAATCGATAATTACATAGCCGTCTTCTTCCACCACATCTTCAAATTTAACTACCGCATCGGCTCCTTCGGGAATCATGGCCCCGGTCATAAGTTTTACCGCTTCACCGGAATTTACCGGCCTTGTAGCCGGCACTCCCGCCGGCAGATAGTCGACAATTTTAAGCTTAACTTTTTGCCCTTTCTCCCTTGGAGAATCACTACTTCTAAAAGCAAAACCATCCAGGGGCGAACGGGAAAAAGGTGGCACCATAATGTCGGCTAAAACGTCTTCTGCCAGCACCCGGTTCTGGCTTTTTAAAATTTCCACAATTTCCGTTCCGGGTTTAGGAACGTAAGCCAAAAGCATATTTAAAGCTTTTTCTAAAGCTACATTGGTCTCCATGGAACTACTCCTTTAAACCGAAAATTTTTAACAGTTTTTCATAATCTGCCGGGGTATTAACATTTAAAAGAAATTCTTCCCGCTGCAAATTCTCGGGAAGTTGTTCAAAATTAATTATCCTTACCTTTACCTGAGGATAAAAATCTATTATTTTATTTTTCTGAAGAATTAAATGTTTTTCCACCACCGGATAAATACTTTTTCGGTAAATGCCAATTAACGGTTCAATTTTTCCCTTATAAGCCAGGACCGTTACATCATTATCTTCAGTGTTTTCAGCTAAAAACATAGGGATTTCAGCAGGTAATAGCGGTAAATCACATGCGGTAATATACACTTTTTCGTTAACCGCAAACCTTAAAGCCGTTTCAATTCCCGCCAGCGGTCCCTGGCCGGGAAAACGGTCCCGATAAACCGGAAGATTTAAAAAAGCATATTCATCGGTGTTCGCTATAAGCAAAAGCTCGGAAGCAATAGGTCTTAAATTGGTCACCAGATGCTCAATAATCTTCATTGGACCCAAAGGTAAGAGGGCTTTGTTTTGCCCCATGCGCGAACTTTTACCCCCGGCCAAAATGGCAACAGTTAAATTTTGCATTTAACCCTCCTTGATATTATCGCTAACTGCTTTTACTTCCTTGGTTATGCTTTCTTCAATTTCGGTCGTTGCTTTTTTAAACTCCCGAATACCGCGGCCTAACGCCCGACCAAGCTCCGGAAGCTTTGAGGGACCAAAAATAACAAGAGCGATGATTAAAATAACTACTAACTCTTGAACGCCAATACTGTTAAACATAATTTTCCACCCTCTTTTGCCTGGTATTTTCTTTTATTATACCTCATCGCCAAAGGGAATTTTAAGCCCTATAAATTTAGCAAAATTTCCAGGCTTGATTCCAGAAAAACCAGATATGCCCATCATCTGAAAATTATTTTCTCCGGCTATTTTGATTACTTCTCCTGGAGGAATCCCCGCTTTTAAATAAAGCTCCATCTCTTCCCAGACCGCTTCGCCAAAAGCTAAAAACGACGTACCGCTATCGGTACCGAGCCCGAGCTTTACCCCCAGTTCAAAGGCTCTCTTTACCATAAAAAGTTGCTCTTTATATACAAAATATGCATTTTCTCGTTCAGTCGGACTCAATTCTTCCCGGTACATCTGGTTCCGAATTGCTGCCACCGTTGGAACCCACCAGGTACCGGCATCCCGCATTTTTATAAGAAGCTCATCAGTTATGTAATAGCCATGTTCAAGGGTATCGACCCCGGCTTCAATACTTGTTTCAATTCCTTCGGGACCATTGGCATGGGCAGAAACCATTAGCCCCAGCTTATGGGCAGTATCGACAATTTCTTTTAATTCCTCAAGACTAAATCCCGTAGCCCCTACTTTACCCTTTTCCTTTAAACTCACCAATCCGGTCACAAATACTTTTATAAACTTTGCCCCTTCTTCGTAAAGGCGAGAAATTTCCCTCAGAGCATCCCTGATATCTTTCACGGCAATTCCGGCAATTCGGCCGTAATAACCTTCTTTGTAAAGACCATTGCCGCAAAATACACCTTTTACGTACGAGCACTGGTCTTTAGCCGTTTTCCAGAATTCACTCCTATCCCCGCACTCCCGAAAACCAAGGATACCGTTACCGGTTAATTTTGCCATAATTTCCGGAAGAGTAAGCTCACTATTATCCATTAAGTTTAAGTGGAGATGTCCATCGGCTAATACCGGATAGAAGTAATATGGTACTTTTAAATCCGCCTCGCCTGTTTGTTCAAAAGAAGATATTATTCCGTTGTTAACGGTAATTACCCCCTGCTTAATTTGACCATCAGCAAAATAACCCCAGGGCAAAACTCTAAATGTTTTACCGCTAAAATCAAAAACTTTTAAATACAACCCCCATCTCCCCTTTTTAAGAAAATAAATTTTTTATATAATTGATAATGACTTAACAAAGGGAGGCATCAGTATGCTTCAAATCGGCGATTTAGCTCCGGAGTTTTCCCTGCCTTCAACTGCGGGAAAAAATTTAAGCTTAAAAGATTTCTCCGGTAAAATTATTGTTTTATACTTTTACCCCAAAGATAATACTTCGGCCTGAACCAAAGAAGCGGTTGCGTTTCGCGACCATTATGAAAGCTTTACCGCCAAAAATGCCGTAATTTTAGGTTTAAACAAAGACCCCATTAAATCCCATTTGAATTTTAAAGCAAAATACAACTTACCCTTTGAGCTTTTATCGGACCCAACCGGTGAAGTTTTGGAAAGCTATGGTGTTTTAAAAGAAAAGAAAATGTACGGTAAAAGTGCGCTGGGGATTGAACGTTCTACTTTTGTTATAGCTCCTGACCGGACGATCCTTCAAATTTACCGCAATGTCAAGGTTGATGGTCATGCCGAAGAAATCCTAAAGTTTTTACAGCAGGTGGAGGAATCGTAATGGAAGATAAACCGATGACGTTGTTTGAACACCTGGAAGCTTTACGGAAAGTAATTATTATTAGCGTTATTGCCATAGTTATTGGCTCAATAATTGCTTATAATTACGTCGATTATTTTCTAAATATCTTACTCCAGCCGGTTACTGCTCTTAATATGAAATTAGTTTTTATCAATGTTACCGAAGCATTTATGACAAAACTGAAAATTGCCATAATACTGGGAATTATACTTGCCTCCCCGATAATTTTATGGCAAGTCTGGAGTTTTGTCGCTCCCGGATTGAAACCGGCGGAAAGAAGGTTTATCCTAAGGATGATTCCAGTAATAATTATTTTATTCGTCGCCGGAATCGTTTTTGCCTTCTTTACCGTCTTTCAAATTGCTACCCGGTTTCTTCTACAATTTGGCGGCGATATTATGAGTCCGATGATAACTATCGGTAAGTATATCTCTTTTGCTTTAAATTTTTTGATACCTTTTGGTCTGGTTTTTGAGCTGCCGGTAGTTGTTTATATCCTGGCCAAGCTAAATATTATCTCCCATGAATTCTTGGTAAAAAACCGGAAATACGCCTTACTGGTGGTATTTATCTTAGCCGCCGCCCTGACTCCCGGTCCCGATGTCATTAGCCAGCTCTTAATGGCAGCTCCCCTTTTAATCCTCTATGAAGTAAGTATATTTATCGCAAAATTTATAAAACCAAAAGAATTTTCCGGAGAACGCAAGTAAGAGGGCGAAATTTCGCCCTCTTTTTTATTGGGTTTTTAACTCCCAGGTTTCGCCGTTTAAATTAATATATACCTCCATCGGAGCGGCTTTAATTAAGGTGTTACTTACCCGGCAGTATTTGGTCTGGGATAAAAATACCGCCCTCTCAATTTTATCTTTAGGTAAGTTTTCTCCCTTAAAGCAATAGGTCATTTTTACATGTTTTAAAATTTTGGGATGATCCTCTGCCCAGGTTGGTTCAATTTCCAGCCAGAACTCATAACCCGCAATTTGCATTTTGTTTAAAATTGCCACTACATCCATCCCGGTACAGCCACCCAGGGACATCATCATAACTTCTGCCGGACGGGCTGCAGTATCTTCGCCCCCCGCCGCATCGGTATCCATAAATACCTCATGGTTGGATGGGCCAATTCCCCGAAACTTCATTTTTCCTTCCCAGGTAACCTTAATCATCGTTCCACCCCCTGTTTTTTCTTTTATTTTATGTTTTTTTTACGGATTTGTCGAGTAAGGAATATTTTTGCCCATAAACAACTATAAATTTCCTAAGAAAAGGTGGGATTAAGGTGACAAAGGTTAAAAGAATCTTTGTTATTCTGTTCGTTTTTTTCTTCTTTTACTCTTTTCTTAAAATTCTTTGCTATTACCGGAACTATAATCAATACCTTGAACTTCAAAAAATCACCGGCATTTCCTGGGAAAAGCTTGACAAGACAGCTTTGCAAAATCTCGCCAATGGCGTATTTCCCGTAGCAGGAACAGAATATTTTATTTCCGCCAACTGGCATGCTCCCCGGGAAGGCGGAAGGATTCATCTTGGCATAGATATTTTTGCTCCCGAAGGAACGGAAGTCCGGGCGGTAATGTCCGGAAAAGTAGTAAAGAGCGGCTGGCTTTCCCTGGGAGGAAACCGGGTATTAATTAAAGACCAAAACGGCCTCTACCATTACTATGCCCATTTAAAAGGAATCCGCCCGGAAATTAAACCCGGGCGGAGGGTTAAAAAAGGTGAGGTTATCGGTTATGTGGGACATACCGGCAATGCCGATTTTACACCGGACCATCTCCATTACGGCCTTTATGCTCCGGGAATGAAGGCGGTAAATCCCTATAATCTGTTAAAGTACTGGGAAAAAAAGTAATTATTCCTTTTGGATAATATCAGCCTCAGGGCAACAGTTATATTCAAACTGAATCGTCAAATGATTTATACCAAAATGTTCATTTAGCACATGTTTAATACGCTCATAAACCGAATTAGTTTGACTTAAAAGCAAATCTTCCCGGAGGTTAACATGGGCTTCAAAAAATAAATTATTTTCATTTAAACTCCAAAGATGAACATGGTGGACATCCTGAATTTCTTTGATACCTTTTAATTTTTGAACAATTGCCATAACATCAATACCTTCCGGTACACCCTGCATTAAAATATTCGTGGCCTTTTTTAATATGTCAAAGCTTTCTTTTAAAACATAAATACCAACAATTACCGTTAAAGCTGGATCAACCCAGTAAATATTGTAGTAATAGATAATTATACCTCCAAAAATTACCGCCACCGAAGCTAATGCATCACTAAATAAATGGAGGTATGCTGATTTAATATTTAAGTCTTTTTCAGCACCCCGGTTTAATAACGCCATCCCCAAGGTATTGGCAACTAAGCCTATTAAGGCCACAAAGATCATAACCTTACCGGCTATTGGTTCAGGGTTTAAAAATTTTTTGTATGCTTCCCGTAACAAAAGACCTGAAAGAATTATTAAAACAGAGGAATTAACTACCGCTGCTAAAATAGTCGAGCGCTTATAACCAAAAGTACGCTTTTCATCACTTCCCTTTTGGGCAATTTTTAAAGCAAAATAGCTGACTATTAAGGCTAACCCATCACTGAAGTTATGCAAAGCATCCGACAACAAAGATAAACTATTAGCATAAATTCCGCCAAGGATTTCTGTAACGGTAATGAGAAAATTTAATATAATGGTTAAAAATAAATTACCTTTATCAATTGTTTGGTGATTATGCCTATGATCTTGATGTGCCACGGCTGAATTCTCCTCTCTTATTTATGTTCTATATGGTTTAGCCCTTCTTGAATAATTTTCAGGATATGTTCATCATCCAAACTGTAGTAAACCATTTTCCCTTCTCTTCGGTATTTCACCAAGCGCACATTCCGCAACACCCGTAATTGATGGGAAATAGCCGACTGGCTCATGGAAAGGGCAGCGGCTAAATCACAGACACAACTTTCTTTTTCTTTTAAGGCCAGCAAAATCTTGAGCCTGGTTCCATCTCCCAGGGATTTGTACACTTCGGAAAGCTCGATAATCGTCTCTTCACCGGGTAAGTTGGCGCGAATTGTCTGGACCGTTTCTTCATCAAATAAAGTAACCTTGCATACCGGAGCTTTTTCCTTCACTTTATCACCTCATATGTTCATTTGTTCATATGTTATTATATAATTTTCCTCCCTTTTTGCCAAGTAGCAGTGTTGTAACCGGCCAAAAAAAGATATAATTTTTAAAAAGAGGGGGAAACAACCTTGAATCTCTCGTTAAAACACCTTTTTATTTTACTTTTGCTCTTCACCGTCAGACCTAAAAAAGAAAAGGATCTGCACAATTTAATCTATCTTTTGTACTTTTACGGTCGTCCGCTCGAACCGTTTTACAGGTTTAATTTTATTAAGCAAGGGAAGGGAGTTTTTAGCCCTTACGTCCAGCAGCTATTGGGCGAACTCCGTCAGTGGGAGCTGGTGGAAAAAGATTCGCTAAATTTAACCCCCAAAGGCCGGGAAACCTACATGGAATTTTCGTCCCTGATCTGGTATGAACCAACTTTAAAAAAGTTTTACGAAGTATCGATCCGTTACGCCGAAAACCCCGATTTAATCACCAGGGACATTCGTTTAAATTTACCAGTGCAAAAAACCCCTCCGGGTAAGAAAATTAATATCTAATTAAAACAAATAAGACTGGCCAGGAAATTACTTCGGCCAGCCTTGTAAATTAAATAAAAATCCCCGCTTATTTATCCTGATTTTGCGTCATTTTTTTCAAAAAGGGTTCTACTAACTCTATGGGGAAGGGGAATAAAACGGTAGAATTTTTCTCGGCGGAAATTTCCACCAGAGTCTGTAAAAAGCGCAGTTGTAAAGCGGTTGGTACCTGACCAATCAAGCTTGCAGCAGCGGTAAGTTTTTCGGCTGCCTGAAACTCCCCTTCGGCAGAGATAATTTTGGCCCTTCTTTCCCGTTCCGCTTCCGCCTGTTTGGCCATGGCCCGCTTCATCCCCTCGGGCAGTTCCACGGCTTTTAACTCCACAGAAGTAACTTTAATTCCCCAGGGATCGGTAGCCTCATCGATGATTTTCTGAAGCTCGTGGTTTATCGCTTCCCGCTTGGTTAAAACATCGTCCAGTTCCGCCTGACCCAGCACCGACCTTAAAGTTGTTTGGGAAAACTGGGAAGTGGCATAAATATAGTTTTCCACTTCCACCACCGCTTTTACCGGGTCCATTACCCGAAAATACACCACCGCATCTACTTTTATCGGCACGTTATCCCGGGTAATTACTTCCTGCGGCGGTACATCCATGGCTACCGTCCGCAGGTCAACTTTCCAGACCTTATCAATAATGGGTATTACAATGATAAGTCCCGGCCCTTTAGCACCGATAACTCTACCCAGGCGGAAGATTACCGCCCGTTCGTATTCGCGAATAACTTTAATTGCCGAAAAGAGAAAAAGCAAGATTAAAACCAGTAGCGGGCCCATCGCCCCTAAAAGGGCACCAATAATCTCCATTTACATCCCTCCAGAAAAGTTATTTTAACTTTCGTTAATTCCATCTACCACCAGGGTCAATCCGCTAACCCCTATTACCTTTACCGGTGTACCCTGCGGTATGGTTTTACCTGCCACCGCTTTTGCTTTCCAGATTTCCCCCCTTACCATTACAAATCCTTCGGGTTGAAGATCCGCGGTAACTTTACCAGTAAGACCGATCATCCCCTCCATTCCTGTTAAACTTTTACTTTTCTGCGCCCGAACTGCAAGTTTAATTAACAGGTATACTCCTGCAGCTAAAAGCAAAACCAGCGGGAGAATATTAACCCAGCTAATGGTTAAACCCGGTAAATCGGTGCCAAAAAGAAACAGCGAACCAAGAGTAATGCTAATCACCCCTCCCACTCCCAGCGCTCCAAAAGTTGGCAAATAAAGTTCGGCAATGATTAAGGCCAAACCAAAAAGAAGCAATAAAAGACCCGTTAGAGTAGTCGGCAAAACGGAAAGGCTATAAAAAGCCAGGAGTAAAGCAAGAACCCCCGTTATCCCGCCAACCATCCCCCCGGGATGGGCAAACTCGTAAATTAGACCGTAAATTCCAATCATAATAAGAAAATAGGCAAGCTCAGGATTGGCCAAAGCATGTAAAAATTTTTCCCATAAGCTTAAATCAAGATATCTTATCCTTTGCCCCTTTAAATTTAAGACCAGTTCGTTGCCGGAAACTTTTACCCGTAGTCCATGGGCTTTTTCTAAAAATTCTTCCGGATTTTTAGCTATAAAATTTATTATTCCCTTTTTATAAGCTTCCTCCGCATCCACCGAAACACTTTTTCTAACCGCTTCTTCCGCCCAAAAAGGGTTTCTCCCATTCCTTTTTGCCAGGGAAGTAATATATGAAACCGCATCGTTTTCCACCTTGGTCCGCAAATCCTTATCCAGGGGTTGCCCACCGAGATTTACCGGATGGGCCGAACCAATGGTGGTTTGCGGAGCCATCGCCGCTACCTGAGCACTGTATAAAATAAACGTTCCGGCAGAAGCCGCCCTTGCTCCGGAAGGGCCAACCCAAACTCCCACCGGTACTTTTGAAGCCATGATAGCTGCGGTTATCTCCCGCATGGAAGTATCGAGACCACCGGGAGTATTAAGTTCAATCAAGACAAAGCTTGCTTCTTCCCTTTCAGCTTTTCGGATTATTTCCTTAAGGTGCTCCGCTATAACCGGGTCAATAACCCCCTCAACCCTGGTAGTCAGCACATCGGCATAAACGGGAGTTGCCAAACAAAGAAAAACAATAAGCCAAAAGAGAATTTTTTGCTTAAGCTTCCCCACCACCAACATCCTCCCCTTTTGGTTTATTATACCACAATAAATTTTTCCTGCCACTAAATAAAAAATGCCCCAAAATTTTGGGGCAAGATTTCAGGCTTTTGCCGTTTGAATCGCCGTTTCATCTTTAAAAACTCCGTACTTATTAATTAGCTTTCCGTACCAGGCAGCACCCTGAACCTGTAAAATAAACGCCAGGGTAACGATAAAGGCAGCTTTCGGCCCAAAAGCCGTTGCCGCAATTCCCAAGGAAAGGGATAAATTTCTTAAGACGGTGCTAAAAACCAACGCTAAGCCATCCGCCCGGTTTAAAAATGCCTTAGCAACAATGGTTCCCAGGAAAAAATTAATCCCGTAAAACACCGCTAAAATCATTAAACCATAACCCAGAAGCTTTGGATTTTGCACTAACATCTTTGCTTTCATGCTGATACTGGTAAACACGATTAAAAGCATCGCCCAGGTTGAAAAAGCCGGTAAAAACGGTTTTATATCTTTATTAAACTGCTCCGGTGTATATTTAGTTAAAAGCCATTGGTAAGTAAAATGTCCAAGGATCAGGGGAATAAAAACTACCGTCGCAATAAGCTTAAAAGTAGCAACCACATCCACCGGCACGTACTTGCCAACCATCAGTAATAAATACCAGGGCGCCAAAAGGGAGCCAATAATAAGACTTAAGGTGGTATTTTTTACCGCAGCGGGTACATTGCCTTTATAAAGCATCGTCCAGGAAATGGTCATCCCGGAAGTAGGCAAAAGAGAACTAATGGCAAGGCCGGCAAAAAGTTCCGGTTCGCCTTTTAAAAGTAAAGTCCCAAGACCCCAGGCAATCAAAGGAATGGCAATAAAGTTTAAAAGAAAAGCAAAACCTACCACTTTTTTATGGGACAAATCAAAAGCTTCTTTAATTTTCATCCCAATCATGGTTGGATAAAGCATTAAAAAAGTGAAGACCAGAATGTAGTTCTTAAGAAAGCTCGTATCCGCAAAATAACCCACGATAATTCCCAAAATCATCACCAGCGGTATTACTGTAACTAAATTTTGGGAAGGAAAAAGAAAAATTTTTTTAAACATTTTATACCCCCTTTTCTCTGTATTTAATAATAGCGTAATCTTTTCTTATTTATATTAAAACGCCAGGGTTTTCGCTGTCAATACTATTTTCGAAGTTATTGGGAAATTTAAAGGGGCTAACCTTTTCCCTTTAAGGTTAGCCCCACATCCTTACGGTTTAATCCGCATTCCATTATTAAAGTGATTCATACTGCCAACTAAATCAATTATCCCAATTGCCTCAATTATCTCTTTATCGGATATCCCCAATTTTTTAGCCTGCATCGTATAATTTCTAATGCAAAATTCACAGTTATTTAAAGTGGAAATAACCAGGGCAATAAGAACTTTGGTCTTGGGATCCAGCGAGTTTTCCTCCCAGAGTACCTTATGTTTTTCCACAAACAATTTTAAATAAGCCGGATTATTGGCCATAACTTTAATCGGTAACGGAACCTCGCCAAAATTTTGCTTAAAATTTTCATAAATAGGTTTTAATTCTTCCGGTAAATTTTCTTCTGCAATCGGCATTACCCGGTCTTCCATTAAAATACCCCCTTTTATGAGCATGATATGGTTATTATTATTTTTACCCCATTGTCCAGAAAAGTAAAACCCTGCCTAAAAAAGCAGGGCTCAACTCTTAATTGCTTTTTTCCTTTATTAACTTCTCCACTTCTTTAATTTTCGCCTGCAGCTCAGAAATTTCCTGTTCGTACTGCTTTACTTTGCCCCCCGAAACATGAAAACCGCTCTGTCCCAGAACAAAAAACTTCTCTTCCTCTACCTCTTCAAGGGTTTCTTTAAGCTTTTTTAGCTCTTCCTGGAGCTGCTCCAAACTCATTTCGGCGTAATCCATAATGCCGCTCCCCTCCATTTTCGCAATTTTTTGTTTTATTATACTATTCTATAATTTCGCTGTCAATGTTTGCATTTTCCTGTCGGTCCAGTTCGAGATTAACAAGCCGGTCCGCAGCTTTGTTGTTCTCCCGGTAGACATGGGACAAAGTTACTTTTAGAGCAGGATTTGCTGCCAATTTTTTTACTTCAGCGTATATTTCCTTTAACTTTTCATCCCTTACTTTGTACTGGCCGTTAAACTGTTTAACCATAAGTTCGCTGTCAGCAAAAATCTCGGCTTCAACTTTACCATGCTTTTGTGCAAGAAAGGTCAAAGCCAATAAAGCCCCTTTCAGGGCCTCCCACTCCGCCACGTTGTTGGTTGTTATACCTAAATATTTGCTTTTTTCATAGAGGACTTCCCCGTTTTCGTCATAAATAACCATGGCAGAAGCGGCAGGCCCCGGGTTTCCCCGGGAACCTCCATCGATATGAACTTTATACTTCATCTTAATCCCCCAGGAGTTCATTTACTTTATAAACCACATATTCAATATAAGGTGCGCAGTTTTTTATATCATAAGGAGCAGAACTGGCATCGTTACAATCGTGCCGGGTTAAGGTATGGCAGCTAACGGTGCCAAATTTTTCCTCAAAACCTTTATAAAGCTTCTGGGCCAGTTCCCGAATTTCCGGCTTTTTTAAGCCCTTTTGGTGGGCTTTTAAGCCAAGCATCATTAAGCCTCCGGAAACTGCCCCGCACATATGACCAAGGCTCCCGATACCTCCACCAAAGGGCATGGCTAAAGCAGTATAGGTTTTCGGTGCAAGACCCATTTCCTCGGAAAAAGCAGCAACTATACCTTCAGCACAATTGTAACTATCTTCCACAAAATTGTAAACCGCTTTTTGTGCTACTTTTTCCACGTTATTTTGAAGTTTTTCCACAGCCATCGTCAGCGCCTCCTTGTGTATTTCGTCACTTTTACTTCGCTACATAAAGTATTATAGTAAATTATTGCAACATGTGCAACCGTATATTTTTAAAATACATAAAACCCTCTTCCATACAAAAACTAATACGGGAGGTTTCAGGAAGGTTGGAGAAAAAGTTGAGGAAAATTATAATTGAAAGGGAGGCTATTTATGACAAAAAAGCAGGAAAAAAACGAGAATAAAAAGAAAAAGCCCAGTATGCCAGAAATGGCTGTAACCGTCGACGACCCGGTAACCCAAATTTTAGCTGCAAAAAGTCAAGAAAACGAAAAACATTAAAATACTTCTTCATTCAAAAGTAGGGCCAACTCCTGCAAAAAAAGAGCGCACAGGAGTGCGCCCTACATTCTCTTTTCTGAGATTATTTCACTGCCTGGGCAAAATTTTTCCCAAACTCAAAACAACGTTTTAAAGCTTCGTCATCGGGGTTCCAGAGCTCCCTTATACCCTCCATTACAATTTCAAAACCCGCTTCCTTTAAAATCTCGGTAATGATTTTAACCCCTTCACCGCTCCAGCCGTAAGCGCCAAAAGCTGCCGCTTTTTTACCTTTAAACTGTAAGCTCTTAATTAAATCCAGCTGTCCTGCTAAGTTATACAAAATATTTCGGTTGACCGTTGGTGAACCTGCCAATATCGCCTTGGAGCGAAATACCTCCACCACAATATCGTTATTATCCGACCGGGCACAATTGTAAAGCTTTACGGTAACCTCCGGATCCGCCGCTTTAATTCCCCGGGCTATTTCTTCGGCCATCCGGCGGGTGCCATCCCACATGGTATCGTAAATAATGGTAATCTGGTTTTCCTTATACTCTTTAGCCCACTCCAGGTATTTATTAACTATTTGCAAGGGGTTGTCCCGCCAGATTATCCCGTGACTGGGGGCAATCATTTTAACCGGTAAGTTTAAGGCCATTATTTCTTCAATCTTTTTGACCACCCTTGCACAAAAAGGGGTTAAAATATTGGCGTAATATTTCAGGGCTTCTTCGTAAAGCTCGTACTGGTCCACCAGGTCGTTAAATAACATTTCCGACGCATAATGCTGACCAAAGGCATCGTTAGAGAATAAAATTTCTTCACCAGTTAAGTACGCCATCATACTGTCGGGCCAGTGGAGCATCGGCGCTTCAATAAAGATAAGCTTTTTGCTGCCAAGGTCCAGGGTGTCTCCGGTCTTAACCACCTGGAAATTCCAGTCCTGGTGGTAATGACCTTTTAACGACTTAACGGCATTGGCCGAACAAACAATGGGTTTATCGGGAATATGGCGCATTAATTCCGGTAAGGCTCCGCTGTGGTCTATTTCCCCGTGCAGGGCTATAACGTAGTCAATTTTATTTAAGTCAATTTCCTCCGAAAGCTTTTTTACATATTCTTTGTCAAATTTGATCCAGGCAGTATCAATTAACGCCACCTTTTCATCCCTGATTAAGTACGAATTGTAACTTGACCCCCGGTGGGTAGAAAGTTCTTCCCCGTGAAACCGTCTAAGCTCCCAGTCAATCTTGCCTACATATGTAACGGAATCGCTAATTTTAACTCCCATTCGGACACCTCCCAAGTTTTTTAATTCTAATATACCATAAATTTTTAATTTAAAACACAAACAATAAATAAAAAAAGCCCCAAAAGAGGCTATAATTTGTAGGTTTCTTTTAAAACTTTCTTTAATATTTTTCCACTGGGATTTCTTGGTATAGTATCAGCAAAGAAAATCACCTTGGGCTGTTTATATTTGGCCAAGCGTTTTGCCGCGTATTCGATGATTCTTTCTTCCGTTAAAGTGGCTCCCGGTTTTAAAACAACTGTTGCACACACCGTTTCTCCCCATTCCGGATGCGGCAAACCAAAGACTGCCACATCGGCAATTTCCGGCATTGACAGTAAAACATCTTCTACTTCTTTGGGGTAAACATTCACGCCACCGGTTATTATCATATCTTTTTTCCGGTCTAAAATGTAGATATAACCTTCCTCGTCCCGATAAGCAATATCGCCAGTATAGAGCCAGCCATCTTTTAGCGTTTCAGCAGTCGCCTCAGGATTATTTAAGTAACCTTCCATTAATGTCGGTCCCCGCAAAATTATCTCGCCTGGTTCGTTCGGCATGCATTCCTTACCGGTTTCGGTATTTACTATCTTTACCTCCATATTAACGGTTCCCCGGCAGCCAATGCTGCCCGCATGGAAAAAGTGTTCTTCGTATTTTAACGACGTTCCGTTAGGTCCTGCTTCCGTTAGCCCGTAAACACAAACCACTTTTCCGGGATAATTTTTCATAATTACTTCTACTTTGTCCTTACTAAGCGGTGCACCACCATAGCTCCAGCTTTTGGCTTCCGGTAATTCATAATTTTTAAAGCTGGGAAGCTGGAGGGGCAACAAGTAAGCAACAGGAGCACCAAAAAAGTGGTGAATTTTTTCTTTTTGAGCAATTTCTAAAAAATCTTGGGGATGATAATCCCCTAAGACCAGCTCTGCCCCGGCCATCACTCCCCCAATCATGGTAAGATTTAAGGGGGCAGAATGGGTGAGGGGCATTAAAATCAATACTTTATCGCGGTAGTAAATGTTCATTTCGTAAATATACATCATTCCAGCAAAATAAATCGCCCGGTGGGAAAGTAAAACTCCCTTTGGTTTGCCAGTAGTACCGGAAGTATAGAGAATTTCCGCAATATCATCAAAATTCCTTTTAACCGTTTTACCTAAAACGAGATTTTGACTTTTATAGATTTCCTGTAACTCACCAGTTGAAAGATAAAATTTAAAGTTATTTTTATTAATTTCTTCAACATTTTCTTTTAAAAAGTCAGCATAAATTATCCCGGAAGCCAAAGAATCACTAATTATATAATTTACTTCCGCTGCCGTTAGTTTAGGATTAATGGGTACTACTATACCCCCGGCTTTTAAGATGGCAAAAAAACCTATAACAAAGTCCGGAGTATTGTTTAAATAAAGGCCAACCTTTTCCCCGGGTTGAAAATCTTTCTCTATAAAATATGCAGCTAATTTATCACTTCTTTGTTCAATCTCCTGCCAGGTAAAGTACAAATCCCCCTTAGGCCAGTAAACTCCCAGATCCTGGGGATATTTTGCCGCGTTTCTCTTTAGTAAAGAAACTAAATTCTCCATGAAACTCCCTCCTTTTATTCGTATACCTTTTCCTCTTCCCGGTCCGCTTCCTTGGCATCTTTTTCAAGGTTTCTGCCGGCCATGCTTTCTTCCTGCAGCTTTTTATAATACTCGTGTTGAATAATCAAGTTCATGATTTCACTGGTGCCGGTCCAAATCATTAAGATCCGGCTGTCCCGCACCATTTTTTCAATAGGATAAATATTGGTATACCCTATACCACCCATGACCTGCATGGCGTTATTGGTCACCCGCCAGGCCATTTCGGTGGCAAACTTCTTGGCTTCGGACACCAACCGCCGCTGTTCCGAAGGTTCAACTCCCTGGTCTATCAAGCGGGCGGTCATATAAGTTAAGGCCCGGGCCGCATCAAGCTCGGTCAAGCTTTCGGCAATTTTAAAGCTAACCCCTTGAAATTCCCGAATTTTCCGGCCAAAAGCCTTCCTCCGGGTAGAATAGCGAGCAGCGATATCCAGAGCTCCAGCGGCAAGCCCAATCGCCCCAATAGCGCTGGTCATCCTTTCGGGCACCATCATCTGGTAAAAAATTTCCGCCGCACCGTTTTCTTTTCCCACTAAATTTTCCCTGGGCACCCGCACATTATTAAAGACAATGCGTCCAGCTCCTCCTCCCCGGGTGCCCAGGAGTCCGTAAACATAACCCACTTCTACTCCAGGACCTCGCTCTACAATAAAAGCACTTAACGATTTATGGGGCGGTGCATCCGGGTCGGTTTTGGCGTAAACAAAAAAGTAATCGGCACCTTCCGCTCCCACCACAAAACGCTTTTGCCCGTTTAAAATATAGTAATCCCCTTCTTTTTTAGCGTAAGTAGTGGCTCCAAAAAAGTCCGAACCCCCCCGGGGCTCGGTTAGCGCTTCAGCGGTAAACATTTTCCCCTCAATGGTAGGCTTTAAATATTTTTCCTTCTGCTCTTCGGTACCAAAGGTGTTAATTGCTTCCCCCACAATACTGACCAAGGAATAAAGGCAGGCAAGGGAAGTTCCCAGTACCCCTATTTCCTCCAGGGCGATATATTCTTCCTGCCAGCCCAGCCCTCGACCGCCATACTTCTTGGGAAAACGCAGGCCCAGAAGATTTCTTTTCCCCGCTTCCACCAAAAACTCCCGGGGATACTGGACCCGGTCTTCATCCATGGCTACCAGTAACTCCTTTGGTACCCACTTAACAAAGTCGCGCACCTCATCCCGTAACTTCTTTTGCGTTTCGGTCCAAAGATGTTCATGCATCATCCTCACTCCTCTTTTAAGAATTTTCAGCGGCTAATAAAGCCGCCCCCAGAGCTGCGGTAATCGTTGAATCTTCCGGAATTATTAACTTAACCCCCAACTTTTGTTCTAAAGCCGCCACAACTCCAGTATTTTTGGCCACCCCTCCGGTAAACACCACCGGCTCTACCACTCCCACTTTTTGCGCCAGGATAGCCGTTCGGGCCGCCACCGCCTCGCAAATTCCCCGGGCTACCGCTTCCCGGCTCTGCCCCCGGGATAAATTGGATATCACCTCCGATTCGGCAAAAACGGTGCAAACCGAAGATATTTTAGCTGCCTCCTGGCTTTTTTCCGCAAGCAGCCCTATCTCTTCCAGACTAACTTCAAGGGCCTGACTCATCACCTCCAAAAAGCGCCCGGTGCCAGCGGCACATTTATCGTTCATGGCAAAATCCAGCACCCTTCCGTTTTTCCCCAGGGAAATTACTTTACTATCCTGGCCACCAATATCGATAATCGTTTTTGCCTCCGGGTATAAATGCCCAATCCCCCGGGCCTGACAGGTAATCTCAGAAAACTCCTTCCCGGAAAAGAGGACCCTGCCGTAGCCGGTAGCAACTATTCCCTGAATGTTGTCCCGGGAAATATCCACTTTCCCCAGGACCTCTTGAATTAACCGCTCGGCCGTTTCCTTTCCGGCAGGTCCGGTTTTACTGTAACTATAAGCAATAAGATTTTTTTCCCGGTCAATTAAGACAACCTTGGTAGTAAGCGAACCAATATCAACTCCAAGATACAAAATCTCCCTCCCCCTTTTCTCTATAGACTCTCGAGGAAAGCCTGAACCCGGTTTAAAACCGTTTCTTCGGAATAAAGCCGGCTGTCGGTCATATCGGCATCCACAATTAACCCCGGCACTCCTGATGATCTCATGATTTGGCGCCGAATTTCCTCCTGCACAAAGGAATAGGCTTTGCACGAACGGTTGGAGTGCATGACAAAGCCATCGGCAGAAAATTCTTCAATGAAAGATTGCAACTGATTTTTGCGAAATTCTAAATCCCGGTTTAAAAAGACACCGGTATAGGTCTCGGCCAGTGCATAAAAGGGAGGACCTTTTTTTATGTTGACCGCCCAGCCACCGGTATAGGAATCGGTAACAAAAACCGCTCCCCGTTCGGCAAAATAACCGTAAAAACGGTACAATCCGTACCAGATGGGAATGTTGTCCCAGACTAAACGGTATTTTTCCCCCTCTACCGCCGGAATCCCGGCTTTGTACCTTTCTTCCACTTCCCGGTAAACTTCTTCGTAAAAATCCCGGGCAACTTCTGTACCCCTTAAAACCACCATTGGTCCCAGATTAATAAATAAATCGGTAACGTTTACCGGAGAAGGTTTATTTTTAGCAAAATTTCTTATCCCCTTCCACAAATCCACCGTTTCATTGGCAAGGAGAATTACTTTTTCCAAACGGTTTAAATCCAACTTTTTCCGAAAAAATTTTTCCAGTTCAATCGCCAGTTTTTCTATCTGTTTGGCCACATACTGGATTTGCCAGGGCTGGGGCTCACCGGTAATAAAAGGGGTATCGATGATAAAAAGGGGAATATTAAATTCCCGGCTTAAAGTTTCGTACCACTTTAAAACCGTCCCGCAAATGTTGTTGCAGACCACCAGTAAATCCGGCCGGGGTAAGCCGTTAAAAGGACTTTCTTTCGGATTCCATATACTTCCCAGATTACTCTTGGCATAAGAACACAAATCGAGAGAATAACCCCTGTTTTCCGCTACCTGGCAAAGACTCGGCGAAACCTTGCGGGCACCGCAAATGGCACCGTAATTTTCCGGATAAACCGGCTCTATGCCAAAAGCCCGCAGTAGTTCCACCGGAGCTCCGCTGGTAATCCAGGCGGTTTTATAACCAAAAAATTTTCCCAGCGCCGGCAAATACTTTGCTTTTAAATAATGATTTTTTAAAATTTTATTCATTTTCTCTGAAGCCTTAAGGGGCTTAAAGATTTTTTTAGCCATTACCCTCCACCCACCCTTTCCCGGAAGGCCTGGAGGCGAGTTTTATTTTGCTCCCCGACTTCTTCGCCTTCCACCTCTAAAACTAAAACCGGAACTCCTTGTTTTTTAAAGTAGTCCACTAAATAGGGAACATCCCAGGCAAAGGGATCACAAAATTTATTTTGTAAAAGGATAACGGCCCGGGCGTTTTTGTTATGATAAAGATTTATTAAATACTCCGCCCTCGTCCATACTCCCTTATGCCTGCAGGGACAGGGGGGCTTTGAAAGATAGTAATAAACTATGGCCTCCAAAATATCGTCTTTATCCTCCATATCTCCCGCAAAATGGCGAAAGCCGGTACAGGTATCATCGTAAACCACTCTAAATCCCTGTTGTTCTAATGCAAGGTAAAGTTTACTGTTAGTGACAACCGCCCCCGTTAAAATAATCCCTATAGCCTTTTGAGCCGAGGATAAATTGTTAAATTCCGCTTCTTTGGCCTCGAAATACTCCAAAGCTTCAGCAAGCGGTAAGCTTTGAAGCTTTTTTAAAAGCTCAAAGATTTCGTAGGAAGGAACAGTAGAAGTCAAGTTTTCCAAAGATTTAACCTTATTCCTTAACTCCTTCAGCTTTTCCCAGGTAAGTTTTAACTTTTCCTCCCCCCTGACTCCGCTTTTCCGGGAAAGTTCCCGCCAGAGATAAATTAAAGCTTCCCGGTAGTAATCCCGGGCAAAAGCGGTGGTTAAATCTACCGGAGGAACGAAAAGAAAAACCCGGTCGTTTCCCAGCAAACTTTTAGTAATACCATATAAACACTGCATCGTATCACAACTGTGGGCAAATCCCCAAAAGTCACCGTCTCCTTCTTCTTCTTCAATTTCGGCAAGGCTTCCTCTGGCATAGGAACAGCAGTATGCAGGAAGCCTAACCGGAGCTTTGCTTTCATCAGCCGGGAAATAACGGATTGTAGAAATCCCCGCTCCTTCGGATATTTCCACCGGCCAGTAACTGCAAAAATAGTTTAATTTCATTGTTTGGCCTCACTCTCCATTTCCTTTAAAGCCCGCCGTAAAATTTTACCTATCGCACTTTTTGGTAAATCATCTTTTATTTCAATGATTTTGGGTACTTTATAATGGGTTAAATTTTCCCGGCAAAAGGCTTTTAGCTCCTCAGGCGAAGTCTTAGCCCCTTCTTTTAACACCACATAAGCTTTGACTACTTCCCCGTAATAATTGTCCGGAATTCCAACCACGCAGGCTTCTTTAACATCGGGATGGGAGTAAAGAACATCTTCCACTTCCCGGGGATAAACATTAAAACCTCCGGTAATGATTAAATCTTTTTTGCGGTCAACGATGTAGAAATAACCATCTTCGTCCATCCGGCCAATGTCACCGGTATAAAGCCAGCCATCTTTAATCACTTCCCTGGTTGCAGCTTCCTGCTTGTAATATCCCAGCATCAAATCGGGGCTTTTTAACCGTATTTCTCCAATCTCTCCCGGCGGCAACGGCTCTCCGGTAAACGCATCGACAATTTCCATCACCGTATCGGGGAAAGGTATCCCAATGCTGCCGGTTTTATTTATACCACGGTAGGGATTGCAGCACTTGGCGGTTACCGCCTCGGTAAGACCATAACCTTCTAAAACCTGAGCGCCGGTCATTTTTTCAAACTGCTCCTTTACCTCCGGGGGCATGGCCGCCGCCCCAACGAAACAACCTCTAAAAGAGGAAAGATCGTATTTGGTTAGATCTTTATGGTTTAACATTGCCACAAACATTGTCGGAACACCGGCAAATAAGGTGGGCCGGTGTTTTGCTACCGATTTTAAAAACTCATCCACCGAAAACCGTGGAAGTAACACCACCGAAGAGCCGGTTAAAAGGGGAGCATTCATGCAAACGCTCATGCCAAAACCGTGAAAAATCGGTAAGACTGTTAACATCACGTCTTCCGGCACTAAATCTCCCCAGACCTTGACATGATAGGCATTAACTATCAGGGCATACTCCGAGAGCATAACTCCCTTGGGTTTACCGGTAGTGCCGGAGGTATAAATAATTACCGCAGGCTCCTTTTTAAGGTCCCGCTGTTTTGGTCTAAAGTTTTTGCTTCCGGTGTTTTTTAAAAGGGGCATTAAGGCAAAGATCTTTTCATTATCGATTTTTACGGAAGGGGCTTTTTCTTTAAGTTTTAAAAGAAAATTTAAAGGAAACGCTAAAAAATCGGCAATTGCTGTATAAACTATTTTTACGTTATCAAGGTTTTTTAACTTTTCCGCAAAAAGATTTAAGGCAAAAATAGCCTTGACTCCGGCATCTTCAATAATATAGGTTAGTTCTCTTGCCGATAGGAGCGGATTTAAGGGGACCGCAATCATCCCAGCCGCCATTAAGGCAAAATAGACAATTACGTACTGGGGCGAATTGGGAAGCATAATCCCCACCCGATCCCCCGGTTCCAAGCCCAAAAGGGATAAATTTATAGCTAAATTTTCAATATATTCTGTTAATTCGCTGTATGATAATTTCTTGTTAAAAAAAATTAAGGCCGTTTTATTTACCTTTTGAGCCGTTTGCTTTAAAAGCTCATAAAGGGGAGTTTCCGGATAGGTTAGACTTAGAGGAACATGTGGGGGATAATGTTTAACCCAGGGGTAAGCATTTTCCACCATAAACTTACCTCCCAATAATGGATATTTTAAATTTAATTTATCCCTGAATACTGCTCATTTCAATGAATAATTACTCAGTTGCATTATATGATGGTAAATGGTTGTTTTTTTATACTGAATGGTATTATAAAAGCTGCCCTACGGCAGCTTATAAGGTAAATTTATTTTTTAACTGTTCAAGCTTGGTAATTAATCCCCGGGTCTCCTCAGCCATTTTCTGGACATTATTCATCGCCGCCGACTGTTCATTGGTCGCCGCCACTACATTATTTACAGCTTCAGTAATATTTTGCATATGAGCGGGTAAGGATTGGTTTTGGCGTAACAACTCGGGTAAAAGGTCCATAACTCCTTGTAGTTCGGTTTGTAAAAAGGAAGTTTTGGCGGTACTTTCGGTAGCTATAGTAAAGGTTTCCTGCATTTTTCCTGAGCTTCGTTCATATTTTTAAAAATAAGATCAATAATTCCTTTGATTTCTTCGGCAGCATCTTTTGATTTTCCAGCAAGTTTGCGAACTTCCTCGGCTACCACCGCAAAGCTTTTCCCTGCTTCTCCGGCCCGGGCTGCCTCAATAGCTGCATTTAAAGCTAAAAGGTTGGTTTGAGCCGCAATTTCGGTAATAAGTTCTAAGGCCACATTAATTTCCTGAGTGTGGGCAAAAAGTTCATTAATAGATTTTGTTGCAACCGTAAGACTATTTTGGATTTTCGCGTTTTCTGAGCTAAAAAGGTCTAAACTTTCTCGACCTTTAGTAAGTTTATCTTCCAGTTCCTCGGCCAGCCGCGCAATATTGCGGATGGTTTCATTTATTTCTTCCAGGCTTGAATTTATTTCCTGGGTGGAAGCTGCTACCTCTTCAAGCCCCGCAGAAGTTTCGGTAGAAGTATCTACCAAACTTAAAACCGTATTTTCTATCCTTTTGGTGACTTCCTGGAGCTCGGAAGTCAAACCCTTTAAGATTTTGCTAAATGATTCTTTTAAATCGGCTATGGTATTTAAATTGGTAATCCCTAAATCTTTATTTTTTTCTGTCAAAGTTTCTATCTCCGTAAGCATTTCTTTTAAAGGCTGGATAATTCTTTTAAAATTGCTGTAACTTATCACAAGTCCAATGATTGCTCCACCAACCATACCGATAAACACAGGTATATAAATTTTAAAAGCCAACACCCCTGACAAGTAACCAACCAGTCCAGCTCCGGGCACAGCAAAAAGAACGGTGCGCAAAAGGTATTTCTTTAAAGTTAAATTTTTTATTTCCATCCACATCCCCCTGATTGATTTTTGGTTTTTCTAATAAATTCGATTTATTTTTTGATTTTCCTTCTGAATCTGATTCATTTTATAATTTTTATAATTTTTCATTTTTAGTAATTAGTACAAGTCTTTGTTTAAATATTTTATTAGAATTTTTCTTACCATTTTTTAAAATTCAAAAAAATCTCTTTGTCAGTTGACTCACACCTTATTTCCCGCTAAAATATTAATGCAAAGTTATTGCCGATGTAGCTCAGGGGCAGAGCAACGCACTCGTAATGCGTAGGTCGTGGGTTCGAATCCCACCATCGGCTCCAGGAAAATCAAGGCCTCCAGGGTTCACCCAGAGGCTTAATTTTTTAACGAACCATAACTTCGCAGTAAAAATTTTTTGTTTTTAATTTTTTTAAACTATGATATTATTTTTTTGTAAGAATTCTAATTTAGAGCGGGTGATTTTATGACCGAAGAAAGATTTAATAAGATTGAAACACAATTAGACCATATGACAAGAATGATTACCGAATTAATCCGGATTGTAGGTAATACTAATGCAGCTGTCGAAGAATTACGAAGTGATGTTAATGGACTTAAAATTTCCATCCAGCAAATCAAAGAGGAAATTGCGGAAATTAAAATGACACTTAAGGAACATGGAGAAAAGCTTGATTACGCCCTTTTAAAATTAATAAATCACGATGTAAAACTTCACAATCTTAAAATTGTTCAACCTTAATTAAGAGGCCCCTGACTTTGTCAGTTAAAATCCTGGAACCCTTGAAAAATGGGCATTTTTATCCCTGAAGATGAGCAAATTGTACCTACATACTTATCAGGTAAATTCTTTTTACCCCTTCCAGGGGCATCAGGTTCTTCGGGGGTGCTATCCTTAAAATTCTTAAGATCTTTTTAGCTATTTCGATAAGCCGCAGGTTAATTAAAAGCTTTTGGCCAAGATAATAGTAATGAAAAAGGAGGTTTCGGGATAAGCCGAAGCCTCTTTTTAATGCTTTTTAAGTAAAAAGTCCTGAAAAAGTAAAGTTTTTTCAGAAGATGAGAAAACTTCAAAATATTTTTTAATTTATTTTATCATCCCACAATGGTTCGATTAAAACGGGAGTGTTAATTTGATAAAATTAAAATCAATCATTTTTCTATTTTCACGCAGCGTCGTTTTAGCCAAGCCTTAACATCTTCAAATGATACCTTATGTTCAGCAATTGCAACTGTATATTCTATTATTTCCTCATACGATGCATTAATTCTATATCCATTAATTTCGAGAAAAGAGACGGTTGATAAAAATGCAGTTCGTTTATTGCCATCAATAAAAGCGTGTTCCAAAGTTAATAAATAAAATATCCTGGCTGCCTTACTAATAAGTGTTCTAAATCGCATTTTTCCAAATACTGGATAGCGAATTTCATCTAATATATACCTAAGTTTCCCTTCGCCATCAGGATATATTCCCTTTTTCCCACCAGTCTCCTCAATAACAACTTCGTGATACTCTAAAATATCTTCAACTGTTATATATTTTATCCCCATTTTTACCTTTACCTTTTAGCTAACTCTTCAAAGACTGGACGATATCTTTCAATTATTCTTTTTGCCCTTTCTCTAGGGTTTAAAGCTACGGTTTCTTCAATACTCAAATTTCGAACCCTTTTAAAAGTGGTTCTTTTTTTATTTATTTTAGCTATGCGCTCCATAGTAAAACCTCCTTTAGCTTATTTTATAAACAAAAAGTCATTTTTACAACAGTTAAGTCCATATAAAAACGCAACTCGACCAAATTGCAAGAACGATTACCGAATTAATCCGGATTGTAGGAAATACTAATACAGCTGTCGAAGAATTGCGAAGTGATGTTAAAGGACTTAAAAGTGATTTAACGAACTTAAAATTTCCAACCAGCAAATCAAAGAGGAAATTGCGGAAATTAAAATGACGCTAAAGGAACATGGAGAAAAGCTTGATTACGCCCTTTTAAAATTAATAAATCACGATGTAATACTTCACAATCTTAAAATTGTTCAACCTTAATTAAGAAGCCCCTGACTTTGTCAGTTAAAATACTGGAACCCTTGAAAAATGGGCATTTTTATCCCTGAAGATGAGCAAATTGTACCTACATACTTATCAGGTAAATTCTTTTTACCCTTCCAGGGGCATCAGGTTCTTCGGGGGTACTATCCTTAAAATTCTTAAGATCTTTTTAGCTATTTCGATAAGCCGCAGGTTAATTAAAAGCTTTTGGCCAAGATAATAGTAATGAAAAAGGAGGTTTCGGAATAAGCCGAAGCCTCTTTTTTAATACTTTTTGATTAAAAAACCCCGAAAAAGTAAAGTTTTTTCAGAAAATGAGAAAACTTCAAAATACTTTTTAATTTATTTTATCATCCCACAATGGTTCGATTAAAACATGCCTTGTCAAGCCCATGGCGTAAGCCATGCCCGTACTTTCAACCCCACTATGGTTCGATTAAAACATCAGAGGGGATATTAAACCCGGATTTGAAGTGGAAGTATCCTTTCCACCCCACAATGGTTCGATTAAAACAATTTGAAAAAGAACAGAAAGCGGACAATATAGAAGTCTTTCCACCCCACAATGGTTCGATTAAAACGAAGAAATCGGCAACGAATTATTTTAGAAAAATAACTTTCCACCCCACAATGGTTCGATTAAAACTTCCCAAGCCAAACCAATAAGAATTACCTTCTTCATCACTTTCCACCCCACAATGGTTCGATTAAAACCCGATGCGGGTAATTGGGGATTTGGTGGCCGATTACCTTTCCACCCCACAATGGTTCGATTAAAACGAACAGTAAGGGTAGTAAGCGAAAGCCTTGTTAAACTACTTTCCACCCCACAATGGTTCGATTAAAACAATACCCTTCTTAATATCCTTCTGACTGAACTTAATCTTTCCACCCCACAATGGTTCGATTAAAACAAGTATCAGAAGAAGTATTATTAGAAGAAGTATCTAACTTTCCACCCCACAATGGTTCGATTAAAACTGTAATTATGATTGCACAAGATGATAGAATGATAGACCTTTCCACCCCACAATGGTTCGATTAAAACTCTGTCGGTTCTGGTAAGTCTTATCATGCTTTATTACTTTCCACCCCACAATGGTTCGATTAAAACGGGAAAAAGGAACATTAAACTTTATAGGTTCTCCAAACTTTCCACCCCACAATGGTTCGATTAAAACCCATCCTGGAAGCCTTAAAAAACAAGGCTTCCAGGGGTGTGAAGTCCTTAAAATCGTCGTCGACCTCCGATAATGCAAAAATCCCCGGGCAACGACGACTTTTTTACAAATATATTTTTTAATTTCGACTTTATCTCTTTATCTCCTGCTAAATAGCAAGCAATAGAAAAGATTTTTTACCGGCAGAAATACTGGTTATCCCTCCCAGATCCCTTCAGGTTTTAGCAAAAAATCAATCTTTTCTTTAACCTTGCTTCCTGGCATAAAACTGGGGTATAAAATAATTTTATTACCAAAACGTTTTATGCCTCCACTATCTTCCGTATACCGCTGTTCCAGTACTTCCACTTTGCCTTTTAATTTTTCATGCACACCATTTTTTAAATGCACATGGGCAAAGATCGTCTGATCAGCATCCATCGTAATAACCGGCTCTTCTTTAGTAGTATCTATTTCTACTTTTTTCAGGTCAAAAAATTCAAATTTATTATCTCTATTTTTCTCTACTTTATAAACCTCCGAATTAATTAACTTTCCCCAGCCGTATTTTCGCTCCCCACCCACATAAATTACTTCCAGTAACCTGGCTAAATCCTCCTTTGCTATTACATCATCTCTTATAAAGAGGTAGCCGGTAAAATAAACTTTCTGGCAGGCCGGACTGCGTGTTCGCGGACAAATATATTCTATCTGATAAAGAGAACCTTCCCGGGCGGACCGTAACTCATAATCAATTGAGGTATGGGCACTGGCGTTTAAAAAAGTATATTCAAACTCTTCGCGAGAAATTTGTTTCGTGCCAGCTTGCCATTCCAGTCCCTTTTTCGATAAAGCCGGAAGGTACACCGTTTTCCCTTGTTTGCATTGACCGTCTTTTTCACAAAGCATCGGGTAAAAATAGGTTGCCCTAAAATATTTTTTTAGCCACTGGAATCTTGCCGCATAGGGATTTTCTATGCCTTCCGCATTTTCTCCGATCCCCAGTTCCACTCCTCTAACCGCCAGAGCCGCCAGAATTTGATTGGCAGGGATATACGGCCGGGTCTGCCAGAGGTTCCCAATTCGTTTCCAGCCAATATGCACCGGACTTCCTACCAGGAAACTTACCTCATAAATAGTCCAGCTCACTACCTTTCACCATCCCCACTTTTTTCCCCGGCAATCTCTACCTCTTTGGCATCTGCCGTATAGCGAGCATAGGTTAACGAGCGTAAAAGATATTCCCGAAACAGCATCAATTTAAAAATATTACTCCTCGTAACCTTATTAATAAACTCCAATACTTTTTGCTGGTTATCGATACCATTTTCTTGCACCCAGTCGTTTTCCGGAAGGAAAAGCAACTCTCTCTCGTCTTTTTCTTTAAGCAAAAGGCCTTTGATAATTGCCCGGTAAGGGTCATGCTTTCCTTCACTTTGCTTATTTCTTTTGGCCAGTAAAAATAGAAATAAGGCATTAACTCCGCTTTCCTGAAGAATACCTAAACTCTTATTAATACAGTTCTTAAGCTCTTTGAGGTCTTTATCATTTTTCCCCGGAAAATCATTTACTATTTTCTGCCCGGTCTTAGCGGCAATAAAATCAAGATTTTGCATCTTCGTTCACCTCCGGAGTGCTACCCAGCAGCTTAACCCGGCCAAATCCGCGGGTATTCATACCGCCCACACCTAAAAACTCCATCATCTTAAGACCGGTCTTCACCACATCAATTGGCTTGTTCCATGGTTCTGGAAGTTCTTCATTGGTATCTATTTCGTTCCGCTTAAACTTGTATTTAACGGGAAAAGGCGAATCACTGGCATTGACATTCCGATAGTCGTTTTCTACTACATCCAGCCAAAAGATCGTCCCGCGGGGAATTGCTTCGTAGGTAAAAAGGGCCCCTTCTCGGGCCGCCCCGGTCGAAGGATCAATACTTACCGACGTCCGTACTTCCAGATTGGAATTAACCACCAGGCTAAAAATACTATCGGGAACAACAATTATTTTAGGTTTTACATGTTCCGGAAGTTTACTTGTGATGTCTTTCCATTTTTCATTTTCCTCTAAAAGCTTATCTAATTTTTTATGGTCTGGATTAATTTTGACCATTAACCAGCCAAGGTTTAAGTACTCAAAACCGTTAAATTCATTTCCTGCCAGCACTTCAATTTCCTGTGAATTGGCTTTAACCTCTTTTGCCAAATCATCTATTTTAAAGTTAGCTATTACATCGCTTAACACTTCCGGGCTGGTAAGCCACACCGGCCCCGCCATTGAACTAACCGGGAAAAGCAGCAGCCGGGCATCAAAAATCCGCACTGTTCCGGCCATGGCCACCGTTTCTTCTCCTTTTTTATCCGTTTCTTTTCCTTTTTTAATATTTAAACTACCAAAGGTATAGCAAATGGGACATTGGGGATCGCCACAGTGCCCATCACCGGAAGCATCTTTAATTCCCTGGCCGGCACAAACAATTTTCCCATAGGTGAGGGCACTGTAATAACGGGCCGCCCCGGAAATTCCCGTCCCGGGCAATTTGGGTAAATTGGTGCCCGGCTCCCGCACTATAGACAGATCCACCCGTCCTAAACGATAACCTCCGGTTCCTACGTGGATTGGATCAAGGGCTTGCAGTAAAAAACGATAAGGTTCATAGGGGTTTTTCTTTACTTTAGTCATCAAACATCCTCCTCACCTTTACCTTAATTTTTTTCCTTTACCGGTTCTTCCTTCAAAATGCTCAAATAAAGTTCCAGCACATCAAACAAAATCCCTTTAACAGCAGCTTCTTTAAGTTTTGGATATTTTTTCTGATCTTTAAACCATCCCCCCTGGATTAAAGCACTTTCTACAAACTTTTCCCAGACACCGGATATTTCTTCCGACGCATTTTCAATCTGCCAATCCTGCCATTTTTCTAAAAGCATTTGCCAGAGAAGATGAAGCTGGCGGCTACTTACATCCTTAACACCGCTTAACCCCTTCCAGAGCTCTTCCAGATAATCAATTTCCTCCAGAAAATAAGGCCGGTTTTTCTGGCCTTGCCGCAAGCCTTTTTCCCCATAAACCAGTTCAAAACGGCGACCGGCATGGTCAAGGAAGATAAAATCAAAAGTTGAAGGATAAAACTCAATTTCATCCCCAATCTCAAGATCCATGACATGAACCCACTGCCCACCGTTTGAACACGGTTCCTTCATCATCAAAGTCCGGCTACCCTGGATCGAGTTTACCTTAACCCAGGGATACCAGATATCAAAGGTACAATTATTCCCTGCAGTGGTCGGCATCCGCCAGGAAATTTCTTTTTCAAGGTCTGCATCGTTTAATTTTAAAGTTAGTTCTACCATTGCCGGCCAAACTTTCTGTTGAGGATGGGCTAAATAATAATTACTTTCAGAATTAAATAAACAACTACAGCCATAATCGTTTTTCTTAACAATTTTCCACCGCTTTGGTCCTTTTGTCTCCAGACCTTTTAAAAGACGCCAACCCGCATCCAGCACCACACTTAATGGGGTATGTCGGGCAAAAAAGACCACTCCTAAAGTTAATGGCAGACGCCCCCTTACTTTTCCCATTTCTTTTTCATATTTTTCCTTGATTCCTTTGACGAAGGAGAGAGCTTTTTGGGCCGGAACTAAAACGGCAAAAACCCGCGGCTCCGCTAATACTGGAATGACCGGTAAATACGTATCCGGTGCAATTTGCACCGATTTAATCGTAATCTGGTTTCCCTTCGTTTTTCTCGGTTGGCCATAGGACGAAGGTTCCAGGAGCTCAACCGCTTTATTTACTAATTCTTTTTGCAAAAATTCGGAAGCCTCCGCCGGCGACTGCCAGATTTTTTTAGACGCCCCTAAATTTTTGGCAATGTACCTTAAATTTTCAACAGAAATAAACCTGGCATTTTGGGGATTTAAGCACACCACCCCCATTTGGGTACCCGAAATCTTTAGTTCATAGGCTCTATGGCTTTGCAGTTCACTATTTATTCCTTCTAACTCTATCAATAACCGCCGCTCCCACTCTTCCTTTTTGATAACCCCGGAGGCTAAGGAATTAAGAAGGCTTTCTTTCCACTTATGCAAGTCTGGAAAATCTTTTTCTACCGGTGCTATCTCCCGCCAGAAATTAGCAGTAGTTTCCCATATCCGGCGAAAACGCGCGAAGGAATCGGAGGAGGTAGCTTGAATATTTTTTATCGTTTTTATCGTTTTATATAATTCCGAAGCTGTAATTAAGTCAATGTTACCAGGATATACCAAATTCTCCAGCATCTTTTCCACGCCAAATTTCCCTACAATCAAAGCCACCCGTCCGTTAACGTCCGCCGTTTCATCTATCCAGATGGTGCTAAAAAGCTTCTTATCCAACCAATCTTTGGCAATAGATTCCCGTTCGTGCAGGCAAACACAGCAGCTTTTATTTTTAATGGCTAATTCCTTAAGTTTTTCATCTTCGGGCTTTAAACCGCCGCCAATCGGCCGCACGCCACAATAGGGGCAAACATCCATTTTAGGCTCATTTTCTTCAGAAAATGCTTCCGCTACCGGATTGGCCATCGGCGTTTTTTTAATTAAATTTTCCACCTCATCTCCTATATACTTAACTTTAGTATTAGATTCATTTTTGTCCTCTTTACAGTTGTTATTTTTACATTCTGGATGGTTGTGGAATTCATCTTGCGAAAGTTCTAACTCCGGTTCAAACCCGTACACTTCGGGTAATGTTAAATCATTATTTTGGTTTTTGTTTTTAATTTCAATTTTTAATAAGTTTAAAAAGTTTGTATAATCTTTTTTATCTTTTTCCCAGTTGGGGAAAATGTAAATACTGCCATTTTCATCCCGGTAGATTTCGGTAGCTACCGGATACTCTTCTTCCACCAAGAATTTAATTTTATCCAGGTATTCCTCCAACTTCCGCTGCCGCACCCGCAGATCCGCTACACTCACCGCACCGCTTAAAAAATCCAAACCATCGAGCCCAACCCGCCAGAGGCGCCAGCGAGGATGATTAACACTTTGCCAATTAGCGAGATCTTCATGACTTAAATTTTTACCTTTACAACTCCAGATGCCAGCTTTAAAAAAAGCCATTGCGGTATGACCGATATCCCAGACGGTAACATCGTTTATCCCCCTCCGGGTATCGGCAGGAACCTGCCGGAATAACGGTTCGATTTCCTTCATAAATTCGGTTAAAGAAAATTTGTCCGCCGCATCGCCTAAAAACTTTTGAATTAACTCCTCCACTTTAGCTTGAATTAAGTCATATTCCTCAAGATCCGGCGCAAGTTTCTCAAAGCCAAGAGGCGTTGCCAGATACAACGGAAGCTGCTGCTGCAACTCAAAGATTTTATCCTTCTCTCCACCGGAAGCCCCGTGATGGCAACGGTTCATTAGATGGGTTAAGCGCGAACCGTTTGGAAAAAATTTTTCAGTAAAAATTTTATAATATTTATAAAATTGAAACGGTCTTAAACCTAAAAATTCAATTAAATCGCCAATTAGATACTCTCGGTCAGTAAAGGGGGCAGGCAACTCCTCAATTTTTTGGGAGAGAGCTTTTTTGGTTTTTATATCAAACACTTGCTCGGTTAGATCATTGGCCCCGCCAAGTTTTGAAAGATTTATATTTTTATTACCTGCTGTTTGCTGAAATAATTTTTTTTCCGTTTGGTACTTGTTATTTATTAGCCCAATAATATTTTGATAATAATAAGTATTTTGCCCTAGATGATTTAATTGCATTTCCACAAACCGCCGGCTTACCTTGCCTAAATTATGTAAAAGCGCACCGGCACAGGCTAAAAGAACTCCCTTTCGGTATTTAATTACATCATTCATTCCTTCCCCCTCCTTCCGACCAATCTTCAGCGAAAGTTTTTAAATCATTGGCTTGTTTTAATAGTTCAGCAAAATTTTCAAACATTCTTCCCGATTTCAAACTTTGTGTTGCAGACGGTAATTTCACCGCCAACTTTCCTTTTAATACTTCAGCCAGGCCAAAGCCGCTGGAAGTTTTGGCGCCAAAACCAAATTCGGTAAACAAATATTTTAGTCCTTCAGCCACCAGGGAAAGGTCTTCGGCCATTTCCCGTGCCGTTTCCGTTTCTTTCCCACCTATCCGGTCAAAGGGAACATACAGCAGACTAAAATTGCCGCTGGCACCCTCCGGGACTATTTCAAAATATATCGGTTGAGTCCCCGCACCGCTTTCCCGGTCGTGAGGATTAATTACTGTCAAGCCCATTTTTTGAAAAAAGGTGGGATAAAACATTAACCGTCCGCGCCGGTGGCCGTCGTTTAAAAGTTGTTTTAATCTCTCCCGGTACCTTATAGCCAGCTCTTTTCCTCCAATTTGGTCTAAAAAACTTTCAAAATTTTCTTTTTCCTCCCCGTCGACCTCTTGCTCGTTTCCGAAAAGACGTACCAAGCCAAGCCGCCGCTGCAAAAATTTCTCTTCCTCGTCGCTTTGATTATGCCACCAGTCGGCCAGCAATCGCACCATCGCTGCATGTAATGTCCCCTTCCACTGGCCCGGCGCAATATACGGTATTTTATAAACCCAATCCTTGCGTAGGGGATTATCGATAACGTATAAATTGGTATCATCTCTGGAAAAATACGGCTTTTTCATGGTAAAGGTAAGGGTGATGGCAAAACTAAAAGGTGGAAGCCAGGCTTTTAACTGCAGTTCCTGGAACATATGCCCGGGATCAAAGATTTCTGATACTTGATTAAAATATTCATCGGGAATCGCAAATTCTCGAAGTAGGCTATTATGGTAAAAACTTAAAATACTATCTCTATACTTTTTTACTTCTCCAACACTTTCATACGCATAACGCAAGATACTGGCAATTTCGAAATCTTTAAACCAGTGCTGTTTTTTTCCGCCGCTCTTAAACCCGAAAATTTTTCTCTCATCATTCTGCTTATTTTCAATGATATAATCACTGTATTCCATTATCTTATTGCTCATCGATTTATCCTCCTTAGCGAGGCTTTTAAAAAATTCTCGCTGGTAATAAACCTCATAACATTGTCATAAAATATCATTTTTTTTTGCGTTTTAAGCATTTTTTAAGAAATGCATAATTTTAACTTATTATTTTAGGAAGCAGATTTTAAAATTAGCCTTGACTTCCACTGAAATTGTAAAAACCTAACCTATTTCCAGCAAACGTTCTAAAAATTTTTTACCGTCTTCATTGCTTTCTTTTTCTCGCCATTCAATTGATGAGATATTGAGAAACCCAATTTTTTTCCACAATTCCCCATTATCTCTTTCCATCCAATTCTTTAAATTATCAAGAACCGTATCTCTTCGAATCTTACCTGGTAATTCTTTTGGAATCCATCCCCAAATTCGCATTTCATACTCATTTTCTCCAACTTTATATGCATGTGAAACATTTATTAATGATTTATATCGTTCCATTTTTATTTTTTTATTTTTTAATTTTTCACCACTTCCCTTACAAGAAGTACATAATTCATATGGTTTTCCGTTACAATTTTGATGTTCTCTTTTCTTAGGGTTATGATCCCATCTTTTATTACAATTGCTACAATAATAAATAATTTTCCCATAATCGAGATCATGGTACGAACCATTTATAACCCCAAGTAATCGCCACCTGGCAGTTGCATTGGGCTGATTGTTAAATAATAATTTTTCCCGCAATAACCCCCGTAAATAATACCTAACAACAGGGGCTATGGGAATAAAATTTTTGTTCAAGTAATCTTCAAGATTACCAGAATACCGAATATTATTTTGAGCAAAAATTTTTTCCACTTTGTCAATCTTAAATCGAATTTTACTAAAAAAGAACTCATCTATACGTGGTAAATTAGCTTTTTTCGGGTAATTATTATTGTTCGAGTGCTTAGTATTAATAATCGAGTCCAGTGCTGAAAGCACTGTTTGCTGGTCAAATTTGCTATCACTATTTACTACACCGTATCCTTGTTGAGTTTTAGCGCCTAATCCTCCCCAGTCATTAATAAGCTTAATAATTAAGTTTAATTTTTGTAAAATTTGTTCTTGGTTAGAGACAAAATGATTTGGTTCAATTGTTAGCATCCCTTTTTTAAAAAATAATCCTCCTTTATAAAACCACCCTTTATTGTTTTCTATTCTTATTTTTAATTCTTTATTAAAAAATAAATCATTACTTTCTTTATCAAAATTAAAATTTAATTTAAAAGCTCTTTTCCAGCCGGTAGCGCCAAATACCCGGCACACATCACACAAACCAGCCTCGGCCAGATTTTTATTTTTTTTAAATTTTTCCGCATTAAAATTGCAGGTTTTTTCCGTTGGGTCACAGGCCCAACCTCCCAATCCCCGGACTACCACTTCATACCACCAGCGCAGCGAACCTATAATCCCTGTTTCCTGGATTTTCTCACATTTTCCTTCCACACCACCGGTCCAAAGAGGAGTAAGTGTGGAAAGTTCAAGATTCAGTTTTTTCCCCAAAATAGCCCCTCCTTTAATCCCAAAAAGGTTAACAGGAAAAATCTTTATTTTTGGTGATTTTAGGTAAATGTGGTTTTTGAAAATTAAAGTTTTTAAACCCTTTTCTTAGTATTCTTAAACTTTTTTTAAACCAACCCAAATACCCCATGGTTAAAATCATTAAGATAAAAGTAGTAAAAAAAGCAACCTTTATCGCTACCTGCCAGGATAGCTTTAAACCTTCCACAGCAAAAAATCCAGTAGAAAAAATCCCTAAGACAAAGGTCACCGGAAAACCAATAATGGTAAGAAGCTGAACCAGCCGTTCTCCCCGTTCGCGCTGCTTTCGTTCTAAATATTCATCCAGTTCTTTAAGCTGCGTTTTTACTTCCTCGTATAGCCGCTCGGTTTCCATCACTTCTTTCCAATATTTCCAGATATAGTTTCCATAGTCGGTATTGGTCAAATGTCCAAACCACGCTTTATTGGTAAACTGTAAAAAACGCCAGTGAAGTAAACTGACTTTTTCGGCATTTTCCACCAATTCATCAATTTTGCTTAACTCCCATGAGAACTGGAGTAAACTGAGGCGATGGTACAACGCATGCAAAAAAATATCAAAATAAATTGTCCGCCATTGCTCCAGAAGTTTTTGGGCGTTTGCCCCTGTATTTTTTTGTCGACCTACTACCACAATTGCTCCGTTTTTATCAAATTTCCCCAAAGTATTTACTCCAGAAAATTTTAGGTCTCCTACTTCACTTGATTCTCCAAGAAACTCGGCAAATGCTTCTTCAAGTTCTTCTCTATTTTCAATTTCTTTACCCACTACACTGTAATAAAGAAGAAAACTTTCACCTAACGCATAACTTCCTTTTTCGATTAATTCTTCTGGTAAAAAACCTAAAAAGTTTTCTTGGATGATATTTTTTAAAAGCTTTTTTCTGGAATTTTCTTCAGTTTTAAATTCCAGCTCAGCTAATTTTATCCTGCCATAACTTAATTTATCGATTGTTGCAAAATTCTTGTTAAATTGCCGCACAAAACTTATTTTAGGAATTTCTTTGGGCATAGCTTCGATCAGTAATAACCCTACTCCTGTTGGAAACAATAAGAGAGAGACCTTTTTAAATTCCGCTTCCTTTCCGCGAAAATGAAAATCTCTTAAAATTTCTGAAGATTTAGCAAAACTCCAGATCCAGCGCACTACCGACCAGGAACTTAAAATCTCTAAAGGCGATTCTTTTTTACGTGGATGGCGGCTCAAAGATAAATCCTGTAATTTATCTCTTTTTTCGCTGGAAAGTTTAAGTTTCTCCGGAGGAAAGGCAAGTAAATTTTCAAGGGCAAGACCTGCAGTAGGAAAAAGAAATTTTCGCACATAAGGAAAAAAATAACGTAAGTGTCTCCAATCTTTATCATCATCAAGATCTGTAATATCCAGACTCCAAACCGGGTCGTCCAAGACCCTCTGAAGGACTTCCGGATAATTATCCTGGGAAAAGAAAAAAGGGTAAATAAAAATTGAAAATGCCCCTGCCAGATTGCTTCCTTGAGCTATGTGTGGTTTTACCATTAACACTACCCCGCTTTTCTGCAGCCGGTAAATATTTAATAGTATTTTTTCTTAATAATTATAATTTACATTATTCTCCATATTTAAGGAAATTCCTCTTTTATTTCGCTTTTTTTGCCAAATTTCATTTTAAATTTACAGAAATTTTTTGCGGCAGAAAATACTGCCCAAAAATTAAAAGCAGGGAAAGTAAAATACTTCCCTGCTCAAAAACTGCGAATATAACCCTCAAAATGGTTCAATTAAAACAGCAAAAGCTGACATTTCTTACTTCTTGCAGCGTCCCACCCCACAATGGTTCGATTAAAACTACGGGAACGAGAGAAAATCTAAAGTTGTAAATATTGCCTTTCCACCCCACAATGGTTCGATTAAAACGAATTTTGTCGTATGTAAGTATTTCAATAATTATTGATTTCCACCCCACAATGGTTCGATTAAAACGTCAAAGGCTTCTGCCGGTTTGCCGTTACAAACCAGAATTTCCACCTCACAATGGTTCGATTAAAACTTATTCTTGAACAGAGAAGCCTTGATCTGGCTTTTAGATTTCCACCCCACAATGGTTCGATTAAAACTGGCTTGTTTGCGTCCCTGTTTGACCGCATACTTTATTAATTTCCACCCCACAATGGTTCGATTAAAACCGGAGATAATCGTCTCCCGCAACCGGGCAGGTGAAACATTTCCACCCCACAATGGTTCGATTAAAACCTTTACTGGGCGAAAAGAAGCAGCAATATCTCATAGATTTCCACCCCACAATGGTTCGATTAAAACTCTTTTACTTCCGCTAAGATTAAATTTACTTCTTTTTATTTCCACCCCACAATGGTTCGATTAAAACTCAGGATTGCTTTGAGTAAGTTTCTGGCTAATAAAGCATTTCCACCCCACAATGGTTCGATTAAAACTCTTTTACTTCCGCTAAGATTAAATTTACTTCTTTTTATTTCCACCCCACAATGGTTCGATTAAAACCGTCAACCTCCGGTAAATACTTGTTGTAAAGCCGTACATTTCCACCCCACAATGGTTCGATTAAAACCGGCGGGCAGGAGGAGGAAGTATGTTTTTACCAGATATAAATATTTCCACCCCACAATGGTTCGATTAAAACGTAGATGATGTAGAGTACACGGTCCAGTTACTTTTAAACTTTCCACCCCACAATGGTTCGATTAAAACCTTTAGCATATAATAGTCACGGTTGTTCTTGTAAAGCTTTCCACCCCACAATGGTTCGATTAAAACCATCCTGAAAGCCTTAAAAAACAAGGCTTCCAGGGTGTGAAGACCTTGAAATCGTCGTCGACCTCCGATAATGCAAAAATCCCCGGGCAGCGACGACTTTTTGTTCTCTAATTTTATTATTTACTACTTAATTCGACTTTCTCCTGAATTTTCCTGCTAAGCCTACAAAAAAGAGTTACTAACTTTAAAGTTAGTAACTTTAGAGTTAATGTTAAGTTATAAGACCATATTTTAAGTATTTCCATATATTTGTCTATTATGCGTTTTATTTGGCATCGTATCCAGAAAATTAAAACCCCCAAGTCTCGCCTGGAGGCTTAAATATTATTCTATCCACCTTTCCAACCATTCTTTCATGCTTAAAAATTTTTAACCGGCTGCCTCAAAACAGCCGGTTCTATTTTTTGGGCAATGCACCCGTTTGAACACTTCTTATTTTTTCTATTTTTTGTGGGTAAGCAAAATTAAAATTCAAGGTTAAAATGCTAATGTGTTTATGGCAAAATAAAAGTGCAGAGTTTGGCAAGGTAAAAGTGCAGAGTTAGGATTAGTAAAAAAAAACCATTGCCAGCAGTCCCAAAATCTAATAACCTCTTGTTTGTAGACCAATA
>NZ_BDJL01000011.1 GCF_001950325.1 Carboxydothermus islandicus
TATCTTTTGTTCCTGCTCCTTAAAACCGCTGTTTTTCGCCCTACTTTGGGGTAATTTTATTTTTGGGTTTGTGTTTATACCTTATTTGGCGCGGTTCTCTCAACTTAGCAATTTACTCAATAATATCGTCCCGCTTTTTTTCCCGAAAGCCCCAAAGATTAAACCGCCAGTAAAAAAGCTCTAACTTCGTAAAATAAGGATTTAAGTCCAGGGCCATTACCTGATTTTTTTTAGCGATTAGTTCTAGAAAATTATCAACGATAGTTTTTAAAAGACTATCTTCAAAGGTCGATATGGCTAAAACTTCAATTTCAAACAACTCTCCAAGCTTATACAAAATATTTCGTTTTAAATCCGGTGAGCTTTTAAAAAAAAACTTCCAATCTCCTTTAAAACTAACGTGCTACGGCATAGGATTATTAGCATGGAAACTCCCCTTAATTTTTCTTACTTCTGCGGTAAATTTAAGATAAGCTTTACGCGTACCCCAGAGGACCAGCGGCCTTCCTATAAAAACCAACTTTAACCGTCTTGAAAGAAATCCGCCCAATTTCATCGGAAAATTAACATAAGTAACGGCATTTACCACAACAATCCTTTCACCAAACTTTGCCGCAAGGTAGTTTAAAACCGGTTCCACTACCAAATTTAGCGATCTTCGCCCCAGTACGTATACCTCATTGCCGAATTCATCCTGACCGCAATAAAAAAAAGAGCCGTGTTCTTCCTTTTCCTGTTTTTCGTAAAGGGGCATCTCCATAATTTCTTTATTTCCCGGTATGCGCTCCATCGGCAAATGGCCCAAATGGATTGCCGCCATTATTACCGAAGAATGGGCGCCACCGTAGCAGTGGTAAATTATTTTCATCTTCTCTCCCCTTTAACCGGAGCAGGATGGAGAGGAGCACCCCTCCATCCCGCCTTTTCTTATTTTGTTTCCTCATCCTTTTGTTCTTTCTTTGTTTTTTCCTTCCGCCGGGGTAACATACTGCTTGTTACCTCCCGGGAAATAAAACTCCCAAGCCGCTCTCTCGCCCCGCTTATACTTCCGGTACTTATGAGTAAGAAAGCACCACCTAAGATTAAAGCAGCTATAAGAACGATGAAAAAGTTTCGCCATGCTCCGGGAGATTTGGCAATGTCGCTTCGCACTCCTTGCGTAGTTCCCTGGGTTCCGGGTATTGAAGTAGCCACTCCCAGGACTTTCGGAATAGCATCGGCAAATAACCGGACCCCTTTTTCCGCTTCATACCGTTTGTTGGTGTGGGTTCCCACTTCAATTAAAAGAGCGGTAGGCATTAAATCCTGATTGTAGTTGCCCTTACCTATATAGATGCCTTTAATTAACCCCGGATGGGTTTTATCAACGTAAGCTTTCATCTTCCGGGCAAAATCCAGATTCGCAGCCATTTGCGGATTTTGCCGGCCCACCACCAAACGGATTTTGGTTACCTTTTGCCCCTGAATATTTTTCTCATAAAAATCCGGGTCGGGTACCGCATCCCGGTGAACGTCTAAAATTGCTATCGGCCGTTTTTTCATTAAACGCACCGCCGTTCGCCGGGAACGGTGGTAAGCGTTTGCATCGTGGGGATCATGGGGGGTTCGATCATAAGCTACCTTTACTCCCATCCGGCTGAGCTTATCGGCCAAGGCTGCACCAACCTTGTAAATACCACCCCGGGCCGGAATATTTGCCTTTCCATCGGAGGGCTGATACGCTTCATCGCTATGGGTATGGTACATGGCCACGATACCTTTTCTCTCGGACGTAACCCCGGCAGGTAAAACAACCCGCTCAAAATATTCTTTATAACCCAACAAAGTTCGGTCTTCTCCCAGATACCGGGCGTAAGCCCTATCATGGTCCACCCGGGTTATCTTGTAATGCCGGTCATCTTCCGTGATAATTTCATCCCCTGCGGCTACCTGCCGGGCCATTTTATCCAACACCCGGCCCTTTTCATCATAGATGGTTACGTAAAAATTACCGCTGTGTTCCGCAAGCTCATTATTTAATTCGGAAGTAAAATACCTTTCTCCGTAAACCGGTAGAGGGAATAAAAGTATCAGTAAAATTCCAAGCAGGGGTAAAAAATTAATTGTTCTTATTTTCATTTTCCTTCGCCTCCCCGGTGATTCCTAAACTACTGGTAAGTTCCGGTTCAGGATTTTTTAACCCCTCTAAAAGCTTTGGATCCCTCTTTTCCGTAGCAGGTCCACCTTGAAGCCTTTCCCTGGTTTCCCCTACCACTTCCGCCAAAATTACTGCTAAAATCCCTGCCACCACGATTCCGTCAAACACCCCACCGCCACCCAAATCTACTCGTCCCGGAGTATTGGTGGTTATGAGATAAAAAAGATGGAATAAATCGTTTAAAATTAAGCCAACGGTTGCAGCAATAAAAGCTCCCCGCCGCGACCGGCCCGCTAAATATCCCACCACTGCCGCCACAATTGGAGCAACATATAAAGGGTCTATGATTTCAAAACGCCCCGCCGGCTCCACATTTCCCCGCATTAAAACTGCCGTTACAAAGTAAACCGCAACTGCCGCCACCACCGAACCTACTGCAGCCCGCACCCATTCTTTGCTGGAACCCGCCTTGGAAAGTAAGTACCCGGCTATGAATAGGGGAACAATTCCGCCCCCTAAATTTAAGGAGAAGGTTATCCGTCCTCGTAGTAAAGTTAAGTCAAGAAAACTTCCGACAATCATTAAACCAATTAACACCAGTGCTTCCCGGTCGGTAAGCTTCATCCTGTCTAACACCCGGTGCATAAGTCCAAAAAAGATTAAGGCAACTAAAATTACCAATAAAATGGTTCCCAGAGAAAACATTCTGCTTCTCACTCCCTCTTAAATGACAAAATAAAAAGGCTAACTCATTAATAGAGTTAGCCCCAATGCGGGTTTTTATACTTCTTTTAGTTTTCCTTTTAAAATTTCCCCCAGGCTAAAGGTCAGATTTTCTTCCTCCGCAAATTCTTTTTGGTATTGCTCTTTTTCTTTTTCCCGTAAAGCCTCTTTTTGGGAAAGGGTCATCTTCTTTTCCAGCGGCTTTAAGGTTAAAATTTTTACCTCCATTTTCTGCCCAACCTGATACTTTTTCATTAAAGGCTCGTTTTCGGCCTCGGTTTCCCGGGCCGGAAGATAGCCTTCAATACCCGGAAAAAGCTCCAAGATTAAACCGTGGCGTAAAACTTTAACCACCGTCCCTTCCACAACCGCTCCTTCTTTTAATTCATCGGGGATTTTCTGCCAGGGATCGGGAGTTAGCTGCTTTAAACCCAGGTTTACTTTCAGGTTGTGCTGGTCTACTTCTAAAACTACCACTTCCAGTTCCTGTCCCACCTGTAAGTGCTCTTCTGGCCGGACATTGCGCTGCCAGCTGATATCCTGCGCCCGCAGCAATCCATCAAAACCTCCGAGGTCAACGAAAGCCCCAAAAGGCATGATTTTGGTAACCTTTCCTTTAACTTTGCTCCCTTCTTTTAGCGAAGCAATTCTTTCTTTTTTGGTTTTTACTTCTTGCTCTTTTAAGTAACTTTTCCGGTCCAAAACTACCCGCCTTTTAGCTAAATCCACTTCAATGACATAAGCGGTAATTTCTTCCCCTTTTAAGGCTTCTAAATCTTCCACATAATTTAAAGCTATTAAAGAAGCTGGTAAAAAGGCTCTAACTCCAATATCAACCAAAACTCCACCTTTAACCACTTCCACAATTTTACCGGTAACCGGTACTTTATTTTTCTGCCATTCTAAAAGTTTTTCTTCTGCTAATATCTCCAAAGCTTTTTTGCGGGATAAGATTATCTTTCCTTCCTCATCTTCCTTTAAAACCAGAACGGGAAACTCCTCCCCTTCCTTTACCGCCTCCCGGGCACGCTCGATACGGTACCAGGTAATTTCCTCTAAAGGAATTACCCCTTCCCCTTTGGTTCCAATATCGACTAATACTTCCTTTTCCAAAACCTTAACCACATTTCCCCTAACAATTTCCCCTTCCTTAACCGGTTTTATCTCCAAAAGAGCCTGTTCCAGTGACGCCATCTGCTCCACTTTTTTTCTAACCTCCTCGATAATCCAGGCCGGAGTAGAGGCTCCGGCAGTTATCCCAACTTTTGCTTTACCGGCAAGCCACTCGGGCTTTATTTCCGAAGCTTCTTCTACCAGGTAAGTAGGAGTATTGGTGGCGGCACAAATTTGGGCTAATTTTTTGGTATTGGCACTATTTTTGCCGCCAACTACCAACATCACTTCCACTTCCGTAGCCAGCTTGCGACTTTCTTCCTGGCGGGTTTGGGTAGCATGGCAAATGGTATTAAACGGTTTTACCTCTCCGCCTTTTTTCTTTATCACCTCAACTACCTGCCAGAAATTTTCGCTTTTCTGGGTAGTCTGGGCTATTACTGCAATTTTAGGGTAAAAAGGAAGCCGGGCGGCTTCCTCGGGATTTTCCACCACCAGAGCTTTGTAACCACTCCAGCCTACTATTCCCTGCACTTCGGGATGTTTTTTATCTCCGACCACCACCACCTGATAACCTTCATTGGTAAGCTTTTGGGCCAAAATTTGGGCTTTTTTGACAAAAGGACAGGTGGCATCCTCCACCACGTAACCTTTCTCAACTATTTCCTGTAACTTTTCCGGAGTGGTGCCATGGGAACGAATGATAATGGTTTTGCCATTTCCCTCTCCAATTTCCTCGATGGGAATTATTCCCGCATTTTTTAATCTCTCCACTTCCTGAGGGTTATGAATTAACGGACCCAAAGAATAAACAGGATTGTTATTCTCGGCAGCCTTTTGCGCCGTTTCAATAGCTCTTTTAACCCCAAAGCAAAAACCGGCATTTTGCGCAACTATGATTTCCATCCAGAACGCTCCTTACAAAAGCTCTTTTACTTTTTCCCGTAAAAACCTGGCCCCTTTCTCCAATTCGTTTTTATCATAAGGAAGTTCGCTAATTATCTTCCCAATAACAACCTTGCAACGTTTAAATCCGCGGGTATTTTTTAAGCCTACCGGTAAGATCGGCACGGAAGCTTTTAAAGCTAAAGCCGCTGCCCCTTCGTGAAACTCCCCTAAAGTTTTTAGCCGGGTTCCTTCGGGGAAGATCCCCACCACTTTACCCTCTTTTAAATACTTTAAAGCCGTTTTTACCGCCGTTAAATCAACTTCATTTCTTTTAACCGGAAAAGCCCCCAGCTTTTTTAAAAGCAGGCCAAAGCCAGGAATATCGAACAGCTCTTTTTTAGCCATAAAATATACCTGATGGGGTAAAGCACAACCAATCGCCACCGGATCAAAGTAACTTTCATGATTGGCAACGACCAGGTAAGGTCCGGATTTCGGTACATTTTCCAGTCCTTCAACTTTCATCCCTTTAAAAATTATCATAAACCAGCGGGCAACCATACGGGCAAACCTATAAAACATCTTGTTTCCTCCCGATTATCTCTAAAAGTTTTGCCACCACTTCTTCAATTTTAAGCCCTGTAGTATCCACTAAAATTGCATCTTCCGCCTTTCTTAACGGCGAAATTTCCCGGGTAGTATCTAACTCATCCCGCTTTAGCACTTCCCGGAAAACCTCTTCATAACTTACCTCATACCCCCTGGCCAGCAGTTCCCGGTGTCGCCGCCGGGCGCGCTCCTCGGCCGAGGCGGTTAAGAAAATTTTTACTTCCGCCTCGGGCATCACCACGGTGCCAATGTCCCGTCCATCGGCTACCACATTACCTTTGGCGATAATTTTCCTCTGAAGTTCCGTTAAATACTCCCGCACTTCGGGAAGGGCCGAAACTTTGGCCACTAATTCGGAAACTTGAGGAGTCCGGATTAGGTCCGTTACATCTCTTTCATTTAAAAGAATTTTCTGGCCCTCATCCCCGGGAATAATTTTTATATCTGCATTTTCCAGTAGCCTCTTAATCCCGTTTTCATCTGCCAAAGAAAGGTTGTTTTCTAAAAATAACACCGTAACTGCCCGGTACATAGCTCCCGTATCCAAATAGGTAAAGCCAAGCTTTTTGGCCAAGATTTTGGCTACGGTACTTTTCCCTGCTCCTGCCGGTCCGTCAATGGCAATCCGCATTGGATTACGCTCCTTCGGTTAATTTTGATAACTGTTGAAAGAACTCGGGATAAGAAATGGCAACAGCTTCCGCATTTAAGATTTCCGTAGTCCCTGCGGCGGTTAACCCCAAAACCGCCAGGCTCATGGCAATCCGGTGGTCATGGTGGGAATCAACGGTTGTTCCCAGAATTTTGTTGCCACCGCTTATTATAAAGCCATCGGGAAGCTCTTTAACCGCTACACCCATTTTGCTAAACTCGGAAACAATGCTTTTAATCCGGTCCGACTCCTTCACTCTTAACTCCTCGGCTCCCCGTACCTGGCTTTTACCGTAAGCTAAAGCCATAGCAACCGCTAAAATCGGAAATTCATCAATCATGGCCGGAACAATTTCCGGAGGAACCTCAACGGCTTTTAAAGGAGAGTATTTAACTTCTAAATCCCCTACGGGCTCACCGCTATTTTCGTGAAAATTCAGGATTTGAATATTTGCCCCCATTTCTTTTAAAACCGTTAAAAGACCGGTTCGGGTTGGATTTAAACCTACATTTTTAATAATTAAGTGACTGTCAGGAACAACTAAAGCCGCCACAATAAAAAAGGAAGCGGTCGAAAAATCTCCGGGAACAACCACCTTCTGCCCTAAAAGTTTCTGTCCGCCGGAAATTTCTACTCTAAGTCCTTCCCTTTTTATTTTTGCCCCAAAACCAACCAGCATTCTTTCGGTATGGTCCCGGGACAATTGCGGCTCGGTCACCGAAGTATTACCCTCTGCCCGAAGTCCCGCCAGAAGTAACGCCGATTTCACCTGGGCGCTGGCTTTTTTTAAGATAAAATCCTGCCCCCGAAGTTTTCCTCCCTTTATTGCAAAGGGCGCATAATCTCCCTGGCCCCGCGCCAACACCATGGCTCCCATTTGCGTTAAAGGCTCTAAGACCCGCTTCATCGGGCGGCGCCGCAGGGAAGCATCTCCGGTGAATACCGAAACAAAAGGAAAGGTAGCCGCAACCCCGGATAAAAGCCTTATAGTGGTCCCGGAATTCTGGGCATCAAGAACATCCTGCGGTTCGGAAAAGTTTTGGTCTGAACCAAAAATTCTGACAAAAGCGTCTTTACGCTCAATTCTAACTCCATACTTTTTTAGACAATTTAAAGTGGCCAGAGTATCCTGAGCGACCAAAAAGTTTTCGATTTCCGTTATTCCTTCCGCTAAAGCTCCTAAGATTAACGCCCGGTGGGAAATGGATTTATCCCCTGGTACCGTTACCTGGCCTTTTAAACCTTTTTTGACAGCAGTTATTTTTTTCATACCAAAACCCCTTTATAAAATTTCCAGCACCGCTTTTAGTTCATTGAGAAAGCGCGCGTTTTGAGCAGGTGTACCCACCGTTACTCTAATCCAATCGTCCATCCCAAAAATATCCCCGGAACGGACAATTACCCCCCGTTTTAATAATTCCCTAAACACTAATGCCGAAGGCTTTCCGGTTTTAATCATTAAAAAATTGGCAGCCGAAGGAATGTAGGAAAGCCCCATCCGAATTAACTCCTGATAGAGAAACTTTTTCCCCTCATCGGTATTTTTAACCACTTCCCTTACATACTCCTCGTCATCCAAAGCAGCTACAGCAGCCATCTGCGCTAAAAAGTTTACGTTAAAAGGCGGGCGCAAGCTATTAATTGCCTTGGCTAAATTCTCAGGAGCAAAGCCGTAACCGACCCTGAGACCGGCCAGGCCATACGCTTTGGAAAAGGTCCTTAACACCACCGTATTGGGCCGTTTTTTAAAATAATTTAAGCCATCGGGATAATCGTTAAAAAGCCGGGCAAACTCAAAGTAGGCTTCATCTAAAACCACAACTACTTTCTCCGGTACTCTTTCCAAAAATTCCTCCAGCTCACCTTTCGTTATATAAGTACCGGTAGGGTTGTTGGGATTGCAGAGATAAACAAGCCTGGTTTTTTCATTTACCGCCTCTGCCATTGTTTTTAAATCCAGCCGGTGTTCTTTTAAGGGAATTTCCCGGGCAATTCCATTCATCATTGTGACCACCGGTTCATACCGGGGAAAGCTCGGCACCGGCATTACCGCTTCATCCCCCGGGTCAATTAAGGCCATCGCTAAAAACATTACTAGTTCGTCTGACCCATTCCCCAGGATAATGTTATCCGGTATAACTCCGTATTTTGCCGCAATCTTTTCTTTCAAACGAAAAGCCCCGCCGTCGGGATAATAATTTACCTTATCCACCGCTTCTTTAATGGCTGCAGCAACTTTAGGCGAAATGCCCCAGAGGTTTTCATTGGAAGCAAGTTTATCAATATTGGTTATCCCGAGCTCCCGTTCAACCTCTTCTACCGGCTTTCCCGGCACGTAAGGTTTTAAGTTTTCTAAAGCTTTACGAACCATCCTACCGCTCCCCCTTTTATATTTTAAAAAAAGCCAAAAGCTATGCGCTTTGGCTGATAAACCTTTTAACCATCGTTATTAAATTTTGAAACTCTTTATAGTCCAGGGATTGCTGGCCATCGGATAGAGCTTTTACCGGTTCGGGATGGACCTCAACCATTATACCGTCAGCTCCGGCAGCAATTGCTCCCAGAGCCACCCTACTTACCAGCTCCCTGCGTCCGGTAGCATGGGATGGGTCAGCAATAACCGGAAGGTGGGTTAAATCAAGAGCAGCGACCATGCCCGCCAGGTCAAAGGTATTTCGGGTGTAATCCTCAAAGGTTCTAATTCCCCGCTCGCATAAAATTACCTGTTCGTTGCCCGCAGAAACAATGTATTCTGCCGCCAACAACCATTCCTTTAAAGTTGCTGCTAAACCCCGTTTTAATAATACGGGTTTATTAATAAGACCCACTTCTTTAAGCAGGGTAAAATTTTGCATATTGCGGCTGCCAATCTGCAAAATATCGGCATATTGCGCTACTATTTCCACATCCCGCGGGTCTAAAACTTCGGTAACCACGGGCATACCGGTTATTTCCCGGGCTTTGGCTAAAATTTTCAGCCCCTCTTCCCCCAGTCCGGCAAATGTGTAGGGAGAAGTCCGGGGCTTAAAAGCACCGCCTCTTAAAATCTGCACTCCCGCTTCTTTTAAAAATAAAGCTTCTTTAAGATACTCCTCTTCACCTTCTACCGCACAGGGGCCGGCAATAATTACCGGCTTGCTGCTACCAATTTCTATATTTGAAACTTTAACAATTGTTTTTTCTGGTTTGGATTTGCGGCTAACTTTAAGCTCCATTATTCCACTCCCTTGCGGTAAACCTCTAAAAAATTGTTTAAAAGGACAAGACCATACTCGGTTAGGATTGCTTCGGGATGAAACTGTACCCCTTCAACGGGATAATCTTTATGTCTTAAACCCATAATTTCACCTTCAGCAGTTTTTGCCGAAACAATCAGCTCCGTTTCCTCCGGCAACTCAACGATAAGCGAATGATACCTGGTAGCTAAAAAGGGAGAAGGTATCCCTTTAAAAATCGTTTTACCATCATGGTAAATGGGCGATGTTTTTCCGTGCATTGGCCGGGCAGCTCTTACTACTTTTCCCCCAAATACCTGCCCTATCGCCTGATGCCCAAGGCAAACCCCCAAAATAGGATACCGGTAAAGATTTTTAATTACCTCCAGGCTAATCCCCGCCTCACTGGGAGTACAGGGACCGGGAGAAATAACAATATAGTCGGGATTTAAAGCCCTGATCTCTTCAACGGTAATCTTATCGTTTCGGTATACCGTAACCGCTTCTCCAAGCATTTGAAAGTATTGAACAAGATTATAGGTAAAGGAATCGTAGTTGTCAATCAGTAACAGCAATTTTCAACACCTTCTCGTACCTCAAATTAAGCCAGATCCTCCCGTAACTTTGCTGCTTCTTTTAAGTATACATGCTTAACATTCTCATCAGCCCCTAAATCAACAAAAAGCAAAACCCTTATAACCCTGGGCATTCCGCCTATCACATCTGGCTCTTGCGCTGACATTAAGGGAATTTCATTTAGGCCAAATTCCCGGGCAGTTTTAGCAGGGTAAGCGGAAACGATATCCCTGGTCTGGGTAAATAATGCCGCCACCACATTATTTACTGTCAGGTTGTTTTCCTTAAAAATAGTCTCCAGCAGCTCCCGGGTAGCTTTTGCTACTTCTTCGGGCCGGTCTCTTTCAATCGTTATCGCACCCCGGATGCCTTTTAGCAAAAATATCCCTCCTTATCAGGGAACTGCCCGGTGACCAAGACCAACCCCCACTTCATCTAAGTGCAGCAAACCGACACCAAAAAATACCGCCACCGCAACGTGGTCCTGAAAACGAGCAATACCTATTTTACCACCTACATTTAACCCTAAAGCCTTGGTCATTAACTGGGAGATAGCTTCCCGGGTAGCACCGGCAATCGCCCCTTCATCGGCATGGGTTTCTTTGATAACCCCTTCGCGTTTAGCTGCCACTACCGCCCGCTCAACAATTTTATTTACAGCGGAGATAAAATCCCCCCCGTAGTCAACCGCGGCTGCCCGGATATTTTCTTCGGCAAGCTTTATTTTTAACTCCTTTTCTTCTTCCCGCGTTTCGGTTAAAGCCATCATTAAGGCTGCTTTGGCAGCCTTTTTACTGCCAACATTTGGCATATTACCCCTTCCTCCTTACATAACTTTCAAAAACAATTATACACGTAAAAACCGTTTAAACCAATTCATTTTTAACTTTTTCCTGCTAAAAACCCGGTAGAAAAAGCCATCTGAAGATTAAAGCCCCCGGTTTCTCCGTGACAGTCGATAATCTCTCCGGCAAGATAAACTCCTTTGATAAGCTTAGACTCCATGGTGGAAGGATTTATTTCCTTAACATCTACTCCTCCGGCGGTAACGTAGGCAGTTTCTAACGGCATTGTTCCGGTAAGATTAAAGAAGGTTCCTTTTAAAGCTTGGGAAACTTTAGTAATTACCTTAGGAGAAAGGGAGTAAACCACCGCCTTCGGATTTTGCCCGAAATAGTTAAGTAACCACTCCCGAAGTTTCTCGGGAAGTTTTCCGGGAAGAGCATTTTTAAGGGTTTTATTTCCATTGGAAATAATTTTTTCTTTTAATTCATCCACAGAATATTCCGGGAAAAAATCAATTTTTATCTTGGCTTCGGAAAAATTTAACGGTAGATAACAGCTTAAATTTAACACCGTAGGGCCCGAGAGGCCAAAGTGGGTAAAAAGCAAGGGGCCTCTCCTGGCTTTAATTTTTTTCCCCGAAGAAAACAATGCTAAATTCACATCCATTACCGTTATCCCGCTTAACTCTGCGACTTTTTCTAAAAGCTTTAACGGAACCAGGGCAGGTCTTGGGGAAATAATGTTATGTCCCAATTTACTTAAAAGCTCAAAGCCATCGCCGGAACTTCCGGTTTGGGGAAAAGAAGCCCCGCCGGTGGCAACTATGACTTTAGCAGCATAATATAGCCCATCTTTCGTTCTAACACCTAAAACCTGCCCATCTCTAACCAGAATATCTTTTACCTTTTGCTTATATAAAATTTCCACGCCTTTTTTCTTTAATAATTTTTCAAGTAACTTTACAACATCCTTTGCTTTATCGGAAGCAGGAAAAACCTTTTTCTCTTCCACCTTTAATTTAAGTCCATTTTTAATGAAAAAAGCCATTAAATCTTCATTGGTAAAAGTAAATAAAGCCTTTTTGAGAAATTTTCCATTGTGATAATACTCGGGAAAGGTATTTATTGGTGTAATATTAGTAATGTTTCCCCGCCCGTTTCCCGTAAGGCAGAGTTTTTTACCGAGAGAATCGGTTTTTTCGATTAATAAAACCTGTCCAGAGGCAGATAAAGCCGCCATCATCCCGGCGGCTCCCCCTCCAATTACTATTGTCCTTTTCATCTTACTTCCCCAAATATTTCTTTTCAATAAATTCTCTTAAGCGATTTATCTCTTCAACCAAACGGAAAATCATTTTCTCGGCCTCACCTTTGCTTAAAACCAGTTCCTGTGGTTCAAAAATTTCAATTTTTTTAAACTCCTCGGTGGCCACAAAGCGAATTAAATCTTCCAAGCTATCGGCTTTTAAAGTTACCAAAACCGGCGCATAGGAAACCTCGGCATTGGTGAGTTCATCAAATACTGTATAAATGTCAATGCTTATGTCAATATCTTCAACGGTAATCCCTTGAAAAGGAAGATTTCTTAGTTTAGCTACCTGACTTTCCCGAAGTTCTTCCGCCATTTTATCGGAGCTTTTCCCACCAAAAAGAAATTTTGTTTTGCCGCTTGCTTTATAATCAAATCTTACCCTGGCAAGAATTTCATTCTTCATCCTTTTCCCTCCTTGCCATTTGGTATTCGCTTTTTTCCTGAAAAATCCTGCCGGGATTTTTACATTATCCTCAGGTAATTTGACAAAAGCTATAAAAAAGTCGTTTAAGGAGGGATACCGTGAAAGAAGTTATTATTGCTTATTTTAAATCCCTGGAACAAACCGAACGGGCCATTGATTTTATTACCAATGCTCGCCTCGCAAACTCCCATATTTCTTTGATCTGCCCGGTAAACCAGTATACAGTGCAAAAATTCAATGAAGAATATGCCGAGGAAATCACCGGTACCGGTGAAATAGGTATGCTTCATGATTTTCATGGTCAGTTAGTCGAAATGCCGTTAGCTGAAGTTCCCGGTGTCGGCAAAGTTGCCCTGGCCGGCCCAATTTCCAATGAGCTTGCTAAAAAGGGGCTTTTTAAAGCTCTTTTGCCTTTAGGATTTACCGAAAGCAAGGTAAGAAAAATAAAAAAAGCCTTAAAAAATAACGAAGTGGTAGTAATAATCGAAACCGAAAAAGAAAAAGTAAACGAAGCAGCCAATATCTTAGCCGACTTTGGCGGAAGACATGTAGAAAAATGGAATCCTCACACCGAAAGGGCCTCAATCACCCACGGTTAGAATTGGCAAGACGCTTTAGTTTTAAAACCTCCGCAGGAGTTAAATAGCGAAAACTACCTTTTTTCAGGCCATATCCGGTTAAAAAGCCGATGCGCGTACGGATTAATTTTAAAACCGGGTGGCCAATTTTTTTAAACATCCTCCGTACCTGGCGCTTGCGCCCCTCGTGAATGGTAATTTCAATCCAGCTGTTTTTCCCCTCAGGTTTTTTAAAATTTACTTTGGCAGGAGCGGTATAGCCATCTTCCAGAAGGACGCCCTGTTCTAACTCTTTTAATTTGGCCCGGTTGGGTGTACCCCGGACTAAAGCCAGATAAGTTTTGGGGACCCGGTGCTTGGGATGGGTAAGGGCCATCGCCAAATCGCCATCATTCGTCAAAATGAGAAGCCCTTCGGTATTCATATCAAGCCTTCCCACCGGAAAGACCCGTTCTTTTACCTTACCCGCCAGTAACGATAAAACCGTGGGGCGGCCAAAGGGGTCGTCCACGGTGGTGATATAACCTGCTGGTTTATACATTAAAATATACACGAGTTTTTCCGGCTTAACAATTCGCCCGTCAACCTCCACCACGTCCCTATCACTTACTTTAAATCCCAGCTCTTTTACCACTTTGCCGTTTACCTTTACCCGGCCCGCTAAAATGAGCTGCTCGGCATCCCGGCGGGCTGCAACTCCAGCCCGGGCTAAATATTTTTGTAACCTTTCCATATTATCACCTTTTTTTCCAAAATAAAATTTCCGTTATTATTATTGTTACAATAAGCCAAAATAAACCGGCAATAAATCCCCCTAAAACATCTGTGGGCCAGTGAACCCCCAGGTAAATTCGGCTAAACCCAATTAAAAGAGGAAAGCCGATTCCCAGAATAAGAAGCAAAATTTTGGGGAGGGGAAAGTTATTTTTGGCCAAAAGGTAAAAAAACATTCCGTAAACTGCCATGCTGATCATAGCATGTCCACTGGGAAAACTGTAGCCACTTTCCGATATTTTAAAGTACAGCGTTGGTCTTAATCTTAAATAATGAAGCTTTAAGACATAATTTAAGACCGAGGCCCCAATGAAGCTTCCTAAAAAGGCCGTAAGGCTATCATAACGTCTTTTCAGGTAAAAAAAGTAAGAAATCACCGGTACCAGCATCATATAAAAACCAATGGAACCTAAGAAAGTGATGCCTTTCATCAATGGTAAAATTCCGGGAAAGTAAATTGCCTGAACCTTTTTTAGAATAATTTCGTCCCAGACAAAACTTTTCCGGGAAGTAAAAATTACTTCAGTAAGCTCCCCAAAAGCCCAAAATAACATGCCACCCGTTAATGCGCCTACAATTAAATAAACAATTAAACCTTTTGTCTGTTTCTTCATACCTTATCCCCGAAAAAATTAACATTAAGTGCCAAAAAAGGCTTTTACAACAAAGACCGAGGCAAGAAAAGTTGTAAAATCGGCAATTAATCCAACATAGGGAGCATAACTAAATTTTTTAATGCCAACAGAACCAAAATAAAGGGCCAATACATAAAAAGTAGTATCACTGCTCCCTTGCATTGTTGATACCATTCGTCCAATTAAACTATCCGGGCCATACTGCTCCATTAACTTGGCTGCTACCCCTAAGGCCGCACCACCGGAAAGGGGCCTTAAAAGGGCATGAGGCAGGACCTCCGCTGGAATGCCAAGTTTATTTAAAAGCGGATTTAGCCCTGACGCTAATACTTTTAAAGCCCCGGATTCAAAAAAAATATTTATAGCCACTACCATCCCTACAAGATAAGGGATAGTCCGGATGGCGGTATTAAAGCCGTCCTTTGCTCCTTCCAGGAAAGATTCATAAACCTCTACTTTTTTTAACATACCGTAAAATATCACAAAAAACAAGATTAACGGTAAAAGCCAATTGCCTAATTTTATAATCATTTTACCACCTTGATTTTTTAAAAAAGTAATCGGCAATTAACGCCACGGTAAATCCTATTAAGGTTGCTAAAAAAGTCGGAATTACGATATCAGCAGGATTAAGCGACCCAAATTTCTGACGAAGTCCAATGATCGTGACGGGCAATAATGTTATGGCGGAAGTATTTAAAGCAAGAAAAGTGCACATTGCTCGACTTGCGGTATCTTTTTGCGGATTTAAGCAGGCAAGCTCTTCCATCGCTTTTAAACCAAAGGGGGTGGCTGCGTTCCCTAAACCCAAAATATTGGCACTTAAATTTAAAAGAATCGCACCTTCCGCCGGGTGTCCCGGTGGAATCTCCGGAAAAAGCAGGCGAATTAAGGGAGCCATGGCCTTTGAGAGTTTTTCTACTATGCCGCTTTCCTCCATGATGCGCATTATTCCCAGCCAAAAGGTAATAATGCTTACAAGCCCAAAAGCTGTATCTACCGCAAGCTTGGCCCCCTCTAAAGCCGCTTTAACTATTAGCTCCGGCTTTCCCTGCCAAAAAGCCGCCATACACCCAAGAAGCACCATTCCTCCCCACAGATAATTCAGCATCTTTCTCTCCTCCCCAGGCTTGTACTACTATCCTATTCACCCCCCTCCCCCGTTAGAACACCAAAAAAAGGGACGGTTCTTTTTTTTGGCGTATAGACGCAAATATAAGAACCGTCCCCAAATTAGGCGTTTATTTATTCAATTTTTAAATCTTTTCGTTTTTTTATGCCTCTATTAAGTGCCCAGTAATTAATACCTAACGATTCAGCAATTTCCTTTAAAGGCAACTTAAATTTTTCTTTTGCCATTTCCCCAAAATATCCTCGGGCTATAATTGCTTTTTCTTTTCTTCGGGCAAAAAGTAAATCATCATAGGTAATTTCAAATTTTTGGCAGGTTTGTTTAATAAGATAATTCGCTTGAAATAATCTTAGATTCTCATCTTCATCTTGTCGGGTGTATATTTCCGCTTCTATCCAATTTCCTAAATAGGCACGATAGGCTTTTATCCCTTCTTCGTCATTACCAAAATAATTAAAAATTCGAAAATCTACAAAAGGCCAAGCCTTTTCCAAATTTATAAATCCCGGATGGCTACTCCAAGGATAATCATCCAAATCTTCGCAAATACCGGCCCTAATTGGATTTAAAAGGATGTATCGAAAAACTTCATGCAAATAATCATCATCTTCAATTAAATAAGACTTAAAACGGTCCTGAAAAACATGGCCTATTCTTTTATAGGTAGCATTAAAATAAATTGCATAGGCAGTAAATACTGGTTGAAAAAGTTTTGCCAACGGAAAATCATCAATTTCTACTAAAAAGTGAACGTGATTTGGCATTAAGACAAAAGCATATATTCTAATAGGATACTTTTTCCACCTATCATTTAAAATATTTAAAAATACCAGATAATCTTCATTCTTTATAAAAATCGGATTTTTATTATTGCCGCGGGTGATGATATGTTCCTCCAGGAATGTGAACTCTTGCAGCTCTTGGCATGTTTTTCCTCCTTTTTGCCTAAAATATACATTATCTTCTTAATTTTTTCAATATAAAATAGCAAAAAAAGGGACGGTTCTTTTTTTAGGCGTTTAAACGCAAATATAAGAACCGTCCCTCTTTTTGGCGTATGGACGCAAATATAAGAACCGTCCCTGAATTAGGCGGTTGGGGTTTCGAAGGTTTCGATGGGGAGGTCGGGTTTTTTGCGGTTGTTACTGACAAAGTTCTGGATTTTTGCCAAAAGTTCCGGGGTCAGGTCTATAAGCTTATCCACCAAAGCATTGGTATCTACCGGTAACAGGCGAATTTGTCCCTGCCCCACTACCAAAAAACCCACCGGTTGCACCGAAACGCCGGCACCGCTGCCACCTCCAAAGGGTAAAGATTTGTCCTTTCCTTCGCCGGCGGAAAATTCACTTCCCCCAGCAGCAAAGCCCAGGGTTACTTTGGATACGGGAATGATCACGCTGCCATCGGGAGTTTCTACGGCGCTTCCCACCACCGTATCTACATCTACCATTTCCTTTATACTTTCCATAGCTGTTTTCATTAAACTTTCAATGGGATGATGCTGAGTTTCCATTTTTCCTCCACCTCCAATTTACTTTTCCCCTTTAATTTGTACCAAAGGTTGCCTGAATATACCTTTTATTTTTTGTTTCAGGAAAAGGAAAAATAAGTAGGTGGCAGTTAGCAGTAAATGATACCAGGGTATTTCTATCAAAAGAGATAATTTTAACGAAAACCTGATTCCCAGGCTGGGGTCTATATTTAAAAAAAATTGCTCTACTTTTTTAAAACGCCGGGCACAAAGGGCATAAAGAGTTCCAAATAACGAATACAACATCCCCGAAACTATACCAAAATAAAAGGGATCTTTCAGACCCGGGCTTAATTCTACAGATAGTTTTTTAATTATTAACCCTTTTTGAAAATAAAGATTGGTTTTGTCAAAAAGTTTAAGGTAATCCCAGCAGGTTTTAAGAAATATAGTTACCTTTTCCCGGGACTTTTGCACTTTTGTCGTTTTTTTAACCGCTTTCTGGTTAAAAAAAATAAAATGCCCCACTACCGGAATTTTTATTCCCAAACGTTCGGTAAATTCCGGTAAAGGCAGGGCAACTTCAAAATTCAAAAGCCCAAAAAAAAGCCGAAAAACGAGATTAATTTCCACATCTTCAATAGATTCAAAATATATACCGAACTCCAATAACTGCCACCTCTTTTACCAAATTACTCCTCAAAATTATTATTTCCATCATTTACCGCTTCATTCTCCAAATTTAAAGGTGGCAGTTCATCGAGACTTTTTAAGCCAAAAAACTCCAAAAATTTGGCAGTGGTCCTGTAAATAATGGGACGACCGGGAGCATCTTTCCGTCCCGCCTCTTCAATAAGGCCTTTTTCTAAAAGAGTGGCGATAGAACTATCGGCTTTTACTCCCCGGATAAGTTCAATTTCCGTTCTGGTAACCGGCTGTTTATAAGCAATAATGGCCAGGGTTTCCAGAGTCGCCTGGGTTAAATGCTGGGCCGGAGGCTTAAAAAGCCTTTCTATATAAACGGAAAAATCCGGGCGGGTGGTAAGCCAGGCCTCCTCCCCGGAAAAATGCAGCATTATTCCCCGCTGGTCCTGTTCGAGTTTTTCCTGTAACCGCAAAACTATTTCTTTTGCTTCCTCTAAGGATAATTCTAAGACCTGGGCAATTTTTTTCAGGGATAAGGGTTCCGGACTTACAAAAAGAAGCGCTTCTAAAGCCCCTTCAAGGTTAATTGGAAACAGAACCGACATACCGTATCCAGATTTCTCCATCGTTTTTCACCTGCCAAGCATCCACCACTTCCTGGCGCAAAAGCTCCAATAGGGCTAAAAATAAGATAATCGCTTCCCTTTTACTTTCCACCCGGGTAAAAAGCTGGGAGAATGGAAGAGCTTTTTCCTGCCGAAGTAAGCACCTCAAAATTTCCCCCATCTTTTCTTCTATGGTATATTCCTTTTCCGGTAAGGTAATTGGTTTTGGCGAAGTTTCAAGGCGCAGCAAGATTTGGTTTAAACTTTCGGTAAGTTTTTTTAAAGGAATCGCTTTCAGCTCACGCTCCGAATACATTTTTAATAACTCTTCAACGTTAACTTTCCGGCGGTAAACGTTGGGAAAGTTTCCCTTAATTTCTTTTAAATACTGGGCTATGTCCCGGAACTTCTGGTAAACTACCAGCCGCTCCACCAGTTCGGTCCGCGGGTCTTCCTCCTCCTCTTTCTGTCCAAACAGCATTTTTACTTTTAAATATAAAAGATGGCTGGCCATTACTAAAAACTCACTTTTTATTTCCAAGTTGTGCTTCTGGTACTGCTCTAAATACCAAAGATACTGCCGCGTAATTTCCGCAATGGGAATATCATAAATATCGATTTTATTTTTTTCCACTAAATGGAGCAGTAAATCTAACGGTCCTTCAAAAACCGGCAGGACAATCTTATACATACAGCTTACCTCAGCTTCATTTTTTCCCGGACTTCCATCATTGTTTCCTTAGCTGCCCGGCTCGCCTTTGCCTGCCCTTCCGCTAAGATTTCAAGATACTTTTTGCCTTTTAAAAATTCCTGCCTTCTTTCCCTTAAGGGTTCTAAAATTTCGTTAATTTTTACAGCCAATTGTTTTTTGCAGGCCACACATCCTATTCCTGCAGTTCGGCACTGTTCTTCTATTTCGGCTACTTTTTCCGGATAAAAAACTTGATAGTAAGTATGCACCACACAAACCTCGGGGTGCCCGGGATCGGTTTTCCGAACCCTTGCCGGGTCGGTAATCATATTTCTCACCTGCTCAGAAACTTCCTCCGGCGTGCTGGATAAAGCAATTTCATTTTTATAACTTTTACTCATCTTCCGGCCATCAATCCCAGGTAGCAACGGAACGGTATGAAGCACCGCCTGCGGCTCGGGAAATACACTGCCGTAAAGATAGTTAAACCTCCGGGCAATCTCCCGGGTAAGCTCTAAATGGGGAAGCTGGTCTTCCCCTACCGGCACTAAATTTGCCCGGTAAATTAAAATGTCCGCTGCTTGCAGTAAGGGATACCCCAAGAAACCGTAAGTATTTAAATCTTTCCCCATTTCTCCAAGCTTTTCCTTTTGGTCCTTATAAGTGGGAACCCGCTCTAACCACGAAAGGGGAGTAAACATACCAAACAAAAGAGCCAACTCCGCATGCTCCTTTATTTCCGATTGCACAAACAATGCTGATTTTTCCGGGTCAATGCCCGCAGCAAGAAAATCCAAAGCTAAGTATTCAATATTTTGTAAAACTTCATCGGTATTTTCATATTCGGTAGTTAAAGCATGCCAGTCGGCAATCATATAAAAGCACTTAGCTTCCTCTTGCAATTTAACCCAGTTTTCGAGCACCAGTAAATGGCCTAAGTGAAGCCTCCCCGTTGGTCTCATCCCGCTTAATACGATTTTTTCCATGATATCCTTTAATCCTCCTATCCTGCCAAAAACTTAAAAAGTGCAAAATAAACATTTAAGATAAACCGCGTAATCGGTTGTAAAACAAAGGATATGGCACCGGTAAGAAGTAATAAAAGGAGTATTACCTGACCATAGCTAACCATAAACTTCCGGATTTCGTAAGAAAAAAAACGATTAAAGATCTTTTCCCCGTCTAACGGAAAAACCGGTAAAAGGTTAAATACCCCCAGAGATACGTTTATCGCTACCGCAGTAATGCCTATTTCCCAAGCATAGGGAAGATTTATCCCCCCGAAAGCCAGGAAAAGAACGATAATAAAAGCCAGCACAAAATTGGATAAAGGTCCGGCTAAGGCCACCAAAGCCATACCGTTACGCGGGTCACCCCGAAAGTTGTAAGGATTGACGGGAACCGGTTTTGCCCAGCCAAATCCGGCAATTAAAAGTAGCAAAAACCCTACCGGATCGACATGGGAAAAGGGTGATAAAGTTAACCTTCCTTCCCTCCGGGGAGTATCATCTCCAAGGCTTGTAGCAACCAGAGCATGACTGAATTCATGAATGGTTAAGCCGACGATTATCCCCGGAAGCATCACCCCCAAATCGTACAATGAAGGAACTCTTAAAAACCCAAAAAAACTATCCATGGCAACTCTCCTTAAAAATAATTTTGCTTAACATACAAAATTTCCTCATCTTTATTTTTTAAAACCCCATCAATTTTTAACATTTTTATTTTATGTAAAATTTCTCGGTACAGGGGACCGGGCTTTAAACCCAAAGCTTTTAAATCTTCGCCGGTAATTTCGGGCTTAATAAATCTCAGTTCTTCGAAATACTTTTTAAATCGCTCTCTGGCCCGGAATCTATCCAGTAACAAATATAAAGCCCAGTAACCTTCCGGTGGAAGTTTCGTTAAAGTTTCGAATATTTCCTGCCCTTTTACCTCCCGGGGAAGAGATAAAAGTATTAAGGCTTCGTCAATTCCTGAAGCTCCCTGTCTTAAAACTTCTTCTTCTTCTCCCGTTAAAGGATATTTTTTTATAAACTCCTCAATTCCCTCTAAATTTTTTGCATAAACCCCCATTACCCCGTGCAGCCAGGAAATCTTCGTTTCCTTTAGTAACCGCAAATATTCCACCGTATAATTGAAATAACGTTTTAAAAAATCTTCTTCATAAGAAGCTTTTGGAAAAACTTCCTGAAAAATACCGTAATGCTTTAAAAATTTAAGGATTTTTAAAATATCTTTTTCGGTAAAGATAAGTTTTAATTCGTACAGGATTCTTGCTGGAGAAGCTAAGTTTAAAAATCCACCGGCAATAGCATCAATCAAAAGCTTTTCGGTGTTTTCTTCGAGTTTAAAGTTAAATCTACCTAAAAAACGAAGTGCCCTTAAAATGCGCGTAGGATCTTCCACAAAGCTTAAGTTATGTAAAACCCTTATAATCCCTTCTTTTAAATCCAAAAGCCCTCCAAAGGGATCAAAAAGTTCACCGATATGACCGTAGGTTATTTCTATAGCCATGGAGTTAATGGTAAAGTCCCGCCGGTATAAATCTTCTCTAATAGTGGAAACTTCCACATCCGGTAATGCGGCAGGATGCTGGTAAAATTCCACCCGGGAAGTTGAAAAATCTATCTTTTGCCCGTTTTTCAGGATAATCGAGGCGGTCTTAAAACGCTCATGGGGAATAAACTTGATTGCCGAAAGAGTTTTACCCACTTCTTGAGCTAAAACAAGAGCATCCCCTTCCACCACAATATCTAAATCCTTTTGTTTTTGACCTAAAAGTAAATCCCGCACAATTCCCCCAACTAAAAATACCCGCATGCCAAGTTGACTTGCCCATTTGCCGACGATGTTGATTAGCTCCTGACCTTCCGGGGAAATATTTTCATCCAAAAGCTTCTTTAAGTTTACCTCAAAACTTCCTTCCCGGTAAAGGGTTTTATGGGGCCTTAATTCTTCCGGTCGGTGATACTGCTTTAAAAGATCCGTCCGGGAAATAATCCCTATTAACTTTCCTCCTTCTACCACCGGCAAGCGGCCAATATCATGCTTTATTAAAAGTCTTAATGCTTCTTCCAGGGACGCTTCAGGTTCAATAGTTACAGGATTTTTACTCATGTAAGCTTTAACCGGAGCATGTCCTAAGTTATGGTGGATAACTTTATCGACATCTCTTCGAGAAATAATCCCAACTAACTTATCCCCCTCCAGCACCGGTAACCCCGAATGGCCGTAGCGAACCATAATTTTTCGCGCTTCTTCCACGGTATTTTCCACAGTAACAAATTTCACCGGCCAGCTCATAATTTCTCTAACGGTCTTTGCGGGAATCTTAAAATTATTAAGTAATTTTAAGGCTATTTCTAAAACTTCCTGAACATCCCTATCTTTCAGGGTCAAAGAAACCGCCTGCGGGTGTCCTTTGACCCCAAGACCGTATAAAATTGAACGTAAATCAATCTCTTCCTTGGTAGAACGTCCTACTAAATGCACCGTTTTGCCCATTTGCACGGCCATGATAAGGACATCCGGCCGGTGCATTTCCATTAAATAGCTGGCCATAAAAGACAGCCCGGGTAAATAATCATCGGTTCTGGCCCAGGTGGCAAGGTAAAAAAAGCCCTTGCTTTCTTCGGTGACAGCATTATTTAAAAGTTCTTTTAACAAAAATTCCTGTTCCCTGGAAAGCGGTCTTTTTATAAATCGGTTCACTACTTCCAAGTTAACCCCAAAATTAAATAAATAGGCTAACGCTTCAATATCTTCTTTGGTCGTAGAGGGATATAACAAACCTCCCGTATCCTGATAAATTCCCAAAGCCATAACCGTGGCTTCAACCGAAGAAATCTCTACCCCCGATTCTTTTAATTTCTGGATTAACAGGGTAACAGTCGCTCCCGTAGGCTTTACAACTTTTTCTGCAAGATAAGGCTTTAAATCGGGAGCTAAAGGATGATGGTCATAAAGGATAATTTTCAAATTTTTGTTTAGATAATGTCGGATATGAGAAAAGCGAGAAAGTTCCGAACTATCCACCAGGATTAGCCTTTTGACATCTCGGGGCGTAGTTATTTTTTTCTGAATCTTTAAACTATCTTTGTAAAGAGCAAGAAATTCCTCCACTGCCGGCAAAACCTTGGCCGGCAAAAGAAGATTTGCCTGGGGATATAAAATTCCCGCAGCAACCATTGACGCTAAACCGTCAAAATCCATATTGTGATGGGTAGTAATTAAATCCATAACTTCCTCCGTTATGCTTAATCTATATAATTATATCATAAAACGTTACCTAAGTAGTCCTTCTCTTTTTTATAATGCTTTTTGCTTTGTAAGCTTTTTTTTGCTTTTAAGTTATTAACCAGGCACTCTCATAGAGTAATTTTACCGTTTTATATTGAACAATCTTTTAATGAGTATAATTTTCTCTCTAAATT